>NZ_CP015578.1:0-600000 GCF_002139935.1 Campylobacter lanienae NCTC 13004 | reverse complement strand
TCAAATTTGAAATTTAAAGTATGATAAAACTCACTAAAAGCCCTAGATAGATCACTCTCTAGCAAAATTCTGTGATAGTGGTTGATGATATCATCATAATTATTGGTATAAAAATCCTTGCCATTATAATATTTAGCTCTATTATAATCTACATGAGAAGCATATAAATTCTCACTCAAATATAAATTTAAATAATCATCAAATAACCCAAATTGAAACCCAATAGGCACTTCCATCTCATATTGATTAGCACTAGCACCAATCTCTCTTGTGTAATTATGATATTTAAAATCAAATGCATAGGTTAAATTCGGCAATATAAATGTATTAAAAAAGCTATGATATTGGATTCTTGGCAACTCTTGAAGCGTATCATCATTGCCGTATTTAGTTCCTATCTTTGCCGTATCGATATAATATTTACTATAAGCTCCTAAATAGTGATTATCAGTGGTGATAAAATAGTTTAGCCTAGATTGAACTAGTGAGTCGTGATTGCCCTCATTTCTCCCTCGTAAATTCAGATAATCAATATCATTTAAATTTATAAACTCAATCCACAATCCCTCTTGAAAATCACCATCAATTAGATAAGCAACTAGTCTATCTCGATCATATCCTAGCTCTATACCGGCGTGCTGCCTATTTTTTAAATTCTCTTTTTGTTTATAATCACTTCTTTCATTAAATATCCCACCACGGATATATCCACTTGAGTATGGGGAATCAGCAAATCTAAGCGTAGAGTATATCCCAGCGCCTCTACTAGTTCGAATTTGCGGGTCAAATTCCAAATCCCACTCATTATACTCAGCTATATAAATAGGCTGTAAATACACAAGCCCCTCATCCCCGCTATATGATAATTGCGGAGTTAAAAGCCCTGTTCTTCTAGTCTTATCTGTGCTAAAACCAAAATATGGTAGATACATAACTGGGGTATTTTTGACATAAAATACTGGATTGTATAGATGTAAGAATTTACTCTGTTTATTTAGCTCGCCACTACTAAATCCTATATGCCAATCTGGATCGCTCACATTACAACTTGAGACTATAGAGTTCGTTATGCTAACTCTCTCATCGCTATTACAACTCTCATCGCTTTGTAGCCAAATTTCTTTTTTCTTATCCATTACAAAGCTATTTTCAAAGATCATCTCATTACTATTTAAATCTATCCTAGCATACTCAGATCTACTAGTTTCATACTCTCCACGCATCAAGCTGACATTACCAAAAAGCTCTATAATATTGTTTTTTTGATCATATTTAGCACTATCAGCACTAGCTAAGTAGTTTTGCGAATACAATAAAACATTACCACTAGCAGTGATTATATCGCCATCTTTTTGGACATCACTAGCCAAAAATTCTACATTTTCTACATTACCAAAAAGCTCACCACACAAAAGCAAGGCAAAAGCTAGCGATCTAATACGCATTACAAACCACAGTCTTAGCTAATTTATCTTGCCAAGTTTGGCGCTGAGAATTTCCAAATGCCCATAAAAATCCGATATAAAACAGACTCTCACTCAAAAGTCTCACACAAGCCCTAAGAAAACTACTACTAAGGCTTGGCCTAGATAGCATAACTGTATCTATACAGACTATTTTACAGATCATCTTACCTGGCGTGGCTGCGTAATACCATATAAAAAATGTATGATATATAACCTTCATAAGCGCAATTTGCCAAAATAGTCCCGATATCGCATTTAATGTCGCTTCAACCCCAATAGCGCTAGTCTTAGCTATAAAATCCCAATATATAAGCATAAATAATACAGATATGATAATATCATCTATAGCATATGCCAAAATTCGCCTATTGATACTAGCTATAGTGATATTTTCTCTATATAATCTCTCTTCTAAACTCTCTTTCATCAAAGTGCCTGATATCCGATATCTTTGCGGTATTGCATACCATCAAATTTAATATTTTTAGCTAAGTCATAGGCTCTATCTCTAGCCTCTTTTACACTTCCACCCTTGCCAACGGCTACTAAGACTCTACCGCCACTAGCATATAATTCACCATCTTTTAATGATACTCCAGCATACGCTATGTGTGAGTTTTGCGGGATATTATCTACTGCTATTTTGGCTAGTGGGCTGCTTTTATATGGATAGTCCTTACTAGCTAATACCACGCCTACAGCATATCCATCATCAAGATCAAATTTATTTAATCTCCCAAGTGCTGCACCACGCAATATCTCACCTAATTCGCCTTTGATAAGTGGCATTAAAACCTCACACTCAGGATCACCAAATCTTACATTAAATTCAAGCACATAAGGCACACCATTTACCACCATCAATCCTACAAATAAAACCCCACAAAATGGGGCATTCTCATCTTGCATTCCTTTAAGAGTTGGCTCTATAATCTCTTTTTGAACTCGTTTTATCAAATTTTCATCAGCTAAAGGACTTGGAGCATAAGCACCCATTCCACCGGTATTTGGCCCCTCATCGCCATCTAATAATCTTTTGTGATCTTGTGCTACTGGCAAGGATACGAAGTTGCTTCCATCGCAAATAGCAAAAAAGCTTAGCTCAAATCCATCCAAAAACTCTTCAATCACAACCCTACTTCCAGCCTCACCAAAGCTCTTGCCACTCAACATATCTTTTGTAGCCTTTTTGGCTTCATCTTTGCTTTTGGCTATTATAACGCCCTTACCAGCACATAAGCCATCGGCCTTTACCACCACTATATCACCTAAACTATCTATAAATTTAGCCGCTTCTTCATAGTTATTAGTATTAATAAATTTAGCCGTTCTTATGCCATTTTTAGCCAAAAATTCCTTCATATAAGCCTTTGAGCTCTCTAATCTAGCAGCCGATTTCGTAGGGCCAAAAATATTTAAATTATTAGCTTTAAAAATATCCACAACGCCATCGCTTAGGGCATTTTCTGGGCCTACTATAGTAAGCTCTATTTTGCTATTTAAAGCGAATTTAGCTAGCTCATTAAAATCTTTGATATCTACATTTTGTCCTAAATTTGAAGTCGCCCCATTACCCGGAGCAAAAAAAAGATTATGTTTTTGAGAATCTTGGGTTAATCTAAGTCCTATAGCGTATTCTCTACCGCCACTTCCGATAATTAAGATATTCATATATTTCCTATTTAAATTTAAAATACCCAGATGGTCGGTGCATAGTAGAATCGGCCCTAATATAAAGCCAATCTTGCAAATAGGCAGCCGCTTTAGGTCGCAGCTTCTAAACCTACTAGGCTTCAAACAAAGTCGCGTCACACCACTTCTGCACATCTTCGCTAATACTAATTTGTTGGACCTTCGTAAAAATGCTGTCGAGCCATCCAGGCAATAAAATTATATACAAATTTGACTTAAAAATTGGCATTATAACTAGCTTTTAAACTATTTTTTTTCAAATTCAGCTCTAAATTGTTATAATCTAGCTTTTAAATCCAAATTCAAGGTAAAAAATGTATCAAATAAGAGCCGCTAAAAAAGATGATCTAAATGAGATAATCGCCCTTGTAAAAGAGCTAGCCGAGTATGAAAAAATGAGTGATAAAATCAAATTTAACTATGATGAGTTTGCCTCATCAATATTTGAGAAAAATTATGCCAAAATTTTGGTTTGTCAACGGGGCGAAAATATCATAGGTTATGCTATATATTTCTATACTTTTTCTAGTTTTTTAGGTCGTGGCGGGATCTATCTTGAAGATCTTTATGTAAAGGCCAAATATCGCAATCAAGGAATCGGTAAGAGATTTTTGGCTAAGTTAGCTCAAATTTGCTTAGATGAGAATTTAGGTCGCCTTGAGTGGGAGTGCTTAACTTGGAATGAGCCAAGCCTAGCATTTTATCATAAAATTGGCGCTAAAAATAGAGATGAGTTTTTTCATTTAAGAGTTGATGGTAAAGAGCTTGAGAATTTAGCAAATTTTATTAAAGATTAAATCGCTTTTTGGTAGTATAACGGCTATGAGCTACACTATTTATGAGCTTGAGATGCTTCGTGCAATGGGGTTTAAATTCATTAGCAATAACAAATCAATTAAAAAAGATCACGCTGAGTTTAACTCGCTTAAAATGCTAAATTTACAGATAAAAAGCTGTAATTTATGCCAACTATGTAAAAGCAGAAACAAAGCCGTAATCGGTAGTGGCGATAGCTATAAGGTAGTTTTTGTCTTTGAAAGCCCAGATATAAAAAGCGATAAAAGCGGGATTTGCTCTCCTAGTGCTTCGCTAATTAGATATCTACAAATGGCTGATATCGGCATCAGTGGCTTGTATTTTACATATATTTTAAAGTGTATCAATAAAAATTCTGAGCCAAAATATATAGATATTTGCTCGCAGTTTTTTGAGTTAGAGATTGATATTATATCGCCTAAATTTATAGTAAGCTTTGGGGAAAATTGCTTTAAATATATAGCCAAAAATAGCTCATTTGATAGTCATAGAGGTGGTGTATATAGGTTTAAAAATTCACTATATATGCCTACTTTTGATAGTAGTTGGGTGGATAAAAATCCTAGCAAAACTACTGAATTTATATCAGATTTAAAGAAAATTAAAGGATATATATGAAAAATTTAATTATAGCTTTTTTTGTTATTTGTATGATTTTTACACACTCAAATGCGCAAAATAGATGCGATAAAGAGTGCTTAGACAAACTCGCTAATGGTATGGATTTTATCCAATTTATATATAGTCCGCTCACCATAAAAGAGCCAATTAAAAGCTATTATAGTGATATTAAAAAGCTATTAAATACTCCTCAAATAGATATTGGACGAAAAGATATAAAAGTTGCTCTAATCATCCCGCAACATATAATCAAAAGCTACTCAATAGTGGTGAGCGACTCTGTCTTTGCCTATATATTTAAGCGTGATGTTGGCTCACATATTGAGATATTTTATAGTGGCGATGAGAGCAAAGATAGCTTAAATTCCGCTATACAAAGAGCTAAAAATGCTGGATTTAAGTACTTTATCGCTCCACTTACTATAAATGGCTTAGAGCATATAAATAGCGATAAATACGATGATTTAATATTTTATATTCCAACTATAAATATCAAATCAGCCAAAAACCCAAACTCAAATATATTTTTTGGTGGCATTGACTATGAAGCACAAATTCAAAAGCTACTAACAAAAGCAAATGGCAAAATAGCCGCATTTGGCGATGGAAGTGGCGTCTCAAATATGTTAAATTCCATAGTTGCAGCTAATACAAATGAGCCATATATAAACAATATTGAAGGTAACGATATAAAATTAAATTTTCTAAAAAACAATTATAAACTCAAAAATAGCTCCATTTTTCTCAACACACCACTGATTAAAACTGCCTTATTAAGTTCGCAATTTAGAGTCTTTGAGCTAAATCCTCATATCCTTCTATCCACACAACTTAATTATAATAGCGCTCTAATTAGCCTTACTCAAAATGGTGATCGCAAAAATTTATATATCGCTAACTCTATAATGACTCCTGATAGTCAGCTAGAGACTTTAAGCGAAATTTTAGGTGAGAAGCTTATATATGATTGGGTGGCTTATTCTACGATGATTGGGATGGATTTTATATATTTAAATTATATCGATAAGAGCCAAAAAGCCATCTTCAAAGAGAGCATTCAAAACAATCAAGTCCAATACAAAATAGATATTATGCGTGCTGGAAACTATGGATTTTACATTAGTGAAGATTGATTTTAGATCAATCTTGATTTAATTTAGTGAAAATTTCAGCAAATTTAGGATCTAGCCTTGATAATCTCCCATCACATATAAATCCCACGATAACCTTAGCACGAAATAGCAACTCCATCTGTGAGCACCCTTTGATATCAGCTACTTTATAGATATCTTGGGCTAAGGTTAGGCTCGCACCGCCTACTTTGATAAGCTTGGTTTTGACCTCTAGTATATCGCCTAAAACTGCTGGTTTGATATAACTCGCTTCTAACTTAGTTACTACGAAGTGGCGACTTTGGGTAAATTCGATCCCTGAGTTAAAGACTATTTCGCTCCTAGCTCGTTCGCAAAATTTAATATAATTGCTATGATATACAATCCCACCGCTATCAGTATCTTCATAATAAATTCTAACCCTAAATCCCATTAGCTCTCCTTGCGTGCTCTAATGAAAAATAGTGCCACTTGAGCCAAAAGCATAGCTTTCATCACAAATTCACTCGCCTTATGCATACTGATAAATTCAGCCGTAGCAGTTGCTTCGGCGCCGATTTTTTGAGCTTGAAGAATATATGGCGTGAAATAAAATACAAACGACATAGCCAAAAGCACTATAATAAGTGAGAGAAAAAACGCACTAATTTTGTAATTAAAGCTCTCACTAGTTTTTAAATTCACAATCTCAAAAAGCAAAATTAGTGATGAGATAAAAATAAGCAAAATATTGTATTTTAAAAATACTTGAGTCATTAATTGACCGCTTTGATAGTGGCTTAAAACGCCCTCACCGATATATTGCGATGGATAGAATATCACAGGCGCCATAAATATCCCAATAGCAAGCTCCGCACCGATACAAATACCAAGTAAAAACAGATAAAAACTTCTAAATTTAACCATTTATTTTCCTTTATTATAAGCTACAAATCCACGATCCAAACCAGCCAAATCTCTATAAAATTCACTCTCAAAACCTAACATATCAAGATAATTTTTCATAGATTCTCTTTGGTCATAGCCCATCTCGCAAATAAGATATTTGGCTTTTGATTTAGCTATTTTGGCGATATCTTTTAAAATTTCATCGCCAACTTTGCCACCTATAAGCGCTGTTTTAGGCTCATTTAATACCCATTTATCAAGTGGATAATCTTTGGCTATATATGGTGGATTAGAGATGATTATATCAAACTCACCATCAATCCCATCAAGATAATTTGTATTTACAAGCTCCACATTAGCCCCAAATTTATCTCTATTAATCCTAGCAAACTCCAAAGCCTTAGGGCTGATATCGCTAGCAACTATCTTGGCGTTTTTTAACTCCAAAGCCAAAGATATAGAGATGATTCCGCTACCAACGCCGATTTCGGCAATGCTTATAGAGTTAAATTTCTTAGCTATATCCAATGCTTTTTGAACTAAAATTTCACTCTCAACTCGTGGAATTAAAACACCGCTTCCCACCTCAAACTCTCGCTCCATAAACTCGCATCGCCTAGTGATATACTCCAAAGGCTCACCATCTCTATATCTATCAAGCAAAGTTATAAACTCGCTTTGACGCTCCAACTCATCGTTAGAGTGTAGAAATATCCACTCTCTATTTTTACCTAGATGAAAACTCATCAAACAATAGGCAAAATAGCTACCAAATTCCTTAGCCAAGCCCAGCCCATCACAGACTCTCAAGACGCTTTAACCTCTCATATAAAGTCGGATGCGAGTGATAAACCAAGCTATAAAATGGATGAGAAAGTGGGAAAGATTTATTCTCTTTAGCAAGTTTTTTCAGTGCTAAAATCATACTATCTTTACTAGTCTTACTAGCTCCAAATTCATCAGCACCAAACTCATGCAGCCTAGAAAATGTAGATATCACAGGCTCAACTATCACCATAAATAAAGGCGAATATAATAAGAAAAACAGAAATAATCCCCCGCCGCTTGGCTCAACCCCTAAAGCAGTATAAAAACTATCTGGGATATTACCAAAAATCGCAAATAATATAAATAGCACAACACTCATTAAAATAATATTTTTGATTATATCTTTATGTTTAAAATGCCCCAACTCATGCCCTAAAACAGCGATAATCTCATCTTTATCAAGCTTATTTATCAAAGTATCAAATAGCACAACTCTCTTTGTCGCACCCAAACCACCAAAATAAGCATTTAAGCGATTATCTCTCTTGCTAGCATCCATACTATAGACGCCACTGCTCTTAAATCCACAAGAGCTTAAAAGCTCATTAATAGCCAAATTTAACTCGCTATTTTCTAATGGGGTTATCTTATTAAATATCGGTGCTATCAAAGTTGGGTATATCAAATTCACTATCAAAATCAGTCCAAAACTAATCCCAAAAGCCCATATCCACCAACTAGCCCCTAAAAGCTCATAGCACAACAAAAGCACCCACGAAACCCCAAATCCAAATATCAAAATCATAATTAAACTCTTGATAAGATCCATGATAAAAAGCTTAGCCGTGCTATTTGAAAAGCCAAATTTTTTATCTATTACAAAGGTATTATATATATCAAATGGCAAATTCAAAACCACCATAATAGCCAAAAATAGAGTTACTAATAAGCTATCTTTGATTAAAGCTGACTCCACTCCACCAAGGGAATTTTGCATAGCACTAACTCCCCAAATACTCCATAAAGCCACTATAAAAAATGAATAAATATTTTGAGCTATCTCAAATTTTTGCTTTGTTATAGCTATTTTCGCAGCACTCTCAAACTCACTAGCTGACAATACCACAGGCTCTTTAGCATTAATTATAAATTTAATTTGTAAAATACTCAAAACAACCCTATAGATAGTCAACAAACCATATAAACCAATCAAAATCCAAAGCATCTCAATCTCACTTCAAAAAATTATTATAAAAACTACTGATAAATATAACTAAAATTATAAAAGGAATTATAAATTTAATATAATAAAACCATATATCTACCACCTTTTTCGAACTTTTGGTGCCATGCATTATCTCTGATTTAGCCTCATCTTTTAGCACCCAACCGACAAATAACGCACAAAATAGCGATGTTAAAACAAAAAATATAGTAGCACTAATGGCATCATAAGCATCAAATATATTTTTGCCAAAAATTGTAATATCTGATAAAATATTTGTCGCCATCAAAGATGGTAAATTGCCAATTACAAATATCACAATAAGCACAATTGCTATAGCATTATTTCTCTTGATTTTAAATTTCTCTTCTAAGAGTGTTATTATCACCTCATATATCGGCAAAGATGTTGTAAGTGCCGCTATCATAAGCAAGCTAAAAAACAAAATAGCGATAATCTGCCCAGCAAACATATTAGAAAATACAATTGGCAAACTTTTAAAAACCAAGCTAGGCCCACTATCAGGTGAAATTCCAAATGTAAATAGCGATGGAAAGATCATAAATCCAGCTACCACGGCAATTATCGTATTGATAACACCTGTGATAATAGATGTTTTTATCAGATCTTCATCTTTTCTTAAAAAACTAGAAAGTGTAATCATCACCCCAAATCCCAAAGATAGAGCGAAAAAGACCTGCCCCAAAACATCGATAAATAGCTTCATACTTATCTTGCTAAAATCTGGCGTAAGATAGAATTTAATCCCATCCATCGCCCCATCAAGTGTGATATTTCTAACCACCATCGCAAGCATCAATATAAATAGTAAAGGCATTAGGTATTTAGCGGCTTTTTCTATCCCTTCTACTGCGCCTTTGATTAATATAATATAGTTTATTATAACAAAAACTGCTGTTGTAATACCAATAGCAAGTGGTGAGTTTATAATATTTTTATCATAAAATTTAGCCGTAATAGCAGCATCAATAGGCTCTGAAATATCGAATTTACCAACAATAATATTATAGATATAATCTAACACCCAACCGCCAATAACCATATAATAGGCCATAATCCCAAAGGCACCGCAAATCCCCATCCAACCTACAATTTTCCATAGTGGATTTATCTTTTTGCCATTTGCGTAGCCACCAAAGGCATCTACAGAGTTAATACGCAGCCGTCTTCCAATGGCATTTTCAGCCAAAATCATAGGAATCCCGATCATAATCATAGCTATACAAAAGATCAAAACATAAGCCCCGCCGCCATTTTCGCCTACCAAATATGGAAAACGCCATGTAGCGCCAAAGCCGATAGTAGCACCCGCAACAGCTAAGATATAAGTAAGCCTAGAACTCCAAGTTTGTCTATTTTCTACCATTAATATCCCCTAATTTTGAGAAAGCTCAAGCACCTCAAAATACTCATTTTCTAGTAAATTCAACTCACCCTTTTTCTCTTCAAGCTCTTCAAATAGAGTTTGAAGACCGATTTTTTGGTAAATTTCTGGAGTCGAAAGAGCGTGATTAAGCTCGCTAATTCTGCTCTCTAGAGCTTCTATTAAAGCTGGGTGATTTTGTAAAATTTGATTTTGTTTATAAGTTAGTTTGGTTTTTGATGCTTTTGGTTTCTCTTTTGCTTCTATATTTTGACCTAGCTCTTTTTCTATATCACTAAGCTGATTTAATTCATCTTCTATATCCAAATACTCACTATATTCCATATAAATTTGCTCAATTTTGCCATTTTCATACGCCCAAAGCTTATTTGTGATCTTATCTATAAAATACCTATCATGGCTCACTATCAATATCGCACCCTCAAAGCTAAGCAGATACTCCTCTAAAATATTGATAGTAGCGATATCAAGGTCATTTGTAGGCTCATCTAAAATCAAGCAATCATACTCTTTAGTAAATAACAAAGCTAAAGCCAAACGATTCTTCTCTCCACCGCTTAATACCCCAACTGGCTTGTCTAAAAACTCTTTTGGAAATAAAAAATTCTTTAAATATCCATAGACATGATAGTTGCGACCCCTTACCATTATATGATCGCCGCCATTAGGGCAAAATAGCTCAATCAAGGATTTATCATCACTAATATTTTTTCTATTTTGATCGAAATAGCCAATTTTGATATCGCCACGATTGATTACACCACTATCTGGGCTTAGCTCTCCTAGCAATATCTTTAGCATTGTGGATTTACCGCTGCCATTTCTGCCTACAATCCCTATACGCTCACCTTGTAAAACTCTAGCATTAAAATCGCTAAAAAGTACCTTATTATCTATAGTTTTAGATAAATTTTTACACTCAAATAGCATCTTTTTGCGATTTTGGTTTAGTCCGCTACCATTAAAGCTCTTACTAGCTCTTTCTAATTCTAGCTTGACTTTGCGTATTAAGCCTGGGTTTTTTTTCGCCTCTTCGCGCATAGCTAGGATTCTTTGTTTTCGCCCTTCATTTCGCTTTAATCTAGCTTTTACACCACGCCTTAGCCACTCCTCTTCGCTTTTTAAATTTTTTATTAGCGTCTCATGTGATTTGGCTAAACTTTTTAAAATTTCCTCTTTTTTAGTTAGATAATTAGCATATCCACCCTCAAAACTTCTTAATAACCCATCTTCTATCTCAACTGAACGAGTGGCTAATCTATCGATAAAATACCTATCGTGGCTAATAAATACAATAGTTTGATTAGAAGCTAAAAGCAACTCTTCAAGAAATCTAACCATATAAACATCAAGATGGTTTGTAGGCTCATCAAGCAATAAAACATCTGGCTTTTTAAGGATCAAAGCACCCAAGGCAACCCTGCGAATTTCCCCGCCACTTAAGCTATTAACAAGCCTATTCTCATACTCTCTAAGCCCAAAACTATCTAAAATTCTCTCAATCTTATTCTCTATATTCCAACCATCTTTGGACTCAATAAATTTAACAAGCTCATCTTGGCGATGGAGTAATTCAGGATTTTCATGCTCATTGCTCATTTGAGCTAGGACTTTCTCATACTCATCTCTAGCATCAAATATATCTTTTAATTCCAAATTCAAAGCATCTTTTACACTTAGATTATCATCAAATTTAGGTGCTTGAACTAGCATCTCTATACTTATGGAATTTTGTCTAATCACCCTACCACTATCGATCTCACACTCGCCACGCAAAATCTTCATCAAAGTACTTTTGCCGCCACCATTTTTACCTATTATGGCGATTCTCTCTTTTTCATTTACACTGAAATTCGCCTCTTTTAAGATTATTTTATCGCCAAATTTTTTACTAACTTCTATGAGATCAATGAGCGCCATATCAACTCCTATAAGTTAATATCTTTGCGTCTAAACATAAACCAAAGGCTACAAATTGCAGCTACAAAACCAAGCAAAATCATATAATAAGCCAGATACATAGGATCAAATTTAAACACCATCGCAGTAGCAAATGGCGTAGTCACACCACCAGCTATGGCATAAGCGATATTATAAGCAAATGATATCCCGCTAAATCTAATTTTATTAGGAAACAAAGCAATCATCAAAAATGGCGCCCCACACGGCCCAACACAGGCTAGCAACCCACTTAGCAAGTATAAAATCAATACTATCTCAAAGCTCGCCCCACTATAAAGCGCATCAAAATAGGCATAGACGCAAATTGAAAATAACAAAGCTAATACTAAAGTGCTTTTAGCAATTCCAAATTTATCACTAAATTTACCATAGATAAAACAGCCAAAACATAAAAGCACTATAGCGGCCATCTGCATATATATCGTAGTTAATCTCCCTAGCTCTAATCCATTAGCACTAAATGCCTGAGGCATAAAATTTGGCATCAAAAGTATAAGCACAACGATACATCCAGTCAAAACCCAAGTTATAAACATAGAGACGATACTATCTATTTTATGAAATTTAAATATAGATTTAATAGGCAGATGATCTATCTCGCTCCTAGCTTGTATCTCTTTAAATACTGGCGTTTCGCTCAAATATCGCCTAAGATATATAGATATAAGCCCGAAAAACCCACCCAAAATAAACGGCAATCTCCACATACCGTCTTGAATTTCAGTATCACTCCACATATCTTTTACTATCATTGTAACAAAGCTACCTAACAAAATTCCACCTACAACTGCTGCTGTTAGAATGCTTATGCTAGTATATAGCTTACTTTTGGGTGCGTGTTCGCTTACAAATACCCAAGCCCCCGGTAGCTCACCGCCAATTGCGATGCCTTGTAGAATTCTAATAATAATCAAAATTATAGGTGCTAAATACCCAATGCTCTCAAATGTAGGCATTATACCAAGCAAAAATGTAGGAATTACCATAAGCAAAATCGATAGCATAAACATATTTTTTCGCCCATTTTTATCCCCAAAATGTGCCATAATCACACCACCAATCGGCCTAGCCAAATACCCAGCAGCAAAGGTGCCATAAGTGTTAAAAATAGCCCAAAAAGGATCTAAATCAGCAGGAAAAAATAGTGTAGATATATAAGAAGCAAAAAATACAAAAATTATAAAATCATAAAACTCCAGCATTCCACCAAGCGATGAAAGCCCTAAAATCCTAATATCAGACCTGCTAAATGATCTAGCCATCTTCTTCCTTAAAAGCAAAAAATTAAATCTAGCATTATACAAAAGCATTGCTAAAATTGAGTTTAATATTAAATCCAAATACCGCATTTGTGATAATCTCTGCTTCTTTAATCCTTTGTTGGTCGTCATAACTTGCTATCTCTCTTATAACGGCATTTTTCTTTTGTGTTTCGGTGGCTGTTTGAGCTGTTACAAGAGCCGTTCTTGCTTTGTTAAACTCAATTTCAGCCTTAGCTAATTCTATTTGGCTATTTGTCTGTTGCTGTTTTAAAGCTAATTCTTGTTTGGATAGCTCTATTTGGTTTTTAGTTTGTTCTTTCTTTAATTCTAGCTCCCCATTAGCTAACTCAAGTTGATTTTTAGTCTGCTGTAAGCTCAGAGCTATTTCAAGTGCTTTAGCGGTTAAATTCACCGCCATTGAACTCATTAAGTTGGATTGGATAGTTATCTTATCTTTTGGGGCTAAGCTCTTATCATTAAAGCTACTCTCTAGATACTTAATCGTCTTATCAAATATGGAATTCTCACTAATAATAGTCGCTTCTATCTGCTTATAATCACCCACTAACTTACTTGTATCTAAATCTAAATTTGCCATTTTTGCTCCTTATTTTTATTTTTACCTACTTTTAACGGCGTAGCGGAGCCACGCCTAAAGTAGCAAACAAAATTTTCGCAATAGCAAAACAACCTTAAATGGTTATTTTGCGGCGAAAATTTGGAATGTGACCCCGCACTAAAGCGGATTAAATTTATGTTCTTTTAGCCTTATCATAAGCCTTATATAGCTCATCTGGTGCTTGTGGTGGCATCTTATCAGCTTGTGATAGCCATTTGGCATATTGCCCTGCTTTTTGCCTTGGATTAGCACTAGCACTCATACCGCTATCATATTTTACTACTCTATCATTTGGATTGATATCTAAAGTCTTAAATGGATGCGGACTATAACTACTAAATTCTTTTACATTTTTAACCGCCTGGCTTTTTAAAAATTCTTGCCTTTGGTCTAGCTGTTTTTTGATTTTATCCGCTTCATCTTGTTTTCCAGCTAAGATAAGCTCCCTTCTTTTTTGTTTGAGTTCTTGCCATTTAGGATTATCTATATCATTTATAAGAAGTCTATTAAACTCTCCATCTATAGCGTCATCTTTGTTATATGTTCTATTTAGCCTTTTCTCAACATTTCTAGCTTCACTCTCACCAGCTAGATTTTTATACTCTTCATAGCTTAGCTTTTGTGTGTTTCCACCAGAGGCAAAGCTTTCTATACTTTGGATTGCGTGTTGGATTTCGTGGTATAGTGTGCTTTTTAACTCATCATTGGTAGCATTTTGTAAATAGTCATAATCAAAAAATATAGCTTTTTGCCTTGACCCAAATGCTTCGTGATATATGGCGTTTGCTCCATCTTTTGTTTGAGTTGGTAAAATTGATAAATCTTTAACTTGTGGATAAGTCTTAAACAGCTCATCATCTTTTAATATATCACCTAGTTTATTTGGTGTAGCCTTTTTTAGAGCTGATATATCTAGCTCTCCACCTTTTGGATTTATCTCAAATTTCCATTTTTTATCTATATCTTTATACCAGCCAGTTTTAGCCCAGATTTCGCTCTCATCTGCTCCATTTTTTGCCATTTCCCTAGCGGTTTTTAGCTTGGCTTTATTGGCTCCTATTGCGTTCTCTCCGCCAAAAATATAGTTATAATTCTCCTTTGGTGTTCTGCCTATGGCTTTGCCTATGATATCAGGCCTATCATTTAAAATCATAGGCAAATCCTTAGCTAATCTTTGGCTAGTTCGCGCTAATTGTGGGGCTAATTTAGCTGAATTTTCTAGCATTTTCATAGCCCCTACTGAGCCACCAGCTCCTAATAAAAATCCCTTGACAAACGCTTCGGCCTTTTTATTTGGGTCTTGCTCGGCATTAGCGTTCATCGCTCCGCCTATACCGCCACTACCTAGGTGTAATATGGCTTTTTCCATCGCCATAGTGCTAAAGCCATTCATCATTGGTTGTATGATTGGCTCTTGACTTTTTATCTCTTTTGGGGTAGAATTTGGCTTAGAGTTTAAAGGCAGAGTCTCGCCTTTTGTAAAGCCTTTAGAGTTGATAATCTTATTGGCTTCTCTAATATCATCATAAGCAGTAACTATCCATTTATTTTCTGTCGGATTACCTTGCCAATTTTGCTTTAATCCTATTTTATAAACTTTATCATTTTTATTATAAACGATTGTTGTTCTACTATTGTTGTCTATTTTTATCTCGCCTTTTTCTATTATCTCGGCTATACCATTTGCCATTTTTTGTTGTGCTGTGTCGCCATCAAATGAGCTAAAATCTTTTAAGTGCTTCTCTACTATCTTGCTAAGCCCATAGCCTTTTATCTCGCCTTTTACGACCTTAAACTCACCCCACACTAAATCAATATCACCTAGCTCCTCTCTCTCAAACGCCCCAGCCACTTGCCCTTCTCTTTCGGTTAAGAGCTTTTTGATAGCTAAATCTTTTGCGTGATAAAACTCTGCGTAATTAGTGCCAAATTCTTTAATAGGCTTTATATTTAGCTCTTGTTCGATATTTTCTCTTATATAGCTTGGCAAGTATAATACACTATTTCTCTCTTTAGCGATATTTTCTAAATCACTATCTTTTAGCCCCATTAATCCACGATTTTTAAGCTGTTTTTCTAAGTCATAAGAGTAGTCTTTTTTATCACTATTTATAAATGGATATAGCTTTTTCTCTCTTTTTTTATCTCATTTTCTAAATATTTATAGAGATTTTCATTGACCCTAGCCTTGCTATCTTTTAACTTTTGAAATTGCGTTACTAGCTCTTTATCGCTCATTGATTTTATCTCAATTTCTGCTATTTTATCCTTTATACCTTTTGCTGTTGGCTTTCTTAAATCGCCTATGCCCACACTTCTTAACTCATCGAAATTCTCTTTTAGATTTTCAAAGGCATTTAATACTATTTGTCTATTTTCTCCACTTGTCTTTTGGGTAATTATCTCTTTTATCTCTTTATCGTGTTTTACTAAAAACTCTTTTGTGATATAGTTTGCCATTTCACTAGCATATTTAGGCAAATTTAATTCATCAGGATGAGCCTTAGCAAAATCATCTAAAACATATCTATAGAGCTCATTATAAGTTTTTATCTCACTATCTAAGGCTTTATTTGTCTTGCCTTCTACAAATTTCTTGATTTTTTCTAATCTACTATTTGTATTTGGCTCTGTTTGTGTTGCTTCTTTAGCTGTTGTTTCAGCTTCTTTTATGCTTTGGTTTGGTATAGTTTTATCATTGAAATGCTGTAATAAATCGCCTCCCATAGAGTTATTTGCTCGAGTGGTTGCTGGAAGTGGCGTCCCAGTCAGCATTTCTTTATTTCTGCGTTGTAGCCTATCTAAATCTTTAATTTTGTTTTTGTTTGCGTGTATGATTTCGCCATCGTTCTTAACTATACCTATATTTGCGAATTTATTATCATTTATTTGTTTGCCTATTAAAGCTACATCATCATCATAATTCTTAAAAAAATGTGTTGGATTATCCTTTATCTCTTTTATAACCCTAAATACATCCGCTTCACTTCTAAACATTTCTGGGTGTTTTTTGGCTAGTTTGGTTAAATTAGCTCTCCACTCATCACTTATAACGCCACTCATATTCTTAACCCACTCTTGAATATTTAAATTTTGATTTATTGCGGTTTCTTGTCTAGCACTATTAGGATAAGTTACAAATCCATTGCCTTTTATGCTATTTTGGGTTAAATTTTGTGTAGCTTCGCTTAGGCTATCTGCTTCTTGTTTAATTGGTGATGGTGTTGGGGCGTCCTTTGTGCTATTTTTTATAGCGTTTTGTAAATAAGAGATTTGTTTGGTTAGGCTATCTATATTACCGCTATTTGCTTGATTTGCTAAATTTGGTTGATTGTCTGCTTTAACTACTTGTTTTTCTATCTCTTTAACTGCGTTTTTAAACTCATTTAATAGATTTCTTGTTGGTGTTGGTAAATTTCCACCTGGGATATTATCTATATTTTTAATAGCTAGTTTAAAGTCGCCATTAGCATTTAGTATGGCTCTGTTTAGCAATATAAATTCAGCCAAAAATAGCATAAATTTAGGTAATATTTCACTATTTATTTGAAGGAAAATGTATTGTTAGAGTATGGTAAATTTAAGATAGAGTGTGTAAAAAAGCGTGTTAAATACCTACGATTAAAGATTACTTTAACTGGCGATATCAAGCTAATAACCCCACTAAACGCTACTAAATTTCAAATAGATAGTTTCATCAAATCGCATATTGAGTGGATAGAAAAAACCCTGCTTAAAATCCCAAAAAGCGATCCAAATTTGGTAAAATTTCTAGGCAAAAGCTATAAAATCAAAATATCTAATGAGTTTAAATTTAGCGGTGAATATATATTTACTCCAAATTTACAAACCTTAAATAATTACGCAAATGAGACATTAAAAGAGCTAATCAACCAATATATCGCTATTTATAGCCCTAAAATTGGCAAATCTATAAATGCTATTAGAATCAAAAATATGACCACTAGATGGGGAAGTTGTAATAGTAAAAAAGGGTATTTAAATTTCAGCACCCAGCTAATCCAAAGAGATAAGAGATTTATAGAATATGTGGTGCTTCATGAGTTAGCTCACCTCATCTATCCGCACCACCAAAAGCAATTTTATGATTTTATTCTAAGTTTAATGCCTGATTTTAAAGATAGGCTCAATCTATAAATCTTTTTGTGATATCGCCGTAAGACTCAACTCTTCTATCTCTTAAAAACGGCCACCATCGCCTAACTTCTTCGCATTTTTTCATATCTATATCTACTATTTGGACGATTTCATCTGTGGAATTTGACCTAAATAGCTCCACGCCTTGAGCATCAAAAACAAAGCTATTCCCCCAAAATCTAATCCCACCACCGCACTCATCGCTCTCAAATCCTACACGATTAACAGCGATAACAGGTAGATTATTGGCTACAGCATGCCCTCTTTGGACTGCTACCCAAGCTTCTAATTGAGCTGATTTAGTCGCTTCATCGTCTCCATCAAACCATCCAATTGCCGTTGGATATATCAAAATTTTAGCCCCGCTTAAAGCCATTAATCTAGCCGCTTCTGGATACCACTGATCCCAGCAAACTAAAACCCCAAGCCTACCTAAACTCGTATCAATAGGCCTAAAACCTAAATCACCTGGTGTAAAATAGAATTTCTCATAAAAATTTGGATCATCAGGGATATGCATCTTTCTATATTTGCCTGCTTCTTTTCCATCGCTATCAAAGACAACTGAAGTATTATGATATAAGCCCTCAGCTCTCTTCTCAAATAGCGAAGTTACTAGCACTATTTTATTATCCTTAGCTACATTAGACCAGTAAATTTTATCTTTTTCATAATCATTTGCTAGATCAAATTTACCCACGCTCTCATCTTGACAAAAATACGCCCCTTGATGAAGCTCTTGAAGCACGACTAGCTGCGCTCCATCTTTAGCAGCTTTTTGAATCATCTGTGTAGTATGGCTAATTGTGCTATCTTTGTCCCCATAATATCTATGTGCGATTAATGCTACTTTCACTATTTTATCCTTTTAAATCTATTTTGGCTTGAGCAGTGTAGGCTACCATTTTGTCTGATAAAGACTCTACTATCTACGCCTATTATATCTCTATTTGGTAGGGCCTTTTTAAGAGAGTTTATAGCCCTTTCATCGGCGATTTTATCTCCATATGTAGGAACTATCAAAGCACCATTTATAAAGATAAAGTTACAATATGTAGCTCCAAGGCGTCTATCATTATAATAAACTGGCTTAGGTAAATTGAGTGCTATAAGCTCAAATCCACTAGATTCTAGCTCTTTTTTCATCAAATTTAACTCCACAAAATGCTCATCACTCTCATCATCACAAGCTGCGTAAGCTATGGTATTTGGGGATATAAATCTAGCTAGAGTATCTATATGACTATCGGTATCATCACCTTTTATAAATCCGTGTTCTAGCCAAATTATCTTTTTTAACCCAAAGAGATTTTTTAATCTATTTTCTAGCTCAAATTTGCTTAGATTATTTCTATTATCATTTAACAAACACTCACTAGTAGTCAGCATCACTCCATCGCCATTAAACTCGACGCTACCACCTTCTAAGATCAAATCCACATCTTCTAAGATACCACCAAAATACTCAAATAACTTCTTATTTAGCGCATTATCTTTGCTACTTTTAAACTTCCCGCCCCAAGCGTTGAATTTAAAATCATAGCTGATAATCTCATCACCTAAATTCACATCTATCGCACCATAATCTCTAATCCAAGTATCATCGGTATCGATTTGTAAAAATTCGCAATTTTTATACTTCTTAAACCTATCAAAATCACTTGAATTTGGGGCGATCAATAGCACTTTTTGGTAATTACTAACCACCCTTACTAACTCTTCATAGCTATCTAAAATTTCATCTAAATACTCAGCCCAATCGCTATTAATATGCGGAATGCTAAGCATTAAAAGCTCTTG
Organism: Campylobacter lanienae NCTC 13004; assembly: GCF_002139935.1. Taxonomy (NCBI): domain Bacteria; kingdom Pseudomonadati; phylum Campylobacterota; class Epsilonproteobacteria; order Campylobacterales; family Campylobacteraceae; genus Campylobacter; species Campylobacter lanienae. The sequence goes on along the minus strand of NZ_CP015578.1, from coordinate 580,206 downwards.
GTCTTCCCACTCTCCAAAGGCTCTAATCTTACCTAAATTTGACATCAAAATACCTTTAATTAAATCCCAAAAGAATAACAAAAAAAATTTTAAAATCCAATAAACTATAAATTAAATTTAGCAATTTTTTGCTATTATTTTGGGCTATTTTTACAAAAGGAGATTTATGGTTTTTAGCTCTTATGCTTTTATATTTGGCTTTTTGCCTGTTATGATAGTTGGATTTTATCTATTAAAATACCTTAATTATCATAGGGCTTCTAATATATTTTTAGTCCTTGGAAGTCTATTTTTCTATGCTTTTTGGAATGTTTTGTATCTGCCTATTTTGGTTGGGTCGATTTTGATAAATTACCTTATCGCTAGTAGAATTTTATCTATTAAATTAGCCAAATTGGGGGGGGGTAAGAGCCTTTTAATCATTGGAATTATCCTTAATCTTAGCTTACTTGGGTTTTTTAAATATACAGATTTTTTCTTAGAAAATTTCAATCTCTTTAATCAAATTTTAAATTTAAATTTCAATATCCCCTTGCCACATATAGTTTTGCCTTTGGCTATATCATTTTTCACTTTTCAGCAGATCGCATTTTTAACTGATTGCTATAAAAATGTAGATATCAATGACCTAAGGGAGCATGGTAAAAAGATAGATTTTATAGATTATTGCTTGTTTATCAGCTTCTTTCCGCAATTAATCGCCGGACCAATAGTCCATCACAAAGAGATGATGCCACAATTTAAAACTAATGAGACTATCCCTACTCAATATCAATCCATAGCCAAAGGGTTATTTATCTTTAGTATTGGACTATTTAAAAAGGTATTTATCGCAGATAGCTTTGCGAAGTGGGCTAATGCTGGATTTAGCTATGTAGAAAATGGCGGGGTAATGAATATCATAGAGTCATGGGTAACATCGCTTTCATATACTTTTCAACTCTATTTTGATTTTAGTGGGTATTGTGATATGGCTATCGGGCTTGGGCTGATGTTTGGTATCATCTTGCCTATAAATTTCAACTCACCATATAAATCATTAAGCATAACCGAATTTTGGCGTAGATGGCACATAACCTTAGGTAGATTCTTAAAAGATTATCTATATATTCCACTTGGTGGCAATAGATTTGGCAAGATTTTAACCCTAAGAAACCTATTTATCGTAGCATTTTTAAGCGGTGTTTGGCATGGTGCCGGATGGGGATTTGTGATTTGGGGTGCGCTTCATGGCGTTGCTATGGTGATTCATAGAATTTATCTATATTTTGATATCTCATTAAGATACGCAAATTCAAAAATCTATAAAATTTTTTGCTGGTTTATAACATTTAATTTTTTAAATATCACCTGGATATTTTTCAGAAGTCAAAACTTAGATGGGGCTTTGAATTTACTTAAAGGAATGTTTGGGGTTGTCTGGATAGAACTACCACAAAAGCTTAGATTTCCTTTTATTTTAGAGCAAATTGGCGGTAGAAACGATACTATAATATATCTTATCATCGCACTAATCATAACTCTAATGCGCAAAAATAGCATTGAGATGCTAAATTCATTTAAGCCAAATTTAAAAAACGCAATTTTCGCTGGATTGTTACTATATATAGCACTCATCACACTTAGCATAACTCCATATGTAGAGTTTATATATTTTAATTTTTAAGGTTTTAACATGTCAGATAAGAATGCGAAAAAATTTATAATAGCCACTATCATTACCCCTATAGCTCTTGGTACTATTTTATTGAGCTTAATATATATCTATGATCCACTTCAAATATTTCATAAGAGCTTTTTTGATAAGCCACGATTTTTTGGAGAGATGCGTATCGGAGCTAAGGGAATTATAGAGCATTATGATTATGATTCATATATTCTTGGTACCTCTATGCTACAAAATACCTCCGCAAAAGAAGCAAATCAAAAAATTGGTGGAAATTTTGTCAATATATCTCCAGCAGCAAGCAGCATAGCAGAAAGAGCGATTATATTAAATTTTTTATTTAAGCATAAAAAACCTAAAAATATAATCTACTCTTTAGACGCATTTAGCGATGAGATGCGAGGGAAGATAGATTTCAAACTCCTTTATGATGACTCCAAATTAAATGATTTAGAAGCATACTTAAATGATAGATTTCTAATCTGTATTTTAACACTTAGTAAAGATGAAAATAAATGCATTGGTAAGCCTGATATTGAAACTCTTTTACAATGGTATAGAGAAGAAAAACAACAACAAAGATTGGGCGGATTTGCTAATTGGATAAAATACAATCCAGATGAGCTAAAAAAATTTGATCTTTTCAATCTAAAGCCAATAATATTTGATGAAAAATTATTTGATACAACAAAGCAAGAGCAGTTTATCACCAAATACACAATACCTTTTATCAAAGATAATCCACAAACTAATTTTTATCTAATACTCCCACCATATTCTAGATTTCATTTTAAAGTTAATCCAGAAGCTTTTATCGAGCGTAAAAAGGTGGTATTGTATCTACTTGAACAGATTAAGGATTTAGATAATGCTACAATTTACGCTTTTGATGATTTGGATTATCCTGATGAGATCGCTAATTACGCTGGAGATACAATTCATTACGCCCAAGATATGAATAGCATAGAGCTTAATGCTATTAAAGACAAAAAGCATATTTTAACCCTTGATAACGCACAATCATACTTTGATAAAGTAGAGCAAAAGATTAAATCCTATGGTATAGAGCCATTTGTTGATATGATAAAAAATTTATAATAAACGAGGTTTTAACATGTCAGATAAGAATGCGAAAAAATTTATATTTATTTCTTTATTATATCCACTGCCTTTTGTAGTTATAATTCTTGGGTTAATATATATTTATGACCCATTTCAGATATTTCATAAGCCATATTTTAGAGAGGCTACATTCTTTACAGATATGAGAAAACAAGCTTTGGGGATTATAAAACATTATAAATTTGACTCATATATAATAGGCACCTCAATGCTAGAAAACACAGACGCCAAAGAGGCCACCAACAAACTTAATAGCGATGGCAAATGGATAAATATATCGCTTAGCGGTAGCACTTTTAACCAAAGAGCTATGGTTTTAGATTATATCTTTCAAAATCAAAATCCAAAACATATTATATACTCTCTTGATGGATATTATATGGTAAATATGGTAAATAGACTAAGCAATAGCACTTTGGATTGGGATTTTTTATACGATAATAATCCATATAATGATATAAAATTATATAGAAATTCTAAATTTATGATTTGTGCTCTTAAATTTTCAGATGATAAAGGATGTGTAGGCACAATAGATGATATCTATCAAATCACTAACTGGTATAAAGAATATAAAGAACTATTTGGTGGATTTGATAACTGGATAAAAAATAAAGATAATGGTACGATCAAGCAAACACTAATAGATATCAAAAATGGCAATATAAAAAATATAGATAATCAAGATATAATAGGAAATATAGATATCTTAGCTCAACAAGATTACCTACACAAATATCTAATTAGATTTTTTAGAGATTATCCAAATACTAAATTTTCGATCATCATCCCAACATATTCAAGATTATTTTATCGTATGCAAAATATAGAAACAATATATAATGATAATTCCAAGTTTTTTTATACTTGGGAGAAATCTTTAAGATACTTTATCACTCAAAGTAGTAGTTATAAAAATGTCAAAGTATATGGATTTGATGAATTAGATTATGCTGATGATATTGCTAATTATAGAGACTTGCCACATTATAACAAAGATTTGAATTCAATCCAGCTCGACGCTATAAAAAATCAAACAAATATCCTAACTCCACAAAATATAGATAAATATCTAGCAACACTGGAGCAAAAGATCAAATCCTATGATATAAAGCCATTTATCAAAGCTTTAGAAAATGTAGAGATAGAGCAGATAAAGCAGTAAATATAGCCCATAAATAGGGCTATATCAAATTTAGTTATTTAAATTATCGTTTTAGCTGATTTACGGTTTGGAGCATTTCATCACTTGTTGTGATAGCTTTTGAGTTGGCTTCATAAGCTCTTTGGCCTGTGATAAGATCAGTCATCTCTTCTACTAATTGGACATTACTCATCTCTACAAAGTGTTGTTTGATCTGACCGAAGCCATCAGCACCGCCATTACCGATATTTGGTGCTCCGCTCGCTGCGGTTTCTAAAAATAGATTATCCCCCATAGCGTGAAGGCCGGCTGGGTTTATAAAGTTAGCTAACTCTATTTGACCGATCTGTGTCATCTCTTGATTACCTGGTTGAAGGACAGAGATAGTTCCATCAATGCCTATTGAAATTTCAGTAGCATCAGCTGGAATAGTCATCTCAGGAAGTAGTCTATAACCATCGCTATTTACTATATTTCCATCGCCATCTAGCTTAAATGAGCCATTTCTTGTATATGCTGTAGTACCATCTGGGAGTTGGATTTGGAAAAATCCATTACCGGCAATTGTCATATCAAGTGCATTTCCTGTCTCTTTGAAATATCCTTGCCCAAACATCTTTGTAATAGCAGTCGGACGCACTCCAAGACCTACTTCCATACCTGTTGGGCTCATTGTAGTAGTGCTTGTCGGTGTGCCTGCGTATTGCATAGTTTGATACATTAAATCAGCAAATTCAGCTCTATTTTTCTTAAAGCCTATGGTATTGACATTTGAGATATTATGCGAAGTTGTGTCTATTTGAGTTTGTTGAGCTATCATACCTGTAGCTGCTGTGTATAGAGATCTTATCATTATTTTATCCTTTAGTTAGCTCTCATTGAGGCTAGTTTGTTTATCGCTTCTTGATTTAAATCACTCATGTGAGTTGTCATCACTCTTTGATACATATCAACCATTCTTTGGGTCTCTATTAGGCTTACCATCTCTTTTACTGGATTGACATTTGAGATTTGTGCGTAGCCTTGTGCTATTGAGCCGCTTGTAGCGTTATCTACTACTTCTTCCATACTATCTATTTTATATAGATTATCACCCTCTTTTTGTAAATTTCTAAGCTCTCTTGGCTGAGCTACATACAATCTTCCAACTGGGGCTTGATCGGAGTATATATTGCCATTACTATCGATTGTCATAGGGGCATTTTGTGGGATTACAATTCCCCTTGTTAGCGGTGGTTGGGCTTCATAATTTGTAGGTAAAACTCTATAACCATCTTTAGTTACTAAATACCCTTCACTATCTAAATTTAGTGAGCCATTTTTGGTTAGTCTTACGCCGGCTGGAGTATCTACTAACAAAAATAGATCATTTTTGCCAATTGCGATATCAAGCGGATTATTAGTATGCTTTAGTCCACCAGCGCCAAAATCTGTATAAACTTCATTGATATGCGGCACTCTATTTATAGCACGATTTAGAAATTTAGCAGAATCTTTCGTGTGGTTTTCTAATGGCAATATATCCTTAGTCTCTTTGAAAATTCTCTCAAAATCAGCTATTACCACATCATCTTTTTTATATCCACTAGTATTTACATTAGCAAGATTATTAGTAATGATATCTAAGCGATTAAACTGCGTTACCATCGCACCCGTGGCTTGATAATATCCGTTTTGCATAATCTCTCCTAAGTGAAATTTCTAGCTACTAAGCAAGTTGCGTTCCATATTAAATTTTTATCAAATTACCAAATTTAATACAATTAAGCTACAAAAAATCAATTTTAATGTATAATCAAAAATCTATTTTAAATCCAAATTTAAGGCTTATAAATTTGACTAAGATATTTAATGAGAGATTTTTTAAATTTATATTTGTAATTTCTATAATCATAATTGGCTTATATCTCACCTTTCCAGCCGATCTTACTCAAGCGCAGAAATTAGCCTATCAAAATGCCTATTTCACCACTATTATGCTTACTTTTGGTGGGATTAGTATAGGCGTGATACTTGGATTTGTTTTGGCGTTTTTAAAGTTTTTGGATATCAAAATTCTATCATTTATAATAGATGAATATATAGATATTATCCGTGGAACTCCTGTGTTGCTTCAGCTTATGATATTTGCCTTTGTGATATTAGCCACACTTAGTGATAACTTTTATGCTGCCATTATCGCACTTGGGCTAAATAGCTCAGCATATGTAGCAGAGATAGTCCGCAGTGGTATAAATAGCGTAGATCGTGGCCAAATGGAGGCAGCTAGAGCGATGGGGCTTAGCTATAGTGCGTCTATGAGATTAATCATATTTCCACAAGCTATTAAGAATATTCTTCCAGCTCTTGCTAATGAGTTTATAAGCCTATTTAAAGAGACTTCCGTAGTTGGATTAATAGGGATTTTTGACCTAACAATGCAAAGCAAAAGCCTACAAGCCACGCTATTTACCCCGGAGCCGATTTTGTTTGCGGGGGTGGTGTATTATGCTAATGTCAAGATATTTTCTGTTATAGCAAAATTATTAGAAAATAGGCTAAATAAAGATGATTAAGGTAGTAAATTTAACAAAAAAATATGGCGATTTATCTGTATTAAACAATATTAATACACAGATAAACAAAGGCGAAGTAGTAGCGATAATAGGCCCAAGCGGTGGTGGCAAAAGCACATTTTTACGCTGTTTAAATAGATTAGAAGAGCCTAGTAGCGGAGAGATATTTATAAACAATCAAAATATCTTAGATAAAAAAGTGGATATAAACAAAATTAGACAAAAAGTCAGCATGGTATTTCAACACTTCAATCTCTTTGCCAATAAAACTGTAATACAAAATCTCACCCTAGCACCAGTCCAAGCCAAGCTATATACCATATCACAAGCTACAGATATAGCTATGGAGCTACTAAAAAAAGTTGGCTTAGAATCCAAAGCCAATGTCTATCCACACAAGCTAAGTGGCGGCCAAAAACAAAGAATTGCTATAGCTAGAAGTCTAGCATTAAAGCCTGAAATTATACTATTTGATGAGCCTACAAGCGCCTTAGATCCAGAGATGATTGGCGAGGTTCTATCCATCATGAAAGAAGTAGCTAATGAGGATCTAACTATGGTTGTAGTAACTCATGAGATGGGATTTGCTAAAAATGTCGCAAATAGAATATTCTTTATGGATAAGGGCGTTATAGCAGTAGATGGTAGCCCTAAAGAGATATTTGAAGATAGTTCGCACCCAAGACTGAATGAATTTATAAATAAGGTTTTAAACCATTAAAAGGAGCTTAAATGAATATATTTTTCAAACTAATTTTTGGCGTTGCTTTACTAGCAACTTTGGCCATAAGCCAAACCATAAAAGTCGGCACAAATGCCTCTTATCCGCCATTTGAATTTATAGATGAACAAAATAAAATAAGTGGCTTTGATATGGATTTGATCGATGAGATATCTAAGATTGTTGGCTTTAAATATGAGATAGTAAATCTAGCTTTTGATGCCTTAATACCAGCTTTAAAAGCCGGTAAAATCGATATTATAGCTTCAGCTATGAGCGCTACTCCTGTAAGAGAAAAGGCGGTGGATTTTAGTAAGCCATATTATAATACTATGAATTTGTTTATCAAAAGAGCTGATAATAGCGATCTAATCAAATTCGAGCAACTAGAAGGCAAAAAGATAGCCGTCCAATTAGGCACAGTCCAAGAGCTAGCCGCTAAAGAGATTAAATCAGCTAAGGTTATGGCTATTGATGATATCTATGGCGCTGTGATGGCTGTCAAAAATGCCAAAGCCGATGCCCTAATAGTAGATAGCTCAATAGGTTATGGCTATCTAAAAAACAACAAAGATTTAGCGGAATTTCTAATCCTTCCAGATGGTAGTAATGGATTTAGCTTTGCTTATGATAAAGGCAAATATAAAGAATTTCAAGCTAAAATTGATAAAGCCATCGATGAGCTAAAAAGTAATGGCACATATGATAAACTCTTAATCAAATATGATTTAAAATGAATCAAATTTACGCACTAACCGATCAACACTTCACCCCACTAAACACTCTAAAAGCTCAAATAAACGAGCTTTTAGCTGGTGGGGTCAAAATAATCCAATATAGAAACAAAAGCCAAAATCACGATATATCACTACTAAAAGATATAGCCAAAATATGTAAAAACAACAACGCTAAGTTTATAATAAACGATGATGTAAGCTTAGCCCAAATAGTCCAAGCTGATGGCGTCCATATAGGCAAAGATGATGAGACGCTTAAAAGAGCTAGAGATATTTTAGGTTATAAGGCTTTTATAGGTGTGAGCTGTTATAATGATCTGAATTTAGCTCAAAATGCCGTTACTAATGGCGCTGATTATATCGCATTTGGGGCGATATTTCCTAGCTTATCTAAGCCAAATGCCACGCTTTGTGAGCTTGATATAATCAAAGAAGCGAGAGTAAAATTTAAAACCAAAATAGCCGTAATAGGCGGAATCAATAGTTTAAATTTAAAAGAGATAAAGGATATTGGCGTTGATTACATAGCTATCATATCGGCACTATACACAGATGGGTCAATTAGTGAGAATTTAATCAAATTAAATAGAGCATTAAAGGGGTAAAATGGATATAATCTCAGCTATAATCTTAGGTATTGTAGAGGGGCTTACTGAGTTTTTGCCAGTTAGCTCAACTGGCCATATGATACTTACTTCGCACTTTTTGGGTCTTGAGCAGACTCAAATTTTAAAATGTTTTGAAGTAGTTATTCAATTAGGTAGTATTTTGGCTGTTGTGTGGGCCTTTAAAGAGCGTTTGACAAGTGATATTTTACTATGGATTAAGCTAATTATCGGATTTATACCGACTGCGATTATTGGATTTTTGGCTTACAAATATATTAAAGAGCTATTTAATCCAAATACAGTAGCCTATATGCTGATAATCGGCGGTATTATTTTCATCATTGTTGAGCTATTTCATAAACGCCCTAGCTACACTCCTAGCACAATTCACCTACACAATGTCAGCTATAATCAAGCCTTTATAATTGGTCTTAGTCAATGCCTAGCTATGATACCAGGGACCTCTAGAAGTGGCTCTACTATTATCACCGGTTTGCTTTGTGGGCTTAGTCGTGAAGTGGCTGCTAGATTTAGCTTTTTGCTCGCTATCCCTACTATGCTAGCAGCTACAATATATGATAGCTATAAAAATAGAGAGATTTTCGCTACAAATTTAGACCAAATTTGGATATTTTTAACTGGCGCTGCCGTGGCGTTTATCGTAGCTTTAATAGTGATTAAGCTATTTTTGCGTTTTGTGGCGCATTTTAGTTATATTAGTTTTGGGATTTATCGCATAATTTTGGGATTAGCCTTTTTGTCGCTATCACTTTAAAGATTTGGCTAACTCTACGCAATCTTTAATAGTTTGAGATTTAGAGATTATGGGATCTGTATATGGCTTTAACGCTTGGGCTGTGGCTTTGCCGATAGCAACTGCTTTGTAGCTATCATCCCAACCCAAATTTTGGATAAAGGCTCTCACATTAATCGGGCTTGTAAATATCAAAATTGAGTTAGATTTTGGCTTGCTAGATATATCTTTTTTTAAGATTAAATTCTCATAACCATCAATCACGCTTATATCAATACCATTTTGATTAAAATATATATCTAAATTTGAAATTGTCTCTTTGGCCTTGATAAATAAAACCCTTTTACCATATAATTTCTCTAAAATTTCAGCCCCAAACTCACTTCCGTGCGAATTTTGCGCTTCGTAAATTTGAGTAAAGCCAAATTCCTTACAAGAGAGCGCCGTAGCCTTGCCAATAGCAAAAACCAAAATATCAGCTAAGGTTATAGAGTTAAATTTAAGCGAATTAATACCATTTTTACTAGTAACTATAAGAGCGTCAAATTCACTCAAATCGGTATTAAATTTATTAAATTTAATACCGCAAAGCGAAATTTGCTCCACGCTCTCATCATCAAAAGGTGTATTAGAGATTAAATATATCATATTTTAATCTAGCAAAATCCGCTCTACTCCCACTCGATTGTCGCTGGCGGCTTAGAGCTGATATCATAAACTACACGATTGATTCCGCTAACTTCATTTATGATCCTACGGCTACAATTTTCTAATAGATCATAAGGCAATCTAGAAAAACTCGCCGTCATACCATCGCTAGCATCCACTACCCTGATACAAACAGCATTTTCATAAGTTCTATTATCACCCATCACGCCAACTGAGCTTACATTTAAAAGCACACAAAATGCTTGCCAAGTCTTATCATACCAACCACTACTTTTAAGCTCTTGCTGAAGTATCACATCAGCTTTTCTAAGTAGCTCAAGACTAGGCTCATCCACCTCACCCATTATGCGTATCGCTAGACCTGGCCCTGGAAATGGATGGCGGAAAACCACATCACGACTAAGCCCAAGCTCCAAGCCAAGCGCCCTCACCTCATCTTTGAAAATCTCTCTTAAAGGCTCAATAAGCTCAAATTTCATCCACTCAGGAAGTCCCCCTACATTGTGATGACTTTTGATAGTTTTAGAAGCCCCTACAACGCTACTTTCTATAATATCAGTGTATAGCGTCCCTTGTGCTAGATACTTCACATTAGTGTGCTTTTTGGCCTCGTTATCAAAAACTTCTATAAATGTCTCGCCGATGATTTTGCGTTTTTTCTCTGGGTCTCTTACACCTTTTAAACGACTTAAAAATAACTCACTCGCATCAATGCTAATCAAATTCACCCCAAGTTTTAGCTTAAACATCTCCTCAACTTGCTTAGCCTCATTAGTGCGAAGAAGCCCATTATCTACAAATACAACTATCAAATTTTCTGGCACCGCAGTAGCCAAAAGCGCTGCTACAACAGAGCTATCCACACCACCACTTACAGCACAAAGCACCTTATCATTGCCTACTTTTTTTCTAATAGCTTGAATTTGAGTCTTAGCAAAACTTCCCATATTCCAAGTGCTATCGCACCCACAAATCTTGGCAAAATTCTTAAGCATCACACTCCCAAACTCGCTATGAGCGACCTCTGGATGAAACTGCATAGCATAAATTTTACGCTCAAAATCACCAAAAACACAAAATTCGCTATTTTGGCTCTTAGCTATCACTTCAAAGCCTTTTGGTAGCTCATTTACCTTATCAGAGTGGCTCATCCAAACAATGCTATTATCTACCACGCCACTCATAAATTCACACTCTTTTATAATCTCGATATTAGCCTTGCCATACTCTTTGTGATTGGCTGGTGCGACATTTGCGCCATTTTTGTAAGCGATTAATTGCATACCATAGCATATCCCAAGAATAGGAAGCCCAAGAGCAAAAATCCCATCATCGCAAAAATAGGCATTTTCATCATAAACACTAGCTGGGCCACCGCTTAGAATTATACCTTTTGGATTTTTGGCTTTTATCGCTTCAAGAGTAGCATTAAAGGGCATAAGCTCGGCATAAACGCCCTCTTCTCTAAGCCTTCTAGCGATCAATTGAGTATATTGCGAGCCAAAATCTAGCACCAAAATATCAGCATTTTTCATAATTTATCCTAAAATTAAATTTGCGCAAGTCTATCTAAATTTGGCTTAATTAGCCTTGATTTCTTGCGTAGAATCTGTATAAAATGGATCTGCTTTATATCCACATCCTACTAAAAAAATTAAGCAAAAAATAGCTATAATTGCCAAATGCGAAGTTTTGAGATTATTAATCATATTGTCAACGATCCTAAATATAAAAAATTAAAAGCCGCCAAAGAGACAAGAGAGATATTAAAACTACTTGGTCTGGCTAAAAATAGACTGATTAAATTCACATACCAAAAAGATGGGATTTTGTTTATCGCAGTTTTACATCCACTTGCCAAATCTGAACTAAATCACGATAGTACCAAATTTCATATAAAAAATCTATTAAACAAATACATTGACAATACCCCAAATACTGCCTTAACTCCTATAAAAAGCGTTGTGATTTTCATCACAAAACCTAAAGCATTCCAAGAGTCATTAGAGCCTAAAAAGCCAATTTTCATAGAGCGAAGTGATGGGAATTTCAAAAACAACGCCCAAGATAGAGATATTTACGCACTTTTTGAAAAATTAAGAGAGTCTATAAATGCTAATAGATGAGTTAAAATCCCTACCCAATTCCCCTGGAGTTTATCAATATTTTGATAAAAACTCAAAGCTCTTATATGTAGGCAAGGCTAAGAATTTAAAAAATCGAGTAAAGAGCTATTTCAACGCTGATGCTACGCCAAATTCAAATCTAAGCCCTAGAATCACAAAGATGATAAGCGAAGCTGTCCATATAGAGTGGATTACAACCCAAAGCGAACAAGACGCATTGATATTAGAAAATTCCTTCATCAAACAACTCCATCCAAAATACAATATCTTATTAAGAGATGATAAAACTTATCCATATATTTGCCTAGATTTAAATAGCGATTTCCCTAGATTTGAGATCACTAGAAAGGTTTTAAAAGGCTCTAATATCAAATATTTTGGCCCATTTTTCAAAGGTGCTAATGAGATTTTAGAAGCCTTATACACTGAGTTTAAGCTAGTCCAAAAAAGATCATGCCTAAAAGAGAAAAAAGGTTGTTTATTTCATCAAATTGGTCGTTGCTACGCCCCTTGTCTTGGACTAATAGATAAAAATAATTACGCCAAAATCATAGAAGAGGCTATAAAAAAGATCAAAAATCCACAACTTTTAATACCAAATTTAGAAAAAACAATGCTAAACCTAGCCCAAAATGAAAACTACGAAGAAGCAGCTAAAATCAGAGATCAAATCAAAGCGATCAATGATACAAGCGTTAAAATTCAAATAGATTTAGCTAAATTAGAAGATTTTGAAGTTATCAGCGTCAATTCTAGCTTAGGCTTTGTGTGTGGCGTGAGATTTAGCATTAAAGATGGAAAAGTATGCTCTTCTACGCACATCATAAAACCAGCTAAAGATATGGTAGAATCGGATTTAGAAGCGGTTTATAGAGTTATGATATTAGATGCTTTTGGTATAGATCAACCCATAAATTCAACCAAAATTTACACATATATTAATCTTGAAGATTCTCAAATTCTAGCTGATATACTAAACTCTCGCCATAACAAAAAATTCCAAATCATCCAACCAAAAATAGGCGAAAAAAAAGAGCTAGTAAATATCGCTTACCAAAACGCATTTGAGCTGATTAAAAAACATATCAAAACTAATGATTACACCCTAGCAAGGGATATTCAAGAGAGTTTTGGGCTTAATAACCTACCTTTGAAAATTGAAATTTTCGATAACTCTCATCTATTTGGCGCAGCCCCTGTGGGTGCGATGGTTGTATGGGAAAATGGAGAGTTTAATAAAGCAAAATACCGCCATATGCACCTAAATAGCATAAATGACTATGATCAAATGAGCCAAGTCCTAACTCACAGAGCCAAAAGCTTTGAGAAGACAGCGCCACCAGATCTTTGGATCATTGATGGTGGTGGGGCTTTGCTTAATTTGGCTGAAGATATCATAAAAAGCAGTGGCGCTAATGTCGATATCATCGCAATTTCTAAAGAGAAAATTGATGCTAAAGCCAATAGAGCAAAAGGCAAGGCAAATGATAAAATTTACACAAATATAGGCAAATTTAGTCTAAATTCAAATGATATAAAGCTACAATTCATACAGCGTTTGCGAGATGAAGCGCATAGATTTGCCATTAGCTTTCATCAAAAAAGCAGACAAAAAAGCGACCTGCAAAGTAGCCAGCTAAGCGCTCTTGGTATCTCCAAAGGCTCTATAATCAAGCTTATTAACTACTTTGGAAACTTTGAAAATATCCAAAAAGCTAGCTTTGATGAGATTAAAAAAGTAACCAATAAAATCGTAGCTACAAAGATTACTAAAGGCTAAATTCTCTCAAATTTAGCCAAAATATATCAAAACTCTTGAGTATATTCGTATCCAGCATCTTTTAGAGCTTTTTGAACCCTATCTTGATGCTCTTTGCCTTTGGTTTCTAGCGTGATGGTGATTTTGGCATCGCCATAGCTTAATTTGGTTGAAAATCTATCATAATCAATCTTAACTATATTTGCTCCAGCGATCCGTAAAACATCTCCAAGCGCCATTAAAGCACCTGGTTTATCTATCAATGTGACATTGATTATCATCTTTCTATAGCTTTTTAAAAGCCCTTTTTCGATAATTACGCTTAGAGTTTGGACATCTATATTGCCACCACTTAATATAGCACCGATTTTAGAGCCCTTTTTAAACTCAAATTTACTCTCCAAAATCGCCGCTACAGATACCGCTCCAGCGCCTTCAACCATAATTTTTTGCTGTTCTAAAAGATACAAAATAGCATTTGCGATCTCTTCATCATCTACTTGTACCATATCATCAACGCTTTCTAAAATATGAGCCAAAGTAATCTTGCTAGCGTCTCTAACGGCGATTCCATCAGCTATAGTGCGCACACTTTTGGAGTTGTGTTGGCACCTATCTTTAAAGCTCTCAAACATAGCCGGCGCCCCCTTAGCACTCACGCCAATAATCTTGATATTTGGATTAATCTGCTTAGCGCAACTCGCCACACCACTAATTAACCCACCACCGCCAACAGGCACAACTATATAATCAAGATCACTAACCTCATCTAACATCTCAAGCGCTATTGTCCCTTGACCAGCTTGGACTAACTCATCATCAAAAGGGTGGATAAAGCTCATATTATTCTCTTTAGCATACTCTAAAGCATAGGCATAAGCCTCATCAAAATTATCCCCTTTTAAGATCACTTCAGCCCCAAGAGCCTTAGTCCCAGCAACTTTAGATAGTGGCGCAGCTTCTGGCATAATGATTATAGCCCTTACGCCAAAGTGTTTAGCGCTGATAGCTACGCCTTGGGCGTGATTACCGGCACTTGCTGCTACAACTCCGGATTTTTTAGCCTCTTCATCTAAATTCGCAATTTTATTAAAGGCACCTCTAACCTTATACGCTCCAGTGATTTGTAAATTCTCTTTTTTAAGATAAATTTGAGCATCTGCTATTTTGCTTAATTTTGGCGCAAAGCCAAATGGAGTCTTAGCCACAAATCCATCAATATTTCGTTTAGCTTGAATAATTTTATTTAGACTTATCATTTTTCATCCTTTTATGCTCTATCATGATACAAGCATCTTGAATAAAGTTCAATCCACCATCTTGGGCGATTTTTTTGGCTTCATCATTTACAATCCCTAATTGTAGCCATAGATTTTTCACACCTAATCTTAGGGCTTCCTTGGCTAATTCTGTGGCAAATTCAGCCTTTCTAAACATAACAATCGTATCTATATTTTGCTTAATCTCGCTTAAGCTTTGATATGTTTGGCGTCCATTTATCTCTACACTTTTTGGATAGATAGCAAACACATTAAAACCTTGTTCTATCAGGTAGTTGCCGACATGATTACTAGCCTTATTTGGATCAGGGCTAAAGCCTACAACGGCTATATTTTTCATTGAATTTAATATATTTTGCATTATTTTTCTTTTTTTGGAATTTGGATTTGGATTGTAACGAAATTTTACTAAGTTTAAATTTAAAATCTCCCAAAAGTTACTATAATCAACTTTTGGGACTAAGTTTATTAAGTTGAATTTAAGCTATTTTACTATTCTTTTTACATCAATCTCATTTGCTTTAAGAGCGTTGCCATCAACTTCGCCATATATCGTGATAAGCTCATCAGGCCCAACACTAACTCCACCCCAATCATCATCATCAATCTCTATAATAATAGTATCTTTACCATCGCTAAATTTATATTTTTCGTGGCCTACTTGAGAGATGATTTTGCCTTTTATCTCAACCCAGGTATCATCCCACGCACTAAGGGCCGCTTTGACGCTATTTACCCCATATCTAGGACCTAAAAATCCACCTTGATTCATCGGTGCTTGACCACCTGTAAAGCCTGAAGTATTTGATTGACTAGCACCACCTGTAAAGCCTGCTGCGTTTGCGCTAATTGCTAAAGCTAAAATAGCTATAAAACTGAGTTTTTTCATGTTAATTCCTTATTTAAATGTTGCGTAATTATATATGATATTTGTTAAGCTATTGTGAATTTTAACCATAAAGATAGAAATTGATTTAAACGCTATCTAAATAGCAATCTCACTAAATAAACTCAAAGCAAAATCATCAAATTTAGCCCCTTTTAAATGGCTTTTACAAAATTCCACAATAACCCCATGATAACGACAAAATAGCTCATTATCGCTTATATCACCAATTGCTTTATAAACCTCATCTCTATCGATACTCTCTAGCCACTCCCTAGCCTCTTCATAGCTCTCAAATTCATACCCTAAAGCACTTAAAATCCTATTAGTATAGCTATCGACAACCATCACATCACGCCCACAACCAAAGCACAAAATAGAATAAACGCTCTCAAGTCCTAAGCCCTTTTGTGCTATGAGCCACTCAAAGCTAACGCTACTAGCAAATTCATCAAAATTATCAAATTTATCTATAATTTTATTACAAAGCATACTAAGCCTTTTGGCTTTGGTATTATAAAATCCGCTTGGCTTTATCAATCTGCTTAAAACTTCAATATCCAAATTTGCGATATCTGATAGCTCTTTAACCCCATAATCTCTTAAATTTGCTAAAGATTTTTCCACGCTTGACCACTTAGCATTTTGCGTTAAAATAGCACCCACTATAACCCAAAAGCTCCCATAATCTGGCCACCAATGTCTATTTAACTCAAAGTCAAACTCGCAAACCCCATCAAGTGCTAAAAATAGCTCAACGCTTCTCAATATACTCCTTTGCGCTCTGCCAAAATAACCTAGCGTTTCTAGGGCTTCTTACCCCTTTGCTAGATGCGTAGGCTAAAGCTTGAGCCTTTATCTTCTCTTTATCTATATCGCTATTTTCAAAGAATTTACTCACAATATCGATATACTCATCAACTCCTAACTCATAAAAGCTAATATGAAGCCCAAATCTATCAGCAAGGCTTAAATTCTCTCTGCTATTTTCTTTCTCAACTATGTAATTATCGCTATTTGCTTTGCTTTTTACAAGGTGTTTTAAATTGCTTGTGGCATAAAATACCGCATTTGATGGTGGTGCTTGGATAGAGCCTTCAAGAAGATTTTTTAACTCCGCTAGCGAGCTATCTCTGTTTTCAAATCCAAAATCATCACAAAAAATAATAAATTTATATCTCTTTTTATCCCTGATTTTATCTAAAATTTTATGAAGATTTTTAAGCTCATTAGTATTAATCTCTATAAGCCTTAAACCCATATCCATAAATTTACAAAACACACCCCTTACAAGGCTAGATTTACCACATCCTCGCTCACCCCATAAAAGCACATGATTTACGATATCATCATTTATAAATTTCAATGTGTTGTTGATTAGTTTTGATTTTTGCTCATCAAGGCCGATTAAATCATCTAAATTTGTATAGGCAAGCTCACTTACGGCTTTTAGCTTTCCATCTCTTACTATAGCTGCTTTTGTGTTTTTCCATTTTATCTTCATCAAAAGCTCCCTATATTTGTAGGCATATAATTGCTATTTAAAGCACTATTATATGGATTTTTTCTCTGTTCGTTTAGGTAGTTTGAAGTATCTTGGCTTGATTGCGAATTTTGGGAATTTTGCTCTGTTTTGTCTTTTGTTTCTTGGTTTTGATTTTTTTGAATTTCCATCTTGGCATCAATCTCCATATTAGTAGCTGTGGCTGCTACTTGAAGGTCAGCTGAGCTTGGCTGGGCTGGTGCTAGGGCGGCTCTTTTGATTTGGGCGGCCTTTTTTAATGTCTCTTCTGGAGTTTTGCCTGATGATGTATCTATACCAACCTCACCACCTATAGCATACATCTTATCATCTGGGCCTCTTTGGTAGCTATAACTAGCCCCAGTAGTTAGCCCCGCTCCTGCTGACATATGAGCAGCCTCATGAGTTCTAACTTCTAAATCTCGCCTTTGTAGCTCTATAACTTGCATTTTTTGATCTTGTGTTAGCTCATATTGGTTATTACTACTTTTTTCTTGTGCGTTAGATTCACTGCTTTGAGTTACATTAACGCTTTGAGTCTCTATATTATAAAGAGGTTGATAGTATGATAGTCCCGAAATCATCATCTATTTTTCCTTAAATAGCGTAAAATTTCAGCTAAGACATCGTCATCATCTTTGCTTGGCGATTTTAAAGCAACTTTTATTCCATCCATTTTGGTTAGAGTGATATTTTGTTCATAGCTACTAATGCTCTTAAATTCTTGCTGTGTAGCCATAATTTTGATAACTATGATATCCAAAAACTGCTTAGTATAGATATCAAGCTTACCAAATCTATCTTCAATCTCACCACCGATATCATAGACTTCACTCACTTGATTGCACTTGCTTAAACGCCTATAAAGCTCTAATCTTAATCTATCTTCTGTGATTAAATCACTATTTAAAAAAGCATTTACGCTAAGTTTGATATCTATTTGGGACTCTTTTTTGGTATCTTTATTTAAAATTGAATTTATCTCATCTTCGAGCATTTTAAGATACAAAGAGTAGCCAATAGCTTCTATATGACCGCTTTGAGCCTCGCCGACCAAATTCCCGCCACCCCTAATCTCTAAATCATGATAAGCAAGCAAGGCCCCACTACCAAGAAATGAATTTGACTCCAAAGCCAAAAGTCGCTTAAGTGCCTCATCACTTAGCTCATCTTTATCTTTGACTAAAAAATAGCAATAACCTTGTTTTGAGCCTCTACCTACTCTACCACGCAACTGATGTAAATCCGCAATTCCAAATTTATTTGCTTCATCTATTATAATTGTATTAGCATTTGGCAGGTGAATTCCGCTCTCTACGATGCTAGTACAAAGCAATAAATCATACTCGCCATTAGCAAATTTAATCATCTCATCTTCGCTAGTTTTAGCATCAATTTGGCTGTGAAGTGTGAGGATTTTTAAATTTGGGATTATATCTTTTAGCTCACGCTCGATACTTGGCATATCAGCAATTTTATTATGTAGATAAAAGAGCTGCCCAGCTCGGCGGATCTCACGCATAATTGCTTCTTTAATCAAGCTTCTATCCCACTGCTTGACAAAGGTGCGAACATCTAATCTATCAAGTGGTGGCGTGGTAAGAGTAGCATAACTTTTAATAGAGCTAAGTGCCATATTTAAGCTTCTTGGAATTGGGGTTGCTGACATAGATAATATGTGAGAATGCTCGCTAAATTCTTTTAATTTCTCCTTTTGTTTAACTCCAAATTTATGCTCTTCATCGATAATTATCAGACCCAAATTCCCACTCTCAACACTCAAAAGTGCGTGTGTCCCGATCACTACAAGCGGTTTAGCCGCTCTTAAATCAGCTAATAACCTAGCCTTATCCTTAGCTGTGCTAAATCTATCAAGCCGCCTAACATCGATATCAAATTTAGATAGTCTCTCATTTAAACTCTTATAGTGTTGAGAGCAAAGCAAAGTAGTAGGGACAAAAAATAGAGCCTGAAATCCGCTTTTAACACAAGCAAATATCGCATTCATAGCAACTTCAGTTTTACCAAAGCCCACATCACCGCTTAAAAGCATATCCATCACCTTGCCACTTCTAAGGTGAGATAAAATGCTATTTACGGCGTTATCTTGATCTTTGGTGTATTCAAAGCCCGCTTGAGACCTAAAAGTAGCAAATTCAGCGCTATCAATATCGATTTTAACCCCTTCGATTAGCTCTCTTTTGGCTGCTAGTGAGATAATTTTGTTAGCTATGATAAAAAGCTTTTCTTTGACTTTTTGTTTAAGCTTGCTAAAAGTAGCTTTACCAAGCTTATCTAAGCTCACCACCGCACCGCTTCCAGCAATGTATCTATCTATCATATCAAGATGCTCTGTTGGCAAAAGCAATCTATCATCATTTTGATAAGTTAATACCACAAATTCTCTACTATTACCAAGCACACGAATCAGCTCAAGACCTGCGAATTTACCAATTCCATACTCGCTATGGACTACGAAATCTCCAATTTTTAACTCATCTAAGACAATGCTAGCTTTTTGTCTTTTTTTGCGTGAAGTAAGATGATTTAGGCTGATTATAAGCTCATCTTTGCTAATTAAATTTAATATTAAATCGCTTTTGATGAATTTCAAATTTGGATTTAACTCTAATCCCAAAGCCCTAAATGCACTCTCATTAGCGCTTAAAATCTCTATCTTTTTATCTTTATGAAATGCTATTAAATCGCTATTTACGCTACCTTCAAAGACTCTATATATCTTAGCTTTTGGCAAGGATGTAACGCTATCAAATTTGCTTATATCACAATCATCAAAATCAAACTCACAATCCTTAATAGCCTCAAACTGCTCTAAATAATCCACAAATCCATCAATAACCCAAAATCCAAATGAGGCTAAATCATTTACTAAATTATTTGATTCAATATTATTAGCACTATCTAAAGTACTATTTAGCTCATCAATGCTAAGTGCGGCTATATAAGGGGTGATAGTGATGCTCTCATCGCTACTAATGCTCTTTTGCGTAGCTGGGTCAAATCGGCGAATACTCTCGACTATATCAATATCCAAAGCTATCCTACAAGGCAACTCATCACCAACGCTATAAATATCAATAATATCACCACTAATTCTAATCTCGCCCCTACTTTGGACAATATCGACAAAGTTATATCCATATCCTAGAATTTCATCTTTGAATTTAGCTAAATCTATTGTATCGTTTAAATTTATATTTTTTACACTTAGTTGATTTGCATTGGGGAGTTTATTTAATATAGTTCTAAATGGAGTGATTAATAGCTTATTTGGATTAGTGCTTAGATGAAATCTGCTTAACTCTTTGCTAATATCTAAAAGCTCACTATTAAAAGCTCTTAAATCATCATCCCTTTTAGCTCTAAAATCAGGCAAGACAAAGCACTCACGCCCAGCATAAGTAGCCGCTGCGTGAGCCTTAAAAGCCTCTTTGTCATCATTGACTATTAGAATTTGAAATTGAGTTTTATGGGTTTTAAAAAACTCATATACCCTTGCTTGCACCACTTTCCTCTGTATCTATTATCTCTAAATTCTCTAAAGATTGTATAGACTCTGAAGCTTTAAGAGAGCTTTTGCCATCGAATCTTCCGCCAACTTCAATACTCAAACTACCAGAGCAGATATCGCCTAAGACAAATCCACCACTTAAAATCTCAACCGACCCAGAATCGATATTGCCCTCAAAGACACCATTTACCACTACCTTAGATGCCGTGATAATGCCTGTAACCTTGCCGTTTTTACCAATTACAACTGTGTTGCTAGATTTGATCATACCATCAATATGACCCTCAATATATAAAACCGAGCCACAAGCTAGCTCCCCTTTTATGTATGCTCCTTCTGATATTATGGTTGTTTCAGAGTTAAATTTGCCACTGCCTTTACTAAAGACTGCCATGATACTCTCTTCTCCTTTTGAAATATTTCTTCATAATTTTTTCTATT
Source organism: Campylobacter lanienae NCTC 13004 (assembly GCF_002139935.1). Classification (NCBI taxonomy): domain Bacteria; kingdom Pseudomonadati; phylum Campylobacterota; class Epsilonproteobacteria; order Campylobacterales; family Campylobacteraceae; genus Campylobacter; species Campylobacter lanienae. Next base: position 558,684 of record NZ_CP015578.1, on the reverse strand, counting down.
CCAATTAATAAAATTAGCCGGATCTAATGGGCGTTGAACAAAGCGTATTTCATAGTGTAGATGCGGCCCTGTGCTTATACCTGTGTTACCGCTATAACCTATCAGATCTCCTTTTTTGACAAATTGCCCTTCTTGGACAACATCCTTTCTTGATAGGTGAGCAAATCTAGTTTTAAAGCCAAAATTATGCTCTATAACCACTAAATATCCATATCCGCTAACTATATTAAATCCCGCTACTTGGACAACTCCATCAGCTGGTGCATATACTGGTGTGCCAATAGGTGCTCTAAGGTCAATTCCTTGATGTAGGTGCCTATGGCCTAAAACCGGATGAATCCTCCACCCAAAAGAGGCCGTTACACCGCCATCCTCCATTACTTTGCCATTTGGAATCATTGAAAATAGTATATTTTGTTGCTCTACTGTAAGCTTAATATTTTCTAATCTATCATCGATATTGGTGCTATTTATATCATCATTTAGGCCGATTTGCTCTTCTAAAAGTGAAATTTTATCCTCGATAGCCATCAATTCTTCTTCTTTGGTTGAGAGCTTTTGTTTTATATTTTCATACTCTAAATTCAAGCTCTCGCTACTGCTTATTAGCTCCTCTTTGGTCTGTCTAAGGCTATTTGTCTCATCTTGTAAATACCCCATATACAAAGCCCCAAAGACAAAAATCAATAGCAAAATCGCAACGATATATATAAAAATTTTTTTTAATACCTGACTTAAGAGATAGTTTCTAGAACCATTAATATCAGTTATTGTAACAACAATTTTATCTTTCAATCTTATCCTTAATAAAATTTTCTACCAACATAAATGACCCAAAAACCAAATAACGCTTATCTTTATCTAAATGCTTAAACTCCAAACACTCAATACCAAGCTCATTGGCTGCTTTAATAATCTGTTTTTTTGCTAATTTTCTATTTTGACTATCATAATTGTAAATGTAAATTGTAGCAATAAAAGGCTTTAAGCTTAATAAAACGCCAAAAATATCCTTATCATCAAAGGCATTATATATCAAATTCACCCCATACCAGCCTATACTTTGTAAGTGTTTAGCTATTGCTTTTGCTGCGTGCGGATTGTGTCCGACATCGATTATTAGGTTATCTTTTATCCTTTGGCATCTGCCTATTAAGCTTAATCTATCTAAATTTAAAATTATATTATCTAATTTCTCCACACCTAAAATTTTAGCCGCATTTACTGCTAGGGATAAATTTATCTTTAAAAAATCCGCTAATTCAAATCTCTTAGCATACTCATCAATGCTATGTTGAAATATATCTTTTTGGATTATTAAATTTGCCTTTTTGCTCTTTGCTATATCCTTGGCTAATTCCATACAGGCAAATTCACTACTTATCAAAGCTACTTTTCCCATCGCATTAAGCTTGGTTGTGGCTATCTTGCTAAGGGTATCACCTAGCATATCTGTATGGTCTAATCCAATTGGCGTAAATATACTAAGAATTTTATCAAATACATTTGTAGCATCATACTCTCCACCCATTCCAGCTTCCATAACCAAATAATCATACCCCTCAAACAGCACCACACAAAGCAGAGTCGCCCACTCAAAATAGCTTAATCTCTCTACCATCTCAAAGCCATCAAAAGAGCCAAAAATATCTAAAAGCCTATTATGAGCTAAATTTAATCTATCTTTATCAATCACCTCACAACCACTATAAAATCTCTCGCTAAAATCAAATATATGCGGACTGCTATAGTGACCAACTCTTTTACCGCTAGAAGTGAGAATTTGAGTTAGGAATCTACCGGTGCTTCCCTTGCCATTAGTGCCTACTACATGGATAATTGGTGGTGGATTGAGCTTGGATTTTATAAGTTTATAAATTTTAGGAAATCTCTCATAATTAATCTCTTGATAATACAATGGTTTTGAGCTTAGAAATATCTCATAATCCATCAAAGAACTTTTATACAATTAACCCCCTCGCTCCTAGCAGATTTCAATCCCAAATTTGCCTTTTGTATCATATCAGATTGAGTATTAGCACTAGATCTAATAGCAATACCACAACTAACACTAACTACAATATGCTCATCTTTATATCGAAATTTATACCCAGATATATCATTTATCATAGTTTGAGCTAAACTCATAGAGCTATTTATATCTAAATTTGCTATTAATATCACAAATTCATCCGCCTTTGTCCTAGCGATAAATTCTCCATTTATGCAGCGATTCTGTATGATTTTAGCCATTGTAGACAAGATCGCATCCTTGGCATTTAAGCCATATTTTGAGCCGATATCATCCAGACCATTAATCCCGATAATCATAATAGAATAATCTATTGAGTATTTGGTTTTAGCCTCTTCGATACTAGCTAACTCCATCTCAAAGCTACTTTTGTTATTTAATCCTGTTAGCTCATCTTTTTGGATATTGGCCTTAGCTATCATATCTTCAAGCTCTTTAATTCTCTCTTTTAAATCACTTATCAATCTACTATCATTACTTAGCCTAGATCCCATTGCTGATATCTCATTGCGAAGTGAATTTGATGTGTTTTGTAGCTTCTGTTTTATGGTGTTATAATCATCAATTGAGCTGATATTATCCATATCAAAAATAGCGCTATCTACGCTACTACCATTATTTAAAAGAGTTGCGGCGAAATTTTGAATTTCAATATTTAAATCATTTAAAATTCCATCTAAAATAGCTATCTTATGCTTTATCTCATTTTGATCAAGCTTAACTCGCTTTAATATACACCTTTTAATGTCATCTTCCATAGCTGGGCTACTTAATAGCGCTGGGTCTTGCCTTAAATGCTCGCTAATAGTAGCTATATCATCATCAGCACTTGGAGCAATCGATGGGACTAGGGCTGCTATTATAAGTTCGCAAATTTTAAAATATTGCAAATCTTGTTCTTTGGAATTATCTTTGAATTTCTCGATTTTAGCGACTATTGTCTCTATATCATCGCTTTGTTTTATACCATATTTTTCTAATCTTTTTAAATATTTATCATCAAAATGCGAAACAAACTCAAACCACCTATCCCTAATCAAATTCAAACTCTCAACACTCACAACCCCATCAAGCATAGAGATACTAGAGTTTGCTAAATCCTTGGCTTTGGTATTGTGCATTAAGTTTATAGCGTGAAGAATTCGCTTTAAAAGCATTGTTTGAGCTAGACTAATTTTGGTTATATCAGTTGGATTAGCACGATTTAACCTAGAGCTAATAAAAGCAAAAAGCTCATCAATGCTTCTTACATTCATCTTTTTAAGCTCGTTTTGGTAGCTTTGATCTAGTTTGGATATATAATTTTCTAGCTTTTTACACTCCATCGCACTTAGCCCACGCCTAGCTGCAGCCGCACAAAATAGCGTATGATAATTATCAGGCGTTAGAGTGATCTTCTTTTGACTTGCTTCTTTAAATACATCTTTTATAACATCAGAGATTAGACTTGCCATTTAAAAGACCTTGCATAGCTAACTTGCTCACAAACTCATCAAAGCTCTGTAAAGATGCATTTGTGATCGCATCAAACCTCTCACTATCACTAATTACACTATCTGTAAATCTATTGTCGTTCAGTCTTCTAGTCACACGAAAATCATAATCCCCACTAGCTAAAACACTCTTGATATTGCCATCTTTTTGCTTTAATTTATACTCTATAATCAAATTTGCCTTATAGGCTGTAGCGTAGCCAAACTGGTCGTATGATATAGTATCAAATGTCAAAGATTTTATAGACGCTATAATGATACTTTCAGCTTTGTCTTTTTGAGTTAAGCTAACGCCAAGGCGCCTTAACATCGCTGATTTGATACCATCTTTTATAGCTACTGAGCTTTCTGGGTCAATCTTGCTGATGATTACATCGATCCAAACACTACTACCTAAAATATCTCTAGCTGCCACGCTAGATGGTTTATAGCCACAACCTACAATAAAAAAAGCTAGCAATAAAATGGCAATTAATCTCACTCTATCCCTTTATAACGATATTTACAAGCTTATTTGGCACATAAATTTCTTTTATAATCTCAGATGAGCCAATCCACTTAGATGCAGCGATTTTGGCTTGATTTATGATCTCTTGGTCGCTTAAACTCTTATCTATCTCTATCTCGGCTCGTCTTTTGCCATTTATGGTGATAGCTAAATTTATAGTATCACTCTCAAAAACTTCACTTTTAAGCTCGATTTTTCTAAGATTTTTAAGCCCAAATAACTCACTACTAAGCTCCCAAGAGACATGCGGGATAATAGGCTCAAGCAAACTTAAAATTATATAATACCCCTCCGTCCATATATCTTTGTTTTGTTGAGCATTTAGGGCATTTAGAGCCTCCATACAAGCAGCGATTAAGGTGTTAAATGTAAAGCTACTCTCAAAAACCTCGCTTGATTTTTTAAGTGCTTCATAGACTTTTAGCCTTGCGTATTTCTCATCTTTGTTTAAATTTGCGTGATTTATAGATGGGAGTTGCTCTGTTTTATAGGCATTTACACTTCTATCATAAAGTCTATTTATAAACTTAAAAGCACCCTCCACAGCGCTATCATTCCACTCAAGCTCCTTTTGTGGTGGAGCTGCAAAAAGTATAAATAGCCTTGCGGTATCAGCACCATATCTATCTATAATCTCATCTGGATCAACCGTATTTCCCTTGCTTTTACTCATTTTAGCGCCGTCTTTTAAGACCATACCCTGAGTTAATAAACTAGCAAAAGGCTCACTATCACGCAAATAGCCAAGATCTCTTAAAACTTTTTGAAAAAATCTAGCATATAAAAGATGAAGTATAGCGTGTTCTATCCCACCGATATATTGATCTACGCTCATCCAATAATCAACACTTTTTTTATCAAAGGCTACTTTTTCCCAAGTTTTCTCATCACTTGCATATCTAGCAAAATACCAGCTACTTTCAAAAAATGTATCCATAGTATCGGTTTCTCTTTTAGCTTGATTGCCGCATTTAGGGCATTTACATTTTTTGAAATTTGGATGCTTGTCTAGCGGATTTCCCTCACCTGTGATACTCACATCTTCAGGCAATAAAACAGGCAAATTCTCAATACTCTCGCACACAACTCCGCATTTATCGCAATGCACTATAGGGATCGGCGCACCCCAATATCTCTGTCTAGAGATACCCCAATCTCTTAATTTGTAGTTTGTAACCTCTTTACCGCTACTGCTATTTTCGAAGTAATTTATGATAGTTTTACTAGCCTCATCATAATCCATATTATTTATCATATCTGAATTTATATGGTTGCCACTCTTTTGAGTATATGGCAACTCATCGCACTCTATTATCTTTTTAATAGGTAGATTAAATTTAATAGCAAACTCATAATCCCTCTCATCATGAGCAGGCACCGCCATCAAAGCCCCATGACCATACTCAGCTAAGACGAAATTCGCACACCATATCGGCACTAGCTCTTTGGTTATCGGATGGATAGCATTAATGCCTAGATAGACTCCATCTTTATCAGCTATTTGGCGCTCTTTTGGACTTTGATTTAGCATAAATTTGATCTTATCTTTTATCTCTTTTGAGGTATTATCACTATTTAAAATCTTTTTTGTAAGGCTATGCTCTGGCGCTAAAGCACAATAACTAACTCCATAAATAGTATCAGCCCTAGTAGTAAAGACCATAAATCCATCTTCACTAGCAATCTCCTTGCTACGATCATCAAGCTTAAATTCAAACTCAAGCCCGCTACTTTTACCTATCCAATTTTCTTGCATAGTTATAACTTGATTTGGCCATTTGCCATCTAAATCTTTTAAACACTCCAAAAGCTCATTAGCATAATCTGTAATTTTGAGATAATATCCTGGCATCTCTTTTTGAATTACATCGTGGCCACATCTCCAGCATTTACCATCTTCTACTTGCTCATTTGCCAAAACTGTTTGGTCATTTTCACACCAATTTACCACAGCAGATTTGCGATATACCAAGCCTTTTTCATACATTTTTATGAAAAACTCTTGCTCCCATCTTGTATAGAGTGGATCGCTAGTAGCTAATAAGCGATTTTTAGAAAAGCTTAACCCCAAGGTATCAAGCTCTTTTATCATATATTCTATATTTTCATATGTCCATTTTTTAGGATGAATTTTATGCTTTATAGCGGCATTTTCTGCTGGCATACCAAAGCTATCAAAACCCATTGGCTGAAGGACATTAAACCCCATATTTCTATAATACCTAGATAGGGCATCACCTATAGCGTAGTTTCGCACATGCCCCATGTGAAGTCTGCCACTAGGATATGGAAACATAGATAAAATATATTTTTTAGGTAAGCTATAATCATCTTTTGGCTCGCTATAACCGCTATCTCTCCAAGTAGTTTGCCATTTATACTCTATATCTTTAGCTACATATTGCATTATCTATCCTTAAAATTCATCTCTAGTTTTATACGCTTCTATCAATATCAAAATAATAGAAAATATATTTGCCAAAATCGCACCTATAACTAGCGTATATACCATACTTTGGCTATAGCCAGTTATTAGCAATACAAAAGCAGGAATTAGGTGTAAATCAGCCACCAATGAACTAGCAAAAAGCTCCGCTGCGAGCAAATTTCTCACTCCTACTTTTAATAGAGTTGAGATCAAATTTATACTAGCAGCGATAAATAGAGCCACAGCATTATCTTCAAACAAAAACCCAGCCGTAGTAGTCAAGCTCATAAGCGCAAAAAATGTAAATATAACCTTACCCCAATCCATACAAACTCCTTATAATCTGCCTTTTTCATACATAGCGCGAATTTTCTCTTTCTCTTTTTTTCTTAGCTCCTTAGCAGCAATCAACGCTCTATAACTCTCAACACTAAATCTAAACCAACTTAGCATAGGTGCTGCTATAAAAATCGAGCTTATAGTGCCGATTAGAATGCCAATTATCATAATAGTAGAAAATCCATGTATCATATCTCCACCATAGAAAAATAGCGTAATCACCGCTAAAAGCGTAGTCACAGAAGTCATCAAAGTCCTAGAAAGAGTAAGCGATACAGACTCATTAATCACCCCAAATAGCTCTATAAATTTACTATCTCTAATCCTCTCTCTAATCCTATCAAATATAATAATAGTATCATTTAGCGAGTATCCTAAAACAGTTAAAACCGCCGCTAAGGTATCTAAATTCACATCAATACTAAGCAAACTAATAGCCCCAAGCACGATAACTACATCGTGAATTTCACTAAATATAGCTGCTAGTGCAAATCTCCACTCAAACCTAATACCGATATAAATAAGTATCAAAATAAGCGAAACAACAATAGCCATTATACCTTTTTGCCTTAATTCACTACCGATTTTTGGCCCTACTACATCAACTCGGCGAATCTCAAATTCCCCACTACCTTTAAGCATATCAGCCACAAAATCCCCAGGATTATTGCCCAAACTATCACTAGTTGTGGTATATCTAATGGTGATTTCGCTAGCTGAACCAAACTCTGTGATACTAGCATTTTTCAAAATTTCATTAGTGGCAAATTTCTGCCTAATCAAATCTATTGGCGCATCCTTATCATGATATTTAACCTGAATTAGCGTCCCACCAGCAAAGTCAATCCCATAATTTAACCCCTTGGTAAATAAAAGCGCAATAGAGCCAAAAAACAGCACACCACTAAGAGCAAACATCACCCATCTAATGCTCATAAAATTATATATTTTACTCTTATCAAATATCTGCATTTTAGCCCCTTTTAATCCTATAACCAAACCACAGCACGCTACTACCCTTTTCTATCTTGCGACTTAAAAACTCAAACATCCCATGGGTACCTAAAATAGCTGTAAGCATAGAGGCTACAATACCTATACTCATAGTTACAGCAAAGCCCTTTACAGGCCCAGTGCCATAAGCATATAGAGCAGCTGAAGTTATAAGCGTGGTTAAATTCGAATCCACGATAGCGCTCATAGCGTTTTGATAGCCCTTTTGGATACAAGTGTGGATATTGTGACCCTCTTTTAAAAGCTCTCTAATACGCTCATTTATAATCACATTGGCATCCACGGCCATACCGATAGTAAGCAAAATACCAGCCATACCAGGAAGTGTAAGCGTCGCACCAAATAGAGCCATAACCGCTATAAGTAACACTATATTAACAACCAAAGCGATATTAGCCAAAACTCCAGCTAGACCATACACCATAACCATAAATATCAAAACCAAAATAGCACCAACAGATAGCGCCACCATACTTTGATCGATACTTTGCTGACCTAGGCTTGGGCCTATGCTTCTTTTCTCTTCTAAATTCACAGGAGCTATCAATGCCCCGCTTCTTAAAGCTATAGCCACATCTCTAGCCTCTTCTACACTAAATCCACCACTTATCTGACCGCTTCCACCGCCAATTCTCTCATTAATAGATGGAGCTGAATATACTCTATTATCTAATACTATAGCAAGTCTTTTACCTACATTTGCCCCAGTAAAATCCCCAAATATCTTAGCGCCTTGAGCATTTAGAGTAAAATTTATAATTGGCATATTTGTTTGATTATCAAATGCCACCTTAGCATCTACTAGCATACTACCATCTAAGACTGGAATTTCATTAACTAAATACTTATATCTTGGATTTCTAGCATCGCTTAATAATAGATCTCCATAAGCTGCGGCCTCATCTTCGTTCATAGTTTGAGCCATATCTTGGCGTTTTTCATCCACTGCCATGAGCTGTAAATGCGCTGATTTGGCTATCAAATCCATAGCTCTTTGCTCATCGGCTGCATTTTTAATACCAGGAAGTTCAACTAAAATTTTATCTTCACCTTGCTTAATCACCGTAGGCTCAGCCAAGCCAAATTGATCTAAGCGATTTCTGATAGTCTCTACTGCTTGATCTACTGCGTATTTGGCTGTGTCGATCTTCTCTTGCGGGGTGAGTAAAACTCTGTAATTTAGCTCATCTTTTTGAATTTCAATACCACTGATTTTAGATAAAATTCCATCTAATTTCTTGATATCATCACTATCTAAAAGAGCTATACTAATCCCGCTCTCATCGGCTTTTAATCTATCTACTAAGATATCATTTTTATCAGTATCGTATTTGATAGCTGAAGCTATTGATTTGATTTTAGATATTAAGGCTGCGTCTGTTTGGACGCTTAATAGCATATATAAACCACCTTGTAAATCAAGCCCTAGGCTTACCTTTTTACCATTTTGACTATCAGTAAAGCTTGGTATAGAAAAAAATATACCAAACACTAAAGCAAGGATAAAAACTATAAGCCTATAAGTTACCCTACTTCTCATCACTTGACTCTATTTTGTCTAATTTTTTGGCGACAAAATTTCTATCAATGCGGACAATTACATCATCATTAAGTTTAACTTTGATAAAATCATCTTCTGGTTTTACCACTTCGCATACTAAGCCTCCATTTGTGATGATTTTATCACCTTTTTGGAGATTTGCTAGCATATTTTTATGCTCACGCTGCTGCTTTTGCTGTGGTCTAATAACCAAAAAATAGAATATTGCAAACAATACAACAAGAGGTAATAATGAAGTTAGCATTGAATTTTCTGCCATGTGAATCCTTTAAGAAAAAATTAGTTGCCTATTTTACATTAAAATTTATAATAAAAGGCTTTATGATCTCCATTTTGCTATCCCTTTTTATATTTTTGGATCTACTAAATTTAAAATATATAGCAAATTTAGGGCTTTTAAGTGCGATTATAGGTTTATATATCCTTTTAAAAAGCGATAGAAAAATTTGGTTTTGGAGTGGGTTTTTTATCGGATTATTTTGGTTTTATTGGATTAGTTTTAGTTTGATTTATTATAATTTTGGCTATCTTATACCTATTGAAATTTTGGGAATTTGTTTAATATATGGCTCTATATTTTTAGCTGTTAGTTGGCTAGAGAGTATCTATATCAAGTCTATTTTCTTGCTATTTGCTAGTTATGTGGCACCTTTTGGCTTTGATTGGTTGAATTTTGAATTGATATTTGTCGATACGCTTTTTAAGCCTACTATTTATACTCTTGCTTTGGTATTAATATCCATTATTATATCTATAAAATTTAGTAGATATTTAGGTCTTGGGGCTATGGTTTTATCTCTTATAATCAGCTATAAATCCACAGATAATTTTGAGAGTTTGCCCTTTAATATCTCACTTATCACAACCGAACTTAACCAAAATCAAATTTGGGATCGCAACACAAAAAACGATATCATTAAAAGCAATCTAAATATAATCGACCAAGCCATCTTGGATGGCTCTAGGGCTGTGGTTTTGCCTGAGAGTGCCTTTCCACTATTTTTGGATCGTAGCCAAATTCTACTTAGCGAACTTAGGCAAAAATCTCATCAAATAGCCATCATAACTGGTGCTTTGGGCGCTAGCGATAATAAGCTTTATAACTCAACTTATATCTTTGACAAAGGTGAGGTTAAAAGGCTTGATAAGCTTATTTTAGTGCCATTTGGCGAAGAGATTCCATTGCCAAATTTCATTAAAAATCCTATTAATAATATCTTTTTTGATTCAGCTGTGGATTATAGCAAAGCTAATGGGGTGAGTGATTATGAGATTGATGGAGTCAAAATACGAAATGCCATCTGCTACGAAGCTACCAAAGATGAGCTATTTAAGTATAATCCTAAATTTATGATAGCTATTAGCAATAATGCGTGGTTTAGCCCATCTACTCAGCCAAATTTACAATCCAAAATACTAAAATTAAAAGCCTTCAAGCACAAAACCACAATATATCATAGTATAAATGGCAGCCCTAGCCAGATGATAACCCCATAGTGTTACTATGGGTAATATATTTAAATTTTTATCTGGTTTTTAGCGAATTTCAGCTTACTTTTATGGGGGGGGTATAATGCTATATGGATTTTTGTAATCCAAATTCATTATACAAGGACTTTCTTTGGCAAATATGGTTAAATTTGGTGCTGTAGTTGTAGCAGCTACAGCTATTTTAAGTAGCAGTGCAGCAGCGCAAGGCGGATTTGTAGGGGTTGAAGGTGCATTATTGCAAAGTCAAGTCAAACTAGATGATATATACCCATCAGTACTTGACGATCCAAAAGATACTTCGATTGAACTTGGATTAAAAGCAGGTTATGACTTTGATGTTTTTAGAGTTTGGGGTGGCTACTCATATAGAACTAAAGGCAGCGAAGATTATAATATGAAAGATGGCGCAGATTTTATAAATGGTGAATTTAACTGGCAAACTCACAATATTTTAGTAGGAGCTGATTATACTCCATCATTAACAGATAGCTTCAAACTAACACTTGGTGCTTATACCGGTATTTCTATCGTTAGAGGAGAATTTACTGGTCAAGCTCAATTTACTACTCAAGATAGTTATGGTACTTACGAATTTACACTCAGCGATAATTCAATAACTGGTGTAGGCAGTATATGGGGTGCAAAACTTGGTGGTATCTATGAAGTTGTTGAAAATAATGAGATTGAATTTGGTATAAAAGGCGACTACAAAATAACTGATATAGAAGATTATGATAACATACTTAACTATGGTGTATATGTAGGTTATAATTACAAATTTTAATCAAACGGACGAATCTCTTCGCCCCGAAATAAAATCTCTAAAATTTAAATTTAATCTATCCACCTAGATATTTTTTCTTAATCTCATAATTATTAGTCATATCTTTTGATACGCCCTCCATAACTATATGGCCATTTTCTAAAACATAGGTATAATCACTGGCTTTTAAGGCCAAAAAGGCATTTTGCTCTACTAAAAGTATAGTGATCCCCTCTTCTTTTAATCTCTCTATAATATCAAAAACTTCACCAACAATCTTAGGTGCCAAGCCAAGACTAGGCTCATCTAGCATTAAAAGCTTTGGCTCGCCCATCAAAGCCCTAGAGATAGCTAGCATTTGAGCCTCGCCACCACTTAAAGTCCCAGCTAATTGATATCTTTTTTGTTTGAGTCTAGGAAATAGCTCATACATTGTATCTTTTAGGTGTTCGTAATTCTCATCATTGTTAAAAGCACCCATTTTAAGGTTCTCTTCTACACTTAGATTTATAAAAACTCTTCTGCCCTCTGGCACTAAGGCTATACCTTGCTTTACGATTGTGTGAGTCTTGTGTCTGCTAGTATCATAGCCTAAAAATTTTATCTCGCCACTTCTTTTGACTGAATTTATAAGCGCATTTAGAGTGCTAGTTTTGCCTGCGCCATTTGAGCCTATAAGGCTTACTATTTGACCAGTTTGGACTGAAAAGCTAATCCCCTTTACCGCCTCAATCACCCCATAATAAACATGTAAATTCTTAACTTCTATCATTGTATAAAATCCCCTAAATACGCACTGATAACATCTTTGTGATTTATAGCTTCACTTGGGGAGCCTGTAAAAATCACCCTACCATAATCAAGCACCAAAACCCTATCACACAGATGATTTACAAATTTCATATCATGCTCGATTAATAAAATAGATAACCCATCACTAGCCCTAAGATCAAAAATCAAATTTGCCAACTCATCACTCTCGCTAGGATTCATCCCCGCTGCTGGCTCATCTAATAATAATAGCTTTGGATTAGTAGCTAAGGCTCTTGCTATCTCGACTTTACGCTGTGTGCCATAACTCAAATTCTTAGCAAATTCATTAGCATATCTAACAATCCCCAATCGCTCCAAAATAGCCATAGCTCTCTCTTTGGCTAATTTTTCAGCTTTAGCAAATCTACCTAAATGAAAACACGCTTCTAAAAAGCTATATTTTGTTGATTGATTTAGCCCTATTAAGACATTTTCGACCACGCTCAAAGAGCCAAAAAGGCGTATATTTTGAAAAGTTCTAGCGATACCTAAATTTACAATTTTATTTGGTTTTATGCTATTTAAAATCACCCCATCAAATTTAATCTCACCTTTACTTGGTTTGTATGCTCCGGTGATGATATTAAACATTGTGGTTTTACCGGCTCCATTTGGCCCAATAAGACCGAAAATTTCACCTCTTTTAACCCCAAAACTCGTCTCTTTAATAGCTTCAACACCGCCAAAATTTTTTGAAATTTTATCTAGCTCTAATATCATCTACGCCTACCTTTAAATAGATCGCTTAACTCTCTTTGACCCATAATTCCACTTCTAGCAAATAGCATAACAAAGATTAACACCAAAGAAAATACCACCATTCTAAGCCCCGGATAAGCCTCGGTTTGATGGCCAAATATATTCATCGGCTCATCTAAAAATCTAAGCCACTCACTACCGCCCATTACTAGCACCGTTGCGATAATCGCTCCACTAGTGCTACCAAGGCCACCTAGCACAATAATAATAAGCAATAAGAAAGTAAACATAAATGTAAATTGATCAGGGCTAACACTACCTAAAAGCCCAACCAATAAAGCCCCGCCCATCCCTTCAAAAAACGCACTCACGCAAAAAGCCGTAGTCTTAGTAGCAAAGGTATTAATCCCCATAGCCATAGCTGCGTCTTCATCATCTCTTACGGCTTTCATGGCTCGGCCAAATTTAGAATATACTAAATTTAGTATCACAATAGTAGCGATAATGGCTACTCCTCCGCTATAAAATATATTTGTAAAGCGACTTAAATTCCCATTTTCATCAGCTCTCATAACCTCATTTAAGCCAATTGAGCCATTTGTAAATGCTGGGAAATTTATAGCTAATAACTGGATTATAAAGCCAAATCCCAAAGTCACAATAGCTAGATAATCACCACGCACTCTAAATACAGGAATAGCCAAAATCAAAGCAAGCAAGGTAGCACAAATTCCACTTATAATCATAGCCAAAATAAAGTTGCTAGTATATAGAGCTAATATCACGCTTGATGGCTCGGCTGCGTCAAATTGATATAGCTTAGAATCAGCATTTAAGAGCAAAATAGCCGCCACATACGCACCCACAGCCACAAATCCATTAGGCTCAAGGCTAAACTGCCCAGTTACGCCATTTATGAGATTATAGCTAATCGCAAGAGTTATGAAAATAGCGATATTGTTCGCAATTCCTAAGCTATATTCACCCAAATATCTATCACAAACAAATAAAAATCCAATAGCCAAAATAGTAGCTAACCAAAATTTAAATTTACCCACCATTTAAAACCTACTCTTTTCAAAATTAATCCCCAAAATTCCAGTTGGCCTAAATAACAAAACTAAAATCAAAAATATAAAAGCAAAAGCATCTTTAAACCCTGCAAGATCTGGAAATAAAGCCACCGCCACAACCTCGCTAAATCCTATGATAAATCCACCAAGCACAGCTCCACCGACGCTTCCGATACCACCAAGCACAGCCGCCCCAAAAGCTTTAAGTCCTATTAAAACTCCCATTAATGGATCGATACTAGGATAATTAATAGCCCAAAATACCCCACCGATAGCAGCCAAAGATGAGCCTATGGCAAATACAACTGCGATGATTAAATTCGCATCAATTCCCATCAAATTCACGGTATTAATATCAAAAGCTAAGGCCCTAATAGCAATTCCATATTTGGTTTTATAAAGTAGATATAGCACAATACAGAGCAAAAATATAGTAATCACAGGAACTAATATCGCACTAACAGGCAAATTTATAGCGCCAATCTTGACAATATTTTCAAAAAATGGTGGCACGCTAAAAGACCTAGGTGTCCCACCAAATACAACTTGAAAGATATTTTCTAATAAAAAGCTAATCCCAATAGCGGTAATTAATAGCGAAATTCTAGGCGCATTTCTAAGTGGTTTATAGGCTATTTTGTCAGTAGATATACCTAAAATTGCAGATACAACCACAGCAACAATCAAAGCAAATCCAAATGGCAACGACATACTAGTCATAGAAAATAACGCCACATAAGCCCCAACCATCATTATATCACCATGAGCAAAGTTAATAAGCCTAAGCACCCCATAAACCATAGTATAACCAATAGCTATCAAAGCATACATAGACCCCAAGCTAAAACCATTAACCATCTGTTGTAAAAATAGCGTTAAATCCATAAATTCCCTTTAAATAAAGCTTTTTAAATCTAAATTTATTAAATTCACTCATTTCTCAAAGTTGTCAAAATATCGATATTGCTAGCCTTTTTAGCTGGATAATATGATGATAACAAGACAATAACTATAGCACCAACTAATATCATAGCTAGATCATAAATTGATAACTCCATAGGAAGTTTTGAGCTTCCATAGACATCAGCTGGCAAACTCACTATATCAAAACTACCTAAAAGCCAAACACCAAAAAGCCCCAAAATCAGCCCAAATATAATCCCACTTCCACCAATCACAACACCTTGAGTAAAAAAGCTCTTTTTAATCTCGCTCTTACTTGCCCCAAGTGCCAAAAGCAAGGCGATCTCTTGGCGACGATTCATAACAGTCATAAGAAGTGAGCTAATAATATTTAAACTAGCAACCAAAATTATAAGCATTAAAACAATAAAAAGCGCCCTTTTTTCTAACTCCAAAGCACTAAAAAAATTGCCATTTTGCTCCCACCATCCGATGGCTCTTTGGCCTGGTTTTAAGAGTTGATTTAGCTTTATGATATCATCTTTTGGGTTATTAGAGTAGATGTGAATTCCATCATATTTTTTACTCCCATAGCCTAAAATTTTAGCCAATGCATCTATATCTGTGTATGAGTATGCCTTATCATAAGCGATGAGCCCTGAGCTAAAATTTGCTACATACTCAAATCTCTTCATAACTGGCATAGAGAGCAATCCACTTGGATTAAGCTCCATAAACAAAGTTGTGATTTTCTCATTTAAAGATAGAGCAAAATCATCAGCAATCCCCTTACCTAAAACTATCTCAAAGCCCTTTGGCGTGGTATCTTTTAAGGCTTCATTAATTACAGAGTTTATCTGCTTTTCATCATCAAAATTCACACCAAACAGCAATCCGCCCTCTAGCTTGTTGCCATATTTTACAATAGCTTGTGTAGAGATATATGGGCTAAATTTAAGCTCTTTAAACTGCTCTTTAAGCCTGATTACATCGCTATCATCGATAGAGCCTTTCATATAGCTTATAATCGTGATTGGATAGTTCATAGTAAATAGCTTACGCTCAAATTCTTTATCAAAACCATTCATTATAGCCATAGCAATTATAAGCACCATAAGCCCAACACTAACCCCCAAAAAAGCTAAAATCGCCGATAGTGTGATAAATGGCTGAGACTTATCAAATCGTAGATATTTAAATAGCAGATACTTAACCACTAGGCAAAGACTCCGATTTTTGGCCCACTCTTACCACAACACTCTTTATATTTTAACCCACTACCGCAAGGGCAAGGCGAGTTGCGAGATGGCTTTTTATCTCTTTTTGGCATATCTTTTGGCTCATCTATATTTGTTAATTCTGTTTTAAATTTAACCACTTGTAACGCTCTTACACTCTCAGTTTTTAGCCTATTTACAAGCTCCATAAAGAGATTATAGCTCTCTTTTTTATACTCAGTTAGTGGGTCTTTTTGATTATATCCTCTAAGCCCAATTCCCGTTTTTAAAATATCCATTTGATATAAATGCTCTCTCCAAGCTGCGTCTAAAATTTGTAGATATAAGAGTTTTTCTATACTCTTTCTTTGCTCACTATCTATATTTGACATCTTATTCTCATAATCTTTAGTAAGCTCATCAACTATAAAAGATTTAATTTCATTATAATCAAGCCCCTTTAGCTGGCTGGAATTTATATCTATTAGGCTATTTTCTTTTATTATCAAGCATAGTTTATCCATATCAAAATCCTCGCTAAGCCCACCATCGACAATATCAGCATCATCTAAAAACATAGCGACCAAATCTTGGCGATTAGATATAATCTTATCTTTTAGATCGCTATTTGGATCTAGTAGCTCATCTCTATATTTATATATAGTTTTTCTCTGTTCATTTGCTACATCATCATATTCTAAGACATGCTTTCTACTCTCAAAATGCAAGCTCTCTACTTTCTTTTGAGCATTCTCTACAGCACGAGTAACTAGCCTACTCTCTATACTCTCACCCTCTTCTATACCTAGTCTTTCCATAATAGCTTTTATCTTATCACTACCAAATATCCTAAGGAGATTATCTTCTAAGCTTAGATAAAATCTACTAATACCAGGATCGCCCTGACGCCCAGCACGACCCCTTAATTGATTATCTATACGGCGGCTCTCATGTCTCTCTGTGCCTATAATATATAACCCACCAAGCGCTCTAACCTCATCATCGATTCTGATATCCACACCACGACCAGCCATATTAGTCGCTATTGTGACTGCGCCTTTTACTCCAGCTTGAGCAATGATTTGAGCCTCTTTTTCATGATTTTTAGCATTTAAAACTGAATGCGCTATTCTCTCTTTTACAAGCATATTATGAAAAACTTCACTCTTTTCTATACTCGCAGTCCCTACAAGCACAGGCTGACCGATGGAATTTGCCCTTTTGATCTCTTCAATAACAGCTTTGAATTTCTCATTTTCACTCTTATATATTAAATCATCTTTATCCAATCTCTTAATAGGTAAATTCGTAGGGATAGAGATTACATCTAAGTTATAAATTTGAGAAAATTCCGTAGCTTCGGTTTGGGCTGTTCCTGTCATACCAGCTATTTTCTCATACATTCTAAAATAGTTTTGAAATGTTATATCGGCTAAGGTTTGGCTCTCTTCTTGAATTTTCACACCCTCTTTGGCCTCTAAGGCTTGATGAAGACCTTCACTAAATCTCCTACCTTCGCTAAGTCTGCCTGTGAATTCATCCACAATCACAACCCCAGAATCACGCACCACATAATGGACATCTTTTTCAAAAAGATTATGAGCTTTTAAGGCTTGGTCTAGATGATGGCTTAAAATAGCATTATCTAAATTATATAAATTCTCAACCCCAAAAAGCTTTTCAGCCTTAGCAATACCAGCTTCAGTTATCATTATGGTTCTGCTCTTTTCATCTACTATAAAATCCCCTGTAGGCTTATCTTGAGGCGTGGCTGCTGGCTCACCTTTTACCATAGCTCTAGCCACCTCATCAGCCTTGATATAGCCATCAAGAGTGCGATTAGTAGGCCCTGAGATAATAAGAGGCGTTCTAGCCTCATCGATTAAAATACTATCTACCTCATCTACTATTACAAAATTATGCTCCCTTTGAACCTTCATAGATAATTCAAATTTCATATTATCACGCAAGTAATCAAAGCCAAATTCATTATTCGTCCCATAAGTTATATCAGCATCATAAGCGGCCTTACGCTTTACATCATCATACTCACCACCTACTATAATCCCCACACTAAGGCCTAAAAAGTTATATATAGCACTCATTTGCGTAGCATCTCTTTTGGCTAGATAGTCATTTACTGTAACTACATGGACACCTTTTTTATCCATAGCGTTTAAGACCACCGGCAAAGTCGCTACTAATGTTTTGCCCTCACCAGTTTTCATCTCTGCTATGCGGCCATCATTTAAGACCATACCGCCTATTAATTGGACATCGAAATGTCGCATATTCAAAACTCTTTTAGAGACCTCTCTAACAATAGCAAAAACATCATTTAATATACTATCTTTAGTAGCTTTGCCATCTATCAAAGAGCTTTGTAATTTAACGAATTCAGCCCTTAGCTCATCATCATTTAAAGCTTCATATTTTGGCTCTAAGGCGCCAATTTTGGCTACTCTTTTATAATATTTTTTGATCTCTTTGTCGTTTTTTGTCCCAAAAATTTTTCTAGCAATGAGTGAAAGCATCTCTTATCCTGTAGTTAAAATAAGCTGCTATTTTATCTAAAATCGCTTAAATTTAGCCTTTTATTTGCTAAATTTAGATAGAATAAACAACCAAAAATTACCAATTTTAAGGCAAATTATGAGAAAATTTATAATTATTTTTACCCTATTTCTAAATCTTTTTGGCTATAGTGAGCTTGAATTTAAAAGCTTAAGTGCTAAATTTACTCAAACGATCACAAGCCAAAATCAAAAGATTATCTACACCGGCTCAATATCGATAGATAGTGATTTTGGAGCATTTTGGCAATACAATACACCAACACAAAAATCAATATACATTAGCAATAGCAAAATCACAATAATAGAGCCACAATTACAACAAGCCGTAATCACAAATCTACAAAACTCGCCCGATATAACCCAAATTCTAAATAACGCCCAAAAGCTATCTGATAATAAATTTCAAACCACATACGATGATATAACCTACGATATAGTAGTAGAAAATAGCAATCCAAAGCTAATTAGCTATACCGATAAACTTGGCAATATAGCCACTATCGAATTTCACCAAACAATCAAAAATAGCCCCATCAATAAAGAGCTATTAACCCCTAAAATCCCATCTGATTATGATATAATCAGCAATTAAAAATTCTTATCAAAGTTATTATCTGGGATTAAATTTTCAATCTTTGGTAGCTCTGGAATAGCTGGTTGAGCGCTACTTGAGCTATCTTTATTCATCGCTTTTATAGCATCAAGTATCTTTTGGATATTGGTCTCTTCAACAAATTTAAGCTTAATAATATATATATCATCTATGCTAATTGAGTGCTTTTTATCGATATATTTGATTAAAGTAGCCTTAAAGCTCTCTTTGCCTTTTGAAGTCATGATATCCTCAGCATAAAAGCTCCCAACAATGATATTCAAAGCATCATAAATAGGTGCTCTTGCCACATCATCATCTCTGGTTATAATCTCCAAATCCATAGAGATTTTTTTAAGGTTATTGGTATCATATTTGGAGTATAAATCACTCTCAAACCCCTCTACACTCACCACATCACCAAAGCCCAAACTACACAAAATCATCATAGATAAAATCGCTTTTTTCATATATCTTCCCTTATAAATTTCTCTTTTAGATAAAACTCTTTTACATTATCATCTATATTCACAACACTTTTTAAATATGAGCCAAAATCCCTACTTTTGGTATATATTATCTTTAAATTATCCCAACTAATCGCCCTTGAAAGCGCTACATATAACTGCCCATTGGCAAAAATATTATCCAAATTACACACCAATCTATCAATACTCATCCCTTGGGATTTATGAATCGTAATAGCATAGGCTAATTTCAATGGAAATTGAGTAAATTCCGCCCTTAATCTCTCATTTATACTCTCGCCATCTCTCTCATACTCAATCAAAGAGTATGTAAAAGGCTCTACCTGTGCCATCTCGCCACTATCTTTTAAAACACTGATACTAACGATATTACCGCCATCATCGCTATTTAGCTCTTTGATTATACCTTGTTCACCGTTATAGTATTCGCCCCTTTTATTGGATAAAAACATAATTCTAGCATCTATTTTAATCTGTAAATCACTCAAAACATTTAGGCTATTTACCCACCTTTCATAGGCATTTTTATCTAAATTTTCATCATATATCTCACCACTAGCTTTTAGCGATATTAATGGATTTGGAATTTGAGCCAATCTCTTGGCATTTAGCATATCAGCTGGGGCATTTGTCCCAAATAAAACTATGCTATCTTCTGGAATTACATTTGTGATTTTAGATCTTAAATTTTGATAAATTTCATCATCTATAATTCCAAGCCTAATGCGTGATAACATAGAATAAAATTTAATATCAGAAGTCCTTTTAGATATCACCAATTCAACATTTTTAAATTTCAAATTATGCCAAGCAGTAGAGTCAAAAGCATAGCAAAAACTCATCAAGCTACCATCGTCTTGCTTTTTAACCGGTGGTAATTGATAAAAGTCCCCCACCACCATCACACGACCTTTGAAATTACCTTGTATAAGTCTGTAATTTATCATCTCCATCAATTCAGCACTTACCATAGATATCTCATCGATTATCAAAAGATCGATATTTTTGATAATATCAAATAACTCTTTTAGCTTTGATTTTTGCTTGAGATCAAGAGCTTTTAGCTCCATATGATTAGCACAAAGCCCAAATTTAAAAAAGCTATGTATAGTCACCCCACCGATCCCAACAGCACTAATCCCAGTGCTACCAAGTGCTACAATATCCTTGCCATCATCTTTATAAATTCGCATAATCTCTTTGGTGGTATAGCTCTTGCCTACTCCACCACCGCCAGTTAAAAATAGATTATTATTCCCAAGAAGCTCTATAATACAATTTAACAAACTATTTATCCTATTTTTGTTAGAATTATACCCAAAAAATATTAAGGATAAAGATGAAAAATTCACTACTATTTCTAATAATTTTTATATTTTTGGGCTGCGCTAAACAGAGCTATACGCTAAATGAGTTAAATTTAAGGCTTGATTTGGATTTTAATCAAAGCGCAAATATCTTACCCGATACCGATCTAAACTTCAAATCAAATAATAATGAATTAATCAATAGATATTTTAGCGTTTGGGATGGCGGATTTGATGTAGATATAAATGACGCTATGTGGGCGTTTGATACCTACACTTATGAGAAGCAAAAATATTATGGAGAGAGCCATATCTTGCGTGATCAAGAGTGGTTCGATAGACACAGACAAAATGCGAATTTCGCATCTTATAAAAGAGTTTTAAAACCTGCAATAATCCTTAGAGATACCGCTGTTAGGGGTTTTCCTACCAAAGAGAGACTATTTTTAGATAGTAGGCCAGGCGAGGGATATCCATTTGATTACTTACAAGATTCAAATTTAGAAGCCTTTCATCCAGTTTTGGTATCACATTTTAGCCTTGATGGTGCGTGGGTCTTTATCCAAAGCGACTCATTTACCGGCTTTGTAGCCAGTAACGATATCAAGATTCTAAGCAAAAAAGAGGCTAATGAGTTTAAAAAATCCAAATTTGGCATATTTATCAAAGATAGAGTCGCTATAAAAGATCAATCTAATAAATTTATATTTTACTCAAGAATCGGCGGTCTAGTCCCATATACAAAGATTGAAAATGGCAACTTCATCACCCCACAAGGCTATAAAATCAGCCAAGATATCGCCACTATAAATTTAGAGCTAAACTCCAAAAACGCTAAACTAATATTAAATGAGATGATAGGGATGAATTACGGCTGGGGCGGATTAGATGAGCTTAGAGATTGCTCTGCTTTTACCAAAGACTATTTTGCTAGTTTTGGAATTTGGCTACCACGAAACTCCAAACAACAATCCCAAATCGCTCAAATAATAGATTTAAAAGAGTTATCAGATGAAGCCAAAAAGGCCAAAATAGTTGAATTTGGCGTGCCTTATGCTACGCTTTTGTATATGCGTGGCCATATCATGCTCTACACCGGTGTAGTAGATGGCAAAATCAGCGTTACTCACGCTTCATGGGGTTTAAAAACCAAAAACAACTCTAGAGCAATCATAGGTCGCACAGCTATAACTGATATCGAGATTGGCAAAGATAGAAGCGATATAAAAGCACTTTTATTAAGCCTTGTAGAGTCTATGAATATCTTAACCCCAAATCCAAAACTAGCCCTACAAAATAGTTATAATATCAAATTTCAAAACAACAATATAATATTTGCCAACAACTCATCTATGCCGTATGAGATAGGTAGTAGCGATATTTTAAATAACCCAAGTATAAAAGATATGTTTGCTCTAAACTACCCACTTTTAAAGCCTTTAAACTCTCAATTAACAGACGCTGGACGGATAAGAAATGAGCAGTTTTTTAACGCAATTTATGGCGATAGCAAAGAAGCAGTAGAGGCTAATCTAAGTGAAGTAATCTGGCTAAAAAATAGCCTAAACCAAAAGATCAAATTCAACTCCTTAAATGGCGCAGCCAAAGCACTACAAAAAGTCAGCGATGAGCTTGATATATTGGTAAAAAATGAGCCAAATTTAATTATCTATCTTCAAGATATCGGCGGAACATTTAAATATAGAAATATAGCTCAAACCAACAGACTATCACCGCATAGCTGGGGAATCGCTATAGATATAAATGTAGCAAATAGCCACTACTGGCTATGGAGTAAAGATGGCTATCAAAACAAAATTCCATATAAAATAGTAGAGGTATTTGAAAAAAATGGATTTATCTGGGGCGGCAGATGGGAGCATTTTGATACAATGCATTTTGAGTATCGCCCCGAATTTGCCGCCTTAAGGGTTAATTAAATATAGGCAATCCCATCATTGCTGAAATTATAAAGGCATTTATAATATCTATGAAAAACGCCCCAACCAATGGAATAACGATAAAAGCCATGTGGCTTGGACCATAATGTTTTGTTACCGTTTGCATATTTACGAGTGCCGTAGGCGTAGCACCAAGACCAAATCCACAATGCCCAGCCGATAGCACAGCCGCATCATAATTCTTACCACAAAATCTAAAAGTGATAAATATGACATATAAGATCATAAGGATAATTTGAACTATAAGAATTGTTAGCATTGGAAGCGCTAGTGAGATAAGTTGAGCGATATTGATAGTCATCAAAGCAAATGCCAAAAATAGAGATAAACTCACATTGCCAATCACAGAAATTTCACGATCAAATACTGTGTGAATTTTGGTTGCTGATAGGACATTTCTAAGCACAGCACCAGTAAGCAAACACCAAACAAATGTAGGCATAGTTACAAATGTAACAATTTTTTTAAGCTCAGTCCCCACTAGCAAACATATAGCAATCAACGCCAAAGACTCCACAAATGAAGAAGATGTTATCAATCTTCGTTTTTCAGGCTTTTCAAAAAGAGTTGGATCGACCTTCTCTTCTAAGTGATGTCCGCTTAGACTATTTTTCACAACCAAATATCTAGCCACAGGCCCACCTATGATTCCGCCTGCTATCAAACCAAATGTAGCCGCCGCCATCGCTACTTCCATAGCTGGAGCGTAGTTATAAGGCTCTTTGATAAACTCAGCCGCCCATGCTGCACCCGTACCATGCCCACCACTCATTGTGATAGATCCTGATAGCATTCCTATAATAGGATTTTCACCCATTGCCAAAGCCACACCGATACCAGCTAAATTTTGTAAAATCAATAACCCAGTTACAATAAATAAAAATCCGATAATTACCTTTCCACCCTTTTTAAAAGAGGCGAAATCAGCACTAAGACCGATAGTAGCATAAAAGGCAAGCATTAATGGATCTTTAAGCGAACCATCAAAACTAAAGCTAATCCCAATATATTTATTAGCTATAAATAACAAAATAGCCACAATAATCCCACCCACAACTGGCTCAGGAATATTATAAACTCTTAGGAATTTAACTTGTTTAATGATGAAAGTACCTAATAACAAAACAAAAACCATCGCACAAAGAGTGGAATAAAAATTGAGTGTAATTTCCATTTAAATCCTTAAAATTTAATATTAATATCTATTATATTTAATTTATTTAAATAATAAAGCATTTATGAGAATTTTTGATAATAGCCAATACCCAAATTCTCACTACTAATATCTATTCTTATGCCTTAGCTAGAGCTCTTTTTTTATTGGAGTTTAAATACATTATCAAAAAAGTCAGTAACCATTAAGGTTACCAAAACCTTATCAATCGGCATAGTTACATCGCATTTTGTACTCCAAAATATATCAGCGTCAGGATCTATGGTTGCTTCTATAATTTGCATAGCTTCAGACATATTGCTCATCGGATGATCTGGATGTATAGTAAAATTAACTATAGCACCCATTGTGCCTTTTATATCTATACCACCTAAAAGCGGAGATTGCATAGCTGATTTTAAGGCTTCTTGAGCTGCCTTGTTACCTTGAGCCTCGCCAATACCCGTCAAGAAACATTCTACACTACTCATAACTGTTATAATATCAGCAAAATCAATATTGATATCAAACTCACTATGACTAAGAAATATAGAGCTTATACCATTTACTGCACTCGCTAAAATAGTATCAAATGATTCAATGTTATCTTTTGGGTCAGCTTTACTATCTGTGATATTACTTAATTTCTCATTTGAGATAACTACAACGCCATCGCACATTTTTTTAAGCTCATTAATATTTTTAGTAGCAAGTTGAATTTGTTCATTATTTTTAAATTTAAATGGAGTGGTTACTATAGCTATGCTAGTTTGGTAAATATAATTAGTGGAGTAAAAATTGAGTGTAATTTCCATTTAAATCCTTAAAAAATTTAATATTAATTTGATTAATTTATTAAATAAATGAAGTATTTATAAGAATTTTGGTGGTTAAATTCAGCTTAACCACCTAGTAAATTATAATTAATCTAACTGATGGCGACTAATAGTCGGAACATCCAAATCCTCGCTACTAATATTTATATCCAAGCCTGAAACCCTACGACGACTAAAAATACTCTCTTTTGGCTCTTCTACCTTAGCTGGGGCGATCTCTTTAGTTGGTTGGAGTTTTGATACATTATTATCAGAAAAACCAGTAGCTACTAATGTTACTAAAACCTTGTCAATTGGCATAGTTATATCACATTTTGTCCCCCAGAATATATCAGCATCAGGATCAGCAGCTGCCTCTATAATTTGCATAGCTTCGGTCATATCGCTCATCGGACAATCTGGATGTATAGTAAAATGAACTATAGCACCCATTGCGCCTTTTATATCCATATCATCTAAAAGTGGAGATTGCATAGCTGATTTTAAGGCTTCTTGAGCTGCGCCATCACCTTGAGCCTCGCCAACACCCATAAGCGACAACCCTCTATGGCTCATAGCAGTTTTGACATCAGCAAAGTCAAGATTGATATCGCTCTCACCATGGCTAAGAACTATAGAGCTCATACCATTTACTGCGCGCGCTAAAATACTATCAACTAATTTAAAGCTATCTTTTATACCAGCTTTTCTATCTACGATATTACTCAATTTCTCATTTGGGACGACCACTACGCTATCGCACTCTTTTTTAAGCTCATTGATACCCTCGATAGCAAGACGCATTCTCTTATTGCCTTCAAATTTAAATGGAGTGGTTACTACAGCTATTGTCAATGCGCCAATCTCTTTGGCTGCTTGAGCCACGACAGGAGCCGCACCAGTACCAGTACCGCCACCAAATCCAGAAGCGATAAATACAATATCAGAATACTCTAAAGTAGTTTTGATCTCTTCGTAACTCTCGATAGCAGCTTCTTTACCAACACTTGGCTGCATACCAGCACCTAAGCCTCTAGTCTTTTTCTCACCTAATTGAATTTTAGTTGGCGCAGATGAGCTATCTAGGGCTTGAGCATCTGTATTAGCAACGATTAAATCCACAGTTTTCATACCATCTTCGTTATTTATACCCTCTCTGATTATATGATTGATCATATTGCCACCGCCGCCGCCTACACCAACAACTTTTATCTTAGCACCATAAATATTTTGTTTTTCTTCTACAGTAAAACCACTCATCACAAGCCCCCTTATTAAAATAAATTTTTAAGATAATTAACCATTTTAGATACAGGATTAACCTTATCTAACTCAACATTTGATTTGATATCATTTTTACTGATATCATCATCGATTTTCAAATCCAACTCCGCCTTTGGCTTAGATTCGCTCTTTAGCTCTAAATTATCATAGGCACTAAAGCTGCTATCTAAATTTGGTCTATTTACACTCTCATCTAACTCTTTGATAGAGATAAAAGGATTTGGCTTTATGGCTATTTCATCTTTATAGCGAAGTTTTCTTTCAGAATCTATCTCGTATGGAGTGAAATATCCAGCACCATATAAGCAAAGACCAATTGCACATGAATTTGCTGGATCTTTAAATACATCAATTGAGCTTTCAAATTCCCTTGGTCTAGCAATCCTTACAGGCATATTATCGAAAATTGCAGTCGCTAACTCTTTTAATCCATCAAGCTTAGCCATACCACCAGTTAAGACTATCCCAGCTGCTGCGTAATCTTTATATCCACTCTCGCTTAGCATCTTAGCTAAGATCATTAACGCCTCTTCTACACGCATATATATAACATTTATAATAACATTTATATCAACTTCGTGGCTTGAGTTTTCATCGCCTAAATCAGGCAAAACTATAAGCTCATTATTTTTGGCTTTTAGGGTTCCATATTTGATCTTAATCTCTTCAGCAACTGATGGCGGAGTGTGAAGAACGGTTGATATATCAGTAGTGATATTTAGACTACCAACAGCTAAAAAATCATTATACCTAATCGAATTTCCAGAGTGTATAACCATATTACAACTTGAGCCACCAAGATCGATTAACACGGTTCCTAAAGATTTTTCATCTTCATTTAAAGTGGCAATAGCCGAGGCATAACCAGATAAAACGATATTATCAGCCTTTAATCCAGCTTTTTGTATGGCTTTTCTCAAATTCATAATAGCTGATTTTTGCACCGCTATAATGTGAGCTTGTACCTCTAATCTAGTGCCATTCATACCTAGTGGATCTTCTATATTATCTTGCTCATCAACCTTAAAATTATAAGGCAATGTATGTAAAATCTCATAATCATGAGGCACCTTAACCTTATACTCAGCTGAGCTTATAGCACGCTCAATCTGCTTGATAGTTACCTCTTTTTCAGGGATATTTACCACATCTTTACAATCTATATTTTTAGCATCTTTGCCAGATATTGAGACTATAACCTTATCAAATTTAGTCCCAGCTATCCTTACTACATCGCTTACTACTGTTTTAATAGAATTTGACGCTAATTCGATATTTGTGATTGAGCCTTTTTTAAGGCCTTGGGATTTGATAGTTCCCATACCGATAACTTTAACAGAGTTATTTGAGTCGTGCTCCACCATCACAGCACAAATCTGCGTAGAGCCGATATCAATACCTAATATTTTAATTCCCACGACTACTGACCTTTATAATATTGTTCTATCTTATATCTATGTTGAAGAGATGAGAGAAGATCTTCTATTAATTGCTCATTTTTGATACTAAAAGCACTATTTTTAAGCAAATCTTCATATTTAGATATATCTTTAAAATTTGGTAATTTTTGATCTGTGATCTTATATACTACGATTTTATTACCTAAAATTACATATCCACTTTTAGCGCTATTTTCAAAGACTGAATTTATAAATATAGCACTCTGGGCATCATTTAACTCATCAATTTTAGGTCTATTCTCCCTAGATATAAATCCTATATCTCTACCTTTAAAATTTTCCAAAGCGCTTTTAGCTCTATTTTCTAAGCTCTCTTTTAGCTTATTGTCTATATACTCACCTACTATAAGCTCTCTAGCCTCTTCATAATCCATAGGCTTTGGCAGATCTTTAGAATCCAATCTTGATATCAGATATCCATCTTGATAGTTCATTCTATATTTAACTGGCTTTATATATTCGCCGATTTGAGCATTTTTCAACTCTTGTGAGTCAAATTCATAGTCATCATCTAAGGCAATTAGATCAAATTCAAGCTCTACTTCACCTTTTTTGGCTTTTAGATATTCGCTTAGGGCTAATTTTCTTGTTTGTCTCATATCGTAATCATCTTTTACACGCTCTTTTGCCGCTTCAAAGCTTAAAATTTTATCAAATCCATCTCTATACTGAGCTCTATTTTCTTCATAATACTCTTGTAATAAGGCTAAATTCTCATCACTTACAACTTTTGGTATAAATTTGCCTTTGAGATTGTATTTTGTCTTAGTTAGATATTTATCTTTATTTTTTTCCCAAATTGATTTTAGCTCATTTTCATCTACTTTTATATCTGCTCTATTTAGGCTTATTATCTCTAAAGATAATCTATCTTCCATAAAGTAACTTGATGCTAACATATCAAGATCTTTTGAGTTAGCATCTATCTTTAAAGCGTTAAATAGTTTATCCAAAAGCAAACTATCGGCTAAATTTTTCTCATAATCTTTAGGCGAAATTCTAGCTTGTTTTAAGCTATTTTCATATTTGGCTTTATCGAATTTACCATCAACCATAAAGTTAGGATCTACCATCAAAGCTAGTATTATCTCCTCATCAGATATACCAAGCCCTAGCTCATCAGCGTAATTTAACATTACATTATCTTGGATTAATCTTTGTAAAACTACCTTATCAAGCCCCATTTGTTCAGCTTGTTCTTGATTAAATTTACCATTTGAAGCACTTAGATAATATTCATACATTGTGCTATATTTTTGTTGAAACTGGCTAATTGAGATATTTCTACTTCCGACTTTTGCTACTGATTTGGCACGACTAGTATTCATATCATATGCACCCCAGCCCACAAATCCAGCACCTACGAAAGCTATAGTGCTAACCCAAATAGTAACAACTAAATATTTTTTATGCTTTTGCATCCAAGTGATCATCAACTACCCTTTTAATAAAACAGACAATTAAACGGCGTTATTGTATCAATAATTGCTTTTAAATTAACTTAAAATAGCCTTTGAAATTAAACATTAAATTTAATTTAGGCTAAAATCCATTTGATAAATTTAACAATTTACAACTATTTTCTAATAAAGCTATAGATTTAGCCAAATCATGAGCCGTTCGCTCATATATGTATAATCCATAGCCCTTAATAACTACAACATTTGTATTTTTTTCTATCATATAACGGCAAATTTCAGATGGAGCACGCTCATACCAGTCATCAAATCTCTTTGGATCATATATAAAGATATTTCCAAATTTCATATAGCCAAAGTAATCCTTAGGCTCAAAAAATGAGTGATTAATGCTATAAGCAGTCATATAAGGCGGGATAGCATAGCAAACATATTTCGCTTCAGCTATGCTTTTATATATATTTAGATGTATATCTGCATCTATGCTAGCATCATTCCATCTATAATCTTTTTTAGAGTATAAAAGGGTTAAATCCTCATCTCTAAGACCATCGAAAATCGCATCTTTTCTATTAATCACAAATTGATTATGTTCGATTCTAGCAGAGATAGAGCCGTGAAAAATCCCCAAAAAATTCTTTTTAAACATAGAAGAAGATATCTTTTTGATCTCGCCTATTGAGTATTCTATATTCATAATTATTCCTAATTTCTTATACAAAATTGACTAAATTATACCAAAATATAAGGCTCTATTCATTAAATTTATGATAGAATTTTTGCTAAATTTAGCAAAGGTGTGCTTTTGGATTCTATTCATATTCCTGTTTTGCTCCAAGAAGTTATCGATACATTTAAAGATATTGATAGTGGCGTGATATTAGATTGTACCTTAGGCTATGGTGGCCATTCAAAAGCACTTTTAGATGCCTTGCCAAATATCAAAATTATCGCTTGCGATCAAGATGATATGTCTATTAAATATTGCCAAGATAAATTTAAAAATTATAAAAATAGAATCGAAATTCACAAAAGCAACTTCAGCCAAATCATAAACCAAATCCCGCAAAATGATATTAAAGGAATCCTAGCTGATATCGGTGTAAGCTCACTTCAATTAGATCTTAATGAGCGTGGATTTAGCCTTAAAAGCGATACTTTGGATATGAGAATGGATAGCTCAAATCCACTTGATGCTAAAACCATAGTAAATAACTATACTAAAGATGAGCTTCAAAGGATATTTTATGAGTATGGCGAGTTGCCAAATGCCAAAAGCATAGCCCAAAAAATAATAACCGCTAGAAATATTAAGCAGATAAACTCTTGTAAGGAGTTAAGCCAAATAGTAGGAAGCTCAAATTTACAAAATCGCTCTATAAATATCGCTACTTTGGTATTTCAAGCCATAAGAATTGAGGTAAATAAAGAGCTTGATGTCTTAAAAGAGCTATTAAATTCAATCCAAAATTCCCAAATCAATAACGCCAAAGTAGCAATTATCAGCTTTCACTCACTTGAAGATAGGATAGTTAAGGATAAATTCAAAAAGTGGCAATCAAGCTGTATCTGCCCAGCTGCGGCCCTACGCTGTGAGTGCGGCAACAACCACGCAATAGGTAAAATCATAACCAAAAAACCAATCACCCCAACCAATAGCGAAATAAGATCAAACTCAAGAGCGAGCTGCGCTAAGATGAGAGTTTTTGAGATTAAGAGGCCAAAATGACAGATAAAGAGAATTTACTCCAACAAAATAACCAAAGGATAAAAAATGAAAATAATCTAAATTTCAAATCCTTGCTAACAGGCTATGCTATTTTGCTTTTAATCCTTGCTTTGAGTCTGCCTAAAGTTTATTTTAGCAATGAAATTTACTACACAAGCAAGGATATCGCAGAGCTAAAAAGCAAATTAAATGTATTAAAAGAAGAGCATAAACTCCTAAAAAAAGATCTAGAATTCATAAGATATAAAAATCAAATAATTGATAATATGAGTGATTAATGCATAAATTTATCAAATTTTTCAACCGCTATGATCCGGCTTGGTTTGCTCTAAGCTACTCGCTAAAAGCCACTATATCTATATTGATATGCGGGTTTTTGGGATATTATGTGGGTGGATTTTTTGGGATGATATATGCGTCAAATTCATCTATGATTATCTTTTTCTTATCTTCGCTTAATGGAGATATAAGGGTTAAAATAGGCTATTTGTTACTATATATTATTCTTGGAATTTGCTCGGTTTTGTTTGTTAGTGCTCTTTTTAAATTTCATCTATTGTTTTGCTTTTTTACGCTTATTTGGATGATATTTGTGGGATTTAGCAAACTATTTAATTCAAATTTAAATAAAATTCTAACGATAGTCAATGCCACCGGCCTCCTTAGTATTATTACCTCCAATCAACCAAATTGGGATCTACAAAGCTCATTAGAAGGTTTTGTGATGGGTAGCATTATTGCTATAATTTTTAGGCTTACTAGGTTTGGGACTTATGGTAAATTTACCAAACGATCCGCTACAATGATACTAGATAATCTAATCCAAATGAACCAAAATATAAGTAGCGATAAGGAATTTCTAAATTTAGCCAAACAATGTGACAAAAATATCAACGATATAAAAAAGGTATTTGCCAACAAAAGCTCAACTATCAAAGATGAAAGGCTCATCATCCACCACTCAAGAGCGATATTTTATCTATATAAATTAGAAGATATCTATCATATATTAGTCTCAATGCAAAGATATTTTAAATCAATTAAAGATCAAAATCTCTTAAATTTGATAAATAGCGAAATCACAAACAACCTAATAGAGCTAAAAAATATCTTTGTAGATAGAAATTTCACAATCAAAGATGACGCACTAAATCTAATCAGGCAGAGTGATTATGGGATTTTTAAGGCATCTTTGGAGGTTTTATACTCTAAATTTAATCTTATAAAAGCTGGTGGCGAGGATAAAATCGCTTTAGAGTATAAAAAGCATAAAAGTATAAAAGAGATATTTAAAGATATCACGATAAATAACCCAACTATCCAGCACTCACTTCGCCTAGCTATTGGCGTGAGTATCGCTATAATCATCGCTAGTTTTGGCGATGTCCATAATGGAGTTTGGATCGCAATTGGCGTAATAAGCATAACCAAAGATAGCTCATATATGACCAAAATCACAGGTATTGGCAATATCAAGGGCACTATTATAGGTGTTGTTTTTACATCTATTTTATTGAATTTAATAACAAATGATCTTGTATTTACCATAATTTGTGTGATTTTTATATTTTTGGCATTTTACTTTAAAAACTTTCCGCCCATGTATGAGATGGCGGCTTTTATGAGTGCTTTTACTATAGTATATTATCTGATTTTAGGCAATGATATAAATCTTGTTTATCTTAGGATTATTGATATTTTGATAGGATTTATAGTCTCATTTGGTATCACTTTTATCCTATTTCGCCATACTAATGAGATCAAACTTAGTAATAGCTATATCAATCTTTTACCTAAATTTAAAAATCTTAGTAATAGCGTTATCGAAGGCAGATTTACAATAGAGCAAAATGCGATATCAAATAGCCTTACCAATTATCATAACACAATAATCCAAAGCGACAGAAGAAAAGGCTTAAAAAGATATTTAGAGATTTATAAAAACCTACACGATATCAGCTCGCTTCTTAGCAATCTAAAAGCATATAGCGACTCAACTGATATTAGCACCACCAAAGATGCGTTGATTTCAGATATCAATATAATCTCAACTAGATTTGAGATGATAGAAAAAAGAGTAAATAAACTCCCATACTACTTCTATGAAAATATGGAAGATAGAATTTTAAGTCAAGATAGCAAAATAAGATTTTTGCTCTTAGAGATAGCTAAAAAACAAGATAAGATAATATCCCAAAGCGATCTACTTATCAGATGATATGCCATGAACTAATCTATCTAAGACATATTTTTCTAAATCTTTGCGTGAGACTTCGTGCTCTTTTGTTACCTTGTGATAGACATCAGCCTTTAAAAGCGACTTTTTAAGTGTTTCTAATGCGTTTTTAAAGCCTTTTCATCATCAACAAATTTAAGTTTATTTACAGCTGATTTTAATGATTCGCCAATAAGTTCAAACACTATATACCTTTTGAAATTTTGATTAAAAAGTGCTAATTATACTTTAAAATTCTTTAATCATTCCATTACGCATATATTTTTTGCTATAATATTTTTTACAGTATGATAAGATACATATATAACCATCACGCAAAGCAAGATAAAAATAGTCATTCCTATATAGAGAAAAGCTATGTTGTTATTAATATTATAACCCTCTAACATCGCTATAGAAGCTGCAGCACTAGGAAAAATAAACGCCCACCATGATAAGAAAAATTTAAGTTTTAAAAAATTTTTATACATATAAATCACCATAAAACTAAAAAATATAGTAAGATTAAGCATAATATTAGCAGCAACATCAAATCCTACAAGCTTATAATATCCCAAAAACCCAACAGCTGGAGGAGCTATCATAATAAATAGTGTAGGCATAAATTTTTGCGCTAGCTGCTCATGAAATAATATTCTATAAAACATTATAGAAAATAAAATAATCCAAAAAAATACCCCTATGCTAAAATAATACCATAACCATTCATAGTTTTTATCTGATGATATAACAACTATTAAATTACCTACTACTGGTATAAACCAAGCTGGATTGGAGTGCTTGATCTCTAAATTCTTATTAATCCAAAATGCAATAACCCTAAAAGTTATATAGGTTTGCAATATTAAACCACTATAAAATAACCACTCATATACAATACTTTTTTGCCATAGATTGGCTAAAATTAAAAAAGATATAGGTATCGCACCAAAGAAATTTAATCTTATTTGATGATTAAATTCACTTTTTACCTCATCTATATTTATAAATATTTTAATAGCATACAACAATACAACCAATAAAAAAATAGCAGATGTAATAATTTTAAATATATCAAAATATAAACTATTAATTTCAAATACTACACTGACTTTTCTTATAGCCATACTAAACCCACCAAATCCCATTATAATGGCAAAAAACATAATAGGAAAATTACTTATTCTACTCATTTTTTATCCTTGCCATTTTTTAATATTTTATTAGCCTCTTTTATACCCTCTCTCCACAATTGATGACGCTTTAATGTGTATTTTGCATCTACATTGCCACTAAACATTGATATAAGCAAAAAGCGATTAATTTTAGGTATAAAGGCTGCTAAATGGGCAATAATTAATATTATGATAAGTATCATACCCAAATTATGCAATTGTGCCGCCCAAAAATATGCCCAATTTGCTATATCAAATCCTAATAAATTCTTATATGTTTTTATTAATCCTGTAAATACTAGTATAAAAAGCGTAAAAGCAATTGCTATATATGCTAAGCGTTGTTCTGGTAGATATTTTTGGTTTGGTGGTTCTTGATCTTTTGTTATCATAGATTTTATAACTAAATAACTATTTTTTATATCGCCTTTTTTAGGTATGATATCAAACTCTTTTTTTAAACTATGATAAACTATATGATAAACTCCAAAAAATATAAGCCCTATAGCAAAGATATAATGCAATACTAGACCTTCAAAATACTCGCCACTCCATTCCCATATATTTGCTACGCCATATCTTTTAGCCACTGGCATTTGAAATATACCAGTTAAAATAAGTCCAAAAGTAGATATAGCAACTCCCCAATGTATGATACGATTTTGCAAACTCTGTCTATATATTTTCATTATTTATCCTTTTTATTCCATTTTATAGCAGATATAGCTCCCGCACCTATTGCAGCTAGTGGAGTAATCATTGCAGCCATAGCTAAATTTTCGCTCTTTTGTAATGGACTATCTACTCTAGCCATATGAGGTCTGCCTATTTTATTTGTTAAATTTTCATATTTTTTTGTTATTGCTTCATTTATAGATTCAAAATCTACACTACTTAAATATATTGTAGATGTTCCACCATTTTCTTTTAATCCATATATATGCCTGTTTTCTTTATTTACTATACTCATTATCTCATTTTTTGGAGCAAATTTTATAGCTTTTTTTGGACATTGATTTTGACATGCTGGCTTATCGCCTTTATTTAGCAGATCTTTACACATATCGCATTTATACATTACACCGCCACCTGCTAATTTTGGTGCTATATTTAAATATAATCCAACTCCAGCTTGACGCTGCGGTATCTGCCACGGACAAGCATCTCTACATTTAGCACCGCCAAAGCAAAAATCCTTATCAATATCTACAGCTCCATATTTATCTTTGCTTATAACGCCAAAAGGGCATAATTTTTGGCATGGAGGGTTATCACAATGCATACAGCGTCTTGGTATATTTATCTTTTTACCATTTATCTCTATCTTTTGAACATATGTCCAATTATATGGGGTTAATCTATCTATAATATCTTTTTTATCACTATAATCTTCATATTTTTTTTGAGGCCAATAATTCATTATAGGCTTTTTAGGATCTGGGAATTTATCTTTATTATGTGTTTTGCAAGCAATTATACATTTTGGTACTTCAAAACCTTCGCACCCATCGCATAAATCAAGATCTATTATACTCATCATCTGAGAATTCTGCTTTGATATTTCTTGATCAGCTAAAAGCGGTGTAGCACTAGTTATAAGGGTAAATTTTAAAAAATTACGCCTATTCATCTTCTTATATCCTTATATATTTTTAAAGAATTATAGCTATAATAATGCAAATTTTCAGTGATAAAGTTACCAAATGAAAAAAGATATAGAGCAATTTATAGATAAATTTAAAAAATTTAATTTGTCTAAAGAAGATTTAGATACCGTTAGTTCAAATGTTAAAATAATGGAATTTAAAAAAGGTGATGATGTAATAGTCGATAAAAATAGCTGTCAAGGTTTTATATATGTATTAAAAGGGAATTTAAGAGCATATGCAATATCTACAACAGGAAAAGAAATAACAGTATTTAATCTTAACTCTGGAGATGAATGCATTCTTTGTGCTAATTGTATGACTGATAATTTGCAACTTGAATTAAATTTACAAGCCAATAAAGATACAAAAATACTATTATTACACTCTAGTTACTTTTCAGTATTAAAAGATAAATACCCATCAATAGCATCTTTTGTAGTAGAGCTTTTATCCATAAGATTAGCTAGCGCTATTAAAGTTATGACACAAGCTCTATTTACGCCAATTACACAAAGGATTATTGATTTTCTTAAACAAAATGCTACAAATAATCAAATTCAAATTACCCACGAAATACTTGCTAGCCATTTAGGTACTGCAAGAGAGGTGGTATCAAGAATTTTAAAAGATATAGAAAAAGAGAATCTAATAAAATTAGAGCGTGGGAAAATAATTATTTTAAATTTATAATCTTTTGTGACTTTATCACTGATAAAAATAGAAAATCTATATATAATCATAATATCTATTCCCTAATAAAGGATATATTATGAATGAAATTCAAAAATCCCGCAGAGACGCTCTAAAAATATTTACCTTAGGTTCTGCCTTAGCAGCTACTTCTGTTACTATACCTACACAAGCCAAAGCTGCAAGTGATTTATCTCCAAATATAGCTATCATAGGAGCTGGACTTGGCGGTATCACAATGAGTGCTCATCTAATAGATATAATGCCAAAAGCAAATGTTACCTTATATGATGCAAATCAAACAATGCATTATGAGCCTGGATTTACATTAATTGCTGCTGGTGTTTATACTACCAAAGATACAAAATATGATAAAGCAGATCTAATAAATGAAAAAGTAAAATGGATAAAACAAAATGTACAAAGTGTAGATCCAAACAATAATTCACTTACAACAAATGATGGCAATATCTATAAATATGATTATTTAATAATCTCTACTGGGGTGTATTATGATTTTCAAAGTGTAAAAGGTTTAAATGCTGATATTATAGAAGATCCTAACTCTAAAATTACTAGTATATATACTCCAAATGGAGCAACAAAATCAAATAAATTTATTCAAGAATTGGTTAAAAATGGTGGTAATGCTCTATTTGCCGAGCCAAATACACCATCAAAATGCGGTGGAGCAAATAAAAAGGTAAATATGCTATTAAATGATTTAGGTCAAAAAAATAACCAAAAATCTTTAAAAACTATACTATGTACAGGTAGTGCAAATATGCTCTCAAGCCCATTACACGCTAAGATGATTGAACAAATGTATATACAAAGAGATATGGAGTATAAAACACGCCACCTTTTAGTAGAAGTTGATACTATAAATCAAATAGCTAAATTTGACAAACTAATGCCTTATACTCAAGACTCAATACAAAAAATAGCAAAAGAGAGAGTAGAAATACCATATGATTATCTATTTGTAGTGCCTAGAATGAAAAGTGCTGATTTTATAACTCAAGCTGGTTTAAACACAAGCAAAGGCGATGTAGCTGGCAATTGGGTTGATGTTGATCAATATACATTACAACACAAAAAATATCCAAATATATTTGCACTAGGAGATTGCGCTGGAGTACCAAAAGGCAAAACAGGAGCAAGTATACGCAAACAATATCCAGTTGTAGGTGCAAATATATTATCTCACTTAAAAAATAAACCTTTAGAGGCTAAATTCGATGGCTATACAGCTTGTCCGCTACTTACTAGATATGGTAAGGCTGTTATGGTTGAGTTTAATTATAAAGGAGCTGCACCGACATTAGAATGTATGGGTTCTACAAGAGAAAGTTGGCTAAACTGGGCTGTTAAGGTATATTTAATGAAGCCTATGGTTATGCAAGCCATGATACATGCTAAAGCTTAAAAATAAAAAAAGGATATAATATGAGTAACTTAGATAAAACTATAAGACTAATAATAGCAGCTATAATATTTTTTGTATTTGGATTTGTATGCCAATGCTGGTGGTGGTTAATCGGACTTGTTCCTTTGCTTACTGCAGTATATGGATATTGCCCATTATACTCACTAATAGGCAAAAAAAGTTGTAAAAAATAGCTATTATGCCTCAAACGAGGCATAATACTCTTAAAATCCATGTAATCTTTTTAAATCTTTATCTATTAATTTTTTATTACCTTTTTCATCTACGCTAACATAAGCTACTTCAGCAGTTGTAACTGGAACACACTCACAAAAATTAAAATTTACTACTTCTTATTATATATTATACTTGGAATTTTTGCAATTTTAAAAGATATCTATAAATCTATAAAAATCTACAAGATATTAGCTCGCTACTTAGTAATCTTAAAGTTTATACCGATTCACTCAAACAATCAAATAAACTAATTACTACCAAAGATGCGCTAAATTCAGATATAAACATAATCTCAACTAGATTTGAAATGATAGAAAAAAGAGTCAATAAACTCCCATATTACTTCTATGAAAATATGGAAGATAGAATTTTAAGTCAAGATAGCAAAATAAGATTTTTGCTCTTAGAGATAGCTAAAAAACAAGATAAGATAATATCCCAAAGCGATCTACTTATCAGATGATATGCCATGAACCAATCTATCTAAGACATATTTTTCTAAATCTTTGCGTGGAATTTCAAGCTTTATAGCCTCATTGTAGATTATCTCAATTTTTTGAGAGTATTTCTCATATGGAAAATATGGAAAATGAACTCTCCAAGCCGCACGAATCAGCTCAAGGCTAATGAGTCTCCTAGTCCAAACTCTAAAATAATCAAACCCGATAAACACGCAAGCAGTTAAAATCACTGTAATAATAACAGATATATGCAAATCAGCTTCAAATTTACTAAACAAAATATGAAGTATCCAGACAAAAAGCGTCAAAACAATAAAGCAAAGAAGAGCATAAATAGCATAAAATCTGCGATTTCTATAACGGAAATTTAACTTAGCAGGATCAATTAGCATGCCCTCATTATACAGACAATTCGCCTCTAAAAGATCACGAAAAAGCACCGGCTGCTTAGACACTACAAATAAATTTTTAAACATAAATTGCTTAATTTTCTCTATCATTTTCATACTTTTTAAATAATTTTTGGTAGGTTATTATATCTAAAAATTAGTCAAAATCTGATAAAATAGCTCAAATTTAAAAAAGGAGCCAAAATGGCGGCATTGATATCTATGCAAAAGGTCTTTTTAAATGGTGAATTTATAGATAAAGATAGTGCGAAAATAAGCATATTTGATCGTGGATTTATCTTTGGGGATGGGATTTATGAGGTTGTGCCGGTGATAAACTCAATTATAGTAGAAAAAGATGGATTTTGGGATAGATTTCAAAGAAGCTTAAATGAGATTAGCTTAAATTTACCCTATACACATGATGAATTTGAGAGTATATTAAACAATCTAATAGAGATAAACTCACTTAAAGAAGGTGGATTATATATCCAAATCACCCGTGGTGTAGCCCCAAGAGATTTTAGCTTTGTAAAAGGAGTTAAACCAACGATTATGGCCTTTGCTTTTAGTGATAGTGTGCTAGAGCATCCAGCAGCAAAAAGCGGTATTACCATCATTTCAACACCTGATATAAGGTGGAAGCGACGAGATATCAAGTCCATATCCTTATTAGGTCAATGCTACGCCAAAAATCAAGCTACGATAGCCGGGGCCGATGAGTGCTTTATGGTAGAAGATGGCTATGTAACTGAAGCTGGCAGTAGCAGTGCTTTTATCATCAAAGACCACACTCTCATCACCAAACCACTATCCAATGAGATTCTACCTGGGATTAGACGCAATAGACTCTTAAATTTAGCTAAGCAAATTGGCTTACAAATACAAGAGCGTAAATTTAGCATGGATGAAGTCTATAACGCAGATGAGTGCTTCATAAGTGCTGCGACTATAATATTATTGCCAGTCATTAAAGCCGATGGCAAGGCGATAAATGGCGGCAAAATCGGAGAATATACAACTAAACTTAGAGAGCTATATAAAAGAGCTTTAAAACTAGAGGCTAATATAAGTTGATAAATAGCACAATTGCCAATTTCTAATTATAAAGAAACGATAAAGATTTAAATCACTCAAGCCTAGCAAAGCTAATACTATATCCTTTGCTAAGCTTTAATAAATAGACCAAAGCAAGTAGATTTAAAATGGTATCTCATCATTGATTTTGTAACCATAAAACATACCACTCATATTAGTTACACTGCTAGTATTTATATAGCTTAAAATCAAATTTACATCTTTTACAAGCTCTATTAGCTCATCTTTTGTTTTTAGTGTGTATTTACTCATTTTTTTATTTTCTTTTTTGGTTTTGCAATTATAATACAAAAATACGAACGCTTTTGGTTATATTTTTTAAAATTATGGTAAAATTACAAATATTTTTTAGGAGTTAAAATGGCTGAATTCACACAAAAATATCAAAAGTTTTTTGATGAGTTTGAAAAGGCTTATAAAGAATATGAAAATAAGGTAAAAGAGCGTAGAGCTCGTGGAATTCATGATTATAATGTT
Organism: Campylobacter lanienae NCTC 13004; assembly: GCF_002139935.1. Lineage (NCBI taxonomy): Bacteria > Pseudomonadati > Campylobacterota > Epsilonproteobacteria > Campylobacterales > Campylobacteraceae > Campylobacter > Campylobacter lanienae. Next base: position 517,747 of record NZ_CP015578.1, on the reverse strand, counting down.
TTTGATGTGCTTGAAACAAGAGAAGTAAAACACTCAAAATTTATAGCCTCTTTGCTAGACCCTAAGGGCTTACATTATCAAGGTGATTTGTTTTTAAATAAATTTATAGAAGTATGTGGTATAGATGATTTTGGGCTTAATACCTTAAACTCGCAAGTGTATAGAGAGTATAAAAACATAGATATTTATATCACTGATGGCAATAAACACATTATCATAGAAAATAAAATTTGGGATGCCAAAGACCAATATAAGCAAATATATAGGTATATAGAAACTATTAAAAAAGAAAATTCATCATTAGATAACGATGAAATTCTAGTTTTATATCTTACGCCTAATTTTGATAAAACACCGAGCCAAGAAAGCTTAAACGGCTTTAAAATCAAAGATGGCTTTTTAGAAAAAGGCAATGATAAAATTCCCTACAAACATATAATTTGTAATGACATTTTAAAGTGGCTAAATGAAGTAAAAATTGAAATTGTTAATTTAACTGATTTAAATGTAATAATCACGCAATACGAAAAAGCAGTAAAAAATCTAATAAATGGAGAGAAAATGGAAAATAACTTAATAATAGAACAAATCAAAAAAAATTATAAGCTTTGTGTAAATATACATAATGAGTTTGAAAACGCAAAAATAAATTTATTAAATGAATTGTTTAGCAAAGTTTATGAAACTTTAAAAGAAACAATAAAGACAAAAAATACAAAAGATTGGGAAATAGAAAAATTTCACGAAATAAAACGGAGTAATAAAATTTTTTCTATAAAATTAAAAGGATATAATGAAGAAAACCACGATGGCAATTATATTTATTATTGTGTAGAACCGCAAAACGGATATAATAATATATTTTTTGGTCTAAAACGTAGTATTAAAGTAAAGAATAGATTAGATAATGATTGTTTTCAAGATATTGTAAAAGAAAGTGATTATTATAAAAATAAAAGTAGTAATAATAGCGACGAATGGAACGGGAGCGGCGAATGGTGGGCATGGTATTATTGTAATAAAAAATTTAGCAATGCTGATAATTTGATTTTGGATTATTTAAGCAATGATGAAATTATTAGTGAAATCGTTAATAAAATCTGTGATGATTTGGAAAAATTAAAAGATGTCTTAGAAAAATTAAACAAAAAACTTATAGAAAAATACTCTTTGGCTAAGTAAATTGGCCTACAAATACAAGAGCGTAAATTTAGCATGGATGAAGTTTATAACGCAGATGAGTGCTTCATAAGTGCTGCTACTATAATCCTTTTGCCAGTCATTAAAGCCGATGGTAAGGCCATAAATGGCGGCAAAATCGGACCATTTACGACAAAGCTTAGAGAACTTTATAAAGAGATTTTAAAAGCCCAAGCTAAAATGATTTAAGATAATTTAAAGGGTGAAATAGACTATTTTACCCTTTAAAAATTATTTAAAAAAACTCTTTAAAAGCGAAGTTAAATTTGCTATCTCTTGCTCTCTTTGCTCTTGGCTAACGCTATTTCCAAGATGCTCTTTGATATGCCCATCCAAGACTTCTGCCATTAAAGATGTGATAGCACCTCTTGCGGCACTAATTTGCTGAAGTACTTTAAAGCAATCTTTCTCATCTTCTAAAGCCTTTTCTAAAGCTGAAATTTGCCCTTTTATCTTTTTAATACGCAAAAGAAGCTTATCTTTATTTGCTACTATGTGAGCCATAATTTTCCTTTATCTTTTTATAAGTTATACTGGGGTATAGTATCATAATATTTTTAAAAAGGATTAAATATGAGTAATAATATTTTAAATTTTTCATATAATCACAATTTTCACTCAGCTAATCTTACCGCCAAGAAAAACACGCTATATGCGATGATAATCACAATATCTATGATGATAGCTGAAATTATAGGCGGTATATACTTTAACTCTATGGCGTTACTAGCCGATGGTTGGCATATGAGCTCTCACGCATTAGCACTTGGACTAGCGTATTTTGCTTATATTATGTCAAATAGATATAAAAGCGATGCTAGATTTAGTTTTGGTACTTATAAGATGGAAATTCTAGCTAGTTACACTAGTGCCTTGTCGCTTTTAGTGATTGCATTTTTGATGATTTATCACTCTATTTTAAAGTTTATAAATCCAGAATCCATAGCATATAAAGAGGCGATTTTGATAGCTATTATCGGACTTATGGTGAATTTAATCTGTGCTTGGCTATTAAGGTCTAGCCACGATCATCATCATAACCATCATCATCACGATGATTTAAATTTAAAAGCTGCTTATATACATGTCCTTACTGATGCGCTTACTTCTATTTTGGCTATTGTGGCTTTGGGATTTGGGCTGCTTTTTGGAGTTGATTTTTTAGATCCACTTATGGGGATTATTGGTGCTATTTTGGTATTAGTGTGGGCTATAGGGCTATTAAAACAATCGGGCAAAATACTACTTGATGCTAATATGAATGAGCCAATAGTTAGCGAAGTGGTAGATATTTTACGCCTATTTAGAAGTGATATAGAAATCAAAGATCTACACCTTCTAAAAGTAGCAAATGACAAATATACTTGTATAATCTCTTTAAATTCCATTAATCCAATTGATATAAATCTTATCAAAAAAGAGCTATCAAAGCACGAAGAACTAGTTCATATAATAGTGGAAATATATCCCTATTAAGTATTTTTTAAGTATAGGGGGTAAAATTATTCTTAATTTTAATAACAAGGAGAAAATATGAACAAAATTTTATCTATTATATTATTTACTAGTGTTTGCTAAGCTTTAATAATTAGACCAAAGCAAGTAGCTTTAAAATGGTATCTCATCTTCATCATCATCTTTTTCCATCAAATCATACATATTAGTAAATTTAGGCTTATTCTCATCATTGATTTTGCAATCATCAAATATCCCACTCATTTTAGTTACATTAGATACATCCCAGTTATTAATTGGTTGATTAAAATTTTTGCAACCAGCAAACATCCTAATCATATTAACTACACTGCTTACATTCCAGCTATCAAGTGGTTGATTGAAATTTTTGCAACCTCTAAACATATAACTCATAACAGCTACACTGCTTACATTCCAGCTATTAAGCGGTTGATTGAAATTTTTGCAACCAGTAAACATATTTTCCATATAAATTACACTGCTTACATTCCAGTTATTAAGTGGTTGATTGAAATTTTCGCAACTAGAAAACATCCCATTCATATCATCCACACTGCTTACATCCCAGTTATTAAGCGGTTGATTAAAATTTCTGCAAACAGCAAACATCTGACCCATATCAGTCACACTGCTTACATCCCAGCTATTAAGCGGTTGATTGAAATTATCGCAAAGGCAAAACATCCAGCTCATATTAACTACACTGCTTACATTCCAGCTACCAAGTGGTTGATTGAATTTTGTGCAATTTCTAAACATCTCACTCATATCAGTTACACTGCTTACATCCCAGTTATTAAGCGGTTGATTGAAATTCTTAACTTTATAAAACATAGAATTCATATACTTTACATTAGATACATTCCAGTTATCAAGTGATTGATTAAAATTTCTGCAAACAGCAAACATCTCACTCATATCAATTATACTGCTTACATCCCAGCTATTAAGTTGTTGATTAAAATTTGTGCAACCTATAAACATCTGACCCATATCAGTTACACTGCTTACATCCCAGTTATCAAGTGGTTGATTGAAATTTTTGCAACCAGCAAACATCTCACCCATATCAGTTACACTACTTACATCCCAGTTATTAAGTGGTTGATTGAAATTTTTGCAACCAGAAAACATCCCACTCATATTAACTACACTGCTTACATCCAAGTTATCAAGTGGTTGATTGAAATTTTCACAATTATAAAACATCCAGCTCATATTAACTACACTGCTTACATTCCAGCTATCAAGTGGTTGATTGAAATTTTCGCGACCAGCAAACATCCCACTCATATTAGTCACACTGCTTACATCCCAATTATCTATACCGCTAAAATCTTCACGCCCACTCCAAGCAAACAACTCACTCATATCAGTTATAGCACTAGTATCTATATCGCCTAAATATATATCTTCATCATAAATTAAGCCCTTTAGCTCATCTTTGCTTTGTGGTGCATATAGCTTAATAGGAAAGAAATACTCCATATCCGCTACAGCTGTAATGTTGTAATTACTAGCAATACTCTTAGCTATAGAGCTATCTTGACAGATGATACCAGCTATCATATCAATTGACAAATGCGTAGGCACAAGCGCCTCAGCCATCATTTTATCTATTTTAGATTGTTTGATGGATCTATCGGCGTGGTTCCAGTCTTTTGACATCACCTCACTCCAGCTGATAAACTGCGTATTTAGTAAGTCGCTAAGCTCATTTGCACATTCATATCTAGCAGCAGTGGCACTAGCGTTAGTAAATATCACTCCATCAGCTAGTAGAGCAGTTTTGTGAATTTGTAGGATTATAACCTTACTTCTGTAACTCTTTTGTGCTGAGTATAAGGTGGCGTTGCGTGGGTTGAAATATAGGCTTACATATTCACTAATTGCCTTGCCATATATCGGCTCAGCGTGGGAGCGCTTTGGGTCAGTGGAGATAGCGCTAATGCCGTGGCTCATTATATCACTTAAATTATCAAGATTGGCAATATAATAGATGTAGCCATTTTTGAGTGGGAGCTTTTCTAGGATGCTAATTGTGTTAGTTACTTGGAAAATTGCCATTTATATGCCTTTAGATACTACTTGTTAATATAATATTATTTCACATAGACCTTATACTCAGAATAACCCCTTTTATCCATCTCATCATAAGGGATAAACTCCAAAGAAGCGCCATTGATACAATATCTTAATCCACCTTTATCGCTTGGCCCATCATCAAAGACATGCCCCAAATGGCTTCCACTCTGTCTAGAAGTTACCTCTATCCTATCCATACCATGGCTTAGATCACGATTATAGCCAGTCGCATCAGTGGTTATAGGCTTAGTAAAGCTAGGCCACCCACATCCAGCATCATACTTATCACTAGAGCTAAAAAGTGGCTTTTTGCTTACTATATCCACATATATACCACGCTCATCAAATTTATCATATTTGCTGCTATATGGGCGTTCGGTGGCCTTTTCTTGTGTTACCCTATACTCTAAATCACTTAGAGTATTTTTAAGCTCATCTTTGCTAGGGAGCTTAAATTTGCTCTCATCATATAGAGGTTTATTGGCTAAATTTAAATCTATATGACAATATCCATTTGGGTTTTTTTCTAAATATTTTTGGTGATACTCTTCTGCCTCTACATAGTTTTTCAAAGGCTCTATTTCAACGGCTATTTTCTTATCAAATTTAGCTTGTTTAGCCCTTATAAACTCAATTATAATCGGTTTTAAACTCTCATCATTATAATAAATTCCGGTGCGATACTGCCTACCTATATCGTTGCCTTGTTTATTTATAGAAAATGGATCTATAATGCGAAAATAGTGCTCTAAAATTTCATTTATATCCACCACATTAGCATTAAATTTCACTCTAACAACCTCAGCGTGATCGGTATTATTTATCTCATAATAGCTTGTATCTTTGCTCTTTCCATTTGCGTAACCTACTTGAGTAAATTCAACACCTTTAATACGATCAAAATAGCCTTGAGTCCCCCAAAAACAGCCCCCACCTAGATATATCTCTTTTAAATTTGACATATTTTCACCTTTTGGATTAGCCATTAAAGCAGTAATGGCAAGAATTATTGTAGTTATGTATTTTATCATTATACAACCTTGAAATCTAAATTTGGACAATTTTAGCAAAAGCAAAAAAATAAAATCTAAATATATTATTAAGGTTTAAATTTAATCAAAAGTCCATTTAAAGGGGCAAAACTCTCAAAAGAGCTTTGCTATATGTAACCCTATAAACGAAACCAAATAAGCAACAAATGTAGTAAAAATGAATAGATAAGCTATATATTTATATCCGCCAGCCTCTTTGCCAAAGACAATTGTAGCAGCCAAACAAGGATTATATAACATCACAAATAGCACATACGCCACAGCCACCTCAATCGGTATAGCTTCTTGAATTTTTTGTATTAATCCATCGTTATTTTCATCTACTTCGCCACCTAACGAATACAATACACCCATTGTAGATATCGCAACCTCCTTAGCTGCTAAACCACTAACAATAGAAACACTCAATCTCCAATCAAACTCCAACGGAGCAAAAAATGGCTCAATAAATTTGCCCACCTTTCCTAAATAGCTATTTTCTATTAAGATATTTTCTAATTCATTAGATAATCTCTCTTTGTCTTCATCAGTTGCGGCTATCTCTATTTTTTGTTCATAAATCTCTTTAGTAGAGTCTTGAAACGGAAAACTACTAGCAAACCATATAAGCACAGCTGCAGCTAGAATGAAGGTACCGGCCTTTTTGATATACATTTTAGCTTTGTTATAGACCATAAACCAAATGAGCTTCCAATTTGGCATTCTATATTTTGGCATCTCAACAACAAAAGGCTCATCAGGGCCTTTAAATGCCGTCATACGCAAAACCTTAGCCGCTATAAGCCCTAAAATCGCACCAAAAATATATATACCAAATAGCCAATTTCCAGCTTGAGCTTTTGGAGCAAAAGCACCTATAAATAGCACATATACAGGCAACCTAGCACCACAACTCATAAAATTAATTATGAAAAGAGTAAGCAAGCGGTCTTTTTCGTTTTTGAGAGTTCTTGTAGCCATAAATGCTGGGACAGAACACCCAAATCCAGTCACCAATGGGATAAAGCTTTTACCATGCAAGCCAAATTTATGAAAAAATCCATCTAACAAAAATGAAACCCTAGACATATATCCAGTAGTCTCCAAAAGCGCAATTCCAAAAAATAGTATCATAATATTTGGCAAAAATAGTATCACAGACCCAACCCCACCTATGATGCCATCAGCCAATAACGATGCCAAAAGCTCACTACTAACACTCTCTTTAACCATATCACCCAACGCCACATATCCAGCCTCGATATAGTCCATAGGCACCGCACCAAGAGTAAATGTAAGCTGAAATATCAACCACATAAAAAACAAAAATATCGGAATCCCAATATATTTGTTTATCAAAATTTTATCAATCATCCTAGTATAATTAATCTCTTTAGGTTTATGATATTTCACGCTCTCAGCGATCGCACCATTGACAAAATTACTACACTCTTGCATAAATATCTCACTTACAGATTGAGTTTTGTAGTGGATATATAGGTTATTGTGAGCTGTCTGGATCACCTTTGATAGCTCTATCCAAATGGGCTTATCGTGTAAATACTTATAAATTTGATTATCTTGCTTTAACAAAGCTATCGCTATATCTTTATTGCTTAATTTTAACTCTTTTATATTTGTATCATTTTTAGATTCTAAAAATTGCGAAATATTATCTATCTCTTTTTCAATCGCATCACTATAAATTCGCTTATTTGGGATATATGGTGATTTGTAAATTTCTATTATCCGTTCTATCAACTCATTTAAATTTGATTTTAAACTAGCAGATACTGATACGCAAGGCACTCCAAGGAGATTTTCAAATTTCTTAGCATCAATATTTATCCCCTCTTTTGATGCTTCATCGCTCATATTTAGAGCTAAAATCATCTTTTTATTTCTCTCCATAATTTGGGTAGTCAAGATCAAATTGCGCTCTAAATTTGTAGAATCTACCACATTTATGATGATATCATAATCATTTTTATTGATAAAATCTTTAGTTATCCTCTCTTCAAGCGAGTAATCATTAATAGAGTAAGTTCCAGGAAGATCTATAATCTTAATATCATAATCTTTATATTTAAAATTCGCTTCAGATTTTTCAACCGTCACACCAGGGAAATTCCCAACCTTCAAATGCGATCCGCTAAGCGAATTTATAAGCAGAGTTTTACCTACATTTGGTTGGCCTACAAGTGCGATTTTAATAATCTTTTTCATCTAAATTCTCTCTACCTCGATACTCTTTGCCTCATCATATCTTAGCATCAAGAACATTCTATTACACTCAATCAAGATAGTCGAACTCCCCAATGAACTCTCTATCTTTTTAATAGTTTTGAATTTAGATAACCCTAAACTAAAAAACCTCTCAAGCAATCTCTCAGTTACATTAAAATTTAAAATTTTAGCCATTTGACCATTTTCTAAAAGATCTAAAGTCATTTAAACCTCAAATAATGAAATTTATTATCAATTATAGCTAAATCAAATTTAATATTTAATTAAATTTGATTATTGTTTTATAAACAATTATAATAATATAAAAATCTAGATTTATCTATTTAAAGAATTATAAAAATTTATTACTTTTGTAGGAGATAAATAGTGGTCTCCCCAATAGGATTTGAACCTATGGCCTCAGAATTAGGAATTCTGCGCTCTATCCTGCTGAGCTATGAGGAGAAAACCCCACAAAAGCGGGGTTAAAAGATATTAGCCATTTCTTTTTTTGATTATCTCATCAGATACATTTTTAGGAACTTCTTCATAGTGATCAAATTCCATTGAGTATGAAGCACGACCTTGAGTTTGGCTCCTTAAATCTGTAGAATATCCGAACATTTCAGCAAGCGGACAGAAAGCAGTAACTATCTTGTTGCCGCCTCTTTCATCCATTGAGTTGATTTGACCACGGCGTCTATTTAAATCGCCTATTACATCACCCATATACTCTTCTGGAGTCTCTACTTCGACTTTCATCATAGGCTCAAGAATAACAGCACCAGCCTTTCTAGCACCCTCTTTAAAGCCCATAGATGCAGCTAGTTTAAATGCCATTTCAGATGAATCCACCTCATGATAGCTACCATCAAATAGCGTAACTTTAACATCCTCAACAGGATATCCTGCTAATACACCGCTTTGAAGTGCTTCATTACAACCTTTTTCAACAGCTGGGATATACTCTTTTGGTACAACCCCACCTTTGATATCATTGACAAATTCAAATCCACTACCTGGTTCAAGTGGCTCAAGGCGTAAAAATACATGACCATATTGACCACGACCACCTGATTGTTTAGCGTATTTATACTCTTGCTCAACTGTCTTTTTGATAGTTTCACGATAAGCAACTTGAGGCTGACCAACTTCAGCTTCAACCTTAAATTCTCTTAGCATTCTATCTACGATAATTTCAAGGTGAAGCTCACCCATACCAGCGATAATTGTCTGACCACTCTCTTCATCGGTACTAACTCTAAAGCTTGGATCTTCTTGAGCTAATTTGCCTAGAGCTATACCCATTTTTTCTTGATCAGCTTTAGTTTTTGGCTCAACAGCGACACTAATAACTGGCTCTGGGAAGTCCATTCTCTCTAGAATAACTTTATCTTTTTCACTAGCTAGAGTATCACCTGTTAAAGTATCTTTAAGACCAACTACAGCACCAATTTCACCAGCATAAAGCACCTTAATCTCTTCACGCTTATTTGAGTGCATTTTTAGTAAGCGGCCGATTCTCTCTTTTTTATCTTTTGTTGAGTTATAAGCATAGCTACCGCTCTCTAGTTGGCCTCTATAAACCCTTACGAATGTAAGTTGTCCAACAAATGGGTCAGTCATAATCTTAAATGCAAGACCAGCAAATTCGCCATCATCTGTGCTATCTACAACTACTTCAGTACCATCTTCAAGCTCACCTCTAATAGCTTCAACTTCATCTGGAGCTGGTAAGTAATCAACAACTGCATCTAGAAGTGGTTGAACGCCTTTATTTTTAAATGAAGTACCACAAACCATAGGAATTATGCTCATAGATAGACAACCAGCTTTGATACCTTTTTTAATCTCTTCAATAGTTAACTCTTCGCCACCAAAGAATTTTTCCATTAGAGCATCATCAGTCTCAGCTACAGCTTCAATCATTTTATTGCGATACTCTTCAGCTTTTTCTACAAGATCAGCTGGAATATCTTTAACTACAAAATCAGTTGGTTTTGTATCATCTTCCCAAACAAGTGCTTTCATAGTAATTAGATCTACAACACCCTTAAACTCATCTTCAGCACCAATTGGAATTTGGATAGGCACCGGATTTGCTTTTAAGCGGTTTTTGATCTGCTCTTCAACATTATAGAAGTTAGCACCGATTCTATCCATTTTATTTACATAAACCATTCTTGGAACACGGTATTTATTAGCTTGTCTCCAGACAGTCTCACTTTGAGGTTGGACGCCACCAACAGCACAAAATACAGCTACAGCACCATCTAAAACACGCATAGATCTTTCAACCTCTATAGTAAAATCAACGTGTCCTGGAGTGTCTATAAGATTGATTTGATGGTTTTTCCAAAAACAAGTAGTCGCAGCAGAAGTAATCGTAATACCGCGCTCTTTTTCTTGTTCCATCCAGTCCATAGTAGCAGCACCATCATGAACCTCGCCGATCTTATGGCTCATACCTGTAAAAAATAGAATTCTCTCACTAGTTGTAGTTTTACCAGCATCGATATGCGCAGCGATACCGATATTTCTAACCATATTTAATGGAGTTTTTCTTGACATAGATACTCCTTATTACCAACGATAGTGAGCAAATGCTTTATTAGCTTCTGCCATTTTATAGGTATCTTCTTTTTTCTTAAATGAAGCACCTTTTGAATTTGATGCATCTAGCAACTCAGCGGCTAATTTTTCTATCATTGTTCTCTCACTTCTTTTGCGAGCAAAACTGATAATCCAACGGATTGCTAGGGCTTGTTGGCGAGCTGGGCGGACTTCTACTGGCACTTGATATGTAGCACCACCTACACGGCGAGATTTAACTTCCATAATAGGTTTTACATTATCGATAGCGCTATTAAACACATCTATGCCTTTTAGCTCTCCACCTTTAGAATCAATAGCTTTTAAAGCGCCATACATAATCTGTGTAGCTACACTTTTTTTGCCATCATACATAAGTGAATTAATAAATTTAGTTATAACTTTATTGCCATAAATTGGATCAGGCATTACTTCCCTAACAGGGGCTTTTCTTCTTCTCATAACTTTCCTTCAAATTTAAATTTTACTCAAACTAAGCCATATCTAAGGGCTAGTCTGCGTCCTAAAAGATTACTTTTTAGCTTCTTTTGGGCGTTTAGCACCATATTTAGATCTAGATACAGTTCTTTTAGCCACGCCAGCTGTATCAAGTGCACCACGGACAATATGATATTTAAGACCTGGTAAGTCTCTTACCCTACCGCCACGCACTAGCACGATGCTGTGCTCTTGTAGATTGTGACCTTCACCGCCTATATAGCTGATAACTTCAAATCCACTTGTTAGCCTTACTTTGGCAACTTTTCTCAAAGCTGAGTTTGGTTTTTTAGGAGTTGTTGTATAAACTCTGGTGCAAACTCCTCTTCTTTGAGGACACTCTTTTAACGCTGGTGATTTAGATTTTACGATCACTTTTTTGCGTTCTTTTCTGACCAATTGATTAATGGTTGGCACAATTTTTCCTTTCAACTAAATTTATTAAAAAAGTCTAATTTTACTAAAAATTATCTTAAATTATAATGAAATAAAGAGTAATCTAGGCTAAAATATTAAAATAAATCTATGCTTTAGCAATTCAAAAATTTATTCAAAATTGCTAAATAATATCTATTTGTTTATAAAATTTTTTAAAGCTTGCTCTATTGCTTGATTTCTAGTTTCTATATCAGTTTTTGACCAAATTTTATCATCTCTATTGCCAAGATCTCTTACCTCTTGCGAGTTTTGACTCTCTTTATATGTTTCTTGTTTTAAAGAAAAAAAGTTATTAGCGCATTTGATATTTGTGGCTTTATCAAGTAAAATTTTATTACCTATTTGCTCTAAATACTCCGAATGGGTTATCTTATCCCACTCATCAAAATTTGCATTTTGCCAAGTTTTAGGCAAAATATGCTCTACTTCTAACTTATAATTTTTTATATCACTAGAGAAATCATCATAAAGATGAGCATAAAGATATAAAAGATATTTTACTTTTCTAGCGTCTGGCTTGATATCCTTATCATTACTAGAAAAATTATTTAAAAATCCCTCTAGTAAGGATTTGCTATAAGAAAAATTTATATTTTGATTTAGCTCTGCATTCATTTTAAAAACTAAATCTCTTATCTCATTTGCACTTGATCTATTGTTTAAAAATTTAATAGTTATCGCCTTTAATAATTCAAGTAAATTGCTCTCAAATTCATTACTAAAACTATCCTTAAATTCACCTTTTATAAAATTATCTTTGTTTCTCCAAATCAAAAAAGCTACAAAAAATTTCCACATATCATTTTGATATAAACAAAGAATTTTAAAATATCTATAAGCTTTTCCTTTTAAATATATCTTTGGTGAAGCCCAAAAATATACTAAAGTTTCAATAAATTTCATAAGCTCTTTTATCTGATCTTCTTTTACAAGATACCCACCTATTGCTCCAAAATTATTTTTATTAATCTTTGTAAAAAAGTCCAACACGCTTGGCGTAGTATTATCTGTATGATTGTTCATAGCCCTTATTGCATGCATTGCCTGGATAAAAAGCACACTCATATCTTCTTTTGGATTATATTCTTCAAATTTTGAGCTAATTTCTTGCCATTTTTTAGCAAATTCTTCTTTATTTTCTATATTTTTATAAATATAACCTTTTATGATATCAGCATTTGAAAGTGGCATACCACGAGAATTTAGAGTATTAAAAATAGTCATTGCTGATTCTTGACTATCGCAGGTCACACACAATACAAAAAATGTATCAGATAAAATAGTATCACATAATTCTTCAAACCTACGGGCGTTTTTTAGTTTAAAATCATTTATAGCTTCATGAAAAAAGATAAAATTTTTAGCATAATTAGATTTGAAGTTTTTTCTTAATTTTTCAATATCAATATCTTCCATTAAAATATATTCTAATTCTTCTTTATCTTTGTCAGTAATAACCTGAGAACTTAAATAGGGCTTATCAAATTCAAAGCCTTTATTTCTAATTTTCTTCCAAATAAACTTACCAAAATCATCTTGTTCATCCTTTTTGTCTTCACTTTTTAAGCTCTCAAAAAACGCTCTAAAAAGCAAGGTTAAAGTAGTGATTCTTTGCTGTCCATCTATGATTTCTAAATCACCATGATCATTTTCAAAACTTACAATAGAGCCCAAAAAATATTCAAATTTTTCATTACCTTCCTTTTCATTCTTATCACCTTTCTTTTCATAGAACGCATTTATAATATCGTCCCAAAGCGTTTGACACTCATCAATTTTCCATCTATAAGGCCTTTGATATTCTGGAATAATAAATTTTTGACTTTCTTTATCTCTTATATTTACTATAAATCTCTGTTTTGGTTCAAATCGCATTTTATCTCCTTTTTTAGAACAAATTGTATATTAGAATTTTAGCTGCAGGTTTAAGTAAAATTTGGATCCATAGACCCAAATTTTACTAAGTTGTATAAAGTTAATTAATTATTATACTTCATCTTGATTTTTTTATCTTGATAAAGTCCGGTGCCCACAGGTATCATACGACCTAAAATAACATTTTCTTTTAAGTCTTCAAGGTAGTCAAATTTAGCCGATATACTAGCTTCTGTAAGCACTTTTGTAGTCTCTTGGAAAGAGGCCGCAGAGATGACGCTATCGCTACCAATAGCTGCTCTAGTAACGCCTAAAAGCACAGGCTCAGCGATCGCTGGCTCTCCACCCATTTTGATAATTCTATCATTCTCTTCACGGAATTTGCGACGGCTAACCATATCACCAACGATGAAATTTGTATCGCCACTATCGATAATCTTAATCTGTCTTAACATTTGTGATACAATAATCTCAATATGCTTATCACTAATAGCAACGCCTTGAGAGCGATAAACTTGTTGAATTTCACTAATCAAATATCCATGAAGTGCTTTTTCTCCAAGGATTCTTAAAACATCATGGCTACTTACCAATCCATCTGTTAGCTTCTCACCAGCATGGACAAACTCACCATCACGGACTTGAATTTGGCGTGATTTATCTATCAAATACTCTGCTGTTGTGCCATCTTCTGCCATTATGACTACTCTTTCTTTAGAGCGAAGTGGCTTTTCGAATTTAATCACACCATCAATCTCGGCTATGATAGCGGTATTTTTAGGGCGTCTTGCTTCAAATAGCTCTGAAACTCTAGGAAGACCACCGGTGATATCTTTTGATTTGGCTACGGCTTTTGGGGTTTTAGCTATAGTATCAGCTCTATTTACTTTAGCTCCATCTTTGACAAATATCGCAGTTTTTGGATCTAGTTGATAGCGGATCAATTTGCCATTATTGGTAGTTATAACTATCGTTGGTTTGACTCCACTTGGTAGATATTCATTGATGACTAGCCTACTCTCGCCTGTTGCTTCATCATATTGCTCTGTTACACTATATCCTGGCTCGATATCTTCGTATGCTACTATACCGGCTTCTTCGGCGATTACAGGATTTGAGTATGGATCCCACTCAGCTATAACCAGCTTAGAATCAACCTGTGGTTTAGCCAAAATATCAGTAGCTACAACATTTGAGCTATCGTTAAATTCAATTACACTATTTCGTGGGATATAATGACGCACAGCCTCTCTATCTTCTTCATCAGCGATAACTACAAATAGGCCTTTTTCTGTTACTATATCGCCTTTTTTGATATCTTTGATTCTCTCTAGATAATCGCCTTTTAGGATATAGTATTTTAGCACACCATGCGCACTAGCTACAATCTCTTGAGTAACTGGATCACCATCAGCTACTTTAATTTCACTAGCAAATGGGATACGATTTGGTATATTCCATCCATCTTTAATCATCTCTACGATACTTTCATTCTCTTTTACTTTATCGCCTTTTGAGTATGGGATATAGAATTTACCATCGATTTTACCACTTACACCGGCTAGCTCATTTGGTTTAGCTAAATCATGTCTTCTTAAAACATACTTAACTTCATCTTTTTTGCCTTTTATAGTGATATTTACATCTTCATGAGCAACTTCAATATCTATAACACCATCAAATGGAGCTTTAATCTTTGGTTCAACCAACAATATAGCAGCATTGCGTCTATTTATAACTATAGATTTACCATTGTTTTCATAGGTTTTAAGATTATAATATCTTATAAAGCCCTCTTTTTGCGCTATTATTTGTCTATCTTGTTGCTCTGTAGAGGCGGTACCACCGATATGGAAAGTTCTTAGCGTTAGCTGAGTACCAGGCTCACCGATTGATTGAGCTGAGATGATACCTACGGCTTCACCTGGTTTGACTAATTTACCCTCACCTAGATTTATGCCATAGCACTTAGCGCATACGCCTTTTGGTGCTTTACAAGTGATTGGTGTTCTAATGCTAATTGATTTAATACCAGCATCGATAATCACTCTAACTTTATTTTCATCAATTAAAGTGCCTTCTGTGTATAGAATTTCATTTGTGATAGGATCGATCACATCATCGCTTAAAACACGACCCAAAACTCTCTCTTCAAGGCTCTCTATAAGCTCACCATTTTCAGTAATTTCTGTTATCTCAACGCCTTCGTGAGTACCGCAATCCTCCATTGTCACTTTTACATTTTGTGCTACATCAATTAGTTTTCTTGTTAGATATCCGGCATTTGCGGTTTTAAGCGCAGTATCAGCAAGACCTTTTCTAGCACCGTGCGTTGAGATGAAATACTCAAGGACATTTAGACCCTCACGGAAATTTGAAGTAATTGGTGTCTCAATAATACTACCATCAGGCTTAGCCATAAGACCACGCATACCGGCAAGTTGGCGAATTTGAGCCGCACTACCCCTAGCGCCGCTATCAGCCATCATATAAATAGAGTTAAATCCGCTCTTATCATTTTTGATGAGTTTCATCATATCACTGGCTACTTTATTGTTTGTATCTGTCCATATATCAACAATTTTATTGTATCTTTCTGAATCAGTTAGCAAACCTGAGCCATATTGATTTTGGATTTCACGAACTCTTTTTTTGGCTTCATCTACATATGAATATTTGCTATCAGATACTATTATATCAGCTATTGATATGCTAACTCCAGCTTTTGTAGCGTATCTAAACCCAAGATTTTTAAGCTTATCCAAAAATCCCGCAGTTGATTCTAGACCGCCGTTTTTATAGACATAATCAACTAAATTTGCTATGTCTTTTTTCTTCATTACTTTATTCCACATACTCTCTGGAACTGAATTCTCTCCCAAATCAGGTAGAATTGATTTGATAATCAATCTTCCCGCAGTTGTAAATACAGTCCTGCCATCTACCATTGTCTTAATCTTAGCATGTAGATCAAGGAAGTGAGTCTCAACTGCTATCATAACTTCATCAACGCTAGCAAAAATTTTATTTGAGCCTATTACATCTACTTTTTCAAGGCTTAAATAATAGATCCCCAAAACCATATCTTGGCTAGGGACTGTCACAGCCTTACCACTTGCTGGAAGCAAGATATTCATAGAGCTAAGCATTAAAATTTTACACTCAGCAATTGCCTCTTGAGATAAAGGGACATGAACGGCCATTTGGTCACCATCGAAGTCAGCGTTGAAAGCTGAACAAACAAGTGGGTGAAGTTGAATAGCCTTGCCCTCTATCAATACTGGATGGAAAGCTTGAATCGACATCTTATGTAGAGTTGGAGCCCTATTTAATAGCACTGGATGATCAGCAACAACCTCTTCAAGGCACTCCCAAACCTCATTTGTCTTATCTTCTATCATTTTTTTGGCTAATTTTACATTTGTAGCATAGCCTTTTTCTTCAAGGCGGGCTAAGAGATGTGGTTTAAATAGCTCTAAAGCCATTTTTTTAGGCAATCCACACTGATCCATCCTAAGTCTAGGGCCAACAACGATAACGCTACGACCAGAGAAATCCACCCTTTTACCAAGCAAATTTTGTCTAAAGCGCCCTTGCTTACCTTTGATAATCTCGCTTAGAGATTTTAGTGGGCGTTTATTCGCACCTTTTACAGCATTTGCTCTTCTGCCATTGTCAAATAGAGCATCAACTGACTCTTGTAACATTCTCTTTTCGTTACGGATGATAATCTCAGGTGCATCAAGCTCCATAAGTCTTTTTAGTCTTGCGTTGCGATTTATAACACGGCGATAAAGATCATTGACATCACTAACTGCGAATTTACCACCATCAAGGCTAACAAGAGGTCTTAAATCAGGCGGTAAAACTGGTAAATTTGTTATCATCATCCACTCAGGGCGGTTACCTGAATTTAAAAAGCTCTCAACTACTTTTAGTCTTTTTACAATACTCTTCTTCTTAGCTTCACTATTTGTGCTATCTATCTCAACTTTTAACTGCTCTAAAATAGCTACTAAATCTAAATTTTCAAGCATATCACGGATAACTTCACCACCCATTCTAGCCTTAAATCCACTCTCGGCAAATCTCTGTTCTAATAGCACATATTGCTCTTCATTTAATACATCATAAATTTCAACTTTTTTGCTATTTTCATTATCATAGTATGCTTCGCCTGGATTTTCTACTATGTATGCTTCATAGTATAATACACGCTCTAAATCCTTCATTTTAATACCAAGAAGAGTTCCGATACGACTAGGAAGTGAATTTACATACCAAATATGAGCCACTGGAGTAACTAACTCTATATGCCCCATTCTAGAGCGGCGCACCTTAGAGCTTGTGATTTCAACTCCGCATTTTTCGCATTTGATACCTTTATAACGCATCTTTTTATACTTGCCGCATAAGCACTCATAATCCCTAATAGGCCCAAATATTTTAGCACAAAATAGACCATCTCTTTCTGGTTTTAAAGTGCGGTAATTTATAGTTTCAGGCTTTTTAACCTCGCCATGACTCCAAGCTTTTATACGCTCAGGACTAGCTAATCTTAACTTAAACGCTTCAAAATCTCTTGGTCTTGAATCTTCTTTAATCTCTATAGGTTTTAACTCACTCATTATCATTATCCTCATCGTAAATTTCAACATCTAAGGCTAGAGATTTTAGCTCATTTGTTAAAACAAAAAATGTCTCTGGAATACCAGTACTCGGGACATTTTCACCTCTAGTTAATGCCTTATAAGCTAGCCATCTACCCTCAACATCATCAGATTTGACAGTTAGCATCTCACGAAGTGTATGAGCCGCACCATAAGCTTCTAAAGCCCAAACTTCCATCTCTCCAAATCTTTGACCGCCGCTTAAAGCCTTACCGCCGACAGGTTGCTGCGTAACTAAGCTATATGGACCAGTACTTCTAGCATGGACTTTTTCATCTACTAGGTGGTGAAGTTTTAACATATACATACAACCGACATTTACACGCTCAGCCATCTTAGATCCGGTTCTACCGTCGTATAATTCAGTTTTACCATCCATATCGATCTTTGCCATCTCAAACAATTTGCTAAACTCTTCAGCCTTAACCCCTTCAAATATCGGAGTAGCAAATCTAACGCCATTTGACCAATCTCTTGCGTATTCTATTAGCTTATCATCATCGATTTTTTCTAATATTGCTTTGGCATCCATTAGTCTTGATACATTGGCTATCTCTATCATTTTGGCTCTTAACTCATCAATCCACTCTTTTGACTTTCTATCAAATATCTCTTGAATTTGCTCGCCAAGTCTCATACCTATAAGCCCTAGGTGGCTCTCTAAAATTTGACCGATATTCATACGGCTAGGAACGCCTAGTGGATTTAAGACTATATCAACTGACCTACCATCTGGCAAATAAGGCATATCTACATCAGGGACGATATTAGACACTATACCTTTGTTACCATGGCGACCAGCCATTTTATCTCCAACTTTTAGCTTTCTTTTAGTTGCTACATATACTTTAACAAGTTTGACTACGCCACTTGGCAAAATATCATCTTTTTCTAAAATTTCAAGCTTAGCATCGTGTTCATCTTTTAGCTTTTTCTTCTCATTTTGAAAATATGCCTTCATATCTTCATAGCTTTTTTGAACATCTTTATTAAAATTTTTAACATATGAATTTAAGGTAAATCTATTTATATTAACAAGATCTTCTTTTTTGATTTTTTGACCTTTTTTATATGTAGTTTTACCAACTTCTAGCTCATTTTGAAGCTCGTTATTAGCTAATAAAGCAGTGACTCTTAACATCTCTTCACGATCAAGCATTAAAAGTCTATCGTGATGCTCTTTTTCTAAGATATTTTTCTCATCTTCATAAGCTTGGAATGATCTTGAGTCTTTTTCATAGCCTTTTTTAGTAAATATCTTAACATCAATTACTACGCCCTCCATACTTGCTGGAGCATATAGAGATTTATTTACCACATGGCCAGCTTTTTCACCAAAGATTGCTCTAAGAAGTCTCTCTTCTGGAGTTGGCTTCACTTCACCTTTTGGTGAAACCTTGCCTACTAAGATCATACCTGGTTTTATATGAGTTCCGATTCTTACGATACCACTTTCATCAAGATGTTCGATCTCTTCTTCTTTCATATTAGGAATATCTCTAGTAATCTCTTCTACGCCATCTTTAAGCTCTCTAGCCTCAATCTCTTTTTCATAGATATGTACGCTTGTAAAGGCATCAGTGCGAATCATTCTCTCGCTCATCACAATCGCATCTTCGTAGTTATATCCATTCCAAGGCATAAATGCAATTAGAGCATTTTTACCTATTGCCAACTCGCCTTGATCCATGCTAGAGCCATCAGCGATTATTTGACCGGCCTCTACTTTTTGACCTTTTTTTACGATTGGATGTTGGCTAAATGTGGTATTTTGGTTGGTGCGCATATTTTTTTCCATGGTGTATTGATCTATATATGGACCATTTTCATCCTCACCAAGGATAAATATATTTTTGTTATCAACTTTTTCTATTATACCGCCACGCTTTGCCTTTATAGCCTCCCATGCATCACGAGCAACTATCGCTTCCATACCAGTCCCAACAATAGGAGCGCTAGATTTTAAGAGCGGAACGGCTTGTCGTTGCATGTTTGAGCCCATCAAGGCACGGTTAGCATCATCATGCTCTAAAAATGGAATTAACGAAGCAGCAACACCCATTACCATACCGCTACAAAGGTCTATTAAGGTTACATCATCTCTTTTAGCAAGTATCATCTCACCATCTTGCCTAACCTCTATTAAATCCTCAACTATCATACCATTTTCATCCAAAATCGTAGATGCAGGAGCTATAATGTGACCCTCTTCTTGCGTAGCTGTGAGATAGACAATTTCATTTGTTACCTTGCTATTTTCTACCTTGCGATATGGCGATTCAACAAAGCCTAGATCATTGACTTTAGCATATGTAGAAAGAGTGTTAATAAGACCGATATTTTGACCCTCTGGGGTCTCAACTGGACAAATTCTACCATAGTGAGTTGGATGGACATCACGAACTTCAAATCCGGCTCTCTCTTTTACCAATCCACCCTCGCCAAGTGCTGATAATCTACGCTTATGTGTAATCTCACTAAGCGGATTTGTCTGATCCATAAATTGACTTAGCTGACCACCGGTAAAAAACTCCATAATAGTGGTTGTAATCATCTTAGGATTTACAAGATCATAAGGCATAATCTCATCTATATTATTGCTAAGGCTAGTAAATTTATCTCTAATAGCTTTTTGCATCTTGACAAAACCAAGATGTAACTCATTAGCCAAAAGCTCACCGATAGAGCGAATACGGCGGTTACCTAAGTGATCTCTATCATCTATATGACCTTGACCATTTTTGACCTTAATTAGATATTTAGCAGTTTTAATAATATCTTCATTTGTCAAAACTGTGACATATTCAGGAGCATTTAGGCCTAATTTATGATTCATCTTCATACGACCAACTTTGGTCAAATCATATCTTTCAGGATTGAAAAAGAGATCATTAACAAAACTTCTAGCCGCTTCTTTAACCACAGGCTCACCTGGGCGCATAACTTTGTAAATTCTAATTGCCGCTAGATCATTTTCATCTTCTACACCTTCAGTTTGTTTAAGAAGTTTCAAAGCCTCATAATCTTGTAAAAATGAGTTAATAATAGCATCATCGACTCCATTTGCTAAATCATTTGCTATCTCTATACTATCTTGCTCATTAGCGATTTTAGCTATTTTATTCTCATCAAGTTGTGTAAGAGTATCATATAAAACCTCGCCGCTATCTTTATCTATAACAGGACTAGCAAGATATCTATTTACCAATGTTTCAAGCGGATATTCTATAAATTTAACGCCATCTTCTATTAATTTATCAGCTTTTTTTCTAGTTAATCTCTTACCAGCTTGATGTAAGATATTGCCACTTTCATCCTTGATATCATAATCAACCCTACCAGTAAAATCATCTGGATTAAACTCTACTAAGAATTTATTATTTTGAATTTTTAGAGTTTGCATAGGATAAAATAACTTCACAATATCTTGTTTTTTATATCCTAAAGCCCTAAATAAGATGGTGATTGGCACCTTACGACGCTTATTAATACGGACATATAATACATCTTTAGTATCATACTCAAAATACAACCATGACCCACGATCTGGGATAATTTGAGCTGTATATATCAATTTATTTACAACAGTAGGACTCTCTTCTTCTTTGAAAATAACACCAGGACTTCTATGCAATTGATTGACTACAACTCTTTCAACACCATTAATAATAAATGAGATTCTATCAGTCATTAAAGGAATTTCACGAACAAATATCTCTTGTTCTTTTATATCTTTTACACCGATTTTCTCACCTGTTTTTTCATCTCTATCATGAACTATTAATCTAATTTTAATTTTTAAATTTACAGAATATGTCAAGCCTCTTTCCATACACTCTCTAATAGTATATCTAGGCTTACCAATTTCGCTACTGACATATTCAAGCGAAAGTCTATTTTGCGGATCGTGAATAGGAAAAATAGATTTAAATACTTTTTCAATTCCGCTTTCAGTTTGTGAATTATCAAGATTTAAAAAATGATCAAAACTCTTTTTTTGTAATTGTAATAAATTTGGAACATCAATCTCTTTAGCTACATTAGAAAAATCTACCCTAAGACGATTTCCAGAATAAAGGCTATTTAGCATTTTACTACCTCTATAGAATAGTTAATTGAAAGAACCGTTGTAAAAACGACAAGTGAATTGGAAGCGAGAGTATCTCGCTTCTACAAAATTGTAAATTATTTAAGTTCGACTTTAGCGCCAGCTTCTTCAAGTTGTTTTTTAGCTGCTTCAGCTTCTTCTTTGCTCGCACCCTCTTTAAGAACTGATGGAGTACCTTCAACAGCATCTTTAGCTTCTTTAAGACCAAGACCAGTTAAAGCACGAACAACTTTAATTACTTCTATTTTTTTAGCACCACTATCAACTAAAACGATATTGAAATCAGTTTTTTCTTCAGCAGCTTCAGCAGCACCTCCAGCAACAGCACCAGCTACCATAACAGGAGCAGCACTTACACCGAATTTTTCTTCAAATTCTTTTACTAATTCACTTAGCTCAAGAACAGATAAATTTGAAATAAACTCTAATACATCTTCTTTAGTTATTGCCATTTTAATTCTCCTAAATTTTATTTTTTAAATTAAGCAGATTGCTCTTTTTTCTCTTTAAGCGCATTTAAACCGATAGTGAAATTTTGAATCGGAGCATTCCAAACTTGTAATAGCATAGCGATAAGCTCATCACGAGATGGCATTTTAGACAATGCGATAACTTTAGAAGCAGGTGCAACCTCACCATCGATATAAGCTGTTTTAATCTTAAAAAGATCTTTATTTGACTCTTCAAATTTAGCCACAACTTTAGTAACTGCTAGTTGATCTTCGCCCCATACAAAAATATTTGTATCTTTAAGCTCCATACCATCTTTAGCAGAGTTATTTAAAGCTATTTTTGCTAAAGTGTTTTTAACAACTTGAACTTTAACATTTTGTTCTCTAGCAGCATTTCTAAGCGCTTCAAGTTTTTTAACACTTAAACCTCTATAGTCGCAAACTACTATAGCTTCACTAGCTTTAAATTCAGCCTCAAGGTTTGAAATAATTTCAGCTTTTTCGTTTCTAGTCACTTTATTCTCCTTTCCGACCGGCGATTTCAAGCAGAGAGAGTGATAAAATCACTCAATTAAGCATAGACCTCGGCTATCTCCAATCTAAGATAAAAAAAATATTTATATTATTTAAGATCCATGAGCTCTTGAGTTTCAAGAGATATTGATGGACTCATTGTCAAAGATAGCGCAGCAGATTTGATATATTTACCTTTTGCTGCTGCTGGTTTATGCTTATTAATTGTTTTTATAAAAGCAGTGATATTCTCATTTAACTGCTCTTTGCTAAAGCTTACTTTACCAAGACCAGCATGGATATTTCCTTGTTTATCAACACGGAAATTCACTTGACCACCTTTAGCATTTTTAACAGCTTGAGCAACATCCATAGTTACAGTACCTGTTTTAGGATTAGGCATTAAACCTTTAGGGCCTAAAAGACGGCCAATTTTACCTACTAAACCCATTAAATTTGGAGTAGCTATAAGGACATCGAAATTTATAACACCTTTGGCAATCTCATCGACAAAATCCTCAGCACCAACAATATCAGCACCAGCTGCTTTAGCTTCATCAGCTTTAGCATCTTTAGCTATTACAGCTACTCTAACAGTTTTACCAGTACCAGCAGGTAAAACTACTGAACCACGAACCATTTGATCAGCGTGTCTAGGATCAACATTCAATTTAAGTGCTATTTC
This sequence comes from Campylobacter lanienae NCTC 13004, assembly GCF_002139935.1. Taxonomy (NCBI): domain Bacteria; kingdom Pseudomonadati; phylum Campylobacterota; class Epsilonproteobacteria; order Campylobacterales; family Campylobacteraceae; genus Campylobacter; species Campylobacter lanienae. Next base: position 493,898 of record NZ_CP015578.1, on the reverse strand, counting down.
AACTGTTTCATCAAATTTTGCTGAAGCAAGTGTTTTAACTGTAGATACAGCCTCATCTAAATTATAAATTTTATTTGAATCTACTTTTTTAAGTAATTCTGTAAATCTCTTTGTAGTTTTTTTTGACATTAATTTCTCCGCATTTTAAAGTGCTACCACTAATTTAAAATCCTAGTGGTGAGGATTAATCTACTACGGTTATTCCCATAGAACGAGCTGAACCAGCTATAATTTTAGCAGCTTGCTCTCTATCTTTTGTATTCATATCAACTATTTTTTTATCTACTATTTCAAGAATTTGAGCTTTAGTTAATTGACCTACTTTATTTTTAAGCGGGTTATCCGCACCTTTTGTGATTCCTGCAGCTTTTTTAATTAGATCTGTTGCTGGTGGTTGTTTTGTGATAAATGTAAAGCTTTTATCAGCATAAACAGTAATAACAACTGGAATATTATAACCAGCCATATCTTTTGTTCTCTCATTAAATGCCTTACAAAATTCCATAATATTGACACCTTGCTGACCCAAAGCAGGACCAACTGGCGGACTTGGATTTGCTTTTGTAGCTGCAATTTGTAATTTAATTTCGCCTACAACTTTTTTAGCCATAAACTATCTCCTTAGACTATCTTTTCAACTTGTGAATACATAATTTCAACAGGCGTACTTCTACCAAATATAGATACATTTAAGCGAAGTTTACCATGAACCATATCATACTCTTCTACAGTTGCATTAAAGTTTGCAAATGGACCTTCAGTAACACGAACTACCTCACCAGCCTCAAATGAAATTTTTGGCTTAGGAGCTGCTCTTTTATTAACCTTTTCTAAAATAAGATTTATATCTTTATCACTCAAAGGTGTAGGTTTTTTTGCTTCACCGATAAATCTACCAACCTTAGGAAGAGACTGAATTTTGTGCCAAAGTGCTGTATCAAGATCTAAATGCGCAAAAGCATAACCTGGATATAAACTTCTTTCGTTAATTTTTTGCTTGCCATTTTTAATCTCTATCACATCTTCTGTAGGAACAACAACTTCTAAAAGTTGCTCTTCAATGCCATGATCTTTTACTAAATTTTCAATGGCTCTTTTGACACTCATCTCACTACCTGCATAAGTTTGAATAGCATACCACTTATGTGCCATAACAGATCCTTATACAAGCTTTGAAACAGAAAAAGACATAATCAAATCAACCAAAGCTAAAAATAGAGATACCACAGTTACAACAGCAAAAACTGTTATAAACGCATTTCTAATTTGCTCTTTAGTAGGAAAGATAACCTTGCCTATCTCTGTGCGTGATAATTTTAAATAACTTATAAACTTTTCCATATCTAACCTCTTGTGGCAGGGCAGGAGGGATTCGAACCCCCAACCATCGGATTTGGAATCCGGCGCTCTACCGTTGGAGCTACTGCCCTATGCAGATACAGCTAAGAAGTTAGCTTATTTTAGCTTAACTTCTTTATGAACTGTATGTTTTTTCAATCTTGGACAATATTTTTTAAGCTCTAACTTTTCAGTTTTTGTTTTGCTATTTTTGGTTGTTGTGTAATTAATATCATTACATTCAGAACATTTTAAACCAATTTTAACTCTATTTGCACTTGCCATTTTTTTTCCTTAAAAGTGGCGTGAATTTTACTCACACCACTAAGTTAAATTACTTAATAATTTTAGATACAACGCCTGAACCAACAGTTCTACCGCCTTCACGGATAGCAAATCTTGTACCCTCTTCTAGCGCAACTGGAGCTATAAGTTCAACCGTGATTTTAAGGTTATCACCTGGCATAACCATCTCTGTACCTTCTGGTAAAGTTATTGAACCAGTAACATCTGTTGTTCTAACATAGAATTGTGGTCTATAGTTATTAAAGAATGGAGTATGGCGACCACCCTCTTCTTTGGTTAGGATATAAACTTCACCTTCAAATTGTGTATGTGGAGTGATAGATTTTGGCTTACATAAAACCATACCTCTCTCAACATCTTCTTTTTTAGTACCGCGCAATAGAACACCAACATTATCACCGGCTTCGCCTTGATCCATCTCTTTTCTAAACATCTCAACACCAGTAACTGTTGTTGTTTGAGTATCACGAATACCAACGATTTCAATAGTATCACCAACTTTCACAACACCTTTTTCAATTCTACCTGTAACAACTGTACCACGACCAGAAATTGAGAAAACATCTTCGATTGGCATCAAGAAATCTTTGTCTGTATCACGAACTGGAGTTGGTATATAGCTATCAACAGCATCCATAAGAGCCATAATTTTAGCTGACCACTCGCCATCGTTGCCAGCTTTAGCTTCTTCAAGTGCTTGAAGTGCCGAACCGCTAATGATTGGAGTATCATCACCTGGGAAATCATACTCATTTAGAAGTTCACGAATTTCCATTTCAACTAGCTCTAAAAGTTCAGCATCATCAACCATATCAGCTTTATTCATAAATACAACTATATATGGAACACCAACTTGGCGAGATAGCAAAATGTGCTCACGAGTTTGCGGCATTGGGCCATCAGCAGCAGATACAACTAAGATAGCACCATCCATTTGAGCGGCACCTGTGATCATATTTTTAACATAGTCAGCGTGGCCTGGACAATCAACATGCGCATAGTGGCGATTTGTTGTTTCATACTCAATGTGAGAAGTAGCAATTGTAATACCTCTCTCTTTTTCTTCTGGAGCGTTATCGATATTATCATAATCTTTAAGCTCAGCAAGACCTTTTCTTGATAAAACAGCAGAAATAGCAGCTGTTAATGTAGTTTTACCATGGTCAACGTGACCGATAGTACCAATATTTACGTGTGGCTTATTTCTTGAAAACTTCTCTTTAGCCATTGTATCCTCCGTTATAAAATTCAACTTTTATACTTAAGTTTGTATCTTTTGTATTTCTTATTTTAACTTTTATGGAGCTCATAGCGGGACTTGAACCCGCGACCTCTTCCTTACCAAGGAAGTGCTCTACCTCTGAGCCATATGAGCGTTTCTAGATTTGGAAACTTCAGCTTGGCAAAACAGAGTTATACTAAATTAATACAAACACCGAAAACTAAAAATGACTAAGAATAACTGCAGAATAGAATATAAATTCAAAAAAGACAGCTCCCAGTCAAATCCAAATGGAGCGGGAAACGGGACTCGAACCCGCGACCCTCAGCTTGGAAGGCTGATGCTCTAGCCAACTGAGCTACTCCCGCATATAGCAATGGTGGTGAGACGTGGATTCGAACCACGGAAGACATAGTCAGCAGATTTACAGTCTGCCCTCGTTGGCCGCTTGAGTATCTCACCTTAGAAAAATAAATTAAAAAATGATTGCTATATATATCTGGTCAAACACTGTAAAGATAAATGGAGCTGGTGAACGGAATCGAACCGCCGACCTACTGCTTACAAGGCAGTTGCTCTACCGGCTGAGCTACACCAGCACCTTTAACTTTTGAGCTGGAATTATATCTTATTATTTAACATTTGTCAAGAGTTTTTTGGAAAAAATTGAAATTTTGCCGACATTTTGAGTCGGCAAATCAGAATTAAAATTTATTTTTATTGATATTAGCAAGCATCTCTTCGCTCATTGTCTCTACATCGTTTGAAATACTAGCTATTTTATTTGTCTCTTCGTGGTTTCTCTCTGTCCCATCGCCTATTACACTCATAGCTTCATTAATCTGATTGATAGCTGCTGTTTGTTCGTGGATACTAGAGCTCATATCAGTGATGCTTTGAGTTAGGATATTTACATTAGCTTCAATTTCTGTAAGAGATTTGCCTGTTTTTTCAGCTAAGGTTCGCACCTCATCAGCCACGACTGAAAATCCCCTACCATGCTCACCGGCACGAGCTGCTTCTATAGCGGCATTTAGAGCAAGCAGATTGGTCTGTTCTGCTATATCTTTAATTATGGTTATAATATTTTTTATATCATCACTTTGTTTGATAACCTCATCTGCTCTTTCATTTATGGAATTCATTGAGCTGCTTAGTTCTTCAACGGCTGCAGCACTCTCTTGTAGTGAATTGACTTGAAGTTTTGAGGATTCATTTAATTTATCAATTCCATCTTTCATCTTGTGTGATGCTTCATATAGTGTTTGACTGGATTTTTGAGATAGTTTTAGCATAGCTACTGTTGAGTCTCCAAGTCCGTTTATACCATCTGCCATTTTAAGAAGATAGTGTTTTAAATTCTCATTTGAGGCTCTTTGAGTATAGTCATGCTCTGAGTATTTGGCTATAATTTTAACTATCTCATTTACATTTTTTTCAAGTGCTAAGGCCATGTTATTTAGCGTCTCTTGTAGTTGTTTCATTAGTGGAGAGTTACAATTATTATTTAAGCGAACTCCAAAACTACCTTGGGATAGATCTTTTAGCGCATTGACTGTATCATTGATAAATTTACGCTCAGAGCCGATTTGGATGCGTAAATTTGATATATTTTGATTAATCATTTTAGCTATGACGCCAAATTCATCTTTTGAGTTTATATTTATAGTTTTGCAATCTTCTTTTTCATTACCAAGGAAGGCGAAAAATCCTCTAAGACCATCGCTGACAACTTCGATTTGGCCGATTTTTTTACGAAGTAAGATAGAGCCAACAACTATTATTATAATATTGATGATAAATAATCCGATTGTCGCATTAAAATATAGATCTGTTTTATCGATTTTGGATTGGACTTCATCGGTGGTTCTCTTTTTTAGCATTACGAAAAATTCATCAATAGGCTCCATAATTTTAGCTTTTTCGATATGATACTCTTTAGAGTGAGTAAGATTCATAGCTAATTCTCTGTCTGGCTCGCCTGAAATAGTATATCTACCAGAATCATCTGCGAATTTACCAATGACAGCATTCATAGCCTTTGTCTCTATGCCTACTAAATTATTTGAGCGATTTTCTGACTCTTTTAACTTTGCTAATTCAGCTTGGCTAAATCCTAAATTCTCCATTTTTTGCGTTAAAGAGATCATCTCATTACTATCTGGGCGAGGCTTTTGGCCTGTTGCTGCTACAAAATCCCAATAAATTCTATCATACTCTATAGGGCGTGGCGCCTTACCATTACGGATATTTAAAATTGAGTTATATTGATCTACATAACTACTATCACCTGTTACACTATATGCACGAGCAAGTCTAGTCAAATCATCTGAGCTTTGGCGAAGCTCATCAGCAAGCAAATATGACTGATATCGTTTTTCAGAAGCTTCAATTAGCTCACCTTGCACCCCGATAACTTCAACTAAAGCTATCAAATTTAGCACAATAGCAACAAAGATTGCTCCAAAAATAGCATAAAACAAAGTAGTGAATTTCATAAAAATCCTTAAAATAGTAAAAATTAGATTTTGTTATAATACTAACATTGTAGTTAAATATTGCTTAAGTTTGTGGATAATATTAATAATTTATTTAAAAAATTTTTAACTTAGCGTGAGAAAACTCACGCAATAAATATAATTGAGTTTATAAACTCTCTTTGATCTCTATAGTAGTGATTTTATCCCCTTGTCTAATCGCATCTAAAACACTCTTACTCTCATCATCTATTAACTCGCCAAATATAGTATGGACGCCATTAAGATGTGGTTGTGGGCTATGGCATACGAAAAATTGGCTACCGCCTGTATCTCTGCCAGCGTGCGCCATGCTTAGGCTACCTCTATTATGTTTGCGTTTTTGACCGACACATTCGCATTTGATTCTCCAACCTGGGCCACCAACTCCATTACCGTACGGGCAACCACCTTGGATAACGAAATTTGGTATAACTCTATGAAAATTAAGTCCATCATAAAATCCAGATTTAGCTAATTCTACAAAGTTAGCTACAGTTTGTGGGGTCTCATCTGGATATAACTCGGCTATCATATCGCCTTTATCTGTTTTGATAACTGCGAATTTACATTTAGATAATTCATTGGTATCTATATCATATATTTTTAACTCTTCCATTAATTCTCCTTATTCTATATTTGTATATACTGCTTGGATATCATCGTCATCATCAAGCTTATCTAAAAGCTTTTCAATCTCGCTAAGCTCTTCATCATTGAGCGAAATTGTGGAATTTGGAATGTATTGTAAGCTACCTTTTTTAAGTGTTAAATTGCACTTCTCAATCCCATCACTAAGTGTGCCAAAGCTCTTATAATCACCATATATCATCAAGCTATCTTCGCCTTGTTCTAATAACTCAAGACCATAATCTATAAGCTCTAATTCCAACTCTTCTAGATCGCCACTTGGTAACTCTACTTCAAATACCGCCTTACGACTAAACATAAAACTAAGGCTACCACTTGGTAAAATCTCTCCACCATTTTTGTTAAATATAGCCTTTACATTTGCTACTGTCCTAGTGGCATTATCAGTAGCTGCTTCTACGATGATTTGAACGCCGTGAGCAGCCTTACCATCATAAAATATCGTTTTGATATCGCTACTATCTTTGCCGCTTGCTCTTTTGATTGCTGCGTCAATATTATCTTTTGGCATATTTTGAGCTTTGGCTGTAGCTATGGCTGAGCGGAGTTTTGGGTTCATATCTGGATCGCTCCCGCCCTCTTTGGCCGCTACTGTGATCGCTTTGGCTAATTTTGGGAATAACTTGCTCATCTTATCCCATCTAGCCTCTTTACTAGCTCTTCTATACTCAAATGCTCGTCCCATTTTTGTCCTTTTGGATTTTCTAAGGCGGTAATTATATCAAAAAATCGTTAAATTTTAATTAGCTATATAATTATATAATTTTTAAAATCTCAATTAAATTTAGGATAAATCGTGAAATTTGAAGTTAAAAATATCAATTGCCAAAGTTGTGTAAATTTGATTAAGAATTCTCTTGAAGATGAATTTGGAGATATCGATATTGATCTATCTTGTGAGCCAAAAATTTTAAATGTCAATATAACTGATAATCAAACCAAAGCTAAATTTATAGATGAATTAGATGAGCTTGGGTTTGAGATTATAAGAGAAATTTAGGATTATAATTGAAAAAAATTGAGCTAAAAATTGGCGGTATGAGCTGTGTTAATTGTGCTAACTCAATTGCCAAATCAGCCTTAAAAATCCCTGGCATTAAATCAGCAAATGTTGATTTTAACACTCATTGCGGGATTTTTGAATATGAAAAAGATGCCGATATACAAGCCCTTAAAGATAAGATAATTAAGCTTGGTTTTAACATAGCTAAAAGCCAAAATGAGCTAGAGATATCACAACAAAAAGAGCTAAAAAGCCTTAAAACCAAATTTATCATCTGCACCATTATAAGCGTGATTTTAATGTGGATAGAGATGGGCGGGCATGATCTTAAAATAGTGATGATTATACTAGCTAGTATTGGGGTGTTTTATTGTGGGTTTGGGTTTTATTCTCATGCTATAAAGAGCTTAAAAGAGCGTAATTATGATATGAATGTGCTAATATTTTTAGGCACTTTTTGCGCATTTTGCTACTCTATTTTTGCTACAATTTTTCATAATCAAATTCCAACAAATCTAAACTATCTATATTTTAGCGGCGCAACTATGATACTATCATTTGTTTTGCTTGGTAGATATCTAGAGTCCAAAGCCAAGGCCTTAGCCCTATCTCACTTAAAATCCTTAATGGATTTAAGCCCCACTAAAGCCTTTATCATAACTAGTGATGGTAGCACCAAAGAGATAGAGGCAAATAGGCTTAAAATCGGTGATATAGTTCTAGTCAAAACAGGCTCTATCATCCCATGCGATGGCGTGATAACAAATGGTGGAGCTGAGATTGATACAAGTGCGATAAATGGCGAGAGTATGCCTGTATATCGTAGCGTGGCTCAAGAGGTTTATAGTGGGACTTTGGTCTGTAATGGTCATATATTAATCAAAGTTAGCAAAAATCCAGATTCAACTCTTTTAGCTCAAATTTCAAAACTCATCCAAACCGCAGCAAGCAAAAAACTAGCCATCTCCAAACTAGCTGATAAGGTGGCTAATATCTTTGTTCCTAGCGTTGTTGGCGTGGCGGTGGTTACCCTTTTAGCTTGGATGAGTGCGAATATGCCTTTTCAAGGGATTTTAAGCGCTATTTGTGTGCTTATCATCTCATGCCCTTGCGCTCTTGGACTAGCTACTCCGATTGCTGTGGTATGCGCTATTTCACTAGCTTTAAAACACTCTATTTTAATCAAAAATCCATCTGCCTTAGAGCAGTTTAGCAATCTCAAATTTGCAGTATTTGACAAAACTGGCACCATCACAACTGGCGATATCAGCGTGATAGAAACAAATTTAAATCAAGAGAGTTTATCATTAGTAGCTAGTATTTCAGCCTTAAGCTCTCACCCCATCTCAAAGGCAATAGCGCAATACGCCAAAGAGCTGATAGATACAAAATTTCAAGCTAAATTTGAGTATATTAGCGGGCTTGGGATTAAAGGTGATAATATCTTAATTGGCAATGAGAGATTACTAAACTTAAATAAAATATTTATAGATGAGAGTAAAAAGGCTATAATAGAGCAAAAAATGGATATTGGCTATGGGGTTATCTTAGTAGCGATTGATGGCGAATTTAGCGGATATATCGCAATTAGCGATACTATAAAGCCTGAGGCAAAAGAGATTATAAAGAGCCTAAAATCACAAAATATAACTCCGGTTATTTTAAGCGGTGATAGCCATAAAATCAGCAATTTAGTAGCCAAAGAGCTTGATATAGATATGGTTTATAGTGAGGTTTTGCCACAACAAAAATATGAGATAATAGAGAATTTAAAACAATCTGGCAAAGTCGCCTTCATCGCTGATGGCATCAACGATGCAGCCGCATTAAGGGCTGCTGATATATCTATAGCTATGAACTCAGGTAGCGACCTAGCCAAAAATAGCGCCGATATAATTTTGATGAGAAATAATCTAAATGGCGTCTTAAAAACATTAAATTTAGCTCAAAAAAGTAGCACCACAATAAAACAAAATTTGATTTGGGCTTTTGGCTATAATGCCCTTTGTATCCCTGTAGCTGCTGGAGTTTTGGAGCCTCATTTTGGAATTCATCTAACGCCTATGTGGGCGGCATTTGCTATGAGTCTTAGCTCTATTAGTGTGGTTTTAAATTCGCTTAGATTAAAGCTTAGTAAAATTTAAATTTATGTTTATTCATATTGATCTTGATGCGTTTTTTATCAGCGCTGCATCCACTATCGATAAAAGCTTAATCGGCAAAAAAGCAGCCGTAGCAAGTGGAAGCAAATTTGATATATTTGGCGATTATCAAGATATTGGCATAATATTAAGCGCTTCTTATGAGGCTCGCTCTGTCGGAATCCGCTGTGCTATGCACGCAAATTTAGCCAAAAAAATTTGCCCAGAGCTGATCTTAATCCCCACAGATTTCAATCTATACCACAACTTATCCAATCAGCTCTACAAGCTACTTTTAAACTACACTGATGAGATAGAAAAATATAGCATTGATGAGTGTTTTGTGGATTTAAGCGGGACGAAATTTGATAATAATCCTTTAGAATTTGCTAAAAAACTCAAATTTGAAATTAATAATATTTTGAATTTACCATGTAGTATAGGCATAGCCCCAAATAAGCTTCTAGCCAAACTCGCAACTGACCTAGCCAAACCTAGTAAAATATATCAGATAAATAGTGCTTATGAAGTAGAAAATCTAGCTATTTCAATGCTACCAGGCGTTGGCAAAAGCTTATATAAAAATCTTAGTAAATATGGAATTTCCACTATAAAAGATGCTTTATATGCTGGGCAAATATTTGATAATTTAGGTAAAAATGCTCTAAATTTATATAACTCTTTAACTCTAAAGTATAAAGATAAAATTATTAAAAATCAACCCAAAAAATCCCTAGCCATCGCTAGAAGTTTTAGCCCCATTAAAAATAGAGATGAGATTGATAAAAGAGTTATGATACTATGTAGGCATCTATATTTTTCAGTCGCTTCACAAGCGATGAGCCCAAGCAAATTTGAGCTGAAAATTCGCTATAAAGGCCAAGAGCCATCTAGTGCTAGTGTGAGTATAAATGAGCATTTCACCCATAAATTATTGGAGCAAAAAGTGCGTGAGATGCTCGTAAATTTGGATAAATTTAAAGAGTATGAGATAAACTATTTAAGCCTATGCGCAGCTGGTTTTGACAAGCAAAAAGAGATAACGCTATTTGATAATCAAAATCCCAAAAATAGCAAAATCAGTAGCGCGATAATTGAAATTCAAAAAAAATATGGTATCGATGCGATCAAGACTCTATCTGAGTTTTAAGCAAAATTTAGCTAAAATCCACCAAAAATTTAAGGAAAATTTATGAAAGTAGCCGAGGCTTACTCAATTATTTGTATGATTTTTGCGTCAAATTTCGCAGATGCCATCACCGATGAAGCTCTTAAAAAACTCAAACCAAATTGGATTTTAAAGACCCAAAATCCAGAAAATACCAAAGGTAATGAACTCTTAATTAAAGCCTTATCTAGCTGTAATTCTAGTGATATAGCTGCGGATTTGGATAGCTTTAAGGGGGCTTGTTCTTTAAAATTTTTTAAGCAAATTAATGATGAAGATATAGATAATTTTTATAAACAGATAAATTTTAATAAACCATTTACAAATCTGCGTCCTACGCATATATCAAATATGCTCTCACTTCTTGGTGTGATTTTCAAAAATGATACAAACGACAAAACTCACGCTCTTTTGGGTCTGTATCTGACAAATTATCTATTGCCTAGCCTTATATTGTTTGCTAAATTCCTAAGATACAACGCCAAAACTCCGTATTATCAAGCTATGGCTGAATTGATAATGGATTTTATCAAGACTATTAAAGCAAATTTAGGACTCAAAATTGACATTCAATAGCTGGAATTTAATCTATTTAAATATGAATCCCGTGGCATTTAGCCTATTTGGGATAAGCGTTCATTGGTATGGGATTATGTATGTTTTGGCTCTTTTAATCGCTCTTTGGGTGGCCAAATATTTTGTCAAAAAAGATAAAATTCCAATCTCAAATTCCCTTTTAGATAGCTACTTTTTCTGGGTTGAAATAGGCGTAATTTTAGGCGCTAGGCTAGGCTATATCATCATTTATGACCCAAATACCCTATACTATCTCACTCAGCCTTGGCAGATATTTAATCCATTTATAAATGGTGAATTTGTAGGTATTAGAGGGATGAGCTATCATGGAGCTCTGGTTGGATTTATCCTTGCTACTATACTATTTTCTTATCGATATAAACAAAATATATTTTTATATTTAGATCTTGTGGCTATCAGTGTGCCTTTGGGATATATCTTTGGTAGGATTGGCAATTTCTTAAACCAAGAGTTAATAGGTCGCCCTACTGATGTGAGCTGGGGCGTAGTGAGCGCTGGAGTGCTTCGCCATCCTAGTCAAATTTATGAAGCTATGCTTGAAGGGGTGGTGATATTTGTGATTTTGTATTTTTATAGACATTATAAAAAATTTAATGGCGAATTAATCGCCCTTTATGCTATGCTTTATCCTATTATGAGATTTATTTGTGAATTTTATAGAGAGCCTGATTTTGGTATTGGGTTTGTCGCATTTGGACTAAGTATGGGGCAAATTCTCTCTATTATTATGTTTGGCTTTGGTCTTTGGCTATACTTTTGGCTTAAATTTATTAAAAAAGAGAAGCCAATATAGCGGCAATTACATTTGCCACTATATTGGATTATTATGAATTTACCTATTTTTAAGTGATTCTTTTAATATATTTTTGATATCCTTAGTTATCTCTTCTTCGCTCTCAATCATCTCGTATAGCTTAAATCCAGCCTCGATAATCGCATATAGCTCAGGCTTTGTTGTTCGCCATCTTTGTAGTGTTCTAGTAGTGGTGCGTAGTATCCGCGCTTTATCTTGCATAGTGTATTTCATAGTAGTAGATTAGCAGATTTGTATTTAAATAAAAATTCGGATATTATTTCGTAAATTTATTAAAAATTTAGACTTAATGTCTTATAATTCGCCTTTACCTGACTAAATTTGCAAAAGGGGTTGAAATGTTTAAGTTTTTTAACTGTTTTATTCTTACTGTAATAATTTTAGCTTTAACAGGCTGCACTAAGGCTACAGTGAAAGTTACGCCAAGCATTGAAAAGCAAAGTTTTAATGAACAAATAATTTACGCTAAATTTGATAGTAATAAAACATATATGAAAAAGTATCTACCAAGTAATGTTATAATAAAAGATGATGCTCCTATTAATGTGGAATATTATTTTGTACATAATATCGCTCAAGCAAGCGCAGAAATGGATTTTGCTCATCAATTATTTAATCCATTTGCAATATTTGGAGCTTCAATAGGCGATAAAACTTTACAACTTGGAGCTAGTTTAAGATTTTTTAATGAAAATGGACAACTTGTTATTGCTGCGCTATGTAATAGCAATCAAGATAGAAATGTATTTTCACAAGGTAACTTAACAAAATTAAGAAAGCTATGCATTCCTGAAATTCAAAAAAATCTACAACAACAGATAAATATTAAATTTGAAAAAGGAGAATTTAATGTATTTAAATAAAAGTTTTGCAGTTTTAACCATCACTGCTATAACAATTATTTTTACTGGATGCGGTGCTAAAGGGGCTTATTTTGATAAATTTGAACAACCAGCCGATGGTAATGCTTCGATTTATATCTATAGACCTACTGCATTTTACGGTGGAGGAATTAGATATAATGCTATATTAAATGATGGTGAAGAAGAAAGAGTTATTGGCTTAATTAGTAATGGCTCTTATCTATATACTCAGGTTTTTGCCAATAGAGAAATAGAGATTAAAACTGATACTATGGCTGAAGGCTCAATAACCATAGATACAGAAAATCAAAAAATATATTGCATGAGATCAACAGTTGCGATGAGCATAATGACGGCTGCTACTATAGAACAAGTAGATATGGAGACTTGTCAAAAAGAGATTATAAATACTCAATTACATGAATAATCTTTTTAAGCCTAGATTTCTAGGCTTGTTACTATTTAAATTTAGCTTTATGATAATTTCCGATCATCTATAACTCGAGTACTAAGCTATGGATACGCTCTAAAGCTTTGTTTAATGCCATATTTAAAGCATTTATGGGGTTGGTTTCATAACTTTGTTCTATAGTGATTATATCGCTTAATGCCATCTTATCGCTATCTTTTAGCTCTACAGCAATCTGGATAAAAGCTATATCATCCCTAAGGCTCATCTCAATGATATTTAGCCCCATTTGCAGTGTCGCATCGCTGGCGAATTTCACATGGCAGTTATTATACATATAGAGCATAAGCGCCTTTTTAAGCATATCTTTTGGGGTGGCGATATATTTTATATCTTTCATTTTGGATATATTTGTTCCATTTTTGATGATTATATCCCTGCTATCATAGCCGCTTTGAGCCTTGATATATGCTAAATTGACAAATCTATCAGCCCGCCTATCGCAGATTAAATTTCTACTACTCTCATCATATCCAATCTCATAATACTCTAGCTTGTTAGCATTTTTAGCCAAACAACCACTTAACATAAAAGCTGATATAGCCCCAAGACAAATTCTACTCATCAACCCTATTTTTAAATAAAAACTCATAAGGATTATCCTCCAAATTATTTAAATTATTTTTTATCTGTGTTAATAGATCATTTAAATTCTCAATACTCTCCATAGCGGAATTTAAAGTAGGATTAAGTATGGATTTAAAGTCTATTTGACCATCTTTTATTCTATTATCTATATTAACCCAAGTCGCATCAATATTGCTAATAGTCTTATCTAAATTATTAATAACCTTTGGCAAATTAGCCCTATTTAAATCATAAGTTATCATATCTATATTTGAAATTATATTATCTATTTTGCCCAAATTCTCACTACTTCCTATAACGCTCATTAGTGAATTTAAGCGATCAATTGAATTTACTAATTTATCTAAATTTTCTTGCTTTAATGATACATCAATTTTATTTGCTATTCTATCTAAACTCTCGGCCAAATTTGCCGTTTTGGTGCCTATTTTATCCAATAATCCTTCGCCAATCTCTATTTGAGCACGCTCTTTTTTATCAAATACCATAGCCTTATCGCTACCTTTTGTGATATTGATATGTGCAATTCCGCTAATTCCAGATCTCTCCACAATCGCTTTGCTATCTGTTTTTATAGGTAGATCATCGCTCAAACTAAGCCGAATTTCGATAATAGCCAAGCTAGGATCTTTAAAATATATATCCTTTACATATCCCGCAGGGACACCTACAAAACGCACTTCGCTATCTTTTTTAAGCCCATTTGGTAACTCTTTTGTAACTATATAGTAATCCCTTAAATCTCTATTATCATAACCTTGCATAAATAGCAAAAATACCCCTATAAAGCCCAAAACCAAGCAAAAAAACAGCCCAGCTATAAAGTATGAGTTTTTATTTTCCATATTTTACCTCATCAAAAATAGATCTTTTAAAGGATTATCTTTAAATTCCAAAGCTTGTTTAAGATCTCCTTCAAAAGCGATTTTTTTATTATCTACTATCAAAAATCTATCCAAAATATTAAATATACTATCCACATCGTGAGTCACCATCACCACAGTAATACCTAAGCTATCACGAATTTCACAAATCAATCTATCCATTGCTCTAGCGCTAATAGGATCAAGCCCAGAGTTTGGCTCATCTAAAAATAGCACCTTCGGACTAAGTACCAAAGCCCTAGCTAAGGCCACTCTCTTTTTCATCCCGCCACTTAATTCACTTGGGTATAGACTCATGGAATTTGGCTTTAATCCAACCTTGATTAACCACATTTTAGCTATCTCATCGATATCATTTGGTTCAAATTTACTATACTCTCTAAGCATAATTCCGATATTATCTAAAACACTCATATTACTAAATAGCGCCCCAAACTGAAACATAACCCCAAGTTCTAGCTTAATCTCTTGTTGCTTTTTAGGCGTAGCCCTCCAGATATCCACTCCATCAATCTCCACGCTACCGCTACTTGGTTCTTTAAGAAATATCATACTCTTTAAAAGCGTGGTTTTACCACTTCCAGACCCACCCAAAAGTCCGTAAATTTCGCCTTGTTTTATATGGAAATTCACATTTTCATGGATAATTCTATCATTATATTTAGTTACTATATCTTTACCAACTATCATACGCCAAGCTCTGTATAAATCACTGAAAATAACGCATCCAAAGCAATAATCCAAAATATCGCATTTACCACGCTTTTAGTAGTTAGCTCACCTACGCTACTAGTACTCCCACTAACTTCAAATCCCCTCATACAGCCAATAAGCCCGATCACAGCACCAAAAAACGGCGTCTTAATCATTCCAACAAAAAAATGTCTTAGCTCCACGCTCTCTTTAAATCTTTGTAAATACTCATAAAAGCTAAAATCCAAATATATCTTACACACAATCATCTGAGCAAAAATACTAATCATATTAGCCAAAAACACCACTAGCGGCACAGCGATTATAAGCGACGCAACCCTTGGCATAACGGCAAATTTAAATGGATCAAAACCCATAGTTTTCATAGCTTCAATCTCTTCGGTTATCTTCATAACCCCAATTTGCGCCGTAAAGCTAGATGCGGATCTACCAGCTATCACAATCGCAGCTATCAAAGGTCCAACCTCACGCAAGGTCATTATCCCCATGATATCGACTACATAAATACTAGCACCAAATTGGCTAAGCATACTAGCACCTTGATAAGCCAAAACCACACCAATCAAAAAGCTAGTAAGCCCCACTATCCCCACAGCGCCTAACCCAGCACTCTTAATATGATTAGAAAGTTCTTGCAATCTAATCTTAGATGGCTCTTTAAACCCATCTAAAAAGACAAACAAAAACTCTCCCAAAAATATACAAAAATTCACAATATTACGCCGTATATCGATGATAATCTTGCCGATTTTTTCAAGCGAATTTATATCTCTTATCTTATCAATTGTTAAATTCAAAATCCCCTTATCACGCACTAAAGCAAAGATTTTATCGAATTTATCATTAGAATTAACTAGATTAAATTCACCCAAATTCTTACTCAAAAATATCGCCATAGCATAATCAATATGCTCTAAATTAGCTAGATCAATCTTAGATGGTTTTAAGCTTTTTAATCTCTTTAAATCGTCCTTTTTCGCCCGATAATCCCATCTCCCATACAAACTCAGCGTATCGCCATTAAACTCAAATTTACTCATCTTTTCGCATAAACCCTAAAAGAAGCTATAAAAAGCGTTAAAATCGCAGGACCCAACACAATCCCCCAAAATCCAAAGCTAGATAGCCCAGCCATCATAGAAAAAAAGATTAAAAGCTCATTTATCCTAGTCTCATCACCGATTAATTTGCGGCTTATAAATTTAATTATCAAAGGCTTGATGAAGTTATCAGCCAAAGTAGATATCACAACTATAGTATAAACCGCAATTATAATCGCATTAATCCACCCAGAAACGCTCAATTCATATATACACAGCGGCACAAAAACCAAAGCCCCACCAACAACCGGTATCAATGAAGCAAAAGCAAAAAGCACCCCAAACAAAGCCCAATCATACCCATACAACCCAACAATCAAAGCAAACAAAACCCCTTGTAACACCATATTTACAATAGTAGAATAAAATACCACACTCATCGTATTAGATACTTCATTAAATATCTCTTTGATCTCCTTAGTCGCAATAGGCGCCACAGCTGCGACATAACTACTAAGATAAGCCCCATAATAATGCGTAAAAAATATAAAAATCATAATAAAGCTCATATCCACAGCGAAATTTACCCCACCACTAAGAGATGAGCTTAGGTATTTTAAAGAGTTGCTTACCATAGTATTTATATCAAAAGTAGCCAAAAACTCGCTAATCTTAGGCTTCAAAAATCCAAATTTATCAAGCAGAGCTATACTATAACTTCTAATATGATTTATACTCTCATTTATAGCGTTCATATCTAAATTTGAAAGATACTTAAACACTGAAAAAATTAGATAAAAAAGCGGCAAACAAAATAGCCCAAAAAGAGCAATTATAGTAATGGTAGTAGCTAGAATTTGGCTATTTTTGGATATTTTTAAGCTAAATTTTTGGATACTTAGAGTTGAGATAGCTAGCAAAATCCCAATTGACATAGTCATCAAATAATCTTTAAAAAGATACAATAAAGCCGCCAATAAAACAAGCAAAAATCCAGAATAAAACACCTTGCTAGTGCGGAGCTTTTCACTCATCAAAAAGCCCCTTATCAGCTTCATTTATCATATGCTTAGGCGGATTTTTACCAAAAATTTTATAAGTTTGATCGCTTAGAATTCTACCTTTAGCTGTCCTTTGGATATATCCATTACTTAGTAGATACGGCTCTATAACATCCTCTATGGTTCCCTCATCTTCGCTTAGTGCTGCCGCTATAGTAGAAAGCCCAAGCGCACGAGTAGAATAAGCTAAAATATTTAGATATTTCAGATCCATCTCATCAAATCCAAGCTCATTTACCCCTAAGCTATCAAGCGCTATTTTAGCTCTTTCGTGGCTAATTTTGCTCTCATCAGCAACTTCAGCAAAATCACGAATTCGCCTAAGCAACCTAAGAGCGATTCTAGGCGTCCCACGACTACGCCTTGCTATCTCTAAACTAGCCTCTTTACTAGCCAATTTACCTAGTTTATTAGCCGCTAAAGAGATGATTTGAGCCAACTCATCAGCGTTATAAAATTGTAATCTAAATTGCATCCCAAAGCGATCACGAAGTGGAGCTGAGATCATCCCCGCTCTAGTTGTAGCGCCTATTAGCGTAAATTTAGGTATATCTATCTTAATAGTTTGAGCCGCTGGCCCACTACCTATGATAATATCCAAGCGAAAATCCTCCATAGCCGAGTAAAGCACCTCTTCAATAGCTGGACTTAGGCGGTGAATTTCATCTATAAATAGCACATCACCCTCTTCTAAATTTGTCAAAATCGCTGCTAAATCTCCACTTTTTTCTATCATTGGCGCTGATGTTATCTTAATATTTGCGTTCATCTTAGAAGCAATTATATGAGCCAAAGTTGTCTTGCCAAGTCCTGGTGGCCCATAAAACAAGGCGTGATCTAGACACTCACCACGCTTTTTAGCCGCTGCGATAAAAACCTCTAAATTCGCTTTAATCTTATCTTGACCGATATACTCATCAAAATTTGAAGGCCTTAAGCTCACTTCATATTCAGCATCAAAGCTAACTCTCTCAATCTCTACAATTCTATCCAAATCCTAGTCCTACAAATCAAATTTATCAAATTTAGCACCCATTTTTTCATAATAATACGCCCCGCCCCTAATCTCTTTAACTGCCTTAAATCCATGCTTTTGCAAGAGCTTTAAAGCCTCTTTAGAGCGAGTTGCCGTAGCACACATTAGATAGAATTCATCATCTTTTTTAAAAATATTCTCCACAGAGCTTACAAATAGCGGATTTACCTTGCCACTTAAATTCGCATAAGTTATCAAATGCGACCCTTCTAAAATCCCAAATTCCAGCCACTCGCTAGGCAGCCTGATATCTACTATTTTGCTATTTGGTATATTCATATTGACTACTTGGGAATTTAATATTTCTTACTTCATCAGCGTAATTTTTCATCGCTTCACGAATCAAATTCGCCCCATCCATATATCTTTTGACAAATTTAGGCCTAAACTCATTATAAAACCCAAACGCATCACTCCACACAAGCACCTGCCCATCACAGCTAGCACCAGCCCCAATCCCGATAGTAGGCACTTTAAGAGCTTTTGTTATCTCTTTGGCTAGATCACTTGGGACGCCTTCTATTAAGACCATTTTCGCCCCAGCAGACTCTAAGGCCAAAGCATCTTCAAGGATGGATTTTGCCTCTTTATCATCCTTGCCAGCAACTCTATATCCCCCTTCTTGGCGTGAGAGTTGAGGCTTTAAACCTATGTGAGCGATCACAGCGATTCCATTTTGATCTAGTAATTTTATTGTAGGCGCTATCTCTTTTGAGCCTTCTATTTTTACGGCATCGCAAAGGGTATTTTTGTAAATTTTCACAGCATTTTTCAAACTAATTTCTGGCGTGATAGTAGAGCCAAAAGGCATATCCACAACCAAAAACGCTCTTTTAGCACCCCTTTGAACGGCTCTTGCGTGATATATCATCTCATCAACACTTATCCCCAAGGTCTCATTAGCACCGCCAAAACTCATATTTAAGCTATCGCCTACTAAAATCATATCAGCATAATCATCAAAAAGACGAGCAAACAAAGCATCATAGGCTGTTATCATAACGATTTTTTCTCTATTTTTCTTAGCGATTAAATCAGTGATTTTTATTTTTTTCACGCTTTTCCTTTAATTTTTTGAAATATTTTACTAAATTTAACCTAAATTTTGTTACAATTTGGCAAAAAATCAAAGAGTAAATGATGGGTTTGTTAAAAGAGCTAGAGGCAAATTACGATTTAGATACTATTGAGGATTATCTCACCCACTTTAATATGATGAACGCAAGCCTTGATAAACTCATTGTAAATTTAAATCGTGATGATAAATTTCAATCTAATAGCCTTGAATTAAATAGAATTTTTCACAATATCAAAACCGCAAGTCAATATCTAGAGCTTAGCCCCATTGCCAAATTAAGCGCAATTGCTGAAGATATCACAGATAGATTAAAATCCAATCGCACCACTGGCGTTAAGGCTTCAAATGAGCTTATAGATTGGCTACTTTTGGTAGCTGATCAACTCCAAGGTTATTTAGATGATATCGAAAATGACGAGATCTATCTAAGGATATTAAATCCCAAAATCATCGCTATCCCTAATGAGATATTTAATTAAATTTTAAGCTAAATTTGAGTATTATTCTCGCCTTTTTATGGGGGTGACTTGGCTTCGACAGGAGTAGTGAGGTCACGGTGGCATGCAGCTTTTGGCATAGCTTAAAAAGCCTAAATAAAATTAAACGCAAACAACGTTAAATTCGCTCCTGCTTACGCTAAAGCTGCGTAAGTTCAGTTGAGCCTTGCTATTTGGCGATGCTATCTAGCTAAATCAGCGAGTAATTTTAGATAGTGTAGCTTTGCTATTTGACGAGTAGCAAGGTGAAATTTAGTCTTAGCTTGGCTAGTTGTTTTGGGAAGTGAACACGGCTGGGTGAAATTTTCACTTCTGCTAAGCATGTAGAGGCTGTGGGTTTGTTATTTTTGGACTGCGGTTCGATCCCGCACACCTCCACCATCTCTATTTATCGCCATATCTGACATTTTATTATCGCTTGTTTTAATAGCAATATAAGCCATATTCGGGTTTTTAAAGCTATTTCCAGCATAATCTTGATAGCCTATAAGCATTTTGATAGTATTATAAACATCTCTTTTATTTTTAAACATTCCGTCTTTTGCGTGATTATCCCATAAATACTGCAAACTAGCTCTTATTTGTGCTTGTGGCAAATTTAGCTCTGTTGCTAAATCTTTTTCAATATCTAAAAAGCATTATAAGGGTATTTTTGCGTTGCTGTTTGTGGATAAGTCACAAATCCATCGCCTTTTAAAGCGTTTTGTAGATAAGATATTTGTTTGGTTAGGCTATCTATATTACCGCCATTTAGTTGATTTGCTAAATTTACTTGATTTTCAGCTTGATTGTCTGCTTTAACTACTTGTTTTTCTATCTCTTTAACTGCTTCTTTAAACTCATTTAATAGATTTCTTGTTGGTGTTGGCAAGTTACCATCTGGGATATTATCTATATTTTTAATCGCTAGTTTAAAGTCGCCATTAGCGTTTAGTATGGCTTTGTTTACTATCTATCTTATACTATTTGAGAAAATTTAAAATATTAAAGAAATTTATTTTCTTTTTTAAGGGTGAGAAGAGAGTGCTTTTGGCAGCTAAGTAGAGTGATAAATAAATAATACAAATGATAGTAATACAATAGCTCCATTTTTTAATACTTCAAATTTTCACACAGGTTTATATCATTTGACTTAAAATATACAATTTGATCTTTTGGGAATTTAATTTTATTAATACTTAATACGCTTTTAGATATAATGAGCCCCAATAATCCCTAAGGAAATTTATGAAAGAAGTGATACTAGTAGGCCGACCAAATGTCGGTAAAAGCTCGCTTTTTAACCGCTTAGCTAGGCAAAGAATTGCTATAACTAGCGAAGTTAGCGGCACTACAAGAGATACAAATAAGACTGAAATTCAAATAGATGATAAGAGCTGTATTTTAATAGATAGCGGTGGGATAGATGAGAGTAATGAGCTATTTATCAATGTCAAAAACAACACGCTAAACGCCGCAAAATACGCCGATATCATAATCTTTATGGTAGATGGCAAGATGCTTCCTGATGATGTGGATAAAAGGCTATTTTACTCTTTATTAAAATTAAATAAGCCAATTGCGCTTGTGGTAAATAAAGTTGATAGCAAAAAAGATGAAGAGCGTAGCTGGGAATTTAATGAATTTGGTGCTAGCGTAGTCTTTAATCTCTCTGTAAGCCACGCTACTGGAGTTGATGAGCTTTGTGAGTGGATCTATAAGCAGTTGCCAAAATCAAATTTAAAAGCTGATAGCGATGAATTTGATGAGTTTTTAGATGATTTTAATGATAGTGGCGAGTTGGATTTAGATAATAAAGCTATAGATTATGAGAATAAAAATATCAAAGTCGGTATCGTAGGGCGTGTAAATGTAGGTAAATCAAGCCTATTAAACGCACTTGTCAATGACAATCGCTCCGTAGTAAGCAGTATCGCTGGGACGACTATTGATCCTGTTAATGAGAGTTTTGTTTATGATGGTAGGGTTTTTGAGTTTGTTGATACGGCTGGGATTAGAAAGCGTGGCAAGATAGAAGGGATAGAAAAATATGCCCTAAATCGCACTCAAAAAATTCTTGAAGTAGCTGATATCGCCTTGCTTGTGCTTGATGCAAGTGAGCCATTTACTGAACTTGATGAGAGAATCGCTGGACTAGTGGGTAAATTTGAGCTTGGTGTTATCATTGTGTTAAATAAATGGGATAAGGAGCATGGTGAGTTTGATAAAGTGGCGTTTGAGATTAGAGATAGATTTAAATTTTTAGCTTATGCGCCTATTATAAGCGTATCTGCCCTTGGCAAAAAGCGAATTCATAAGCTATATCCGCTCATAAAAGAGGTATATCAAAACTACACTCAAAGGATCAAAACTTCAGAGCTAAACGCACTTATAGAGGAGGCTGTAAAGATCCATCCTATACCAAGAGATCATGGTAAGGTTGTAAAGATTTTCTATGCGGCTCAATTTGGATTTGCCCCACCTAAAATAGCCTTAGTGATGAATAAGCCTAGATCTTTACACTTTAGTTATAAGCGATATTTGTTAAATAAGCTTAGGGATAAATTTAATCTTAGCGGGACTCCAGTGATTTTAATACCAAAAAATAAGGGAAAAAATGAGACAGACATATAAAAATATAATTTTAATTGGATTTATGGGCGTTGGCAAGGGTAGCGTAGCTAGAGTTTTAGCTCGTAAAATGAGAGTTTTTGCCATTGATTGTGATGACTTGATAGAGAGTTTTGCCAATAAAAAGATTATTAAAATTTTTGAAGAAGATGGTGAGGCTGAGTTTAGAAAGATAGAGAAAAATTTAGCCAAATTTTTAGAAAAATCTGTAAATGGTGCTGTGATATCTACTGGTGGTGGGTTTTATAAGGTTAAAAATTTAAACAAAATAGGCACGGTAATCTACCTAAAATCAAGTTTTGATAAGATAATGGAGCGTATCTTAAATGCACCAAACGCAGAGAAAAAAATAGCCAAAAGACCACTTTTAAGCGATCTAGCTAAGGCTAAGGCTTTACATAAAGAAAGAGATGAAGCATATACCAAAAAGGCTGATTTAATCGTAAATGTGGAGGGTAAAACTCCTGAACAAGTAGCTACAAAAATTATAAAATTGCTAAATAAAAAGTATCTAAAAGGATAAAATTTGAGAATTCTAACAGGACTTCAGCCCTCTGGCAAACTTCATCTAGGCAACTACTTTGCTAGTATCAAACCGATGATAGATAGGCAAAATAGTAGTGATAATGAGATGTTTATATTTGTAGCTAATTATCATGCGATGACCTCTTTAAGCAATGCCAAATCACTTAAATCTAACACCATAGAAGCAGCGGCGGCCTTTTTGTCTCTTGGGATAGATCCTAATCGCTCTACATTTTGGGTTCAAAGCGATGTTAAGGATGTTTTAGAGCTTTATTGGGTTTTATCACAGCTTACGCCGATGGGGCTAGTGGAGAGAGCTCACGCCTATAAAGACAAGGTGGCCAAAGGCTTAGAGGCAAATCACGGATTATTTAGCTATCCGATATTGATGGCGGCCGATATCTTGCTATTTAATGCTGATATAGTCCCAGTAGGCAAAGATCAAATTCAACATGTAGAGATAGCAAGGGATTTAGCACTTAAATTCAATCACACTTATAAAGAGATATTCTCTCTACCTAAAGCCGAAGTAGCTCAAAATGTGGCCACGATCCCAGGGACTGATGGGGCTAAAATGAGTAAAAGCTACAAAAATACAATTGATATATTTAGCGATGCTAAAACACTGAAAAAGCAGTGTGGCTCTATAGTTACTGATAGCACTCCGCTTGAAGAGCCAAAAGATTGGCAAAATTGTAATATCTATGCTATTGCTAAGCTATTTTTAAATAAAAATGAGCTAGGGAATTTACAAGATAGATATGCCAAAGGTGGCGAAGGATATGGGCATTTTAAGGCCTATTTAAATGAGTTAGTATGGAACTATTTCGCACCTGCTAGGGATAAATTTGATTACTATATAAATAACCAAAATGAGGTTATAGAGATATTAAAAGAAGGAGCTAAAAAAGCTCAAAAAACTTCAGATGAAATCATAGCCAAAGTTAGAGATGCTGTGGGAATTTACTAAGGAAAAAATATGATAAATTTAAGATTAATCGAGACAAATTATGATGAATTAAATGCTAAATTAAAAGCCAAAAAAGTAGATGATGGGGTGCTAGCTAAGCTTTTAGAAGCTTACAATAACCTTAAATCCAAAAGGCTTGAGCTAGAAAATATCCAAGCCATACAAAACGCAAAAAGCAAGGAACTTGGCATAAAAGCTAAAAATAAAGAGGATATAAGCGAGTTAAAATCGGAGCTAGATGCTAATAAAAAAGAGCTTCAATCACTCTTAGGCATAGTAAGTGAGCTAGAATTAAATTTAGAAAAAATAGCCAAAAGTGTGCCAAATATCATTGATGATGATGTCCCATTAGGTAAGGATGAAGATGATAATGTCTGTATATTAAGCGTCTTAAGTCCTAGGGAATTTGACTTTAAGCCAAAAGAGCATCATGAATTGGGCGAAGCGCTTGGTTGGCTAGATTTTGCTACTGGGGCTAAGATATCAGGGAGTAGATTTACAATTCTTAGAGGTGATGGGGCTAGGCTATCAAGGGCGCTTGTGAATTTCATGATTGATTTTAATATGAGTCGTGGATTTGAGCTAGTTAATGTGCCATTTTTGGTAAATTCTAATACCCTTTATGGCACAGGCCAACTACCTAAATTCGCCGATGATTTATATAAGGTAGATGGAGAGGATCTATATCTTATCCCTACTAGTGAGGTACCAGTAACTAATATCTATAATGATGAGATTATCCCTGCTGAAAAACTGCCTATTAAGATGACTTGCTACTCATCTTGCTTTAGGCAAGAGGCCGGAAGTGCGGGTCGTGATACTAGGGGGATGATAAGACAGCATCAATTTGAAAAAGTAGAACTAGTAGCAATCACCAAAGCTGATAGTAGCGAAGCTATGCTAGATGAGATGGTAAGTTGTGCTAGCGATATGCTAAGTGCTCTTGGTTTGCCACACCGTCATATGATGTTGTGTAGCGGGGATT
Source organism: Campylobacter lanienae NCTC 13004 (assembly GCF_002139935.1). Lineage (NCBI taxonomy): Bacteria > Pseudomonadati > Campylobacterota > Epsilonproteobacteria > Campylobacterales > Campylobacteraceae > Campylobacter > Campylobacter lanienae. Next base: position 468,822 of record NZ_CP015578.1, on the reverse strand, counting down.
TGGGATTTAGTGCGGCTAAGACAATTGATTTAGAAGTTTGGCTACCAGGTCAGGGCAAATATAGAGAGATTAGTTCTATTTCAAATACTCGTGATTTTCAAGCTAGACGAGCCAAAATCAGATACAAAGATGATAAGAAAAATATCTTAGCACATACGCTAAATGGCTCTAGCCTAGCAGTTGGTAGGACGCTAATTGCTATAATGGAGAATTATCAAAATAGCGATGGCACAATAACCATTCCAGAAGTTTTGAAAAAATATTTTTAAAATAGGAATTTAAAGTGGCTGATGAGTTAAAAGAGCAACAAGAGGTAGTAATACTAGATAAAGAGAGCGATTCTAATGATGATATTTCACCTATTGATGATGATATTATCCCTATAGATTCTCAAAGTGATAATTCTGCATCTGTAAATTCTGATGGCAATTCAAATTCCGCTCAAAAAGAGAAGTTAGAAGAGCCTGAAGAGATAAATTATGGGTCTAAATTTAAATTTGATAAAAAGCTTATAATAATCGCTATTTCATCTTTTGTTTTGTTAATTATCCTTATCATCATAGCCATTTCTAGCTCTTCTGATGATCCAACGCCTACCCAGCCTATCACACAAGAAGAGCCAAAACCTATTGTCCCACCGACAATAACGCAAAAATTTCAAAATTCAAAAATAGATAGCATGCTAATCAAAGCCAACAAATTATACGAAAGTGGCAACAAAGTAGAAGCTCTAAAATTATACGAAAATATCGCCCTTTATAATGAATCTTTATCAAAATATAATCTAGGTGTATCTAAGATGAATCAAGGGCTATTTAAAGAGGCGATTGAGACATTTAAAGATGCCATTAGCAATAACGAAAATATCACAGTAAGCGCTATCAATATCGCTGTGTGTGCTTTAGAGATTGGCGATGAAGAGCTATTTAAATACTATATAGATTTAGCAAATGCCTTTATAAATAGAGATAGTGATGTGAATTTATATGAGTTTTATAACGCATTAGTTAGCTACTATCGTGGCTATTATATCGAAGCTTTACACACACTAGACCTATCAGATTCTAAATACTACACCAGCCAAAAAGAGTATCTAAGATCTAAAATTCTAAGCTACCTACACGAAGATAAAGAGGCTATTAAGGCTATTAAAGCTGCGCAAGATTATGATACTAATCTACCGCTTGGACTTTTATACGCAAGACTTGGCGAGTATAAAGAGGCAAAACAATATCTAAATAAAGCCCTAATAGATGATAAAAACGCCCCATTAACTCATCTATCTATATCTCTTATAGATCTCAAAACGGGTCAATTCTCATCAGCAGCCAAAACCCTAAGAATGCTAAATGATTATAATTCCACTTTTATCAAAGATACATACCCTATAAAAACTATATTAAATCCAGAGATTTTCGATATAAATTTAGCCCAAAAAAACTACAATATGAATAGATTTTTTAGCCGAAATACCCTATATCAAATTCTATTTTATTACACTCCATATAAGGCATTTGACCCTAAACAGACAATAGAATATATCAGAAAGGGCGGATTAAGCCTATTTGTAGATGAAAATAGCGTAGCTGATGAGTATCTCAAGACTAGTGGAGCAGTATCCAAAGCCAACGCAATGCTATCTCAAGCGATATTTAAAGCACTAAATAATAATCTAAGAGAGGCTAATAGCGACTTTTTGGAGATTGTAGAGCTATACCCAAACCACTCAATTGTCCAATTCAATCTAGCTCTTACCTTTGCTCAGCTTGGTGATTTTGCTCTAGCTTATAAGCATTTTGTGACTAGCTACCATTTAGATCCGCTAAATTACATAGCTGGAGCTTACGCTATAATGAGCGCTCAAATGATAGGCAAAGAGAGTAGGCGGCTTACAAATGAGGTATTAGATAATATAGATTTAGACCCAAATTTAGAACCAAATAATATCTATAAAGCTATGATTCAGCTCACTCAAAGCAATGAGAGCGCACTAAATAACTGGCTAGATCAAAACAAAAATGATAATATCTTAAATATCGCATTTAACATAATCGCAGCCTACATAACCAAAAGAGATGAGATAATCACCCAAGCCACAAGCAAACTTAATGAGAAATTACCAAATGATGTATTAACCAATATAATATACTCAACAACTAGATTTAATACCAATGATATCAAAAACTACGCCAAAGATATACAATTTAAATTCCTAACAACAAATCTAAATAAAGGCGCTTTATATGGTGGTGCATCTATCATACGAACAGAGTATATCAAGCTTTTACAAATCGCAGGATTATTAAATAAAGAGCGTGAGAGTATCACCGCAGATCTTAAAATTTCAACTCAAAATACTAAAGATATTCTATACACTCTAGCATACATAGATCTATTTACTAATCAATATGAAGAGGCCTATACCATCTATAACGAGCTGATAAATAATGAAAAAATCGATGACGCAAATACGCTATTTTTAGCTAGTGTCGCAAGCATTGGGGCTAATCATCCAGATAGTGCTATTGGTTATTTAGAACTTGCTAAACTCACCAACCCAACTTATAGCGAAGCTAGATTGGCTCTTGGGCTTTTATATCAAGAAGTTGGCAATATAGAAGCCGCTATAACGCAGTATAATGGGCTAGGTGATAGCGGATATATTAGTGAGTTTTTCACATTTAAATTAGAATAATTATCTAATTTGCCCATCACCTCTAATAATATATTTATAAGTTGTTAGCTCACTAACCCCCACAGGCCCACGAGCGTGCATTTTGCCAGTGCTTATACCGATCTCACCACCAAAGCCAAACTCCCCACCATCGCTAAATCTAGTTGAGGCATTAGCATACACGCAAGCACTATCAACCAAGCTTAGAAATCTCTCACATGCGCTATAATCATCACTTACTATCGCTTCACTATGTCCGCTACTATGTTCATCGATATGAGCTATGGCCTCATCAAATCCGCTTACGACTTTTAAATTTAGCTCAAAATCCAAATACTCATTATAGTAGCTATCCTCGCTAGCTTTTTGGCAATCAATTATTTGGCTAGATTTTTCACAACCATGGATTATAACGCCAAATTTATCTAGCTCACTTTTCAAAAGTGGCAAGAACTCACTAGAGAGCTCCTCATCTACTAGCACACTCTCAGCAGCATTACAGACTCCCGGGCGTGAGCATTTGGCATTTACACAGATATCTAGAGCTTTTTGGATATTTGCTGATTTATGGATATAGATATGGCAAACGCCCTTATCATGTTTTAATACAGGCACACTAGAATTTGAACTTACAAATTTCACAAGCCCTTCCCCGCCCCTAGGCACCACTAAATCCAGATACCTGTCCATTCTAATAAAATCAATAATCTCATCTCTACTAATATCAAAATACTCCACACAACCGCCATACTCTTTTAAGCTATCTTTAATAATCTCCACAAGAGCTAAATTCGAATTTATAGCCTCTTTGCCACCTTTTAACGCACATCCATTAGAACTTTTAATAGCTAGAGCCACCACTTCAGCCGTTACATTTGGGCGAGATTCATATATGATGGCAATCACTCCAAGCGCAACGCTGATTTTTTCTATCTTTAAGCCACTTTGGGTTATCCAACCATCTTTGATCTTACCTATTGGATCTTCTAATAACGCTATATCTCTTAAGCTTTTAGCCAAATTTATAATGCGTTTTTCATCTAATTTCAATCTATCTTGAAGTGCTGGGCTTAGATTTTTGGCATTTTGTAGATCTATAGCATTAGCTTTGATAATTTTATCTATATTTTGCTCTATTGCCTTAGCTATATTTTCTATCAAATTTGATCTTTGACTTTGAGTTAATGTTTGTAATTTTTTTGTAGATTTTTTAAGATTTTTAAGTTTTGTCTCCATAGTTTTACCTAAATATTTTTTAGCCCTTATATTAGCAAGTTTTTATTAAATTTACCCTTTTATCCGCTCCAAAAACCCTTTTAAAGCGCCACTTTGCCCAATGCGATATAGAGCAAAATCATACTTAATCGGATCATTAGGATCAAAAATCGCAAGATTATTGCTAATTAGCTCTGCGGCCTTATAGTCATAGCTCTTTCTATCGCACAGACCGATTGCTTGAGCGACTTTGTGAGTGTGGGTATCAAGTGGCAAGATTAAATTTGATTTATCAATATTTTTAAACACCCCAAGGTCAATATCACTATCCCTTACCATCCATCTAAGCCACATATTATAGCGTTTGTATGGGCTTTTTGGCTCATTATCAAAGACCTTACCAAAGAAAAACTCATACCCAGTGGATCGATAATTATTTAATTTATATAGCGATTTTATTAGCCCATTTATACCATAAATTATCTTATTATCTCGCATATTTTTAGCGATTATCTCTTCTAAATTTAGCTCTCTAGCCCTAGATATAGTGATGAAAATTTGCGCTACATCAATGCTATTTTGAAATCTATATAGCCAACTGTTTTTGGTTATATAATCATAAATTTTACTTTCATCTAAATTTAAAATATCAAATTCCAAACTATTTAAAAACTTCACAATAGCCTTAGCATTACCATAAGCAAAAAGAGCACAAATAAGCGTTATACCGATATTATCTTTAAATTTAGTAGCGACTTGAAGTGGATCAGCGGCACTATACAATCCATCAGTGGTATTTGCCCTAGATAGTTCATCATCTAAGGCAATTTTGAGCCTATTCATCACTGCTTAATACTCAAAAGCGAATTAAGCATCTGATCAACCGTGGTTATAATCTTAGCTGCGGCTCCATAGCTGCTTTGAAAGCGGATTAAATTTGATAACTCCTCATCCATATTTACCCCGCTAATGCTTTGATGCTCGGCATATACACTAGCATATAGAGATTGATTGGTTGAGTTTAGAGCTATTACCGATTCGGTCCTACTAGCTATATCAGAAGTCAAATATCGATAATACCCAACTATACTCTCATTTTTAACGCTACCATCTTTATTGACAAAATCTATTTGCTTAGTTTGAAGCTGTATCATCTCATTTGCCATTGTGTTATCGCCATCGATTGGGGCTTTGTTTCCTTTGATTTTAGAGCTATCGGCTCTTAGGCTTTGCTCTACTTGCATATTTGCAGCCTTATCACCTTCAAAGAATTGACTCATACCAAACACACCGGCGAAATTTGTTCCATTATCCTCAATTGATATGGTATATTCCCCTATAGCTTGTTTAGGCAAAAATCCCAAATGCCCGGTGCCATTTTTCTCATCATAAGTATATATCGCCTCAAAATAATCATCCAAATCATTATTTAAGTTATTATCGTTATTTCCATCTATATTTGAGTTAAACTGCGATACGATAGAATTACCTTGCCTTGTATCATCCATCGTAGTTGAAGCGTCTATATTTATAGTTTTTGTAGCGACTACTTGGCCTGTGGCATTATACACATTTACAGTGAAACTACCACTTTTTATATATGAGCTGTGATTTTGTAGTGGCGTCTCTGGTAGCATATTTTTGACATCCACACTTGTCATGGAATTTTGAGCTGATAGAGCGTAGATATTGTTTGTATTTACTATCATGGTAGTAGCAAAGGTATCTAAATTATTTCTAAAATCAGTGATAGTCCCATCGGTTAAATTCCCCTCACCATCAAGATTTCTACCACGCATATCTAGCATAGCGCCTACTTTGCCATTGGTGATTTTGCTACTCATCTCCACTCTAGTTTCATCATTTAACTCATAATAAATCGTAGCAAATCCATCTTTTGATCCTTGCGTATCTAGCTTTAATGGGTGAAAATTTGTCCCTTCAACTATAGTTATACCATCGATACTAAGAGTATAATCCCTACCTTGGTCAGTCATACTACCACCATATCTGCTATCAGATAGTATATCATTTTTAAATGTAGAGATATTCATTAAATTTGCCATTGTGGCTTCTAATTGATCACGCTTATCTCTTAAATCATTTGAATTCACCGTCCCACCTTTGGTCTCTGCGGCTTGAATTTGCTTATTTAAATCAGCGATTTGCTGACCTAAGCGGTTAAATTCATCCACTGCCAAAACTATATCTTCATTGATTTTTGAGTGAATGCTTTGTAATTGATAGGCTGTATCATTTATCCTATTTGTCAAAGTTGTAGTGATATTTAACAAATTTGCCTTTTGGCTTGACTCATACGAGTGAGAAGCAAAATCATTCCACGCTTGGTAGTAATTTTGGATATCATTTAACAAACCAGTATCTTGTAAATCCGGAAATCTTTGAGCAATCTCTTTTAAAATCTGCTCTTTATAAGCGGTACTCTCTTTATTTGAAGCTGAATTTTTAAGCTTGGTAAAGGTAAATTCATCATGAATTCTAATAATAGTATCAACCTTAGTCCCAAGACCGATATCGCCAGGAGTTGTATTTAGTGGATTAGCAGCTGATTGGACTACCCTTTGGCGTGTGTAGTAATCACTATTTACATTGGTGATATTTTGACCTGTTACTTGAATTTGAATTTGAGCCGCATTTAGCCCACTTACTCCTGTATATAAAGAATCGAAAATTCCCATATCAAACCCTTAATTTAAGTAGTTTTTCAGCATCAGCTAGGCTAGAGCTTTTATCATCGCCATACGAGCTAGCGCCATTTTGCGCTCCTAACATCGCTTTAAGCAATGAGTCGTAAAATTCCTTTACTACTACTACGGATTTCGCGTACTCTTTATTGACTTTTTGAAGTAACTCTAAAGAGCTTCTTAACTCACCTAGCTTATCTTTTATCTCATCTGATAAGATACTAGCAAGATCTGTTCCGCTATTTGCTTGTGCTAATTTGATTAACTCGCTATCTAATTTGGATTTTGTCTTTTCGAATTTGCGGACTAACTCATTTTTTTTCTTAGTGTGTTCATCTACACATGAGTGGTCAGCTTTTTGTATATTTTGTATATCTTGATTTGTGATTGAAATTAACTCATTAAGCTCTGATATCGCTTCATCTAAATATCGTTTTACCATAATTTTGCTCCTTTGATACCCCAAAGAAGCAAAATGAAATTAGATTAAAGAATCAGCGATTTTTTCAGAAAGGGCGTTTATATCCACCTTATACTCTCCGCTTTTTATCTGTGCGGCTAACTCTTTTATTCTACTATTATTGCTACTTTGAGTTTGTGATATTTCTTGGTTTTTTTTATCTTCGTTTTTTGGCGTTATTACATTGTTATTATAGATAGCGCCTGCTTTTATAGAACCTATCATTATAATTCCTTTTAGCTAATTTATTTAAGCTAAATCGGAAAAATTCAACTTTTATTTAGGCTCTCTCTTTCAAAAAATCATACAACATCTGCGAAAACCCAAATCCACCACTTAAAGACTTGCTAATCGCATCATTATACATAGAATTGTAAATTTTATCCCCTGGATCTTTTGGAAATAGCGGATTTTCATTTTTTAACGCAATATCTAAAACCTCCTTAACCAAAAACGCCTCAAAAGCATCAGTTTGCTCCCTTAGCGCTGCATCATCAACTGCTTTTTCTTTACCTAAATTTTGGGTATTTGCCATATTATAGGCATTTAAAGCCATAGTATTATCTACTCTCATCATATCACCTCCACACCAGCGTGAATCGCTCCGGCGCGTTTTAAATTCTCAATAATTGCTATTATCTCTTTTGGCGTAGCACCAAGCTTATTTAAAGCCCTTGTAATATTAGCAACTGTTATATCTTTTTGATTGATTTTTATCATATTTGTATTTGTATTTATCGCTACATTTCCGATATCCACATCACCTGCTGCCATAGCTGCCGGATCATATCCACCATCATCAATCTGTATTGTGATAGCTCCATGAGAGATAATCACAGGCTCAACCTTGATATTAACCCCACTAACTACCGTTCCAGTTCTCTCATCTATAATCACCTTATCTTCAGATTTATAATCCATCTCAATCTCAAGCACACTAGCCAAAAACTCAACCATACTAATCCTATCTGGCTTATTTAAGCTAATAGTTCTAGGATCTAAAGCCGTAGCCGAATTAGCGCCGAATTTCGCTATTATCGCATTTTGCATATCAATCGCAGTTTGAAAACTAGAATTTTTTAAACTTAAATTCGCATTTGGCTTATTATAGATATCATATACAACCTCTTTTTCTACCAAAGCCCCGCTCATTATAGTTGCAACCGTTGGATGATTACCACCTTTTGCCGTAGAGCCACCAAGTGTCAAAGCCCCTTGCGCCAAAGCATAAATATCGCCATCAACACCTTTTAACGCAGTTAGCAAAAGCGTCCCGCCAATTAAATTTTTCGCATCACCAATAGAGCTAACAGTAACATCCAAATTATCTCCTTGTCTAGCAAATGGCGGTAATTTAGCCGTTACCATCACAGCGGCGGTATTTTTGGATTTAATATCATTTGGATCTATTTTTACATTTACTGTTTGAAGCATATTTGATAGTGATTGAATGGTAAATTCGCTACTACTACCATCGCCTGTTCCATTTAGCCCCACTACCAAACCATAACCGATTAGCTGGTTGTCACGCACACCTACAACACTAGCCAAATCTTTAATCGCCGCAGCCTTAGCCGCAACCGCTATCAAAAGCGATAAAAGCGTGATTTTTATAATCTTCATCACAAGCCCCTAATTTTAAGCATTTTATATTAATTTCCATAATTTAAGCAATTATTATTCCAAATATATCAATACCAAATTAACGCAAAAATTATGAATTTTGACAAAATTTTCGCAATAGCAAAATAACCTTAAATGGTTATTTTACGGAGAACATTTGGAATAATTAACCTTAAAAGGCTTTTACATGGGGTTAGGGGTTGTTAAAAAAAGGAGAGTGAGGAGCCATTGCGTTACTATCATTCGTAGCATAGCTAAACGATAATTTGTATCGTTTAGCTACCATACTACTCATCTGCCAAAAAAGCGCTTTTTATTTTTATCTACTTTTAACGCACGAACAAAGTCCGTGCTAAAGTAGCAAACGCTAAAGTCCCCATAAATGGGGTACCCCTTCCCACTTAAAAAAGAAAAGAAAAATTTAGATTTCTCTCATATTTCAAAAATTTAAATCCGCAAAAAAAGAAATATAAATTTAAAATTCAAATTTCTAAAAAATTTCGGGCAAAGAATTGGGGCGCCCCACGAAGTGGGGCTTTAGGTGGGATCAAGGGCGAATGGGTCACATTCCAAATTTTCGCCGTCGTTTCATCTGCAAGACGGCGCCTATTGCGAAAATTTTGTCGCAAAGCTGGGCTTAGCTCAGCTGCGAAGTAAAAAATAGGGGGTCACCCACTCAAGGAAACCACTCCTAAAGGGGTCGCATTCGCTGGTTTTGTGGGGGGGGGTGCTATAAAATTAAAAATTATATCTAGCTTCAAATCTTAAATGTTTATAATCTCCTATAATTGAGTCTCTATCAATATATGAATACCAAGCTTTAAAATTTAGCTTTTTGCTATATTTATAATCCACTCTAGCTACGGCTTCGTACTCATTGACAGTTGAGTTGATTCTTTTGCGTATTACTTCGCCAGATACATAATCAGCACCTACTCTTACTTTGTTAGCAAATGTATAACCAGCTTTTAAAAACCAATATTTACTTTCGCCAATTATTAAAGAGTATTCTAGTATATTTTCACCAGCATCTATAAAACTACCTTGGTCTTCAAATGAGATGAACGACACTTCATCTGTATCAAACCATACATAACCAGCATTCGCATCAAAGCCAAAAGCTTTAGCGCCAGCTTCTATAGCTGCAAATTTAGCATCATCTAAAGGCAACACTACACCAAGTCTAAAATTTTCTGCCCACATACTTGAAGTGGCGTATTGAGCTTGCAAGCTTAGGTCTATATCAGCTATATTTGTTCCTATTAGTAAATCAGTAGCATATAGTTGAGCTACGCTATCAATAGCGGCATACCATAGTTGGAAGCTAACTAGATTATATGAGCCAATAGCAGCTACACTATAGAGATTTCTATCGGTTATAAATTCTGGTTGCGGGGAGTTTTTATTGCCGATGAAATAAAATCTTGTCCTAATATCATTATCATTTTGAAGGTTATCAAATGCCATACCAGCTAAAGTAAGCCCGTTAATATCGTTATTAAGCACTTTAATACCAGTACCTACCATATCATCAGTGAAGAATGTACCTAGCACTTGGCGACCAGCTGTGATAGTAGTGTTGCCAGCTTTGTATCCTAGATAGAATTGGCGAACATTGAATGTTTGACCATAATTATCATAGTTAAAGCCTGTATCATTTGTCCCTACCTGGGTAGCAGCGTCAGAATTTTCGCCAGAGTTATCACCGCTATCATATCTAAAGCCGATAACGCCAAAGAAGTTATCATCTAAAGCAGATTGAAAATTTATATCAGATGTAAATCTATGCTTATTAATATGACCTTCAATATCATTATATTCACTATCATACCTATATCTTGAATACCCTGATATATCTATATTTTTAATAGTCTCTTCAAGTATCCCAGCACTTGACACGCTTGAAGTGGTTAAATGAGAATACCCACTTTTTTTATTATCTTCAAGCGTCTTAGCGTTTGATATGCTTGAGATGGTAGCTACGCTTATAATAGCAAATAAGCTTAGTTTGACTAATTTCATTTTTATCTCCATATTTAAATATAAATTTATAAATTATAATAATTTATCATTCAATATTTACTAAAAATTTGATAAATTATTACCTATTATTTACCAAAATTTAGCAATCTTTATAAGGGATTAGTTTAAATCAATAGCGTTAAAATCACTAAATTTATTTGCTTATTAGCGGTAAATTTGGGCTATATTAAACTCTTTTTGCGATTTTTTCCATCTTAGCTATTAGTTTTGAGCGTTCATTATCATCTAAATTTCCGTATAAAAGCTGATTCATCGCTTGTGTAAAGTCAAATGTAGCAAAAAGTTTGGCGCGTCATTATTTGCCTCTTTGGCGGCATTTGAGATAGCAGAGCTGGTATCGCTAGACCCATTTTTTATCTCTTGTAAATTTTGTAAAATTTCATCAAATTTGCCGCTTTCATCAAATTTGGCTTGATTTGTGGCTATTTTTATTAATTTTGTGGTTAGCTCATTGTCTATTGTCATATTTTAGCCTTGTATTGTGAATTTACACAATACAAGCAAATTTTAGACCAAAATATCATCCGCCAGTGGCTTGGCTTGAGCCACTTCCGCTTCCACCGCCGAAAAATCCGCTTCTAGCGTTGCTACCGGCTTTTGTGGCAGAAGCTGCGGTGGAGGCTTTGTTAAAGCTATTTACGCTTCTGTTGTATGTGCTTGGGTTGTTGTATGCGCCTTGGCGTGAGTTTTGGTAGGTTGGGTTATTAAAGAGTTTTGAGCCGATCCAACTACCTATTATCGCACCAGCCGCACTAGCTAGGATCGCTTCGCCTAGACCTAAGCCACCATTTCCGCTACTTAAATTTGAGTTTGTCAGACCGCTAGTGCCGGCGTCTATTTTGGCGTTTTCTTCTTGAAGAAGTTTGTCTATTTCAGCTTGGCTTAATAATCTTTCACTCATTACGCCATTAGCATCGCTCTCTCGTAAAAATACTCTAGTATCATTACTTGGGAATTCATCTGCTATTTTATAACTTCCATCGCTTGTTTTTTCTATAAATACGGTTGCGCCTTGTTTTTGGATAGTTTGGGCTGTGTTTGTGCTATTAGACTCGCCGCATCCTGCTAAACCAAATGCTATTATAGCGCCCACACCGCTAGCTATGCTTATATCTTTTAATCTTTTGATATGCTTCATCTTTGCCCTTTAAATTAAAGTGAAATTATAAAAATATAGATTAAATTCAAATTTAACTTATCCCATATTTTATCTTATACTCGCCAAATTCATTTTTAGCAAATATATCTTTGTTATAGTGTTTTTCTACAATTTGCCAAAATTTGGATTTGCTAATGCCTATAAAATTACAAAAATCCTCCACGCATCTAGGGTCTAGTGCGTGGTCTCTCTCTTTGACTAGCTCGATTGCTTTATCTCTACTCATCAGTCCATATCTAACTAGCCTAGCAGCGTAGTCAGTAGCCGTGGCGTGGCCAAATTTAGGATATTTCATCCAGGCATGGACAATATATGCTACGCTATCTACTTGATCGAAATCTTCTATAGTGTGAGTTCTATCCCATTCGCTCTTTAAATCGCTAAAGCCTCTGCTTTTAGCAAAGATATAATTAGAGTATGAATTCCACTTGATAAAATAACTTAGATATATAGGCTCAAGGCTATCTATATCTAAATTTGGGTTATTTGGGTCATAGAATAGTTGTAAATCTTTAAGGTCTATATCTACGCCACTTAAATCAATATCACTTGCTACGCCATTTAAAAATATATCTTTAGCGCTTGGAGTCTCTACTGCGTCGCTACCACCATACTCGTAGCTCACATTTTCGCCATATACCAAAAGCGGAGTATTAAATTTCGCCGCCATAGCAAATGGATAACTATATATAAGGCGATCTATATACCATGTTGGTTTGCCGTATTTTTCAAATGTGTAGAGCATTAGGGCTTTTTGGGTTTTGATATTTGGTTTTAAAGATATTATATGACAGCCAAATTCTTCGCTTAAATTTCTTAAATTACTCTTACCAGCTTTTGTCATTGTGAAGTTATCCTCAACGCTAAAAAGCACCGGATTCATCCCTAAAACCTCTTTCATGATATGGACTTGAAAGTGACTATCCTTACCGCCACTTACAGCAATAGCGCAGTCATAGTCATTTTTGCCATTTCGGCCTCTGTGCTTATCGCATAAAGCTTCAAGCTCTTTAAATCTAGATTTGTAATCGATATTTTTCTTATTTTCGTGATTTATACACGCACTACATTTAAGTCTTCCATCATCTAAGGTAGTAAATTTAATCCCCGGTCTGCTATCAGGCATAACGCAAAAATCACAATATCGCATTACCCCCCCCCTAAAATCTCCATTCATCTATATATCCTTTTTAAATTATTTAAATTTGAAGTTGCGTTTAAAAGCAACATATCAGCTATAACTAGCCTTGCCATTGCCGTAGCTACCACGCTTCCACGCACTCCAATACATGGATCATGTCTGCCACGAAGCTCACATATCGTCTCATCACCATTTAAATTTAGAGTTGGTTGAGCCTTAAAAATGCTCGGCGTTGGCTTAAAATAGCTCTTAATCACAATATCGCTGCCATTACTAATACCGCCTAAAATTCCGCCACAATGATTGGTTATAAAGCCGCTTTTATCTATATAATCATTATTTTGACTTCCAAGCATATTAGCCACGCTTATCCCATCTCCTATCTCTACAGCCTTTACTCCATTTATCCCCATCATAGCATTAGCTAAAGCGGCATCAAGCTTATTATATAGCACTTCGCCTAGTCCAGCGGGAGCGTTTTTGATGATAGTTAAAACACTAGCCCCAAGGCTATCATTTGAATTTTTGGTATTTAGTATTAGCTCTTTAGCACTCTCTTCTGTGGATTCATCAGCCCAAAAAATCTCACTAGAATTCGCAAATTCAAAGTCAATTTTATCAGCTTTTATATCGCCAATTTGCCTTACGCAACTTTGGATATCTATATCAAATTCTCTTAAAAGCAACCCCGCAAACGCCCCACCAGCAACCCTTGCTACACTCTCTCTAGCGCTACTTCTGCCACCACCCCTATGATCTCTAATCCCAAATTTAGCAAAATATGTATAATCAGCATGCCCTGGGCGAAATAGATCTTTGATATTATCATAATCTTTGGAGTGTTGAGAGGTATTAGCCACTATAAAGCCAATAGGGCAACCGGTGGTAAAACCATCATAAATTCCGCTTAAAATCTCTATCTTATCACTCTCTTTTCTTGAAGTGGCGTATTTGCCACCGGGGCGACGCCTATCAAGCTCACTTTGGATAAAGCTCATATCAACTTTAATACCGGCTGGAATCCCATCTATCACGCCGCCTATAGCTACGCCGTGGCTTTCGCCAAATGTGCTTAATCTAAATTTAGTCCCAAATGTATTCAATAGCTATCCTTTCATTGAATTTAGTATCTCTAAGGCCTTTAAAGCGCAAGCCTGCTCGGCTGATTTTTTGCTATTTCCTATGGCTCTTGCGATCTCTTTGCCCTCTAATATCACCGCCATTTCAAAGCTTTTTTTATGATCTGGCCCACTTGAGCTTATTAGCTCATATTTTGGTGCTAAGCCTATCTTGGCTTGGGTGAGTTCTTGAAGAGTTGTTTTGTAATCTTTAGTTAGATTTAAGCTGATATCAGGGAAATTTGCTTCTAATAAAGCTATAAATATGCTCTTCACTTTTTCTAATCCACTCTCTAAATATATAGCCCCCATCAAGGCTTCTAAAGCATCGCTTATTAGGCTTTGTTTCTCTCTGCCGCCGTTATTTTCTTCAGCGGTTGAAAGATATAAAAACTCGCCAAGTCTTAGCTCTTTGGCTATCTTAGCAAGGCTATCTTCATTGACTAGTGAGGCTCTTAATTTGCTTAAGTCGCCTTCGCTTTTGCCTTTAAATTTGTGATATAGATACTCACCTACTATCAAATCCAACACCGCATCACCTAAAAACTCAAGCCGTTCGTTATTGATAGAGCTTTTGATACTTTTGTGAGTTATGGCCTCTTTGAGCAAATTTATATTTTTAAATTTATATTTTAAAAGCTTTTGAATCTCTCTTAGTTTATCCATAATAATCCTTTTTAATCCTTTGTAAGCTTCATCGCTGCATCTTTGGCTAGTTTGTCGCATAACTCATTTTGTGGATGGCCGGCGTGGGCTTTGATCCAGTGGGCTTTGACTTTGTGAATTTGAGTTAATCTATCTATCTCTTGCCAAAGCTCTATATTTTTGACATTTTTAAAGCTCTTCTTTTTCCATCCATCTAGCCAAGAGTTAATCCCATTTGCAGCGTAGCTACTATCTGTGTAGAGATTGACGATACAAGGCTCTTTTAGGGCTTTTAAGCCATTGATGATGGCCAAAAGCTCCATTTGGTTATTTGTGGTATCTAGCACTGCTCCGCTATCATTTTTGGTATATTTTTCATATTCTAAGATATAGGCCCAGCCGCCATTTCCAGGGTTATTTAAGCAACTACCATCGCTAAAAAGAGATACTATTTTCATCGCTCTCCTTTATAACATTTGGGATAATAGCACAACTTCCTAGCCTAGCGCAGTGATTACACCGATAAAAAAATAGAGGATATGAGCCTTTACACTCCTTACAGATATAACTAAAACTTAAAGTAGCATTAAGGTTATTATCTCTAGCGACCTTTAAAAGATTTAAATTAAAATCAGTGATTTGAGCGTTATTTAGCCCCTTAGCGCTATAAAGCTCTTTATACTCATCACCATCTAAAACTCCATCATTAAGATACAAAATATCTATACAATTATCCAAATTTGGCTTGGATTTTATCTCATTTATATCTTTATTATTTGCTATATAAAGCTCTAAAATCATACGATTTATTAGATTAAATTCACCCGTTAATCTATCTAATTTTGCTATTTTTTTATCAAATTCCATTTTGGAATTTTTGATCTCTAAGGCCTTTGTATATGCGATTTGAGCAGCTACGGCTACGCCTTGTTCGCTTAAAGCGTCTAAGACTTCAAGGCTTTTTTGATACATTTTAAGCTTCTCAAATCCCAATCCAAGGTGGCTAAGAGCATCAATATTTTTGGCTCTTAATCTAATGGATTCTAAGAAAACTTCTGTGGATCGCTCTATAAATCCAGCTTTTAAATAGGCTTTACCTAAATTTAAAAATACAAGCTCTTTTTCATCATTTTTAACCGCCTTTTTAAGGGCGATTAAATATATACTAATCGCTTTATTAAAATCCCCATTTTTAGCAAAAATCCCAGCTAAATTAACAAGCGAATTGGAGTCTATATCAAGATTTAATAGCATATTTTGATATTTTTGCTCTAGTTGCGGGGTGAATTTATTGACAAATTTATCTATATTACTCTTTTGATCTTTGAGCGAAAAAACACCCCAAAAATAGCTTAAAATCGCTATCAAAAGCAAAACGCTAAAAAGAACAATAAGCCCAAAAATCGGATCTCTATACTCAATGAAAAAAAAGTCCAAATCTAAAAACCTTACGAAATTTAATGGCGATTATAGCTAAATCAATGTATAATCTCGCTTATGATCTCTAAAAATAGTATAGAAAATTTAAAAAATATAGTTGATATTGTTGATGTAATAGGTAGCTATATACCGCTTAAAAAATCCGGCGCAAATTTCGTTTGCGTCTGTCCATTTCACAACGACAAGCACCCATCAATGTCAATTAGCCCAAGCAAAGGGATATATCACTGCTTTTCATGTAAGGCCGGTGGAGATGCGATTAAGTTTGTAATGGAATATGAGAAGCTAGGATATGCTGAAGCTATCGAGAAGTTAGCATCCATCTATAATGTAAGCTTAGAATACACAAGTAGCAAAAGTGAATTAAAAGTAGATAAAAAGATTTTAGAGAATTTAAATTTACACTATAAAATACTTTTATACAAAAATAGCGAGGCTCTAAACTATCTAAAACACCGCTCTATAACTGATTCTATCATAGAAAAATGGGAGCTTGGCTGGGCGGCATCTTCGCAAAATACACTAAATTTGCTTCAAAATGAAGGCATAGAGCCAAAAGAAGCCTTAGAGGTAGGCGCTATAAAAGAGAATGAAAATGGATATTATGCTAGTTTTATCAATCGCATAACATTTCCTATATATAACCACCTTGGGAGTTTAGTAGGCTTTGGAGGTCGCACCATTAGCGATAATCCGGCCAAATATATCAATAGCCCACAAAGCCAAATTTTTGATAAATCTAAGATATTTTACGGATATGACAAGGCTAAAAGCGAGATATATAGATCTCAATCAATGGTGATTTGCGAAGGCTATATGGATTGTATCATGCTACATGCTGCTGGGGTAAATAACGCTGTAGCAGTGCTTGGCACGGCTCTCACTCAAAAGCATATCCCATTAATTAAAAGGGGTGATATCAAGGTTACTTTAAGCTTTGATAGCGACGCAGCTGGAGTTAATGCGGCCTTTAAAAGCTCAAAATTGCTAGTAGAGCATCAAATCGATGGTAAGGTTGTCTTAATCAGCGGTGGCAAAGACCCAGCCGAGCTAGTAGCAAGTGGCAAAGAGATGGAGCTAAAAGAGATATTAAAAGGCGGAATGGAGCTTGGGGAGTTTTATATAAGAGAGCTTATTGCGAATTTAAACCCTCAAAGCCCATTAGAAAAGGCCAAAGCTCTTAGGGCTATACAGGAATTTAGCTTTAATCTTGATCCTATTGTGGCTCAATCTTATAACTCTTTAGTAGTAACTCTTTTAAAGATTGAGCCAGGCTCATTTAGCTTAAGTAGATCAAGCTCAAAACCTAGCTCAACAAATTTAAATCCACCCATCAAATTCACAGAACAAAAAGATATCGCCGAGCTATCAATTTTAAAAAATATGCTTATAAATCCTGAATTTTGCGAAGTTGTCAAACGCTATTACGGGGTTGAAATTTTCAAAGATAAAGCCACTTATAGAGCAGTTACAGGCTCACAAAGCTCAAATAACGAGCATATAAGGGAGCTTGAATTATATGAAAATTTAGAAGAGTATAAGAGTGTTGAAGATCTACATAGCGCCATTAGACCACTTGCTATTAGGTATTATGAAGGGCTTTTAAAGAGTGGCAGGCTTAGTATCGAAGAGATTATCGAGTGTAAAAAAAGAATATCAATTTTGAAAGGAAAAAGATGAAAAGAAAGTGTTTAGCGCTATTTAGCGGCGGCCTTGATAGTATGCTAGCTATGAAGTTAATTTCACTACAAGACATAGAGGTCCATGCTCTAAATATAGATATAGGATTTGGCTCAGACCCAGTTAAAAATGAAACTCTAGCCAAAAGAGCAGCGATGGCAGGGGCTACATTTGAGAGTGTAAATGTGCGTAGCAAATATCTCCAAGATGTGCTATTTAATCCTAAATTTGGATATGGAAAGCAGTTTAATCCATGTATTGATTGCCATGGGTTTATGTTTAGAACGGCTATTTCTATGCTTGATGATTATAATGCTAGTTTTGTAATTAGTGGAGAAGTCGTAGGCCAAAGACCGATGAGTCAGCGAAATGATGCGATGGTACATGTCAAAAATCTAGCCGATGATAGAGATGATATCATTCTTAGGCCACTTTGTGCTAAGCTATTAAAGCCTACTTTGCCAGAGCGTGAAGGATGGGTGGATAGAGATAAGCTTTTGGGCTTAAATGGTCGCAATAGATCGCCGCAACTTAGCCTAGCAAAGGAATTTGGATTTAGCGATTTTGAAAGCCCTGGTGGGGGCTGTCCATACACGATGGAGGGCTTTAGTAATAGAATTAGGGATTTTATCAAATATGATAAAAATATGAGCGAAGACGACCTTCAAAGCCTAAGATATGGCAGGCATTTAAGGCTACCAGATGGCGCTAAAATGATAATTGGTAGGGATCAAAATGATAATTCTAAGCTTGAAGCTTTAAAACTTCAAAAGATGGATATCATAGATTGTGGCGATATTATCGGTGCTAGGAGCTTTATAGATAAAAACGCAAGCGATAATGATAAACAATTAGCCGCAAATCTAGCTATAAGCTATTGTAAAAGTGAGCCAAATTTAATTTATGAAATTAAGATAGCTAGTAGCATAATCCAAGCCACAAAATGCGATAAAAGCGAAGCTGCGAGATATTTTATCTAGGTTATTTGAGTGGCAAAATTCCAAAAAGTCTATATAGAGATAAGCGATATTTGCGGATGTGAGTGTAGCTTTTGTCCATCTCTAAATTTAGCCAAATTTGGCTCTATGGATTTGGGACTTTATGAGCGAATTTTATCACAGATAAGGGGCAAGACAAGGGCGATTTGCCTTCATCTATTAGGCGATCCGCTAGCAAATTTAAATCTAAATCAATATCTAAGCTTAGCTTATGATAAGGGCTTTAAAATAGATCTAGTCACAACGGGCAAATACCTTAAAAAGCATGATTTTAACGCACTTAGCAAGGCTCATCAAATTTCATTTTCTCTAAGCGCCTTTGTGGATAAAAATGCTAAATTTAGCGAAAATTATATAGATGATTTACTAGCTTTTTGTCAATTTACTCAAGAGATAAAAAGTGAAATTTTTATCAATTTTAGAATCCAAAAACATATGATAAATGAGCCTAAATTTGAGATGATTAAGGCTAAATTTGAGCAGTTTTTTGGAGTGAAAATCGGTTATAATGAGAGTAGAGTTCGCCTAGCCTATAAGATATTTTTGGTTTTTAAAGAGTATTTTGAGTGGAGAGAGCCAAACTCACAAAATCCAAGTAAATATTGCCACGGCCTAATCTCACAAATCGGCATTAAAAGTAGCGGAATCGTGGTGCCTTGTTGCGTAGATGCTAACGCTAGGATAAACTTAGGCAATATCGGCCAAAATAGCCTAAATGAGATAATAAATTCCCCAAAAGCTAAGGCTATAATAGATGGATTTAAACAAGGAAAAGCGATAGAAAATCTATGCCAAAAATGCGAATATAAGGCAACTTTGGACTAAATATCGCTTATTGTTTTGAAATTTTCAAATCCTAGCAAACTTATCCTTACTCAAGATAAAATTCAAATTATTTAAGCAAAATCTAAATTACAAAATTTAAATTCACCACTAAAATTTGACTTTTTAAATTAATTTTAAGCCAGAGAGCCTTAAATTCCAGCCCCCTAACCTTTTTAAACCTAGCAAATTTAATTATAAAATCTCTATAAATTCGCTAAAATTCTCTAAAAATTCGCCCTTATATGTGCTTTATAGTTACTAATATACTCATCTACTTTTGGATTTTTTTCCACATCATTACACATAAAGCTAGGCAGCGCTTTCATCCCGCAATACTCCATCGCTTTGTGCATAGTAAAGGTTACACCATCACACCCACGCCCTTCAAAAAAATCATTTTTATCATTAAAGGCCGTAATTGGCGCATTCCAAGTGGTGCTTATCATATATTTTTTCTTCGCTGTTTTCTCGCCTGTGCCATATCCATGCTCCGGGTCATTAGCGTGGCGACCATCGCTTTTTGTCAAGTGTGGCGCTGCAGCTGACAAAACCTCATCTAGATATTTTTTGACAATCCACGGCGCACTCATCCACCAGCCAGGGTATTGAAAGATGATTATATCGCTTTGGATGAGCTTTTGTACCTCACTCTCTACTTCATAGCCATCATCTATTTTGGTGCGGATAACCTCATATCCCTTAGCCTCTAGCTCACTACTTGCTACATCGCAAAGCAAGGTATTTAGCTTGCCACCGCTACAACCAAATTTTTTGCCACCATCTAAAATTAATACTTTCATTTTTGCTCCTTTAATTTTGTGATTGTGGCGATATTTTAAAATATTTTCCAAAACAATCATTAAATTTACTCAAATATGAGTTAAGAAATTTGACAAATTTATAACAAATTTTAAAATTTCTTATAAATTTAAGCTCTTTTTACCTTAAATCTCAAAGCCCAACTCATCACAGAGCTTAAAAGCTCTTTGGATCGATCACGAAGCGATATCTAGCTCTTTTTGCTACTACATCACGCCAAGCCTGATTTATCTGCTCGCCAGTGATTTTTACTATATTTGGGCGAACTCCAGCTTTAGCGCAAAACTCAGCCATTTCCGCAGTCTCTTTCATACCGCCAATTAAACTAGCATTTAAATTTACTTTTGTGCTAGCTAGATTTAAGGTTTGGGTTTTTTGGCTGAAATTTATAGGCATACCAACTAGAGTGAAACTACCAAAAGGCTTAACCATCGCAATATATGGCTCCATCTCAAATTCATAAGGAATAGTGCTAAGCGCAAAATCAAATTTAGCCCTAAACGGAGCTAAATCATCGCTACTTTTTACTAGCACGGCTTTTGCGCCCCAGCTCTCTATATCTTTGATTTTACTTTTAGTAGTTGTAAATGCCGTTACCTTCGCACCCTTAGCAATAGCGATTTTAATCCCAAGATGCCCTAGGCCACCGATACCGATGATCGCTACATTATCACCTTTTTTCATATATTTCATTATAGGTGAGTAAGTGGTGATTCCAGCGCACATTAGCGGTGCTGCCTCATCCCAGCTAAGCTCATTTGGGATATGGATAGCAAAATGCGAATTTACCACAAAATAATCGCTATATCCGCCCTGACTTATGCCAGTAGGCTCTTTAGGATATGGATACCCGTAGGTAAAAATCGTATTTTTGCTATATTGCTCTTCAAGCCCAGCCGTAGCGATATCAGTGTTATCCACCATACAGCCTACACCGGCCCGGTCACCGATTTTGAAGTTTTTGACATTTTTACCCACTTCACGCACGAGACCTACTATCTCATGACCGGGTACTTGTGGATAGATTTGCTTACCCCAATGCCCTAGCTCTGTGTGTATATCACTATGGCAGATACTAGCAGCCATCACTTCTATTAAGATATCATCATCACCAACAGCTCTACGCTCAAACTTCCAAGGTTTTAGCTCGCCACTCTCATCAAAAGCTGCCCAACCTTTACAAGCGATATTTGGCTTATTTGCTGCGCCAAAAAGATTTGTACCAGCACCGATTGCTACGCCAGCAACGGCTGCTTTTGCTAGAAAATCTCTACGATCTTTATTTTTGATTTCATTCATTTTTACCCCTTTAAAAAGATATGAAAAATTATAAAACATTACACCAAGTGTAAGTCAAGAGGTTTTGAAAAATTTAGTAAATTTTTGATATAATTTCAAAATGATACTTAAAAATATAGTTAAAATCAAGCTTTTATTTTTGTAATTATTTATAGGCTTTGAAAAAGCTGATGTAGTGGCTGAGTGTAAAAGGATGTTTGATGAGTAGAAATTTGGCATTGGAAATTTTACTTGATGAATACAAAAACTGCATAAAAAACGGACTCTATCATTATACGCAGATAGTTTTTGCATACAACTCAAACAGAATAGAGGGAAGCAAGCTAAGCAAAGACCAGACAAGATATATCTATGAAACAAACTCTTTATTATCAAAAAAAGATGAAGTTATAGAGATTAACGATATTATAGAAACTAAAAACCATTTTAAAGCATTTGATTTTATTTTAGAAAATTATGATAACCCACTAGATGAAGATTTTATAAAACAAATTCACGCTATTGTAAAAAAAGATACAAGCGATAGAGTGATTGGGGATTTTAAAAAAACGGCAAATTTTATAGGAGATTTAAAAACAACTAATCCAAAAAATGTGAGTAGCGAAATTGCAAAATTACTAAAATCATATAATGAATTAAAAAGTGTAAATATAGAAGATATTATTAATTTTCATCATAAATTTGAAAGCATACACCCATTTGAGGATGGTAACGGACGAACGGGTAGGCTTATAATGTTTAAAGAGTGTCTAAAAAATAACATAACGCCATTTATCATTGATGACGAACATAAGCTTTTTTATTATAGAGGTCTAAGAGAATACGATAATATAAAAGGCTATTTAGTTGATACTTGTTTAAGTTGCCAAGATAAGTATCAAGAAATTTTAAATGAATACGACCCCATCAAGCCCATAGGCGTAAATTTGTATTGAGCTAATAAAGAATACGAAAAATGGGCTAAGAGCATTGTAATTATATTTTGAAAACTTTGGAATTCCAACACTTTTGTCATTCTAGAGCTTGATCTAAAAATCTCTACTCTTTTGATAGCAATTATCCGCTCAAAGCCAGATAATGACAAAGTAAATGAAGCTTGGCAATGACAAATTCTAAGGAATTCTAGAATTCCCTAAGCTATTTTTCTATCTTACAGACAGCCTTATTTTTGCATCACCTGTGCCTAGTAGCTTTTTTAGTTCATCTTTGCTTATGCCATCTAATTTGCCAAGGCAAGTTAAGAACCATGAGTTTGTATCGTAGGCTAGCACAAAAGTTTGACCGCTATAAAGAATTATATCGCAAGGCTGCATTGTGATTTGCTCATCATTTCGTGGCAATGGCGATGGAAGTTTGCCGCTTTTTTCAAAGCCACCATAATCACTAGCATTTATAATGATATCTCCTTTTTCTAGCTCTTTATATAGAGCCTTAGCCCGGCTATTTTCAGCCAAAACAGCCTTTAACTTTTGCTCATTTATGATAACAAAAATCTCCATTTTCTCTCCTAAAACAAAGCTAAAAAGGCAAAAAAGCGATAAAATCACTCGCATTTTTTGCCACCTTTGGCGTGTGGGTCGCTTTTAGCTTTTATGGCAGTTTCGTAGAATTCAATTTTTTTATCCACACAATTAAGCGCTGATTTTATCTCATCAAGCTCATTTAAAATTCTACTTTTTTCTTCTTTTATCATCGCTAGGCGAATTTCTAGTGTGCTATCGCCTTTGATAGCTAAATTTATATACTCTCTAAGCCGTTTAACGCTCATACTCATTTTACGAAAACGCACAACCCATTCTACCCACTCTATGTCGCTCTTGCTAAAATACCTAATACCGCTAGGGCTATGCTCAACCAAAGGAAAAAGCCCATTATCACACCAATAACGCAAAGTGCGTGGGCTTACGCCTGTTTTTTGTGAGACTTCTATGATTGTGTATGCCATTATTTGCTAGCCTCTATTACAGCGGTGGTGGCATTTAGTGAGCGTGGATAGCCTATAAGAGCGATATTTGCGTTGATTAGGGCGATTAATTTTTCTTTATTTAAGCCTTGAAGAAAAATAGCTTTTGCGTAAGCTTTCATCTGTGCTGATGTATCTCCTTGAGCCGCTAAAAGAAAAAATGTGATAATCTCACGCTCGATAAGGCTTAAAATTTCAACCCTAGTATAGTAATCCCCAAAGCAATTTTGGCTTAAATACCTGCCGATTTGTGCGTAGTCGCCACTCATACTCTGCGTAGTAGCACTGCCAAAAAGCTCTATTTGTAAATTTTGCCCATTTTTAAGTCTATTTTCATCACTTTCTAGGGCAAAATCTGTGATTTTAACCCCTTTTACGCTTATAAATTTCACTTGTAACAAAGATAAATTCCCTAATCCTAGCCATACCAAGATAAGCTGTGCTTTGGCGTAAAAGCTCCATTATCTCATCAGCCTTTAACTCGCTTTTTTCTAGCCTTTCTTGCCATAGCCTAAGAGAACCCGATGCTATTATCGCAGCTAGATTACTAAGCTCGATTTGCCTAGGACTTAGGCCAGCTTGTATGGTATCATTTTTACTACTTTTCTCAAAGTTTTCAAATATCGCTTTAAGCGTTGTATCTTCTATATCTGCACTCATTAAAACACCCCCAAACACCGCAAAAACAGCTAAAATCTTTTTCATTGAAGCTCCTTTAAAACACTTTCATACTCTTCGTCGCTTACTTTTTCTAGCCAAGTGGTTTTATTTGGCATACCCATGACTGAGATGTGTGCCATTTGCGTGGTTTTGCCACCTGCATGAAAATACTTAGCGTCGCTATCTATTTTGATAATTGCACCAGGCTGGGCTTTTATAGCTTTTTGCCCCTCTATTTTTACTACACCTTCACCGCTTAGAACGATTAGAAGTTGGCCCTTTTCGTGTGTGTGCCAATGCGTACGAGAACAAGGCTCAAAGGTTACTAAGCCGGCATTAGCACTTCTGCCACCACTAGCATCATCAAAGGTATTTAGATAAGTAGTGCCGGTGAAGTATTTGCTATACGGATTTATCTCACCACGCTCAAATGGCAAATCTTGCGAAAAGGCCGCTGCTGCTGCGCTAAGAGTTAAAATAGTTTTTTTCATTTTGCTTCCTTTTTTACAAGTTTAGCAAAAATTATAAAACATTACACCAAGTGTAAGTCAAGAGAATTTAAAAAAATGTTGTAAAAATATGATTAATTTTGCTAAAGTGTCGGCTTAAGCTAGTGGCCATAAATACGCAAAATCTCTTAGAGATTATGTGATATTTTAGCAAAGCATCACAGCGATAAAATCTTAAAAATAATAAAATTTGAATTTAATAGCTTTTGGCTTCTGTGATAAAATTAGTGTAATTTTTATATCAAACATTGCTTTTATAACTCATCTCTAAACACACTTAAATAGTGCTTTATTAAGCTACAATTTATTTTTGCTGATTTTCATCTATATAACAAAATAATTTTAACTTTAAATTTACTATTTTTATCCACACAATCCACACAATTTTGGTCAAATTTAGCCAAAACTAAATTTAACCATAGGGAATTTATCTAGTTTCTGTAGAGTTATTATCTATTTTTTCTTTTTTATCATTTTTTATTGGTTTTTTGATATCTTTGCTTTTTAAATTTTTTGTATCAGTTGGGCCATTTACTATTAGATCAGCTTTAATATTTTCATATATTTTATCTCCAATTCCAGAGACATTTTTGATCTCATTTATGGTTTTGAATTTGTTTTTGGCTCTGTATTCGATAATCGCATTTGCCTTACCTTCACCAATTCCAGGTAGCTCCATTAACTCACTTTTGTTAGCTGTGTTGATATTGATAGCTGCTAAGACCATACTAGCACTAAGAGCGGTTAAAATAATCGCCTTCATCTAATCTCCTTAAATAAAATAATCTTATATTAAATCTAAATTTTATATAAATTTTACTGAATTTAGATAAATTTGATATATGCTGTTACTTTTGGTAACATTTATCTATAAATTAAGCTTAATTTTATTGGGGGGGGGTATAATTAGGGTATTTTTCATCAAAACAATTTTGAATTTTTAAAGGAGAAATATGCAGACAAAAACACCGGTGATATAAATATCCCTGAGATCTGGCTATTTATCATCGGTGCTGTGATTGCTGCCTTTGCGATATCAATCGGCATGGGTGGGGCTATGTTTTTAACGCCGCTTTTAGTTGGCGTGCTTGGAGCGGATATCAAAAAGGCAATCTCGCTGGGGCTTTTTTTGTAATTTTTTCTAGTTTTGGAGGCTTTGTGAGCATAAGCTATAATGGGTTAATTGATTATAAAGTCGGTGCGATTTTAAGTGTCGGTGGGCTTGTGGGCGTGTATTTTGGCACGCTAGCCCATCACAAGATAGAAAAACACAAGCAAAAACTAGCTCTTATGGGGCTAAATATCATAACTTTTAGCCTTGTTATGCGCTTAATTTTTTTTAAGTTAAAATTAGGGAATTCTAGAATTCCCTAGAATTAGGCTATAATTACGCATTTACAAAAAGGGGCAAACAATGGCAAATGAAGTAAATTATAAAGTAGAATTCGCACAAAAGTATTTTAATATAAAGCTTTGTAATTTTGATGTTTTAAGGCAAGTTGATTTGCTTATAAAAGACAAAAAAGGCAATATTTTATTATACATTGAAAGCAAAGATATTATCAGTAGCGATACAGAACACCAAAAAGCCCTAGCACAAGTTATTTTAACAAACAAAAAGCAAGAGCAAATTTTAAATAAAGTCGCGCTCATTTACAAAGACAAGGAAAATAATGATTATTTAGAGCTAATTGACTGCTCGCAAAATGGAATTATGTTTAATAACGACATAAACTGGGCAAAAGAAAAAGCAAGTCAGCCAACAAAAGATGCCATTGATAGAATAAATGACCGCATAAAAGGCAATATAACTCAATATATAAATGATGAAATAGCTGAGTTTTACAAGCTTTTAGAAGCTGGTGCTAGCACTCAAATTGACATTACTGGCTCAAATTTTATTTCAGTTTATAATGAGTGGAAACACAATGTTATTTTTAAGCATGAAATACAAGATGAACAAGATAATATAAACTTATTTTTAGTAGATATCCTAAACGGAGCCACTTATAAAACAAAAATTGAAAGCGAAATGTTTGGAGAATACGAAATAGAACTCATTAGAGAAGGCACAAACCTCAGCAAATATCGCATAATGTATGCTGATGGCAAAATTGATGGTATAAAATATAATGGTGAAAAACAAACTTTTTATTATGAAATATCAAACGCTGAAAAATACGACTTTTTTTGGAAAAAATACAAACGCCCACCAGCACAAAGTGAGTTTTTACAAATCTTAGAACACTCAGCAAAATTATATAGCGAAAAATACCGCAAAGACACAGGCGGAGAGTACACTCCAAGCTGTTTTGTAGAAAAACAAAATGAAATTTTAAAAGAACATTATAATTTAGATGATTTTATCGTTTTTGACCCTTGCGCTGGTGTGGGAAATCTACAAAATCAATTTGGCAAAGACTATAAAAACTCTTGCTATCTCTCTACGCTAGACCAAACTGATGTGGATATTTGTAGAATCAAAGGCTTTGAAAACTCAGTGCAATTTGATTATTTAAAAGATGACAAACAACCAAAATTTAAATATAAAGGCAAAGAGCTTGAAATAACAGAAATTGCTAAGCTAGAAAACAAAAAGCTAATGGTGATAATGAACCCACCTTATCAAAGACTAAAAGGCAAAAAAGAAAATCTAGCTATTTTATTTTTTAACAAAGTTTTAGAGCTAAACCCACAAGTTATAGTATTTTACTATATGACTGAGAGCTTTTTGCGCAGTGAAGTAAATCACTATATAAATAGTAATTATAAAATCGTTTCACACATTTTTAGCAATGCCAAAACTACCTTTTTGCTCTCTACTTGGTCTATTTCACAAGTGATTTTTGACAAAGATAAGGGCGAAACACTAGACTTAAACGCTATAAAAGCTGATAGATACGAGCTAAACGCAAAAACTGATAAACTTGAATTCAAAGGAACTTATATTTATAACGATACTCGCCCAAATCTCATAAATGAAATTGATAAAAAAATAAAAGAAAATAAAGACGGTTTGGTACTTGGAAATTTTAGTTATTTAGAAAGCGTTATAAACTTAACAAATAAACCATCAAAGAATGCCAATTCTATAACATCAAATAATTTAGTGTGGTCTTTGTTGTCAAAAGGATTAAATTTTAATACTCATCAACAATATTTTGAGAGAAGTGATTATATGTTTAAGGGTAATATTGATGATATCCCAAAAGAGTTATTTAATGATGCTATTGCTTTTTCTACATTTTATTTAAGAGTTGCCTTTTCAAATAAAGGACAAAAAAATTATATTATGCCTTTTACTAGCGATGATTTAGGCTGTGCTAAAAATGATTTAAATGTTTTAATGCCAGCAAATGATGATCTTTTTGCTGGTGTTTCAAAGCCTTTTGATTTTAGAGATTTTTTAAAGCAGTTTGAGTTTTCAAATGAAGCAAAAAATCTTTTTAAATCAGCTTTAAAAATCTTTCGCTACTACCACTCAAACGATGAGTATAAAAGCAAAGATTTTAACGATAGCTTTTATGATATAACAAACGCTATAATGGGAAAAGATGAAAGTAGTTTTAAAGAATTCAAGACCCAAAACGACACCCGCATAACCAAAACAAAAACCACAAAAGGCACAAAGGGCTTTGGTAGAAATACCATTAAATACGCAGTTAAAAGCGAGTATTTGCCTATATTTATAGAGTTTTTTGATAATAGAGATATTTTAGCTCGTAAAATTAATAGGCAATTAGTAGAAAGTGGTTTATTGCTTTGGGAGCGAGAAAATATTTATTAAAATTCTAAAATCCCACTAAAACGAAAACAAATAGTCTGCAATTCTAGCTAGAATTCTAGCAAACATTGCCAAAATGCAAAAAATGTATCGGCAGAAAGGATAATAAAATGGATACAAATCTTACAAACTACTTGGAATTCTTAGAAAATTCTAGCAAATTCAAAGCGATGGATAAAGCTGCGAAGGCGCAAATGCTAAGTCAAATAAATGAGCTTATCAAGAGCGAGGCTCTTTGGGTGCGAAACTCACACAAAGATGAGAACAAAAGGCAATTAAAGAAGCTATTTTTGCTAGACTTTCTTCTCAAATGATGGTAAAAAGCGTATTACAAGCTTTGTGCTATGATGCTAGCTAGTCAAAGATAGGCTTTTGATTTATAGTGATATTTTGGTGAAATTTGCTTTTAAGAGCGGCTTATCACCTTGGTAAAAATCTTGCCATAACTAGTAAATTTATCTATCTTAGCGCAAGTTTTCATTAAATCATCATTATCTTTTATTGATTCTAAGATTAGCTCCATTACCATCACAGCGTCTTTCGGGTCGATATGTGTGGGGCATTTTTTAGCGTGAGTGTAGTGAGTATGAATTTTATTGACAAGATCACTATTTTTAATCTCTAAAATTGTAGTTTCAAGTGGGAGCTTTAAAAACATCTTTTTTTCTTTTATATTTAGTGATAAATAAAACATATCTAAGCCATAAATTTTCTTATCATAGGAGTCAAAAAAGTAAATTGATTTATTAAGATTGTCACGAAAAGTAACAATCATCAACTCTAGAATTTGAATTTTTTGCTCTTTGGTATAGAAATTACCGATATTAGCAAAGCAAAACTCCAAAAGCGACTTCACACTATACCACTCACTAGCCCCAAAAGAGTGCGCTCTCATCTTTAAACCACGCTTTTGCCTATATTTAGCAGCTTCTTGGCTATCAAAATCATTATAAATGCTCTGAATTACAAAATCCCTATAAGCTGGATTAGGAAATGTAGGATGAAGGATTAATGAGCCTTCATTTTCATTTTCATAGATATATTTTAAAAGCGACTCATATCCATCATCTATGATCCTTAAACTACTATCATCAAGCTCATTAATATAGCGATAAAACTCGCTTTCATCGCAATCCCATATATCTTTATAATACCTAAAATAGCTACAAATTGTAGATTTGATATCATCATTTAGAGATTTTGTATCTTTATTTTCTATCCAAGAGAGCAGAGTTCGCCTATCCTTGCCAAGGATTGTAGCGAATTTACTCATTGATAGCTTTGATTTTTCAAATATTATTATCAATCTATCCATAGCACTTAGCATTTTGGCTTCCTTTAAAAATATAATGTTACTTAAAGTAACAATACAAAAAAATAAATCAAATTTTACGCAAATTTATAGTTAAAATTCTTGTTTGATTATGCGACAATTTAGCTAAATTTTGTATAAATTTTGTCCAAATTTGAAATTTTATAGACAAAAATTTACAAATTGTAACAAATTTTAACATTTTAATTTCTTTTATAAATCTCTATAATGTGCTTAACAAACAAGAAAGGATTACTATGAGTTCTAGCCCTTATCAAGAGTCTTATGATCTCTCCATTAATGAACCAGAAAATTTTTGGGCATTAGCTGCTCAAAAAGTTCATTGGTATAATGAATGGGATAAAGTTTTAGATGATAGTGGGGATCACTATAAATGGTTTGTTGGCGGGTGTATGAATACATGCTATAACGCCCTAGATTTGCATATACACAATAACAGAGGGGATCAACTCGCTTTGATATATGACTCCCCTGTTACTGATACTAAGAAGAAATATACATATAGACAACTTCGAGATAGAGTCGCTAAAGTCGCTGGAATCTTGACAAATAAAGGCGTTGTCAAAGGCGATAGAGTTGTGATATATATGCCAATGATGGCTGAAGCTGTAATTGCGATGCTAGCGTGTGCGAGAATTGGCGCTATCCATAGCGTGGTATTTGGTGGGTTTGCTGCTCATGAGCTTGCTACTAGAATTGAAGATGCCAAGCCTAGAGTTGTGATAAGTGCTAGTTGCGGTATCGAAGTAAGCAACATAATACCATATAAACCAATCTTAGATGAAGCCATCAAGCAATCATCTCATAAGCCTACAACTTGTCTAATTTGGCAAAGACCACAATATAAGGCAAATATGCTCCCATGGCGTGATATCGATTGGGAGAGCGAAGAAGAGAAAACCAAAGGCGTAGATTGTGTGCCGGTGCTAGCTACTGATCCGCTATATATTTTATACACTTCAGGCACCACAGGCTCACCAAAAGGTGTAATCAGATCAAATGGCGGTCATAGCGTAGCTATGAAGTGGTCAATGGATAATATATATAATGCCAAACCTGGCGATGTATTCTTCGCTGCTAGTGATGTGGGTTGGGTTGTTGGTCACTCATATATCGTTTATGGGCCACTTATGAATGGTTGCACCACTATAGTATATGAGGGAAAACCAGTTCGCACGCCTAATCCAGCTGCGTTTTGGCGAATTGTAGATGAGTATAAGGTAAATGTATTGTTCTCAGCACCTACTGCATTTCGTGCTATTAGGCGAGAAGACCATAAGGGCGAGTTAATAAAAAATTATAATTTAGATAGCCTTAGAGCGATCTTTGTAGCCGGTGAGAGATGTGATAGTGATACGCTAAAGTGGATAATGAAAGTTACCAAAAAGATAGTAGTAGATAACTGGTGGCAAACCGAAACCGGCTGGGCTATTGTCGCTAATCCATTAGGATTAGAAGAGATGCCTATAAAGCCAGGTAGCCCTACAAAACCAATGCCGGGATTTAATCTAAAAGTCCTTGATGAAAATGGCAAAGAGTTAGGATCAGGCAAAAAAGGAGCCTTATGCCTTAAATTACCACTTCCGCCGGCTTGTTTAATGGGAATTTGGGAAAATGATGAGAGATATAGAAAAGGATATTTAGATCACTTCAAAGGCTACTATCTCACAGGCGATACAGGCTATATAGATAAAGATGGATATGTTTATGTCTTAGGTAGGATGGATGGGATCATCAATGTAGCAGGTCATAGGCTCTCTACTGGCGAGATGGAGGAGATCATATCTAAGCATCCTGATATCGCAGAGTGCGCAGTAATCGGTGTAAATGATGATTTAAAGGGTGAAGTTCCTATGGGATTTATAGTCTTAAAACAAGGAATCGAAAGAGATCATAGAGGGATCGTAGATGGAGCCATAGCTCTAATCCGCCAAGAGATCGGTGCGGTTGCTAGTTTTAAATTAGCTTGCGTGGTTAATGCCTTGCCAAAAACTAGAAGTGGCAAGATTTTGCGCAAAAGCTTAAAAGAGTTAGCAGATGGCGTTGAATGTAAAATTCCAGCAACAATAGAAGATCCTAGCGTCTTAGATCATTGTAAAGAGGTGATTGCGACATTAGGTTACCCAATAATAAAGGAGAAAAAATGAGTATAAAAAGTCCAGGAAAAAGCTTTAGAGAAGCTGTAAATTCAAATAACCCACTTGCGGTATTAGGTGTTATAAACGCATATAGCGCCCTTCAAGCTACAAAGCTTGGAGCAAAAGCTATATATCTATCAGGTAGTGGTGTAGCTAGTGCTAGCTATGGTCTGCCTGATCTTGGGATTGTAGGCCTTGAAGATGTCTTAATCGATGTAAGACGCATAACTTCAAGAGTAGATACTCCGCTTTTGGTGGATGTTGATACTGGATTTGGTGGTGCTTTTAATATAGCTAGGACAATAAAAGAGCTTATAAAAGCCGAAGCGGCCGCTTGCCATATAGAAGATCAAGTAGCTCAAAAGCGTTGTGGCCACAGACCAAATAAAGAGCTTGTAAGTATATCTGAAATGACAGATAGATTAAAAGCTGCCCTAGATGCTAGAACTGATGAGAATTTCGTAATCATGGCTAGAACAGACGCACACGCTATGGAGGGTCAGCAAAAAGCCTTAGAGAGAGCCTTAGCATATGAAGCTGCTGGGGCTGATATGATATTTGCTGAGGCTGTCCATACCTTAGAAGAGTATAAAGAGTATACAAAGGCTCTTAAAGTGCCTGTTTTAGCCAATATAACTGAATTTGGCAAAACTCCATATTTTAGCCAAAGTGAGTTAGCAAGTGTAGGTATAAAACTGGTGCTATATCCACTTTCAGCTAATAGAGCGATGAATAAAGCCGCCGTTGAAGTCTTTAATAGCATTATCAAAAACGGCCATCAAAAAGATGTCTTAGATATCATGCAAACTCGTGAAGAGCTATATCAAATGTTAGATTATTATGAATTTGAAAATAAATTAGACCAACTATTTGCAAAGGATAAAAAATGAGTATCAGCGAAGCAGCAAAAAAACAAGGCGGATTAGCCGGAGTTATAGCTGGTGAGAGTGCGATATGTACTTGCGGGACTGGCAATGGGTTGAATTATTATGGTTATGCTATTGAGGATTTAGCAGAGCATTGTGAATTTGAAGAGGTTGCATATTTATTACAATATGCTAAACTTCCAAACGCAAATGAACTAAAAGATTATAAAAGCAAAATTATAGCATCTCGCCCTCTTAGCGTTGAGCTTAAAGCTATGCTAAAGCTCATACCAAAAGGCGTTCATCCGATGAATGTATGCCAAAGTGCGGTTGCTTTGCTTGGGACTTTAGAAGCTGAAAAGGATGATTTTAGCGATCAAGATGATAAGATTATTCGCCTTCTTGGAGTTCTTCCTAGCGTTATTTGCTTTTGGCATAACTATATAAATGGCGGTAAAGAGATAGATTTTGAGAGTAAAGAAGATAGCATAGCTGGGTATTTCTTGGAAAAATTACACCAAAAAACGCCACCGGCTGAATTTGTAAAAGCTATGCATTGCTCACTAATTTTATATGCTGAGCATGAATTTAACGCATCTACATTTACAGCTAGGATTTGTGCCTCTACAAAAAGCGATATTTTTTCGGCCGTTGCTGGTGCTATAGGTGCTCTTCGTGGGCCACTTCATGGTGGGGCTAATGAGGCGGCATTTGGGCTAATTTCTAGCTTTGATAATGTAGAAGATGCTATAAATGGAGTAAATCAAAAACTAGCTAATAAAGAGCTATTAATGGGATTTGGGCATAGGGTTTATGGAGTTGGCGGTGATCCTAGAAACGCCGTTATCAAAAAATGGTCAAAAGCCCTAAGCAATAATCACAAGCTATTTGCTATTAGTGAAGCCATTGAGGGTGTAATGAAAGAAAAACGCCCTAGTTTGCCGCCAAATGCGGATTTTTATAGTGCGTCAGCATATCACTTTATGGGGATACCAACTGAGTATTTCACCCCTATATTTATAATGAGTAGAGTAAGTGGCTGGTGCGCTCACATAAAAGAACAAAGAGCCAACAACAAGCTCATTCGCCCAAGTAGCAACTACATAGGGCCTGAGCCAATGAAATTTATACAAATACACCAAAGATAAGGAGAGAAAATGAGTAATATGGGAATATTAGAGGCTAAACGTCCTGAATTTGATGAGTTGCTAAGTAAAATCGCAAAATATGCTGATAGCTTTGAGATTACTAGCGAGTTAGCGTATGAAACGGCTAAATATACTATGATTGATGCATTAGGATGCGGGATTTTGGCTCTTAAATATCCAGCTTGCGCTAAACTGCTTGGTCCAAGTGTTGAAGGGGCGGAATTTCGCCCATTAGGTAGCAAAATTCCAGGCACTTCATATCAACTTGAGCCGATTCGTGCGGCCTTTAATGTAGGAGCTATGGTAAGATGGCTAGACTATAATGATACTTGGCTAGCGGCTGAATGGGGACATCCAAGCGATAATCTAGGTGCTATTTGGGCGGTGGCTGATTATGTAAGTCGCAAAAATTTATCTCAAGGCAAAGCCCCATTAAAGGTCAAAAGCGTCTTAGAAGCTATGATAAAAGCACACGAAATTCAAGGTATCTTAGCACTTGAAAACTGCTTTAATAAAGTTGGATTGGATCATGTTTTGTTAGTTCGTATCGCCTCTACTGCGGTTGCGGCTAAGCTTTTAGGATGTAACTATGATGAAATTCGCAATGCTGTCTCAAATGCCTTCATAGATGGTGGTGCTTTAAGGACTTATCGCCACGCACCAAATACAGGTAGTCGCAAGAGCTGGGCTGCTGGCGATGCATCTAGTCGTGGGGTGGATCTAGCACTAAAAGCCAAAACAGGTGAAATGGGCTATCCATCAGCTTTAAGTGCGAAATTCTGGGGCTTTGAAGATGTCAAAATGAGAGGCCAAAAGCTAGTAATTCCACAAGAATTTGGCTCGTATGTAATGGAGAATGTGCTATTTAAAATTAGCTTTCCAGCTGAATTCCACGCTCAAACAGCAGTTGAGTGTGCTATGGCACTTCATAATGAGGTCAAAGATCGCCTAGATGAGATAGAAAAAATCGTTATCACCACTCAAGAATCAGGCCATAGAATCATCAATAAAACCGGCGAATTAGCCAATCCTGCCGATCGTGACCATTGTATCCAATATATGGTGGCTGTGCCTTTGATATTTGGTAGATTAGTGGCTGATGATTATGAAGATAGCGTAGCCAAAGATCCACGCATCGATGCCCTAAGAGATAAAATGGTAGTAGAAGTAGATCCAAGATACACAAAAGAGTATCTAGATAGCGATAAAAGAAGTATCGCAAACGCAGTTGAAATCTACTACAAAGATGGCACAAAATCCAAAAAAGTAGAAGTAGAATACCCTATCGGTCACAAAAGAAGAAGAGATGAGGGAATTCCACTATTAAAAGCTAAATTTAAAGCCAATCTAGCTACAAGATTTAGCCCAAAAACTTGCCAAATAATAGAAGATTTAGTAAATAATCAAAAGCTTTTAGAGAGCTATAATTTCAATGAATTTAGCGATCTATTTTGGCTAGGATAATCTAAAAGCCTAGGAGCAATCCTAGGCTAAATTTAAGCCAAATTCGCAAAATCCACTCTATAATCTTATTTATATTTCATTTTATTAATTTCAAATTTATTTAATCAATTTTTGTGTATAATATCCGACTTTATTTTGCCTATACAAAGGATATTTTGATGAGTGCAGCCAAAGAGGTATTTACACAAATTGAAGAGCTATTTCGAGAAAATGCCAAAAGCTATGTGACATTTGAGCAACTAGTAAGGCTATTTGACAAAGCCCCAACCGCAGCAATGATCAAAAAGATAGAATCCCTAGCCGAATTACACAAAATTCAGCTAACAAGCGCCGTGGAAGCTGCCAAACAAAAAACGATCCAAGAGGCCAAAAGATCATCCACAACAGACCCGCAAAAATCATCTGAAGCAAATTTAGAAGACGAATTTGACCTAAGTAGCGAAACTGATCTATTAGAGTGGAGCCGATCTGATAGCCCTGTTCGTATGTATCTTAGAGAAATGGGCCAAATACCGCTACTAAGCAAAGAAGAAGAGATCGAGATAAGCAAAAAGATTGAGCTAGGTGAAGATATCATTATAGATGCCTTTTGCTCTGTGCCGTATCTAATAGATTTTATACTAGATTATAAAGAGCCTTTGATTAATAGAGAGCGCCGAGTTAAAGAGCTATTTAAAAGCTTTGATGAAGAAGACAACGAAGAAGAAGATGATATCGAAGAGAGCTATAATGAAGATGAAGAGATCGAAGAGAGCAAAAAACAGCCTAAAAAGCTTGATAAGAGAGCTGAAAAGGTAATAGAGAGCTTTAAAGCACTTGAAAAAGCTAAAAAAGATTGGCTAAAAATCGCATCTAAGCAAAATATATCCGTAGAAAATGAGGTCGATCTACAATCAAAACTGAATTTAACATTCAAAAAAAAGGTCTTAAAAGATAAATTAATGGATTTAGGCCCAACAAGCAAGCTAATAAATGAGATTGTAAAGTCTATTGAAACTGCTTTAAAAAGCGATACCGACTTTGATAAAGAGCTTAAAAGACTTGAGTATAGACTTCCGATGTTTAGCGCTGAATTGAGAAAAAATCACCAACAAATCTTAAAAGATATCACCAAACTAAGCAAAGAAGATGTAATAGCTAGAGTCCCAGAAGCTACAATGGTATCTACATATATGGAGATCAAAAAGCTATTTCAAACCAAAGAAGCGAGCAAAACCGGCTTTAACCTAGATCCAAAAGATCTTAAAAATGTCTTAGATCAGATCAAAAAAGGCAAAAATATCAGCGATGACGCCAAAGCCAAAATGGCAAAATCAAATTTACGCCTAGTTGTCAGCATAGCCAAAAAATATACTAATCGTGGGTTGCCGTTTTTAGACCTTATCCAAGAGGGCAATATAGGCCTTATGAAAGCTGTGGATAAATTCGAGTATAAAAAGGGATTTAAATTCTCCACATACGCCACTTGGTGGATAAGACAAGCTATCAGCAGAGCTATCGCTGATCAAGCTAGAACTATTAGAATTCCAATCCACATGATAGAAACCATAAATCGCATTAATAAAATCAATAGAAAATATGTCCAAGAAGAAGGCAAAGAGCCAGATGTAAGTGTAATTGCTAAAGAAGTTGGGCTAAGCGTAGATAAGGTTAAGCAAGTTATCAAAATCACCAAAGAGCCAATAAGCCTAGAAGCTCCGATCGGCAGCGAAGATGATGGCAAATATGGCGATTTCGTAGAAGATAGAAGCGCATTAAGCCCGATGGAACAGATATTAAAAGCGGATTTAAAAGAGCAGATAGATGAAGTTTTAGATCAGTTAAATGATAGAGAAAAAGCTGTGATTAGAATGCGTTTTGGCTTGCTTGAAGATGAGAGTGATAGGACGCTTGAAGAGATCGGCAAAGAGCTAAATGTAACAAGAGAGCGTGTAAGACAGATAGAAAGCTCAGCAATTAAAAAACTAAAGCATCCAAAAGTCGGTCGCAAACTCAAAAACTATATAGAAGGATAGATTTTGCGGGGGATGAGATTTAAATTTGAGATTTCTTATCAAATTAAATTTAATTCAAAAGGCTCTACCCCCCCCTATTTTTTGAATTTTAAGGGGAAAATATGCTAAACTCAACCCATCAAATACTAGTTCACACAGCCAAGATCCTACCAGATAAACCAGCATTTATAACGCCAAGTGGCACCACCATTAGCTACTCTAAGCTTGATGAGCTTAGCACCGCTTTGGCTAGTGAAATTTTAAATCATAAAATATATAAATCCCCTATTTTGATAATTTTACCTAAATCCATAGAGGCGATTATAAGCTTTTTTGGGGTGCTCAAAAGTGGCAATTTCTACACAATAATAGATGAAAATATGCCGGCTCAAAGAGTAGAAAAGATAGTTAAAAAGCTAAGCCCCGCCCTACTCATCACCTCCAAAGATTTAAAGATAAATTTAAATCTCAAAACAATATTTATAGATGATGTATCTAAATTTAAGATTGATTATAACCTTCTTAATAGCGTCAAAATCATAGACACAGACCTAGCCTACACGCTATTTACTAGCGGCAGCACAGGCGAGCCAAAAGGCGTGAGTATCAGCCACAAAAGCCTTTTAGACTTTATCTTAGCTTGTTCTAGCGACCTTAATATAAGCCAAGATAGCATTATAGCTAATCAAGCGCCATTTTATTTTGATTTAAGCGTTTTTGATATCTATGTTAATACCTTTATTGGTGCTACTACTCATATTTTACCAAGCTCTATTTTTGCTTTTCCGCTTAAAGTAGTTGAGTATCTAATCACAAATAGCGTTACTACCATTCTCTGGGTGCCAAGTGTGTTAGTATATTTTGCTAATTCTAATGCCCTAAATGGAGCAAATTTATCCCTTAAAATGATAATATCTTGTGGCGAGATGATGCCTACAAAACAGCTAAATTACTGGATAAAATCCATTAAAAATGCTAAATTTTATAATATGTATGGCCCTACTGAAACAACCTTAGCAAGTTCGTATTATATGGTAGATAGAGAGTTTGGTGATGATGAGATCTTGCCTATTGGTAAGGCGTTTAGCAATACAGAACTTTTGGTATTTGATGAAAATATGAATCTTATAACCAAACCAAATTTAAAAGGCGAATTATATATCAAAGGCTCTAGCCTATCTAGCGGATACTACAATGACGCTGATAAAACAGCCCAAGCCTTCATCCAAAACCCACTTCAATCAGCCTACAAAGAGCTAATTTATAAAACCGGTGATATAGTCGCTTATGATAAATATAGCAATCTACTATATTATGGTAGGTGTGATTCTCAGATTAAGCTTAATGGATTTAGAATCGAGCTTGGCGAGATAGAAGTGGCTCTAAGCTCACACACAGATATCCATAGAGTTGCCTGTATATTTAAAAATTCTCAAATCATCGCATTTTACGAAAGCCAAGATGAGATTAAGAATTTAAAAGAGTTTTTAAAATCCAAACTCCCAGAGTATATGATCCCACGAAAATTCATCCATAAATCAAATTTCAAGCTAAACCAAAATGGCAAAATAGATAAAGAGGCACTAAAAAATGAGTGAAGCAAAAATCCTATTAAACGAGATAGGCAGAGGTGATATAAGTGATGAAAATTTAAATTTGCTTGATAATGGACTTATCGATAGCATCGATATTATCGCACTTATAGCTGCTATGCAAGCTAGGTATAATAAAGATTTAGACGCCAAATTCCTAAGTGCTGAAAACTTTCAAAGCATAGCCGCTTTGGATAATATGATTAAATTAGCTTATGGAATTTAAATGAATTACAATCAAGAATATATCTACTCCCCAAAATGTTATGAGAGTTGCGCTGGATACTGCTGCGCTGGATTTGCCAATCCACATTTTAAGCTAATTCGCTCAAATTTCATCGCTCTACCACTTTTTGATATCGAGTATAAGGAGTATCTAAAATCAGGCGGAATAGATGGTATGGAAGTAGCTAAAAAGAGTGAGAAATTCAAACTCAAAGGCGGTCAAACCTTCACTATACATTGGCTACATTGTGATAAAAAGGGGCTTTGTCATCCGCACCAAAATCGCCCATTGATTTGTAAGCTATATCCGATTTTACCTAAAATCAACGCTAGGGGCGAGATTTTAGGCTTTTTTAATGGGACGATTTTTGATATATTTTTTGCTGATGATACCCATCCATGTACCCTTATCAAAACACAAAAACAAAATATAGAAAATATGCTAAAATCAAATTTAAAAGAGCTTTTAAAAGACCCAAATTATATATTTATATTTAGAGTCGCTCAAATAGTAGTAGAGCATTTACAAAACTACATAAAAGCTAAATTTGGCACCTATATCATAGATGAAATTCCTAGCGATAGGGTATCTGAATTTTGGAGCGAAGTAGAGATGGCGATGGTGCTTAGAAGAGCTTGGAGTAGTGATGAATTCACTTCTGATATCAATCAAACATACCAAGAAATCGCTCAAATTTGGGGTGAGTTTTTAGAAGTTGAGCTATGATATCAAAACTTAAAAAAGCCGAAAGATTAGAGAGCAAAGATACATATTATATAACTGAGTATATTTGGCGTGTTTTGATAGTTTCAAAACTCATCTTACCACTACTTATCCGCACAAATATAAAGCCAAATCATATAACCATCTTTGCTATGTTTTGTGTAGCTAGCTCATTTATTTTACTATATTTGGGGCATAATATTTTAAGTGGAATTTTGTTTTTAATCTATAGCATAGCTGACCACACTGATGGAATGCTAGCTCGCTTAAGAGATCAAAGCACGAAGCTTGGCCATTGGCTAGATTATATCTGCGATTATATGGCGTGGTTTGGGCTTATTATCTTAGCTACTTATGTATATCATATTAGTATATTTTGTGCTAGTTTCGTCGCTTTTGCCTTGCTATTTCATCAGCAATTTTGTAAGCATTTTATCCACTCTAAATTAAAAAAATTAAATAAAATTTATAGATTTGGGCTAAAAAAATATCTTTTAGAGCGTGGAATTTTGCTTGGGATTGATGTTAGTTTGCTAGCTATTATCCTATCTATATCAATTTTTAGCTTGAAATTTGAGCTATGCTTTTATACTCTTGGGATAATATACTTAATCGATATATTATATCGCATTATTGAGCTATATCATAATATTAAATTAAATGGGGGGGGGTAGATGGAGTTTGAGAATAAAACCTATATCATCACCGGTGCTACATCAGGCATAGGTCGATGCGTAGCCACTGAACTTGCTAAAAGTGGCGCTAGATTGCTACTACTTGGTAGAGATGAAAATAGATTAAATGAGATTAAATATCAATTGGATAGTATCGGTGAGCTAGCTAGTGAAGTTGCGTTATTTGACTCAAATGATCTAAATAGCATTGAATTGGCTGTGAGCAAATTCGCTGATAAGTTTAAATTTAATGGCTTTATCCACTGCGCCGGGATACTCTATCCAACGCTACTTCGCAATCTAAATTTAGATAAAATGAGTGAGCTAATCAATATAAATCTTTTAAGCTTTTTTGCCCTAGCCAAAGCCACCTTAAAACACAATAGATATATCAAAAACGACACAAACATAGTAGCTATCAGCTCTTTAGCGGCCTTTGGCAGTGAGCCTGGACTTAGTCTATATAGCGCTAGTAAAGCAGCTCTAAACTCCGCTATAAAAAGCCTAGCCAAAGAGTACGCCAAAAAAGGCGTAAGGATCAACGCCATAGCCCCATTATATGTCAATACCCCTATGTATGATGAATTTATCAATAACTTTATATCCAAAGAATCTCACGAGAAGAGCTTAAATGATATTATGCCTTTTGGGCTTATAGAGCCTATAGATGTGGCCGAATCGGTGCTATTTTTGCTTAGTTCTAAATCTAGTAAAATCACCGCTGAATGTATCAAAATCACCTCTGGGGGGGGTTATGACAAATGAAATTTATAATGAAATTAAGATGGATTAAAATATGAAATTAGCATACTATCTACCAAGTCAGGTTATTGGCAACGAGTATTTTAGCGCACTTGCTAATAGTGATGAGTATAGCTGCGAGCAAATTTACAAAAAATCCGGTATCAGATACCGCCATAAAGCCGCCGATGATGAACTAACTAGTGATCTAGCGACTAAGGCGGCTTTTAATTTGATTAACGAATATGATATAGACCCTGCTAGTATAGATATGCTTTTGCTCTGTACTCAATCACCTGAGTATCTCCAACCAGCTATGATTTATCTCCTTCATCATAAATTAAATTTACCCAAAACCACAAACGCAATGGAGATCAATATCGCTTGTAGTGGCTACGCTCACGGACTATTAATAGCCAAATCTTTGATAAATTCTAAAAGCGTTAAAAGAGTATTGCTATGTACAGCCGATCTATGCTATAAAATGTTCGAAAATAGCGATCTGTCTCAAAGGATACTCTTTGGCGATGGAGCGAGTGCGACCTTAATCGATGATAGCAACGCTCACAAAATAGCTCAAATCATCTGTGGCACCGATGGTAGCGGGTACTTTAGTATGTATAAAAAATATGGTGGCTACGCATATCCATCTCATAGCTCACAAAATAGCCTAAATATGAATGGGCCCGAGATATTTCTCTTTACCATTAGAGAGATTCCAAATTTAGTCAAACAAACTCTAAAAGCCAATAATCTAAATTTAGATGATATAGACTATTTTGTATTTCATCAAGCCAATTTATTGATACTTCAGGCCATTGCCAAAAGCTTGAAATTAGATAATTCTAAGGTGATTTATGATATCGAAAATGTAGGCAACACCTCATCTTCTAGCATACCAATAGCACTTAAAAGAGCCTTAAATAATAACACGATCAAACCAGGCCACAAGGTCTTAATAGCCGGTTTTGGCATAGGTCTTGCGTGGAGTGCGACTATTATAACCATATAAAGGATCAAAATGGATAAAAAGATAGCTAAATTCAAAGATACAATAGAGTGTGATGAGCCACTTAACCCACAAACCCCGCTAGACTCCATAGC
Organism: Campylobacter lanienae NCTC 13004; assembly: GCF_002139935.1. Classification (NCBI taxonomy): domain Bacteria; kingdom Pseudomonadati; phylum Campylobacterota; class Epsilonproteobacteria; order Campylobacterales; family Campylobacteraceae; genus Campylobacter; species Campylobacter lanienae. Next base: position 426,059 of record NZ_CP015578.1, on the reverse strand, counting down.
TGAGTGGGACTCAATGGGTAAGATTAGCACTATTATTATGCTAGCTAATGATTATGGGCATACACTTACATACGATGAGTTAAAAGAGCTTAAAATCGTTGGTGATATATTGGATTTGATGAATGAGTGAATTTAGCAGATATGGCGTCAAAATCGAAAAATTAAAGCTAAAAGATATAGAGATTTTGCGAAGTTGGAGAAATGACCCTAAAATCGCCAAAGTTATGCTAAGCCAAAATGGCACACACATAACCAAAGAAGAGCAATTAAAATGGTTTAACTCTATCCAAAATCAGCCAAATTCGCTATATTACATGGCTTTTGTGGGTGGCGTAGCCATTGGGTATTTTTGTTTTCAGCAAATTGATTGGCAAGCCCGCACTGCTATACCAGGCGAAATCATCTCCATACCACAGCACCTAGACGAAGCTAGAATCACGCTTGGGGCATACTGCGCTATTTATGATATGGGCTTTGAAAATTTAGGTCTTAAAAAGCTAAAAGCATATTGCAAACTAGAAAACAAACGAGCCATCCGTATGGCAAGATTGCTAAATTTCCAAACCACTCACACAGATAATCAATGTATCTATTTTGAGCTTGACAAAGATGATTACTACCAAATGCGAGATAGCCTGATAGTTAAACTTGGTTTAGCGTGATTGGGATTGGCGTGGGATTAATATTATAATTTTTACGCTTTTAAATGCTATTTAATCGCAATTAAAAGCAAATTTAGAAGTAGCTAAATGCTATATTATTTTGATTAAAAAATCTTATAGTAATAATCCATATATCCAAAATACTAAAAAGATAAAGTTTTGTCTAAAGCCATAGGGGGTTGTATTTCCCCACTTTCGTGGGGCAAGGCTAATAAGCCTTGACAACAATTATACAAAGTAGTATAATTGTCGTAAATACAAAATACAACATAACCGCTCTCCTTTCTATGGAGACAGAATTTGCCGTAGGGGTTCCAGCCCTATGGCATATCCCCATAACGAAATTATATCATTATAACATTCTAATTTATCTTAAATTTAGCGTTGTTTTCGTGTGTCTCTTTTTCATTAAAGTTACTATGGATAATTAAAATTTTGATTTGATTTAAAATATCTTTAGTAGCAAATTTAAATTTTATCTAAAATCATAAAAAACCAAGTTTTGTGTAAAGCCATAGGGGGATTGCATCCCCACTTTCGTGGGGCAAGACTTAATAAGCCTTGACAACAATTATACAAAGTAGTATAATTATACATAAGTATGCAATATTTAGCAAAATACTATTCTCCTTTCTATGGAGACAGAATTTGCCGTAGGGGTTCCAGCCCTATGGCATATCCCCATAACAAGATTATATCATTATAAACTTCTAATTTATCTTAAATTTAGCGTTGTTGATCTTGTATTTGTTTATTAGCTTATGATTTACTGAAATCTATTCTTTCTTGTTGATACTCTTCTAGCATTATTGTTCTTTGTCAGCAAAATAAAGCTTTGTAAGCTCATATTTCATAAAATCATCGACTTCTTTATCAAAATTTATAGATTTTAAGTAGCCAAAAAGCTCTTTTTCATCTTCGTCATCCAAGTAGTCTCTAACGCAGTTTTTCAAGCCAGTGAATTCTTTCATATAGACCAAATCAGCAATAGCTCTTGCGAAACTAGCTACATATTCATCTCTATTAAGCATAGGTATAAAGTGTTTTTTTATACCTTTATTTCCTAGAATTTTATTATATTTATATTTTTTTATATCATCTTTATTGTTTAAAAAGCAAAGTGGATGCCAATCTGCCACCAAGCCTTTTTCATTTGGGATATTCAAAGCTTCCCAACCAGATATATACTCTTTCATTTTAGCTTCTTACTAAAATATACCTTTCGCAAGTCTAGGTAATCCAGCACAAATCATAGTTATCCAAAGAAGTAATATAAAAATACCGCTTACCATAGCAATCGTATAGATAATATCAATTTTATCCTCTCCAAGCCATTTCTTTACTTTACGAGTAATACGAATATTTTCATTAAATTCTTTTTCATACCTATCTTCTAAGTCATCAATAATGTCATCCCAAATTCCATCAATCTTCTTAAATATCCAAACTGGAAGATGAAAAAATAGAGGAACAAACATCATAGGCACTGCAAATATATAAGGTATAACATTTTGATGAACAACTCCATATTTGACAAGAATTGTTAATAGTATAAAAATCGCAAATGGGGCAATCATCCAAAATATTTTAGGTTTAAAACCAGCTTCACGAAGTCCTTGTTTAAAATCTCTTAACAAATCATCAAAAGGATATTTATTTGCCATATCCCAATATTCCTTTAATTTATTAGAATAATTATAACCAAAATATCCTTAGCTTGGAAATTTAAAATTCCCAAGCTTTGAGGTTAGAATTATAAAATTCTAGATTTTAAGGGTTTACATCATACCGCCCATTCCACCCATACCGCCCATATCAGGCATTGCTGGCATAGCTGGTTTATCCTCTTTGATTTCGCTCACTGTAGCTTCTGTAGTAAGTAGCAAGCTAGCTACGCTAACAGCATTTTGAAGCGCTATGCGCTCTACTTTAACAGGATCTATGATACCAGCTTCAAACATATCTACATACTCTCCACTAGCAGCGTTAAATCCGTAATTTGCCTTATCAGCACTGCTTACTGCGTGAGCTACCACACCAGCATCAAATCCAGCATTTTCAGCTATTTGGCGAAGTGGAGCAAACAAAGCACGCTTGACGATATCAGCGCCGATTAGCTCATCGCCTTTTAAATTCAAATCTACTTTATTTCCAGCCTTAATCAAAGCAGCACCGCCGCCTATCACGATGCCCTCTTCTACTGCTGCTTTAGTAGCATTTAGAGCGTCATCTACTCTATCTTTTTTCTCTTTCATTTCAGTTTCAGTAGCGGCTCCGACTTTGATAACTGCTACACCACCGCTTAATTTAGCCAATCTTTCTTGAAGTTTTTCTTTGTCATAGTCGCTTGTAGTTTCGATAATTTGAGCTTTGATTTGGCTGATTCTAGCATCTATCGCCTCTTTTGAGCCAGCGCCATTTACGATTGTAGTGTTATCTTTGTCGATTACTACTCTATCAGCTTGACCTAGATCATTTAAGCTAGCACTCTCCAAAGTTCTACCTAGCTCTTCGCTAATTACTTCACCACCAGTTAAAATAGCGATATCTTCTAGCATAGCTTTTCTTCTATCACCAAAGCCAGGGGCTTTAACTGCTGAGATATTTAGCACGCCACGAAGTTTATTGACAACTAAAGTTGCTAAAGCCTCACCCTCTATATCTTCGGCGATGATTAGTAGAGGTTTGCCTGTTTTTTGGATTTGTTCTAAAACTGGTAAAAGATCTTTTAAATTTGATATTTTTTTATCAAATAATAGTATAAATGGGCTACTTAGCTCAACTTGCATTTTCTCTGCATTTGTGATGAAATATGGGCTTAGATAGCCTCTATCAAACTGCATACCCTCAACCACATTTAACTCATCATTTATTGATTTAGCCTCTTCAACTGTGATAACTCCATCTTTGCCTACTTTTTCCATAGCTTCGGCTATTAGATCACCAACGCTTGTGTCGCTATTAGCTGAGATTGTAGCTACTTGGGCGATCTCTTTTTTGCCTTCTACTTTTTTAGATGCGTTTTTAAGCTCGTTTATAACAGCAGATGCGAATTTATCCATACCTCTTTTTACTTCGATTGGATTTGCTCCAGCTGTGATATTTCTTAAACCTTCTTTAAATATAGCATGAGCCAAAACAGTAGCTGTAGTAGTGCCATCGCCGGCTTCATCGTTGGTTTTGCTAGCTACTTCTCTAACTAAACCTGCGCCCATATTTTCTATAGTATCAGCTAGTTCAATCTCTTTAGCCACGCTAACGCCATCTTTTGTTATTGTTGGCGCGCCAAAACTTTTTTGTAAAAGCACATTACGGCCTCTTGGACCCATTGTTACTTTAACCGCATCGCTTAATTTTTTAACACCATTATATAGTCTATTTCTAGCATCATCTGCAAATATAATCTCTTTTGCCATTTTCTATCCTTTTTATTATTTTATGATACCTAAGATATCATCTGTATTTAATACTAAATATTTTTTGTTATCAAGCGTAATTTCGCTACCGCTATATTTCGCAAATACAACTCTATCGCCTTCGCTGATTCCTTCTACTTCTTTGCTAACAGCAATAACTTTGCCTTCACTTGGTTTTTCTTTGGACGCATTATCTGGGATGATAATACCTGAAGCTGTAGTTTTAAGCTCCTCCTCTCTTTCTATAAGCACACGCTTACCTAATGGTAAAAAATTCATTTTGATCCTTTCATGTAATCTGATTTAAAAATTAGCACTCTATATATTTGAGTGATGAAAATATATCATAATTTTATATATATGTCAATAAATTTTTAGCAAATTTAAATAGAATTTATCAAAAACATTTAGTCTAAGCCACTCAAGTTTAAATTAATTTCGCATAAAAATAGATTTGTGATTTTGATTTTATTAAATTAAATTTTAGTATAATAAACAAAAATTTATAAGGAATTTAAATGAGAGTTGTATATTGGATTTTAGGTAGTTTAGTGGTAGTTTTGGCTGCTATTTATACACTGCTTTTTACTAGCATTGGCAATAGCATCACAAAGCCATATATAGAAAAAATCGCTTCTGAAAAAAGTGGAATGAATATTAGACTTGACGAATTTAAGCTTGGTATTAGCAATCTTGATATAACTGCTAATGTCAATAACGCCCTAAAAGCTAGAGTTTATGGTAATTACAGCCTATTTACTCAAAATTTAGATCTCAATTATACCGCTACTACAAATGATTTAAGTAGTTTTGGTGTAGAGATTAAAGATGATATAAGCTTAAATGGTGCTATAGTAGGTGAATTTAGCAATTTTATCGCTAATGGTAGTGGTAAAATAGTCGGGTCAAATTTGCGTTTTGCGGCTAGGATTGCTGATTTTACCCCGTTAGAGTTAAAACTAGATGCCAAATCATTAGAATTAGCTCAAATTAGCGCCATAGCCTTAGGCAAATCCTATATAAAAGGCAAGATGAATATCATAGCAGATATCGGTAGTAAAGATGGAAATTACAATGGTAATGCTACTTTAAATATCCCAAATGCCACTACAAACAATGAGCTAATAGCTAGTGATTATGGGCTGATACTACCACAAAATTTCACTATCAAAGCAAATTCAAATTTAAATCTCGATGGTCGCATAGCTAAGGCTAAGAGCGTGATTACCACGCCTGTGGCGGTGCTTGCGGCTTTGAATTCAATATATAATATCGATGAAAATACCCTAAATAGCGATATAAATTTAAATATCCCAAATCTTGCTAAACTTGAGCCGATAATCTCTCAAAAGCTCCATGGCGAGATAACAGCAAAAGCCAATGCGAAATTAATCGGCTCAAATTTAGAATTCCTAGATGCTGATATCAATGGACTAGGTGGTATAATCACTGCCAAAATGGCAAATAATGAGATAGAAGCCAATATCAAAAAGATTAAATTAAACGAGCTTTTAAAGCTTCTATCCATGCCAGCAATAGCAGATGGAAGTATCAATGGAGTCGCTACTATAAAGGGCTTAAATGACGCTACTCAAAGAGTTGGCGATATCAATATAAATCTTAATAATGGGCTTTTTAACGCTAGTGAGTTAAATAATATGATTGGCTCAAATTTGGCTAAAAATATAAGCTTTAGCTCAGATATAAAAGCGAATTTAAAAGGCGATGATGCGAATTTAAACGCAAATTTAAAATCTGAAATCCTAAATCTAAATAGCCTAAATGCCACCTATAATCTAACGCAAAAAATCGCAAAAGCTAGCACCCAAGCACTAATGCCAGATCTAGCCAAACTAGGTAATATCTCTGGAGCCAAACTCAATGGTCAAATCGCTATAAATGCTGATCTATTGGCTGATTTAAATAACCAAAAATCCCCACTCAAAAACGCAAATTTGGATATAAAAGCGATGGATGGAGTCATTAAAGCAACTATAGATAATGGTAAATTAAAAGCAAATATCCAAAATATCTTAGCTCAAAATCTCTTTTTAATGATAGGGCAAAAACCGCTTTTAAGTGGTGAGTTAAATGGCGAGCTAAATCTTGATAGCATAGATATCGCTAATTTAAATGGTAAAGGCGAGATTAAACTAGAAAATGGAGTGTTAAACGCAGCCAATTTAAAAGCCCTAACAGATAAAAATTTCCCACAAAATACAACTATAAACGCACATATCAAGCCTACATTTACAAATTCCATCGTGCATTTTGCCACCACAATTAATTCAAATTTAGCTACAATAAATAAATTTGATGGAAGTTATGATATAAATAAAAATAGCCTTGAAGCCTTATATAGCGCCGATATCCCAAGTCTAGATAGATTAGAGTTTTTAACTGGAATGAAGCTAAATGGCTCACTAAATCCAAGTGGCAAAATCTCTATAAACGAAAATATCAATGCCACTTTAAATAGCGATTTTATCGGTTCTAAACTCAAAATAGATATCAAAAACAATAAAGCCAATGCTGTGTTAGCTAAATTTGAGATAGCTAAGATGTTGGAGTTTTTAGATTATGCGCCATTTTATCAAGGTGAGGCCACATTTAATGCCAATTATGATTTAAATAGCTCAAAAGGCGATTTCAAAGCTGATATTTCCAAAGGTCAATTGACCAAAAGTGCTTTGACAAATTTAATTAGCGCTACAATCCAAAAAGATATAACCGCCGAAGTCTATAAAGATGGCTATCTAAATGGCGTGATAGATAAAAATTTAATAAATTTTAACGCTCAATTAAGCTCACAAAGATCCGATGTCAATATAACTGCTGGCTCTATAGATACGCTCTCAAAAACTATAAATATCCCGCTTAGAGCGAATTTAGAAAAGACCGATATAGCTGTAGATATCACAGGCACAAGCGACCAACCAAAATACAAAATCAGCTCAAACTACCTACGAAATCAGATATCAAAAGAGATTGATCGTGGGCTAAATAAGCTCTTTAAAGGTGATGAGACCAAAACTCAAGATGCAAAAGAGCTAATAAACGGCCTTCAAAATTTATTTAATCGCTAAATTTAAGCAAAATCAAGCTAGATATTTTCTAGCTTGATTAATCGCACTCAATAGATAATCCACATCATCATCGCTATGAGACCAGTGAAGGCTTACTCTTAGCCAACCAGGCTTAAAGCTAAGTGGCTCATCATCTCTAAGACCTAGCAGATCATGTCCGTATGGCCCAGCACATGAGCATCCAGCACGACTTTGGATTCCAAATTTTAAGCTTAGAGTTTGAGCTAGATCAAATGGCGAAATATCTTTGATATTAAAGGCATAAATAGCGATTTTATCTTGATTTTGTGGGGCGTAATTTATCAGCCCTTTTATCTTAGATAGGCCATATTCGAATTTACTCATTAGATGAGTTTTTTGTCGGTTTATAAACTCTAGCCCAACTCTATTTCTAAGTTCAAAAGCCAAATACGCACGGATAAGCTGAGTAATCGCAGGAGTCCCAGCATCTTCGATCTGTTCTATATCATCTAGATATCTGACGCTTTTTTTGCTTACATAACTCACCGTACCACCAGCTGAAAATGTCGGTAAATTTAGATTAAATAAGGATTTTCTAATAGCCAAAATCCCGCAACTTCCCACCCCACCAAGAAGCTTATGCGGTGATATAAATATCGCATCACACAAAGAGCTATCTACATTTTCATATGCTACCAAGCTTGAAGCGTCTATTGCGATTATAGCGTTATATTTTTTAGCTAATGAATTTATAGCTTTTATATCGGTTTTAATCCCCGTTACATTTGAAGCAGCACTTATGCTAACTATAATCTTTCTATTGGCGTTGATTTTTAAAATTTTATCTAGTTCTCCCCAGTGTAATCCACCATCTCTAGCTAGTGGTATTCGCACCACTTCACAGGCTCCAACTCTATAGCTAATCTCGTTGCTATGATGTTCATATGGGCCAACTATCACTAAGGGTAGGGATCGCCTTATGCTATCAAAATTGATATTTAACGCCATTTTAGTAGCTGGTGGGATATAAATTCCCATAATTTCTTGAAATTTCTTAATCGCTGCGCTACTACCTTGTCCGCATGGCAAAAGCAAAAAATCGCTTTGTAAATTTAGTAGTTTTTTGATCCCCGCTCTAGCATTTTCATAGTAATTTGTAGTGATATTTGAGCATTCACTACACTCGCTATGTGTATTGGCATAAGTCTTTAAAATGCGTTTAATCTCATCTTCGATAGGCATATATCCAAGCCCGCTAGCAGTCCAATCAAAATAGTAAATTCCATCTTTTAATATTATATTTTGGCGAATTTTATCTATATTCAATACTTCTTCCTAGATTTTTGTCTAATTATACTAAAATTTAGTAAAATCTAAATTCACAAACTCTATTTGCCCCTTAAAGCAGCTAATCTACTTTTGGCTTTTTGGGCTATATCCTCTTCCATATCATAATACTCAAATGTAGCCCCATGCTGAATTGTCCCATCTAAAATATCTCCAGCTTGGCGGTTTTTTAAATCTATCTTAGCCACCTCAAATCCATCAAGAGTTTTAGCAAATTCCTTAAGCCTACTTGGTATCTGTGTAAGCTTGGTATATAGATAGCACCAGCCTAGTCCGCCATGTCTGCCAACTCTACCACGAAGCTGATGAAGCGAGGCTAAACCTAGCTTTTCAGCACCAACTATAACGATGGTTGAAAGCCTAGGCAGTGAGATCCCAACCTCAACAATCGTAGTAGCTAACAGTATATTTCCATCATTTGCGAACTGCTCTAAAATCTCATCTTTTTGCTTATCCTTGCCGTGTGTGATATAGACTTTTTCAAATTTATTTAGCCAAAATGGCGCAGCGGTGTTTAAGCTTTGGTAGTTGCTTACCTCGCTATCTTCTATTAATGGGTATATGATTATTGTCTGTTTGTTTGCTTGAATTTGGGCTTTGATATGCTCTAAAAGTGCGTTAAATCCGCTATTTTGGATTATTAGCGTTTTAATCTGTTTGGTAAATGGGATTTGCTTTAAAAAGCTAAAACTCACTAGCTCTGATTCAATAAGACAAAGAGTCCTAGGAATCGGCGTGGCGCTAAATTGTAAAAAGTGCGCCCTTAGGCTCTCATTGCGAGTTAATTCATCTATTTTTTGCCTTTGAGTTGAGCCAAATCTATGCTGTTCATCTATCATTATTAGGGTGCTTTTGGGTAATTCTTGATACAAAAGAGCATGCGTGCCAATTATCAAATTCGCATCTTCTAAATTGAAATTTTTTAAGCCTTTTTGTAGATAAATCACCTTCATAAATTTCGGCAAAAGCCGTATTGCCTCGCTATAAAGTTGAGTAGCAAGGATAGTAGTAGGTGCCATCAAAATAGATCTATTAGGATAATTCAAAAGCGCCGCACCTAGTATAACTAAGGTTTTGCCACTACCTACATCGCCCATCATTACACGCTTTGCGGCGAGATTTTGCGATAGATCATCTCTGATATCATCGAGCGCTTTTAGCTGATCATCAGTAGGCTTAAATGGCAAATTATTTAGCCAATCACTAATATCAAATGTCTTAATCGCAGTAGCCTTAAATAGCACTTTTTTGACACTAAGCTTTTTAAGGTAGCTAAAAATCTCAACAAATTTTAAGGTCTCTAATGCCTTTTTATCGATATTTAGCACAGCACTCATCGCCTCATCACTTAACTCATGTAGAGCCAAAATCTCTTTAGCTTCATCTTCATTTAGCCCTTGTGAGCATAGAGAGTCTAAATTTATATATTTGCTAATTAATTTTTGAATTTGGGTATCTTTTATCGCTCTTTTATAGTGCGGGATGATCTGACCAACCTTGGTTATAATCTTAGGATTGCTAAATTGCCAAATTCCATTATATAAGGTGCTTTTGCCGTGGATATAGAGCTTTTTACCACGCTTAAATGTAGCATAATGCCACGGCTTAGCGTTGAAAATAACGATATTTACACTACACCCCCACGAGATACAATAGGCCAAAATAGTAAATGTATTAATGCGATTAACGCTAGATTTGATCTCTATTTCAACGCTATTTTCGCCTATACTTGGTATATTTTTAACTCTTAGATCATCAAAACTCTTTGGTAATATCAAAGCTAGATCAAGCAAACTTGCTATGCCCAGCTCTTTTAACTCCTCAATCTCTTTCACTATTTTTGCTCATTATATAAACAAGCAATACTAAGATTATTAAAATCTTTTAAGCTAAATATAAATTTATTTAATTCATCTAACTCCAAAGCCTTAATTCGCTCTAAATTTATATCAAATTCTCCAAGCTCATAGCCTTGATAATGCTCTTTTTGCGCTATGGCAAGTCGCTTAAATAGCGTCTCTTTGGTAAGTGGCTCGCTACCAAGTAAGAAATTTTTAGCCGCTTCTAGCTCCTCTTTGGTGGCTCCATCTTGGATGAATTTGGCTATCTCATCTTTTATAATCATTATGGCTTCATCTTTGCTCTCATTTTTAGTCTGCAGATATCCGTTCATTGAGTTATAGCTTAAGTTCAAATTAGCCGAGCAATAGACACTATAAGCTAGCCCACGCCTAACCCTAATCTCCTCCATCAATCTAGAGCCAAACCCGCTACTACCAAGGATAAACATCGCTACATTAAGCTTAAATTTATCCCTTAAATCAAATTTAATCGGCGACCCAAAATATATATAAGCTTGCTCACTTGGCTTATCAATTATCTTTAAATTTCCATCGCTGCTTACTTGAATTTGGCTTAAATTTCTTTTCTTACCGCTATTTAATACCTTAGCAAATTTATCAAATTTAACCTCATCTACACCAATATCACCACCTAAGACAATAAACATATTCTCAAGATTTAAATTACTATCTATAAACTCTTTAATATCATCAATAGTGATTTTCTCAATACTATTAGGCGTCCCGATGCTAGGGATCGCAAGACGTGAGTTAGGATACAAAATCTCTTTTAATGCGTTACTAGCTTGATAGTCGTAATCCGTGCTATTTGAAGCGATAACTCCAAGGGCTTGGGTTTTTAATTTTTTTAAGATATTTTTATCATAATTTGGACTAGATAATAGCTCTAAAAGCATATTAAATCCAAATTCAAAATGCTCACTCAAACTCTCTAAACTAATCTCAAATGTCTCAAACCCCGCACTCGCCCCAAGCATAATAGCTCTCATATCCAAAGCTTTATTAAACTCATTGCTACTAAGCTTTTTGCTCCCCTCACTTAGCAATTCAGCGGCTAATTTTGCTACGCCATATTTTTTCTCATTACAAATTCCAGCTACCTTAAATACAAGTTTCAAACCCACCAAAGGCAACTCACTATTATGCTCATATATCAAAGCCACATCAGTAGCGCCGATTTTTAAATTTAATCTCTCCACTATTTTACCTCATTTAGATAATACTCGATTTGATCTTTTCTTAGAATTCTTATATAGTTGGTGCTACCTATTTTGCCTGTTGGATATCCTGCTGTGAGCGTGTATGTCGATTCATAGTTGATAAGTCCGGCATCTTTTAACCCTTTAATTGTATTAGCTAGGAGTAAATTCAGTTGATTTTTAGATACAACTAAGCTTGGAGTAACGCCCCATACGATTGTAAGACTTCTAGCTATGCTCTCATCGTGTGTTACGGCAATTATCGGCATTGATGGGCGATTTCTAGCCATTTTGATCGCACTTGATCCACTGCTAGTGATAGAGATTATCGCATCGGCACCGATTCTTTGAGCCAAATGTGAGCTAGCACTAGCTACCATATCTGTCTCATCGCTAAATTCAAACTCATCAAATTTGCCATAAGGATATATAGATTCACTCTGCACTATAGTAGCGCTCATAGCTTTTACTACCGCTACTGGATTGATACCTACAGCACTCTCTTCACTTAGCATCACCGCATCCGTCCCATCTAATACTGCATTAGCAACATCACTAATCTCAGCTCTAGTAGCACTTTGGCTCTTAGCCATTGTAAGCATCATTTGAGTAGCGGTGATTACTGGGCGATTGGCTGCGTTGGCTTTTTTGATTATTAATTTTTGGATACTTGGCACTTTATAGTATGGCACCTCAATTCCTAAATCTCCACGAGCTACCATAATTCCATCGCTTGCTTCTATAATGCTATCTATATTTTCTACTGCGTCGAATTTCTCTATTTTGGCAAAAACCTTAGCATTAGAGCCAAATTCTTTTAGTATCGCCTTGGCATTTATAATATCATTTGCGTTTTGAACGAAGCTAATAGCCACAAAATCCACGCCATTTTGCGCTCCCCAAAGCATATCATCTCTATCTTTTTTAGTGATAACATCGATATTTAGCTTGGTATTTGGGAAATTCACACCCTTATTTGAGCTTAATACCCCATCATTTTCTATAATAGTCTCTATAACATCAGGCGAGCATTTTACCACCTTAGCCTTAATGCTACCATCATATAAATATATATATTCACCATCTTTAATCAAAGACAAAATTTGCGGTTGATTGATACTAAGCTCATAAATTTCGCCATTTTTACGCCCTGTTATGCTATCTTTTAAGACATTTAATCTATCACCAGCTTTTAGCTCAAAAGGCTCATTTAAAGCCCCTACTCTAATCTTTGGTCCGCAAATATCTTGTAAGACTCCAACCCTGATTTTAAGGTCATTTGATGCTTCTTTGATCTTCTCAATTGTGGATTTATGATACTCGTGTGTGCCGTGTGAGAAATTTAACCTAAATACATTAACGCCCTCTTGGATTAAGGATTTAATCACCTCTATAGAATCACTAGATGGACCGATGGTTGCTACGATTTTTGTCTTTTTCATATTTACTCCTAAATTTTGGTAATTATACCAAATTTAAGGATAAATGATGAGAATTTTAGCAGAATTTAGGCGGATCATCCGCCTAAAATATTAATCAAATAACTCTTCGTTTAATTTAGCTTCGTTGAAGTTTTTACCTAGATATTCACAAACTTCACGAACATCTCTTAACGCATTGCCAAGGCAGCTTGTCGCACCAGGGCTTGGTGTCATATTAAAGATTATTCCGGTTTTTGGATTTATACTAGCTTCACCTAACATTAATTTTTTCTCTGTTTTGTTAAGCACTTGAGGGCGGACACCGCCAAAACCTTTAGCATAATATATATCGCTAGTGCTTAGGCTTGGGACGATTTTTCTAGCATCTTTGACAAATAATTTTTTATTTAAATACGGAACTTCAAATAAGAAATTGCGTAAGATATAGTTGCGAATATCGCTATCTTTAAATAGATCAAATAATATACCAGCAATAGTTGAGTCAAAATTTAAAGTCTTACAAAAGTCAAGAAAACTTCCCCAGTTATCATGATATCTCTCTAGCTTAGGTAGCGCCAAAGCCGTAGGCCCAAATCTCGTACAACCATCAGCCAAAATATCAGGATCACCATGTAAAGCAGCAAAAGGCAATTTAGGATTTTGCACCATATAAACCTTGCCATTTAATAGTTTTTTCTTAGTTAGATAGAAGCTACCAGCCACAGGCAAACAACCAAAATCAAGCCCATATCCCATTTTGTGAGCTAAATATAAAGAGTGAGCACCAGCATTTACTACGACAAAATCAGCGCTAATAGATAATCCATCTGCTGTTTGGATATAGTATTTATCTGCGTTTTGCGTGATAGTATCTACTCTTGAATTTAGATAGACATCGCACTCTCCGCCCTCTTTTTTGGCATTTTCTATAAATGTAGTTGTGAATGCCCCATAATCAACGGTGGTATATTCTCCACTTCTAACCCCCATACCAACGACATTTTCAGCTCTATGAGTACCATCACTATTTAATATAATTTTTGGCTCTATTTTAGCTAGTTCTGCTTTGTCATAAAACTCCAAATATGGATATATCTCTTTAAACTCATTAAATCTATTTTTAATGTAATCAACCTCTACATCGCCCACGCCGATTGCCATCTTTTGGCCATCAAACATATATTTGCCTTGATATCCGTGTTGTAAGCCATATTTGACTACCATTCTAGCGGTTTTGCTGACTTTTTGAGCCTTTTCAAATGTATAATTTGTCTCAATATCTCCACAATGGATAGTTTGCGAATTTGCTGTGCCTTTTGAATTTAGCGTAGCTAGACCAGAGTATTTTTCTATTAATGCGATGCTTTTTACATCTGTGTATCTTGCTAACTCATAAAGTAACGCACCACCGCTAATGCCGCCACCTATTATCACCACCTCATAGTGCTTCTCTTTCATCCTTAACTCCTAAGACAATTTTTAAATTCCGTAGTATATATTAATAAAACTTAAAGATAACAAAATAAAAATAAGTAAATTAAAATATTTATGAATTTATTTAATTAAAAAATATTAAATTTATTTATTAAAGCCCAAACCGCCACTTATGATAGCGGTGGCTCTATTAATATCTCATCATCGCTAGTTGTATATGGCAAAGTTTTGGTAGTTTTGGCACCTAATTTTTTAAGATTTTCAAATTTGCTTATCAAATTTCCACGACCTTGATATAGTGTGATTTTGCCATCTTCGATCGCCTTAGACATAGCAATTACTTGATTTTCTAATCTTTCATAATTTTTGATAAATACATCAAATTTATCATATATCTTACCAGCTTCTATAAATATCTTAGTTGCGTTCTCATCGCTTTTTAGATTTTTCCAGCAGATATAGACGGTTTTTAAAGCCATTAAAAGTGTAAGTGGCGTGGTGATAAATATACCCTTTTCATACGCATATTCATAAAGAGCGCTATCAGCACTGAGAGCGACAAATAGCATATTATCATTAGGTATAAACATAAATATATACTCATAATTTTTGCTATCTAAAAATGCGTAATCTTTGGAGTTTAAATTATCAATATGATTTTTAATATCCTTAGCCAAGGCCTTAGCGTAGCTATCTTTTTGGCTCTCATCTGTAGCATTATGATACTCATTATAATTGATAAGTGAGCATTTGGCATCTATTATCGCTCTTTTACTCTCATCAAATTTAACCACAACATCAAGATATTTTTGGTTTCCATTTTCATCTTTATAAGATACTTGTTTTTCATAATTCACACCCAAAATCAGCCCACTACTTTGCAATACACTATCAAGCTGAATTTCACCCCAATTTCCTAGAATTTTTTTATTGCCTTTTAGTGCGTCAGCTAAATTACGAGCTTGAGTTATAACCCCTTTGGTTTCGCTTTTTAAATTCTCAAAATTTACTTTAAATGTGTTATTTATCTCTAAATTTGATTTTTGATATTTATTGATCTCATCTTTTAATGGCGTGATTAAACTCTCTAAGATTTTTGCGGAGTTTTCTCTCATCTCTTTGCTATTTAAATTTAGCAAATTCTCACTCATCTGCTTAGTTTTTAGCTCAAAATACTCTCTAGTTTTATTATCAAGTTCATCTTGACGCTTTTTAAGCTCGTTATTTATCTCATTGGCACTGTCTAATTTTGTTGTTAATTGTGTGATTTGCTGGATATTTTGGATATTTTGCTCTTGTAAATTTTTGTTCTCATCTTTTATGGAGTTTAGCTCTTGATCTTTTATACTTAAATTCGCACTTAAATCGCTAAATTTCTGCCCTAAACTCACTAATTGCGTATGCTTTTTAAACAGCACAACCCCAAGCCAAACACACACACAAACCGCCACCACAACTATCGCAATTAAAATTTCTATCATCGCAATCTCCATATAAAAAGAAAAAGCCTAAGCCTTTTCTTAATTTAGATTTTTTTCAAAAATTCACACTTTAATACCACAACTCCAACGCCATTTATCTTACACTCAACCTCATTATCTTTGCTTGTAAGCTTGATATTTTTAATCGTTGTGCCACGCTTAATCGTGCTACTAGCACCTTTGACCTTTAAATCCTTAATCACACTAACGCTATCTCCAGCGTTTAACTCTGTGCCGTTAGAATCTTTTGCCATTTATGTTTCCTTGATTTGATTTAGCTAAAAATTATAGCTATTTAATGCTTAAATTTCATAACATTTATAATTAAAATTTTAACACAAAATTTAATTATGATTTAATAAATTTAGTAATTTTATGATACAATCTAGCCATTTTTTAAATTTAGGAAATCAATATGGATATCAGAAAAGAGTATTTAGAATTTTTTAAAAGCAAAGGCCATGAGATAATACCATCAGCACCACTAGTCCCTGATGATGCTACGCTGCTATTTACAAATGCAGGGATGGTGCCTTTTAAAAGCATTTTTACAGGCGATGTGCCTCGCCCTACTCCACCGATTCGCACTAGCTGTCAAACCTGCATTAGAGCCGGTGGCAAGCACAATGACTTAGATAATGTCGGTTATACTGCTAGGCATCATACATTTTTTGAAATGCTAGGAAATTTCAGCTTTGGCGAGTATTTTAAAAAAGAGGCCATAGCTTACGCATGGGAGTTTGTAACTGAAATTTTAAAACTACCAAAAGATAGATTATATGTAACAGTCCATGAAAATGATGATGAAGCATATGAAATTTGGCAAAAACATATAGATAAAGATAGAATTTATAAATTTGGTGATAAAGATAACTTCTGGGCTATGGGCGATACTGGACCTTGTGGGCCTTGTAGTGAGATATTTTATGATCAAGGAAGCGAGCATTTTAACAGCGATGAAGACTATATGGGCGGTGATGGCGATAGATTTTTAGAGATTTGGAATCTTGTATTTATGCAGTTTGAAAGAAGCAGTGATGGAAGTATGAGCCCACTTCCAAAGCCTTCAATTGATACTGGGATGGGGCTAGAGAGAGTAACTGCTATAAAAGAGGGTAAATTTAGCAATTATGATAGCTCACTTTTTATGCCTTTGATTAATGAAGTAGCAAGAATTGCGAATTTGAAATATGAGTATGAGAGTGGGGCTAGCTTTAGAGTTATAAGCGATCATATTCGATCAACTACATTTTTGCTAGCTCAAGGGGTAAATTTCGATAAAGAAGGCCGTGGATATGTCCTAAGAAGAATATTAAGAAGAGCCGTTCGCCACGGATATTTGCTAGGGATAAAAGAGCCTTTTATGTATAAATTAGTAGATAAAGTAGTAGAGCTAATGGGCGAACATTATGAGTATTTAAAAGAGCAAAAAGAGTATGTCAAAGAGCTTATTAAGATTGAAGAAGAGAGATTTTTAGCCACTATTTCAGCTGGGCTAGATCTATTTAATGAAGAGCTGAAAAAAACCAAAGATATATTTAGCGGCGAAGTAGCCTTTAAATTATATGATACTTATGGATTTCCACTAGATTTAACAGCTGATATGTTAAGAGAAAAGGGGCTTAGCGTAGATGAGGCTAAATTTGATGAATTGATGAGTGAGCAAAAAGCAAGGGCCAAAGCTAGTTGGAAAGGTAGCGGGGATGCTATAAAAGAGAGTGGGGATTTTAAAGCCTTGCTTGAAGAGTTTGGTGAGAATGAGTTTATCGGATATGATAATCTAAAAAGTAGTAGCAAGGTTTTAGCCCTTTTAAATAGCGAATTTAAAAGAGTAAATGAGCTAAAAAACGGCGAGATTGGATATGTTATGCTAGACTCTACTCCATTTTATGCTCAAAGTGGTGGTCAGTGCGGTGATACTGGGCTTTTAGGGGGCAATAAAATTCTTGATACCAAAAAATATTTTGGATTAAATCTAAGCACAATAGAGGCAAAAAACAGCATAAAAATAGGTGATATCTTGCCTTGTGAAGTTAGCCTAAATAGATTAGAAATTCGCCGTCATCACTCAGCTACTCATTTGCTCCACGCAGCACTTAGAACTATACTTGGGTCTCATATATCTCAAGCTGGAAGTAGCGTTGAGGCTGATAAGCTTAGATTTGACTTTACTCATCCAAAGCCTATCTCTAAAGATGAATTAGATAAAATTGAGAAATTTGTAAATGATCAGATCACAATCGGTGCTAAGGCTAAAATTGATATTATGGATATAGAATCTGCTAAAAATAGTGGCGCTATAGCTCTTTTTGGCGAGAAATATGGCGATCAAGTCAGGGTGCTAACCTTGGGATGTTCTAAGGAGCTTTGCGGTGGTACTCATGTAGAGAATTTGAATGAGATAGGGAGCTTTTTTATCATCCGTGAAAGTGGCGTAAGTGCTGGAGTAAGGCGTATAGAAGCAGTTTGTTCTAGGGCGGCATTAAACTACGCAAATGAGCTAAGAAGTGAGCTTGAAGAGATCAAAATAGCCCTAAAAGGTGCCAATCCAATCAACGCTATAACCAAACTAAAAGATGAGATAAAATCCCTACAAAACGAGATTAAAAACGCCAACTCATCAGTAGAGCTAAGCCCAACTATTATAAATAATGTAAGTGTAGTAATTGGCGAATTTAACGGCGATATAAAAGCTAAAATAGATGAGATAAAAAATAAATTTGATAGTGTAGTAGTATTTTTAGCTAGTAAAAAAGATGGCAAAGTCAGCCTAGGCGCTGGATCTAAAAATTGTAATATCAAAGCTGGTGAGCTAGTAAAAGCTATAGCCCCTATAGTTGGTGGCGGTGGCGGTGGTAGAGATGATTTTGCCACTGCTGGCGGTAAGGATATAGATAAAATTCCAAACGCACTAAACGAAGCGACAAATATCATAAAGAGCAAACTTTGAGTAGTTTAAATAGCGCATTTGCTAGGCTTGATCAGATAGTTCCATTTACTCATATTGGCTGTTCGGCTCTTTTTATAGCTTTGGAGATTTCGGTTATAATCTGCGGCTACTACTGCTTTAGAGATATTGAGCAAAATCCCCATCGATATAAGCTAATTTTAAAAGAATTTAACAAATTTTTATTTAGCGCTTTGGCTATGGTGGGATTTTTGCTTTTGAGTGGGTTATATATGTCTTATGGGGATTACTTTCCAATAGGCGATCCGATGGTTGAAGCCATCGTCAAAACCAAAATCGCTATATTAGCCTTCATCTGCGCCAATCTAGCCTATATTTGGTATAAATATCACCAAGCCAGAGGGGCATTTATAAAAGATGATATGCTAATGAGCCATGAAAATTTAGTTCTCATAATCTACTATTTTACACCATTAAATGTGGTTTTATCATTTATCAATATATACCTTGGTGTTACTTTTAGAGGATTTTTATGATAGTTTTGGCTTCTAGCTCGGCTAGTAGGGCATTGATCTTAAAAGAGCATGGAGTGGAGTTTATCCAAGTTTGTATGGAGTATGATGAGAGCTTAGATATAAATTTGCCACCAGCAAAATACGCCACAAGCATCACAAATAACAAAGCCAAGCAGTTTTTTGATAAATTTAAAAATCGCTATGATAGAGTGCTATTTGCTGATAGTAGCGTGGTATCTCAAGGGGTGATTTTAGGCAAGGCAAAAGATGAAATGGAGGCTAGATATATGCTAAACCTTCAAAGTGATAATCTAACTAGCGTCTATACAGCGATGAAATTTATCAGCCAAAAAATAAGCATCGATATGCTTAGTGTGGCAAGTTATAAATTTTCTAAATTTGATGAAGATGATTTAGAGCGTTATATAGCAAGCAATTTATGGCGAGATAAGGCTGGTGCTATGATGATAGAAGGATTTAATAAAAAATATATAAAATACCAAAAAGGCAACAAACCTACAGCTATGGGACTAGATATTATAAGCTTAAAGGCGTTTTTATGAAATATATTTTTAATTTTTTGATAATAATAATTTTAGCTTGTGTTGGGGGTGTGATATATTTTTACTCTCAAATCAAGATTGATATATCCAAAATTGTAGATTACAACCCAAAATTAACAACGCATATATATGACAGAAATGGCGATTTGGTGGCGTATATTTTCGATGAAGAAAATAGGCAATATGCTAAATTTAATGAGATTCCGCCACGCATTATTGAAGCGCTTATCGCTATTGAAGATACGGCCTTTTTCGAGCATGATGGGATAAATTATGAAGCGATTTTTAGAGCGGCGATTAAGGATATTCAAGCTATGTCCTTAGTCGAGGGCGCATCAACTCTAACACAACAATTAGTCAAAAACATGCTCCTAACAAGAGAGAAGAAATTCACTAGAAAACTCAAAGAGATAATCATATCTTATGAAGTTGAGCAAAAACTCACAAAAGAACAAATAATAGAAAGATACCTAAATCAAGTATATTTCGGCCATGGTTATTATGGTATCAAAACAGCTGCTCTTGGGTATTTTAAAAAGAATTTAAATGAGCTAAGTATAAAAGAGATAGCTATATTAGTTGGCTTGCCAAAGGCTCCTAGTAGCTATGATCCAACTAGGCATTTAGATCTATCACTATCTAGAGCAAATAGCGTTATTTCAAGAATGTATAATATAGGTTGGATCACAGCCAATGAGTATCAAAACGCCATCAAAGAAAGGCCAATAATTTACGAACAAACTCTAACACAAAACAAAGCCCCATATCTAGTAGATGAGACCATAAAACAGCTAACTCCGCTATATAAAGATATCAAATATGGTGGCTATAAAATCACTTTAAATGCTGATTTAAAAGTCCAAGATATAGCTAGAGAGGCGTTAAAATTTGGCTATAATGAAATTTTAAAACGAAATAAAGACGCCAATACCACAATCTTAAATGGTGCGATGATAGTTACTAATCCTACAAATGGCGAGATACTAGCTTTGGTTGGTGGCGTGGATTATGCTAAGAGCAATTTTAACCGTGCTACGCAAAGCTATAGACAACCAGGCTCTAGCTTCAAGCCCTTTATCTATCAAATCGCCCTAAATCAAGGGCTTTCGCCTCAAACTAAGGTTGCTGATATATCTAGAATTTATGAAGGTGTAAATAAAGATAATCCAGATGATAAAGACTGGAAACCAAAGAATTTCAGCGGAAATTTCAAAGGGCTAATCACGCTAAATGACGCCTTAAAACAATCAAGAAATCTAGCTACGATAAATCTTTTAAATTTACTTGGATTAGATGTAGTCCAAACAAATTTAAGCGAATTTGGATTTAAAAATATACCAAATAACCTATCAATCGCACTTGGTAGCTTCGGTGTGAGCCTTATGGATTATAGCGAGCAATACTCTATATTTCCTGGACTTGGGATTAGACATGAGACTAGATTAATTAACTCTGTAGAGAATAAAAATGGCGAAATATTTAAATTTGAGCCTAAAAGTAGTGAGGTTATCAAGCCTGAACAGGCTTATTTGATGGTTAAAATGCTTCAAAATGTTGTCGATAACGGTACCGGTCGCTCTGCTAAAATAGATGGCATAGAATTAGGTGGCAAAACAGGTACCACAAATGATAGCGTGGATGCGTGGTTTTGTGGATTTGCTCCTGAAATTCAAGTCCTAGTCTGGTATGGAAATGACAATAACACACCAATGAGATATGTAGAAGGCGGATCTAGGACGGCTGCGCCTGTATTTAGAAAATTTATGGAAAACTACATAGCACAATACCCACAAACAAAGAGAAAATTTGATATGCCTAGTGGAGTTTATCGTAAATTATATAATGGAGAAGATGTCCTATATACCAATACTTCACCACTACCAAAAGAGCAAAATAGTATCTTAGACAAACAAGATAAAGAGGGGATAATATTTTAAATTTTACTGATAGTAATTTGCTATCAGTAAAATTTATCAAACGGCCTTTTTGCCCATTAGATAAGCCAAAATTATCACAGATAATATATAGCTAATTTGTATAATAACCCCTTCAAATGTGTTGTAAAATCCGATAAATGAAATGCTAGGAATGCTAGGTATAATGCTATTTGGCACTATATTTGTAAGTTGTAAGGTATGAACGCTAATACCTAAAATTTTAAACCCAAGCGCATAAAGCAATAGGCTCATAAGCTTAAAAATATTATGCATAGCAATTTTAGAAGTAATGAAATTCATAAAATAAGCTATCAAAGCCAAAATCACCAAAGCCCCAACTATACCGCTTATAAAGCTTGACATTTCAACCTTTGG
This sequence comes from Campylobacter lanienae NCTC 13004, assembly GCF_002139935.1. Classification (NCBI taxonomy): domain Bacteria; kingdom Pseudomonadati; phylum Campylobacterota; class Epsilonproteobacteria; order Campylobacterales; family Campylobacteraceae; genus Campylobacter; species Campylobacter lanienae. The sequence goes on along the minus strand of NZ_CP015578.1, from coordinate 403,892 downwards.
CAACATCCCAGCATAAAATAGTATAGTCTCAGCACCCTCTCTAAAAACAGCCAAAAATGATAACAATCCAAACCAAAACACACTACCACTCGAAGTAGCTCTATTAATCTGCTTAGCTATATAGGCCTTCCACGCTGCAAGGCTGCTTTTGGAGTGTAGCCAAGCTACTACAAATATCATCACAACTACAGCCAATATCCCGACTACACCTTCTAAAATCTCTCTATTTGTCCCAGCAGTCGCTAAAGGAAATAGATAACTCAAAGCCACCGCACCCAATATACTAGCTACGATACCAACGCCAGCACCGCCTAATATATGAGCCTTGGCTCTTTTTAAACTACCGCTTTTAACAACAGCCAAAAGCGCTATTACTATAAGCAAAGCCTCAACGCCTTCTCTAATAAGCACGATAGCAACATCATAAGCATTATAATTAGCATTAAAATCTAATGAATTTATATCATCTATCAGTTTATTAAGCGTATTTATAGAGCTTTTAGAGTCTATATCAGCTGCGATTTGTGGCAATAAACTCTCAATCCTATTATACAAATTCGCATCTCTAGTCCTAATCTCACCTTCAAAAAGCGGCCAATTTGTTATAACGCTTAAAATATTACCCTTTGCCTTAGCATTATCAACACCGATTAACTCCTTTGTACTCTCAAGCAAGGCCAAATTTCTCTTAAGCTCCTCTAATGTATCACCATTAGCTTCTATCTGTTTAGTATTACCAGCTAGAAAATCATCTAAAAACTCCCCTATCTCTACAATTTGTATATCCATAGTGGCCGCATCTCTAGGCTCGCTTACCATCGCCATCCTATATAGTGCCATTGAAGTCTCTATCTTGCCATAATGCCAAGGACTTAAATCCCCCACTACTCGCTCATTTCTCTGCCAAGAATCATAAAATCTTTTAAAAATAGCTGGAATTTGCTCAAAATCTCTATCTTGAGTAACCTTTGTTAGTTGCTTATATAGTGGCATTACCTTCTGTTTGAATTTTACTCTTTTGGCTTCATAATCTATGGGGTTTTGCTCCTTTTCAAGGGCAATCAACGCACTAGATAAGCTCTCTAAATTCTCAACATTAGCTTCATTTAAAACATCTTTTAATCTCTGTTTGACATCATCTGATAAGGCTGTGTTGATATTAAGAGCGTTGAAATCTTTTTCGAATTTAATCATTATATCTTTTGCTAATTTGCTATCACCACTTTTAACCGCACTCAAAGCGTCTGAAATCCCTATAAAAAATGGACTCATACTCGCCTCTAAGCTTAAAGTAAAAAGCAAAGATAAAATCACAAAACAAGCTCTAAACATCAAAAATCCTTACCCCAAAATCGATCTACCAAGATAATCCCCATCGCCACTCACACCACCAAAACAGATAAAAAGCCCTGAACCTATATGCGTGATATACTCATTCATCCTATCTACATTTCCTAAAGCATTTTGTATCTTTATAAACTGCTCTGGAGTTTTTTGAAATGAGATAAACAAAAGCCCCGCATCAAACTGATTAGTCTTAGGCTCTACGCCACTAGCATAAGAGTATGAACGCCTAAGTATCTTAGTATCTGCACTTTTAGATAAAAACACATGAGAATCAGCTGGCAATGGAGTATTTGAGCCTATATCAGCTTCATCAAATTCAGCCTTACCACCATACGGCGCACCGCTATCTCTAAATCTACCAAAGGTATCATTTTGACCTTTTAGATGAGTCCTATCCCAAGTCTCTAAGTGCATTTGTATCTTTCTTACTGCCATATAGGTCCCACCATCAAATGCTCCACCTTTTATCCAAACTACCTTATCAAGCTCATCGCCCTTAGGATTAATTGTACCATCTTTAAAGCCAAAAAGATTGCGTGGGGTGTCGCTATTCATAAATGAGTTAAAGCCCATTTGTGACCACTTCATAGTAACTTGAAGTCTTGCTACACGCACTAGATTACGCACCGCATGAAAGGCCACTTGCGGATCATCGCTACATGCTTGTATGCATATATCTCCACCACTAAACTCAGCCCTAATCTGATCCCTTGGAAAATGCGGCAGATCTTTAAGCTCTTTTGGCTTTAGCTTATCTAAGCCAAGCTTATCAAAAAACGACGCACTCACACCAAAGGTTAAAGTAAGCCCATAACTCCCTAAAGAATCAGCCTCTCCAGTATCTAAAGTAGGGATAAATTTATTGCTACTATATTTGCTGACATTCTCTCCAGCTGTTAATTTCGCTGAATAGATAGTCCAAATTTTAAACATCTCTTTAATCTCTTCAATAGAGTTAGTATGTAAATCCAAAACCATAAAATATATATGCTTTTGAATATTAGTAGCGATACCTTGTTGGTGCTTTCCATAAAATGGATATATATCATTTTCATCTGATTTGATGCGTGGATTTAAGACTTGACTAGCACTAAGCGTGCTAGCTCCAAGTCCAAGCGCTAAAGTTCTCCCGATAAAACTACGGCGATTGAAATTCATATTAAGACCTTAATCTAAGATTACACCCATTTTTGACAATGGCTCACCTAGTTTATTGACCGCTTCTGCTAACTCTTTTATATCAGATTTTGATAATTTATCATAGCCTATGTATTCATATCCATCTTTGCTTTTATTGTGTTTTTCTAATAGATTATTTACATTAGCAAATTGAACTTCGATATCCTTTGCTAATTTAGGATCTTTTTTTACTAGATGAGATTTTAAAATTTCATAGATCTTCTGTGCCCCTTGAATATTGGCTTTAAAATCATAAAGATCGGTTTTAGAAAAGATATCTTCTTCGCCTGTTATCTTGCTAGTTGATACCTCATTTAGTAGATCCACTGCGCCAGTTAGCATTAACTCTGCATCCACTTTGACAGTTGGCACCTTAGCTCTTAGCTCTTTGATATCTGCTAGCAACTTATCTGCTGTTGCTTCGCTACCTTTTGTAGTGTTATCTACCCATAAAATTTTCTCAATTTTATGAAACCCAGTCCAATCACTCTCATTTTTGCCATCTTCTTCTAAATCAGCTAAACGAGCATCTATCTTAGGATCAAGCTCCCCGAAACTCTCTGCTATCGGCTCTGAACGCTCATAATACATTCTAGCTAATGGATAGAGTTTTTTGGCATTTTGAGTATCGCCAGATTTTAGATATCCTACAAATTGCTCAGTGCTATCTAAGAGTTTGTCTATTTGATCGATAACATAAGATCTATACTCATTTGCCTCTTTTGATAGATCAACTGCGCCATATAGACTACTTCCTAGCATCAAAGCTGATAAGCCAAGAGTGATTTTTTTAAATTGCATTTAAGCTCCTTTAATAAATATTTTATAAATATAAAGATTTTGATAAACATTTTCACAATCAATATTTTAATAAATAATATCTTAAATTTATCTTATAAGATAGATGAAAATTTAAAAAATATTTTAAAAGATTAATTGAGTTAAATTTAAAAAATTAGCACTATATTTATGAAATTTAAAAAGATATAATAAGATTAAAGTAGATTAAACTACTTTAGAAATGGATGAATTTAAAATATTTATTAATTATTGATAGCTCTAAATACTCTTGTGTGGCTATCAGATTTAGATAGACTAAGCCTGATTATAGAGTCTTTTAAGGCTTTTAGAGAGTGTGGCTTCAAAGCCGGTAAAGTCACCATGTCCAATTCACCCATTACCAAAATCTCCCCACTCATCTCAAATTCTATCTCTCCACGCAGGACTTGAACGATTATAGCACTTGGTGCTTTATGTTCTTTCATAATGGAGTCTTTAGACATTGTAATGCGAATCTCTTTGCTAAATTCAGTTTCACAAAGCATAGCACTTTTCACACCATCAAATATATCAAAGTTAAAGATAATTTTTTCCATAGTAATTCAATGTAATAAAAAGAATAACCCCCAAATAGGGGCTAAGTAGTATAAATAACTATTTTTTAAGCTCTTTAATTCTAGCAGCTTTACCGCGTCTATCTCGTAGATAAAATAGTTTAGAGCGTCTTACACGACCTTTGCGTAAAACTGTGATACTCTCTAAGCTATCACTATAAATAGGGAAAATTCTCTCTACACCTACGCTATTAGCACCGATTTTGCGAATTATAAAAGTCTCACCAGTACCGCTACCACGGCGAGCTATACAAACGCCTTCAAAATTTTGAATTCTGCTTTTGTCGCCTTCCTTGATGTGAATAGCAATTCTCAAAGTATCACCAGCACGAAAGTCAGGCACAGACTTAGTCGCAATTTGAGCATTTTCAAATGCTTCAATATATTTATTTCTCATCTTTTTTCCTTAAAGTTTTGGCGATTTAAGAGTTGATACAAATCAGGGCGAAAAAACCGAGTTTTGCAAAGCGCCATATGATTTTTTAGAGCGATGATTATACTATGATTACCCTTTAAAAAAGCTGAAGGGACAGACAAACCATCAAAAATATTTGGCTTTGTAAAGCTAGGAGCTTCTAAAATTCCACTCTCAAAACTCTCAATATCCAAAGAGTTAATATTACCCAAAACACCAGGAATATTGCGACTAATAGCATCACAAAGGCTCATAGCAGCCAACTCTCCACCGGTTAAAACAAAATCCCCAATACTAAAAACCTCATTTACCTTATTTTCAATCACACGCTCATCAATACCCTCATATCTACCACAAATAAATGTAATATTACTCAAATTCGCTAATCTTTTTGCATCATTTTGATTGAATTTTTTACCAACGGGCGTCAGATAGATGATATGCGTATCTCCAAGCTCATCAATAGCATCACAAAGCGGCTGCGCACTCATCAAAAGTCCAGCACCACCACCAATCATATAATCATCAACTTTTTTGTGTTTTTGCTTTGTGTAATTGCGAGGATTGATATAATTAATCTCTATAATACCTTTTTGAGTTGCTCTGCCAAGTATAGAATCACTAAAGTATGGTGATACTAAATTTGGAAATAGAGTTATAAAATTAAATTTCATATCTAAATTTAAGAATTAAGCAGTATATCCATAGAGTTTTTAACATCGATTTTTTTACTATTGGTATCAACTTTGATGATAAAATTATCTTGATAAGGGATATAAAACTGCTTTGCTAATTTTTGTGAAAGTATGCTTTTATCAGTTTTCACGCTCAATAAATATCCAGCACCAACCTCTAAAATATCATCTATTTTACCAAGCAAAACCCCACTCTCATAAATATCAGAATCTATAATATCAAAGTAAAAATACTCATCTTTTTTAAGCTTACAACTCTTTTTGGTATCTTCAATTGTCCGATATAAAGTTCTATTTACAAGCTCTTTTGCCTTTTCAATACTATCAAATCCGTCAAATATCACAAGAGAATTTGATGGCTCATAACTTTTAATAGAAAATATATTGCCAAATTTATCATAAAATTTAGCACCTTTTTTGTATTGTTCTATAAAATCGCTACGATTATGAAGTCTCAAAGAGCCCTTTAAACCCACAGTTTTGCCAAGCAAGCAAACCTCTACCAAATCACTCTTCAATAGCTTTTACCGTAATTCTATATGAAGTTGGATCTTTGGCTTTATAGCCTATAACTATAGTTTTGATAGCGTTTATCATTTTACCATCTTTGCCGATTAATTTGCCAGTATCAGCTTTGCTAGCATAAATGATAATCTCATCAAAATTTTCACCAAGATTTATCCGCTCAGTGCGAATAATCTCAGGCGAATCACTTATAAGCTTAGCATACTCTTTTAAAAATTCTTCTACCATTATTTTGTAATTTGAGCGACTCTATCGCTTAGTTTGGCACCTACGCTTTTCCAATATGCAAGTCTTTGGGCATCAAATTTAATCACTTCTGGTTCTACCATCGGATTATAATACCCAATGCTCTCAATCCAGCCACTATCTCTTCTTTTTCTGCTATCAGTTACCACAATGCGATAAAATGGTCTTTTTTTGCGTCCCATTCTTGTTAGTCTAACTACTGTTGCCATTATTTTCTCCTAATTATTTTTTTGATTAAGGCTTAATTATAGCTAAAATTTATAGCCATAAGTAAGCCCTAAATTATCTAGGGCGATTTGCGTTTGCCATCATAGATGCAAAACCTTTCATACTATCTTTATTAGAGAATTTCTTAGCTAGCTTGGCTGCACTACTAAATTGCTTTAAAAATCTATTAACAGTTATCTGATCCAATCCCGCACCAGCGGCTATTCTGCGTTTTCTAGCATTATTTAAAAGATCTGGATTTTCTCTCTCTTTTGGAGTCATTGAGCTAATCATAGCTTTGATATGTTTGATCTGATCAGAATTATCTAAATCTATATCTTTTAATTGATTAGCCATATTTCCAAGCCCCGGTATCATGCCTATTAGACTCTTCATACTTCCAAGCTTTTTAACACTCTCAAGTTGAGTGATAAAGTCATTGAAGTTAAATTCACCTTTTTTGATCTTTTTATTTAGCTTTTTAGCCTCTTTTTCATCAATTATTGTTGATGCTTTTTCAGCTAAGGTAGCAAGGTCGCCCTCGCCTAAAATTCTACCCACAATTCTATCAGGGATAAAACTCTCAAGATCGGCTACTTTCTCACCAACACCTACAAATCTAAGCGGAATTCCAACCTGATGAGCTATGCCTATCGCCACTCCGCCTTTTGTATCAGCATCAAATTTACTTAAAATTACTCCAGTGATTCCCAACGCTTCATTAAAGCTAGCAGCCGTGCGAACACCATCTTGACCACTCATCGCATCAGCTACATAGAATATTTCGTGCGGATTTAAGGCCGATTTAATCTCTTTTAACTCATTCATCAAAGCCTCATCAATCGCTAGTCGCCCAGCAGTATCGACTAAAAGCACATCATAAAGACCATCTTTGGCTTTTTTGAGTGCTTCTTTAGCTACATTTATAGGGTTGTTCTCTCCATCAATGCTAAATAGCTCAATATCATTAGCGCTACAAAGCTGTCTAAGCTGCTCAACCGCTGCTAATCGCTGTAAGTCAGCAGCAGCAACTAATACACGCTTTTTCCTTGATTTTAGATAATTTGCAAGTTTAATAGTAGTTGTGGTTTTACCGCCACCTTGCAAGCCGGCCATTAATACAATAGTTGGAGGATTAGAGGCAAAAACAAAGCCACTGCCTTTGTTTCCATCATTTGGAGCGGTTAATATATTGGTTAAATTTGATTTTATACTATCTAAAAATTGCTTTTGACCTATAGTGCCACTTCTCATATCTGATTCTACAAGAGATACTAACTCCTTAGTAACCTTATGATAGACATCGGCTTTTAATAGTGACTTTTTAAGCGTATCTAGCGCATTTTTCAAAGCCTTTTCATCATCAACAAATTTCAGTTTATTTACAGCCGATTTTAGCGATTCGCCTATAAGTTCAAACACTATACACCTTTTGAAGTTTTATTAAAAGGTGATAATTATACCTTTAAATTACTTTAAAATTCTTTAATCTCAAGCAAAGTCTATATTTGTTATCTAATTTCAAATCTTAATTTAAGTAAAAAAATTAAATTTAATATATCAATTTATAATATAAATTATAGCTATAAGCTAAATTTAGCCACTTAAAAAGAGTGGCTAAATTATCAAAATCCATGAAGTCTTTTCCAATCGCTATCTATAGGCTTTTTCTCGCCTTTTTCATCTACACTTACATAGGTGACCTCAGCAGTAGTTACTGGGACGCACTCGCAAAAGCCTTGAGCGTTTAATCTTTGGACTACTACCTTTACCTTTGTTGTAATAGAGGTGCTACCTACATGCGTGATTTTGGCATAGCAACTGACAATATCACCTATAAAAACTGGCTCTTTAAAGATAACTTCTTTCATTGAAATTGTAACAACCCTAATCTGCGCCAACTCCCTAGCTGCTATAGCTCCAGCTAAATCTATTTGAGATAAAATCCACCCGCCGAAAATATTTCCCGCAGGATTTGTATCGCTTGGCATAGCGACAATTTTGATTCTTGGTTCGCCCATATCTTTCATAAAATATCCTTAGTAAATCTTAAAACTAAATTTTAACTATAAAATATTAATTATAATTAAATTAAAAGAAAGTTATAGGTAAAAGCCGCCAAAAGACGGCTTAAAATTAGGTTTTGAATTTATTAAGATCGACTTCTAGCTTGATGGCTACATCTTTTAAGTTAGTTGATACATCTAAGAATTGATTAACTATCTTAGCATTATTATTGAAAGCCTCCATAGACTCTTGAGATTGGTTTAATAGAGTTTTGATTTTGTTATTAATATCAATTGCCATAGCAGAGACTTCCTGGACTATTTGCATAGATTCGCTTGTGGCCTCTTGAGTGGATTTAGCTCTATCCATTAATTCATTGGCACTTGTACTAATAGAAGCGATATTTTTGGCATTTTTATTGAGAGCTTCGCCTAATTCTCTTGTGGATTCTATCATATTTTGAGCATTTGAATTTATACCGTCTAAAGATTCATTTGTCTTTTCAGCTAGTATTCTAACCTCTTCGGCCACTACGGCAAATCCCCTTCCCATCTCTCCAGCGCGCGCTGCCTCTATAGCCGCATTTAACGCAAGTAAATTAGTTTGATCAGCTATATCGCCTATGATATCTAATACCTTTTTCATATCTTCGGTTTGGCTAACTACGCTTATTGTTTTTTGTGCTATCTCTTGCTCTTTAGCATTTGCTTCATTTAGATGAGTTACAACTTCACTAAGAGAGTGTATCATCTCTTCTAACTCATCATAAGATTGTTTATTAGCGCCGGCTGCTTTACTTGATTTGTCAGTTGAAATCTCTAACTCATCGGATATGCTTTTACTAATTGCGTATGACTCTTTGGCTTGAGCTTTTCCTGCTTCTGTGCTATTTAGGAGGATTGAGGCGTTGTCATTTAATGTCATTGTCTCACTCTCTACACTCTTAGCACTATTTTGAGCTTTTTTGACTATATCTTGAATTTTTTCTATAAAAACATTGATATGTTTGCAAGTCTGACCTATCTCATCACTACTTTTAACTGAAATTCTAGCACTTAAATCGCCATCGCCACTACTTAGATCCTTAGCACGATTGAGTAGTTCTAAAACTGGGGTTATAACAACTTTTTTTAACACCACCAAAACTATAACTACAGTTACAATGAGCGATATAGCAAATATCAGCAAAAACATAACACTCTTATCTCTTAGATCTTTATCCATAGCATTTAAAGAATACGATAGATCCATTACACCCAAAACATCATTTTCTTTAGCTAAGGCATGGCAAGCTAAGCACTCGCTTTTAGCTATAATTGGCGTAACTAATCTTAATTGATGGTCATTATCAGTTTTGATAGTTTCGGTATAGTTTTTTGGATTTATAAACTGATTTTTAATGATGCTATCCTTAGGCACCACCTTCTCAAGCCCAAAGCCCTCAGATACAGCATCTGAACGATATATTTGCAAAGACGCCACCCCATCGATCAAGCTCGCATCATGGACAGACTTTTCTATTATTTGTGGATCGCCGGTATTCATAGCAGTTTGAACGGTTTGAAATATCGACGAACTAAGCATATTTAAACTATCTTTAGTAATCTGTGTAGATGAGTTATTAAATTGGGCAATAATAATAAATTGCATAGCTATAAAACTCACAAATAGCACAACCACTATACTAAGCACTATTTTTTTACCTATGGTATTTATCATCTTCTCTCTCTTTTAGATCAAATATAATGAAATTATACTTATTAAACTCTTATTTAAAGTTTAATAAGATAAATTTAACCTTTAAAATTAGTGTAAAAAGTGCCTAATACCGGTAAAATACATACTCATCCCAGCTTTATTAGCTGCTTCTATCACATCATCATCACGGATTGAGCCACCCGGTTGGATCACATTAGCTACGCCAACACTAGAAGCAATCTCTATACTATCAGGAAATGGAAAAAACGCTTCACTAGCCAACGCACAACCCTTTAAATCTATACCCATATCATTAGCTTTCGCTACTGCGGCACGAGCTGCATCGACTCTGCTAGTCATCCCCATACCTATTGCTAAAAGTGTGCTATCTTTGACATATACAACGCAGTTTGACTTAGTTAAAGCGGCTATTTTCCATGCTATTTTTAGATCTTTTATCTCGCTAGGATTGGCGGCTTTTATCGTAACTTGTTTAGCATTATCTACTTCAGCATCGCTTATACTATCTTTTTCTTGGAATACAAAACCACCATCAATATGTTTAAAATCCCATTTATTGCCAGAAGTTACTAGAAATTTATTGTTTTGTGTAAAGATTTTGGTGCGTTTTTTATCGCTATAAATCTCTAAAACTCCATCTTCTATATTAGCAGCGATTATAACTTCTATAAATATCTCTTTGGTTTTTAGAGCTAACTCTTTTGTGAGTGTACCATTTATAGCCACTACGCCACCAAAAGCACTAACCGGATCGCACTTTAAAGCCTTAATATAGCTATCTAACTCATTATCTCCAATAGCAAAGCCACACGGATTGGCATGCTTGCATATAGCAACAGCTGGCGCATCACCAAATGCTGAAGCTATCGCTACAGCAGAGTTGATATCGGTCATATTATTAAAACTTGCTTCACCTTTTAATTGAGTGAAATTCAGACTCAAAAAGCTATCAAATTCATACGCAGCGCCCTTTTGGTGCGGATTTTCTCCATATCTTGTATCAAATACTTTTGAGCCGGCTATAAATCTCTTAGCACCAAATCCACTATTAAATCTATCATTCATATAGTTTGCTATCATTGAGTCGTATGACGCTGTATGCTCATATGCTTTTATCATTAAATCTCGTCTAAATTCATAGCTATCAGCGCCCTCTTTAAGGGCTTTTAAGACGATATTATAATCATTAATATCAGTAACTATCAAAACATCTTTAAAATTCTTAGCAGCGCTTCGCACCATTGTAGGCCCACCGATATCGATATTTTCGATAATCTCTTCAAAATCATCTGTGCGAATTGTAGTCTCTTTAAAAGGATATAAATTCACACAAACTAGATCAATGTTTTTTATATCATGCTTTTGAGCTTGTTCCATGTGAGTTAGATTATCTCTTTTATACAAAATTCCGCCGTGAATTTTAGGGTGAAGAGTCTTTATCCTACCTTCAAACATCTCTGGACTAGCAGTAAATTCGCTAACTTCTATAACTTTCACTCCACTATCTTTTAAAGTTTTATATGTCCCGCCTGTGCTTAAAATCTCAAAGCCCAAATCCTCAAGTCCTAAGGCAAACTCCACTACACCACTCTTATCACTAACGCTAATTAACGCTCTCATAAAACCCCCTTATCTATTGAATTCCATAATCTAATATAATTTTATTTAATTAATACTACTTAGCCTAGTAACCTATCAATCTTCACTTTTAATAATAGTCGCAAACTCGCTAAAATAGATATCTTGCAGATCTTTTAAGCTAATTTTAATATCATTTAAAACAAACTCATCGCCACCGCTTAAGCCAATTTTGATAAGCTCAACTCCATATTTTTTAGCCAAATCTTTAAATTTAAGCTCATCTTTAACCCCTACAATAGCCCTAGAAAAGCTCTCATCAAAGATAAAGCGATCATCGCTAAATTTAATCTCACCACTAAAACCAATAGAGCTAACAGCCGCCATCTTAGCCAAAGTAATAGCTATACCGCCAACTCCAACGCTATTAGCAAATTCCAAAATTCCATCTTTATTAGCTTCAATCACCAAATCCCAAAGCGCTCTTTCAGCTCTATAATCTATCTCTTTTAACTCTCCTGCGCATAAATTTGCCACCGCTTTCATATATAGCGATCCGGCGAATTCGCCTGTGGTTTTGCCTAAAAGATAGATACCCACACCATCACGGCTAAACTCACTAATCAAATTTCTATCAGCTCTATCGCCAACGCCTACTGATACTATACTTGGCGTAGGCTGGATGCTAACTCCATCTGTTTCATTATACAAACTTACATTTCCACTAACTACCGGGGTATTAAGCGCTGCGCATGCCTCTTTGATCCCTTCACAACCTTGTGCGAACTGCCACATAACTTCTGGATTTTGTGGATTGCCGTAGTTTAGACAATCAGTAATAGCTAGTGGAGTTGCCCCACTCATAGCAACCTTTCTACCGCTAGCTGCCACGGCGGCCGCCGCACCGATTTTAGGATCGACATAATTATGCCTTGTATTACACTCCATACCCATAGCAATGGATCTATTATTCTCTTTGATTCTCATCACAGCAGCGCCTAATTTACCAGCTTTTTTAATCACATTTGTGCCTACTGTTGAGTCGTATTGATCATAGATCAAGCTCTTATTTGATACATTTAAATCTCTAATTAGTAGATTAAAGGCATCTTGATTACTGATTTTTGGTAGGTTATTTATAGTGATTTTTGAAATTTCATCAAGGTATTTTGGTCTGCTAGTTGGGCGATTTAGTATAGGTGCAGCCTCGCTAAGTGGAGCGATCGGCACACTACCAGCTAGCTCTCCATGCCAATAAAGCTCCATTATACCACTATCAGTTACCTCACCTATAATCTCAGCATCCAAATCCCATTTATCAAATATTTCTTTAATCTTATCTTCATAGCCCTTTTTAGCACAAATCAACATTCTCTCTTGAGATTCGCTAAGCATTAGCTCATATGGAGTCATTCCGCTCTCACGCATAGGAACTCTATCTAGATACATCTTCATACCACTACCACTTCTGCCTGCCATCTCGAAGCTACTTGATGTAAGTCCGGCTGCGCCCATATCTTGAATTCCAACAATATAATCGCACTTAAATAGCTCCAAACAAGCCTCCATTAATAGCTTTTCAGCAAATGGATCGCCTACTTGAACGGTTGGCCTTAAAGATTTATTCTCTTCATTAAAGCTATCACTTGACATCACAGCCCCGCCTAAGCCATCTCTACCAGTCTTTGAACCGACATAGATAACAGGATTTCCTACACCTTCAGCCTTAGCATAAAATATCTCATCGCTTTTACAAATTCCAAGTCCAAAAGCATTAACCAAGATATTGCCATTAAAACTCTCATCAAATGTAGTCTCACCACCTACTGTTGGCACACCCATACAATTGCCATAGTGACTGATACCAGATACTACGCCCTTTACTAAATAGCGTTGATGGCGACTAGTCTTTGTATCGCCACGCACTTGACCAAATCTAAGTGAGTTCATGCTCGCTTCAACTCTCGCACCCATCGTAAAAATATCTCTAAAAATACCACCAACTCCAGTAGCAGCGCCAGCAAATGGCTCTATAAAGCTTGGATGATTATGGCTCTCCATCTTAAATACAGCTGCAATACCATCACCGCAATCTATCACCCCAGCATTTTCGCCTGGACCTTGAAGTACCCAAGGGGCTTTGGTAGGAAAGCCATTTAGATATTTTTTGCTAGATTTATAGCTACAATGCTCACTCCACATCGCAGAAAATATACCAAGCTCAAGCAAATTTGGCTCACGGCCTAAAATCTCTAATATCTTTTCATACTCATCATCGCTAATTTTGTGTGCTTGTATTGTCTTTTTATCCATATATTTCTCCTTTTTAAATTTATTTTCCTAGGCAAAAATTGCTAAACATTTTATCTAAAATTTCAGAATTTTGTAGCGGTTTTGTGATACTGCCTATCTCTTTTATAGCTATATTTATCTCATAAGCAAATAGCTCAAGCACGGATTCATCTAATAACTCAAGTGCCCTATCTATCGCACTTTTAGCATCTTCGCACGCCTTTATCTGTCTATTTGAGCTTAGCATTATCTCATTTGTATCTTGTGAGTTTAGATACTCTTGGATTGATGATTTTAGAGCGTTAGAATTATCTTTAGCACTAAGCAAAATCGCATCAAGTTTAAGATCGAATTTAAATTCCAAATCAGATTTATTTAAAACAAAAATCACCTTTTTATTTAGACTATTTACGAAATTTAAAATCTCCATATCTTCGCTATTAGCCACCCTTGAGCTATCAAATACACAGATGATTATATCGGCGTTATTTGCTGCTCTTTTGGAATATTCGATGCCGATATTTTCTATATCGTGATCGCTATGCCTAATCCCTGCTGTGTCGATTATACGCACTAAATGGGTGCCGATTTTGATCTGTTCTTCGATGGTGTCCCTTGTCGTTCCTGGGGTATCACTGATTATGGCTCGTTCATAGTTTAAAAGTGAATTTAAAATAGAGCTTTTGCCTACATTAGGTGTGCCGATTATTGCTACTTTGTAGCCATCGATTAACCCTTTTTTGGAATTTGAAATAGATACTATATTATCTAATTTTGATGAAATTTGCTCTAATTTTTGTTTGATTTGATTCATTATATCAGCTGGTAAATCATCATCAGCATAGTCAATACAAGTCTCGCTATAAGCCAAAGCCGATATCAATTCATCTCGCAAATTATCGCAAAACAGAGCCAACTCGCCACTCATAACTCTAGCTAAAATTTTAGCCGCACCCTCGCTTCTAGCATTTATCAATCCTTGGATACTCTCGGCTTTAGCTAGATCAATTTTGCCATTTAATAGTGCTCTTTTGCTAAACTCACCCGGATTAGCAATTCTAGCCCCATGTGATAAAATCTCATCAATAATCAAATTCGCCACAACCACTCCGCCGTGAGTCTGAAACTCCACCACATCCTCACCAGTAAAGCTAAATGGTGCCTTAAAATATATCACAATTGCTTCATCTAAGATATTGCCAAATTTATCCTTTAAATCCCTTAAATGTGCGATTCTAGGGGTTAAATCACCACAAATTTTTTTCGCAATACTCAAAGCATCTGTGCCGCTAAGCCTAATGATAGATATGGCACCAACGCCATACGGAGTTGCGAGTGCTACTATATTCATTTTTTATGAAAATCATTTATAACGATAAATTTGCCTTCATCGCTATTTTTGATCCCAACATATTTATCTGGAAATCTCTGCCTTAACTGCTCTAATGCGATCTTGACTAAAACTCCATCAAGTGGCTTGGTTTGCGCCTTGCCTATTAATTCTACTCTTTCTATAATTGTGCTTAGATACAGACTCATACCATTCTCTTGGTTTTTTAAAAATTCAGCTATCTCTAGGCGAATTCCTTTATTATATCTAGCATTTATCCAATTAAACAATAGATATGAAAGTGCTTTATATCTATAACCCTCTTTACCAATCATTAGTGCTGCGTCACCGCCATCAAGTTTGATATATATGGTATCTGAGTCATAAATCGATAGCTCTACAATCTCAATATCAAATGAACTAGCCTTAAGCAATCTATCAAGCCCAGCTCTAATCTCTAATAAGATATTATCCAAAGATACGCTAGATTGATTATCATCAAATTTATGAAATGAGTCAAAAATAGATTGATCTATATTTAAAGTGGATTTTTTGGGTGCTGGCTTTATAGGCTCAGCTTTAATATCAATACTAGGAGTATCAAATTTATCATCGTTACTATTGGATTCGAATTTATGGTGTTTAGGCTTATCTAATCTATGCGATTTTTCGCTCTTTTCTACTCTTTCTACTCTGTCATTTTTAGGCTTTTTGACTCTTTTTTCATCATCTTTTTTTATAACTACTTCAAAAAGCCCATCTTTTTGAAAAAAGCCTAAAAAGCCCTTTCTAGGCGCTCTTATCTCTGTAACTTCTAAATTCATAGCAGAGCAGCCAAGCTCGTTAGCTGCTTTTATATATGCATTTTGTAAATCTTTAGCTTCAATTTTAATGCCCATGACGCTTCTCCGCTATCTCTTGAGATTTATGTCGCTCAAATATTCTATTTACAACCATTTGTTGTGCTATTGAGCATAGATTATTGATAAACCAATAAAGTGTAAGCCCCGCTGGGAAAGTGATAAAGAAAAATGTAAATATCAAAGGTAGAAATTTCATAATCTTAGCTTGCATAGGATCGGTAAAATTCGTTGGCGTAATGTGCTGCTGGATATACATAGTAACACCCATAAGTATCGGTAATATAAAGTATGGATCTAGCTCCGCAAGATCATTAATCCATAAAATCCACTCAGCACCCTTTAACTCAATAGCATTTAGTAAAACCCTATAAATTGCAAAGAAAATTGGAATTTGGATTAAAATTGGCAAACATCCACCCATAGGATTAGCGCCATGTTTTCTATATAGCTCCATTACATGGGCGTTGATCTTTTGTGGATCGCCTTTATATTTGGTTTGGATCTCTTTCATTTTAGGGGCTAGATCTTTTAATTTATTCATAGATACCATCCCTTTATATGTAAGCGGGAATAAAACTATTCGTATAATAATAGTCAAAGCCACAATAGCAAAGCCCCAATTGCCTATAAATGAGTATAGCCAATCAAGCAACAAAAACGCCGGTTTAGCAATAAAAGTAAACCAACCATACTCAATTGTATCAACCAAGCTTGGATTGATCGATTTTAAAATTTTATAATCTTTTGGCCCGATATAACCCTTAGCAGTGAAATTTCCAATATTTCTAACAAAGCTTAGAGTATTATCTTCATTATCATTTTGGATAAAGACCTCCATAGATCTCTTATCATCATAAAATAGCGTAGTATAGTATCTATCGCTATTTGCTAGCAAATCCACACTTCTAAAGATCTCATTGCCCTTTGCATCACCATCTTCGATTATCTCTAAGCTATCATCATCTTTTCTAAGCAAAACCCCATGAACAGTATATCCATCTACTGCTACAACTGGGCGAAATCCTGCGCTAATGAAGTATTCATCATTTGAGCTTACTTTAAGATCAAGATCGTATGAGCCATCTGGATAAAAAGTTATATTTTTAATCACCTCTAGTGATTGTAATTTTTGGCTAAGAGTGATGGTAGCTGGGGCTGTGCTAGCGTCTATTTTATCACTATTTGTGCTATATGCTACTTTGAAAGACTCCTTATTTATAGCACTATTTGAAAAGCGAATTTCTAATGGAAGTGGTGAGCTAGGCTTTAAAAGAGATATCTGTTCGCCATTTTCGTTTTTAAATTTAGAATCTTTTAAAGTAAAAGTGCTAATTCTACCTAATTCATCAATTGTAGCTGTATAGGTAGCGCCATCTATTGTAGCGATAGTTTTGCTTGTCTGTTTTGGTGCTGGGGATTGATTTGCCTCTGTTTTGGTGGCTGGAGCGCTCTGATTTTGCTCTATGGTTTTATTGATATCTAGTGGTCGTTTTGGTGCTAAGAATGCATCATAAACGATAAAAAATAACACAGATATAACCGTAGCTATAATCAATCTTTTTTGGGTTGAAAGTTTATCTAACACTTTTTATCCTTTGATAAGTCAAATGCTTTTATTAAATAAAATTTATCTTTTTTTTGTTTAATGAGCCAAAATTTCGGCTCTACACAACTATGTTTGAAAAATATATAAGATGAGGCGAATTTCCTTTTAATAATAGGATAATCTATACCGCCTTTAAAGAGCTGATTGCATCGCAGAATTCTAAGAGTAATAGCAAATATAGAGCTTATGGTGCCACTATGGCTTAAATGCCAAAGAGCATACTCTGAACAGCTAGGATAGTATCTACACGACCTTGGTAATAGTGGTGAAATATATTTTTTATAAAAAACAACCAAACTAGTAGCAATTTTCATCGAATTTGCACCTATAATTTTGCAAACAGAATGAACACAAGAGCACTAAATCCGCTACTTAAAGGATAAAAGCGCTCACTGCTTTATAGAGTCCATCCTTTTTAACGCCCATTTAAAATTCTTACAAATTTTATCAAAAGGCACCTTATCAGCTCCGCTTTTTGCTATAAAGATATAAATACCATTTTTTAGCTCACTGCTAAGAGTAGAAAACGCAGCACGAAAAACTCTCTTAACTCTATTTCTCACAACTGCTTTTCCTATCTTTTTACTTGCGACTGCGGCAAATCTACTCGTATCTGACTCCAAAAAATAGACAATCGCTAAATCGCAATGCCACTTCTTGGCATTTTGATATACTCTGCTAAACTCCTTAGCATCGCTAATAGAGTCAAATTTATTAATTTTCAATTTAGCTCTTAAGCAGCTAGTCTTGCTCTACCTTTTGCTCTTCTAGCGCTTATTACTTTACGGCCGTTTTTTGTTTTCATTCTGACACGGAAGCCGTGAGTGCGTTTTTTAGGTGTTTTATGTGGTTGATAAGTTCTTTTCATAAACTTTTCCTTTGGGTAAAATTAAGTTTTGGATTGTATCTAAATATTACTTAAACTGCTTTGAATTTTATAAATTTACCTTAGTTATATCTATTTAAATTCTATCTAAACCAAATTACGCTAAAATCACGAAATTTATTTTGGAATTTAATATGATACTTTATAATCAACACTATGAAATGATCGGTATTAGTAGCGAAGGCTTATCATTATTTGGATTTTTAACTCCTGAGGATTTTTTTAGAAGTTGTAATGATGTTAGTGAGTATTTTTTAGAAACTAGCCCATTATACAACGCTAAAAAACACTATATAGACCTCATCATCTCTGAATCACAATCAAATATTCAAGATATGCAAATTAAGCTTGATAATGGCGATATAATAAGTGCTAAAATCGCCGTTGAAGTTGTGAATTTAAAAAATAGAAATGAGCATTATTATAGCGTTAAATTGCTCTATGATGGCAATAGATTATCATTTTTTAACGATCAAACTAGGTGGCTTTGGGATATTTTGTATATTAGTCGCTTAGATGCTGCTGAGTTTAAGCATAGAGTTTTAGAATTCACTAAAATAGCTAAGGAGAAATATGAATCTTTATATGAAGCAAAGCTTTTATTAATAGACGCTAATCAAGATATAAAAGATTTAGCCAAGATGGCAACGGATCTTAAATTAACTGAATTTTGTCAAATTCTAATTAATATTCAATCTACAAATGATGAAAATCTATTAAATGAAGAGTTTTTAAAATATATACAACTTATAAACAATATAGAAAATATAATCAAAAGCGAGATAGAATGAAAATAACAAAATTTGGCCTACTTGGAATTTTGCGTTTGATTGCTACTATACCTCTGTTTATTATATTTTTGATATCTAGTTGGTATTTAATCTCTCAATATAATATAAATGTGAATTTAAAAGATTTAAAATACAAATTTAGCATAGCATTAGATCTAGTCAATCTCTCAAAAGAGCTAGATAAAGAGATGATAATAAGCGACCCTACAAGCAAACAGCTAAATCGCCAAATTACAGATCGCACAATTGAACATATCAATATGCTTCATCACAATAGAATGGATTTATCCAATATCTTAAATAAACTTAACTCTCTAACTCAAATTCGCCACACCTTAGATGATCCAAACTTCAATAAAACTGAAATTTCAAGCTATTTTAGAGATATCAACTCACTTATTAAAGATGAGATTTTAAAGCTTAGAGATTACGATATATCTCATAGATTAAATTTATTTATATTTACCTTTGTTTCATCATACTCAAATACCATAGCTATAAGTGCTAAAAGGGATTTAGTAGCAAATATCATAAATCACAGAGCCTTAGATTCTGAAGAGTTACTATTATGGCTTGATCTGATACGAAATAATAAATTAGATTATGGGCACTTACCAGATAGCTTAGCTAAAAGCACGATAGAATCGATATTTAATAGCAATGAGTATAAACAGACGATTAACAATCTTAGCACCTTTACGATTGAACTTATCAAAAACGACTCTCCAAGCCAATATCTAGCGCAAAAATATTATGATCTAATCAGTCAAGAGTTGGGATTTGCTTATCAAATTCAAGAGTCCATAAGCTCACAAATAGAGTCTGAATTAGATAAATTCACTCAATGGCTTTTATATGATTCTATTATCGCTTTTATAGTTTGGATTCTTAGTATTACTTTGATTTTGATATCATATTATACGAAAAATTATATCAAAGCCAATATCTATAATCTATCAAAAATTATTGATAAGATAAAATCAGTCTCATCAGCTAATCTACCAGAAGGCACCACAGAAGCATCCTTAGAAAATGGCCACAAAATCATCAATGACGCCCTAGATAAAATCATCGCTCAAAAAGATATAGCCCAAAGCGATAGCAGATCTAAAACCGTATTTTTAACAAATATATCACACGAGATAAAGGCTCCATTAAATGGCATAATGGGCTTTATAGAGCTTTTAAAAAGCCACTCATTAGGCAAAGATGAAAAAGAGCTAATTGATATAATAGAACAAAGCAGCCAAACTCTATTAAAAGCGATAAACAATATCATAAATATGGCCAAAATAGAAGGCGGAAATAGTGAAATTTATGAGAGTGAGTTTTTGCTTTATAATCTATTTGATAATATTATAAGCTCATATTTTAATAGATTAATGGCTAAGAATTTAAATCTGACTTATTATATAGATCCAGAGCTTATGGTAACTGTTTTTAGTGATGAAGAGAAGATAAGACAAATTGCGATAAATTTGATTGACAACGCTATCAAATTTACCCCAAATGGCGGTCAAATCACTATCTATATAAAGAAAATTTCATCTACAAATGATAATATCAGCTTTAATCTAAGCGTTAAAGATAATGGAATAGGAATTTCTCAAAGCTCTATTGATAAGATATTTGAAAACTTCTACACAGATGAAAATCTCTCAAGAACTTATGGCGGAACAGGCCTTGGATTAAGTATAATCAGCCACTACGCTAAGATGTTAGGAAGCAAGATAGAAGTCCAAAGCCAGCTTAAAAAAGGTAGCAAATTTAATCTAAATTTAACCCTAAAACTCCATCCGCATAAAGATAAAAATTATGCCAATATCTTTAAAGGCTCTAAGGTATCGATCAATAAAAATGATATTGATGAAGAGAATTTAGAGATTATAAATCTATATTTAAAATATCTTGGCGTATCAGTAGAGTCAAATATAACGCCAGTTATAGGCAAATTCAAAGATGAGAAAAATTCGAAAAATATAGATTATCAAGAGTTAAATCACGGATTTAGCCCTAGCTTGATCTCTTTGATAAATGCCCTTTTAAATAGCTTAAAATCTACGCAAAAATACGATCTCAAAATCCTAGTTGCCACTAATGACACCAGCAAAAAAACAAAAGATATGTTTGAAGAGATCTGTAGTAATGTAGATGTGGTTTATGATGGCAAAAGCCTATATGAGCTTACTTTGATTAATAATTATGATGCGATTTTTACAGATATTGCGCTAGATAGACAAAACGCTATAATCGCCACAACAAATATCATCAACACCCAAGATGAAAAAGATATAGAAAGAACACCTATTATAGCGATTCTTACAAATCCTAAAGATAAGATCAATAAGACAAATTTGCTATTTGATTACTACTTACAAAAACCGCTTTTAAAATCGCAAATTATAGAGATCTTATCTAGCATTGATAATAAAGATCCGATAAATGCCCTTGATGATACAAGAGATATCTTGCTATTTAAAAAAAGCAAAATGGAGACTAGAATTTACCACGCAGTCTTATCTAAAGTCTGCCATATGATAGATACAATAGAATCCATAGATGAGCTAGAAGAGATTACACAAAGTAGAGCTTATAAGTTGATTTTGATAGATTATAATGATCAATTTGATGATAAAAGGATATTAAATATCTTAGAAGCTAGCTATGATTTACATAAATTTAAGAGCAAAGTTGCGCTATTTGTAGAGCCAAATATCAAAATTCCAACACATATAAAAGCACATTTTGCTCAAATAATCAGCACAAATATCAGCAAATCCGAGCTAGAAAAAGAGATAAAAGAGCTATTACAATGACAAAATTAAATATTCTTGCGATTGATGATGATGAAATAACCTTAAAGCTCTTAGAGTTAATTTTGGCTGAAAATATCTATATTGATGATTTCATCACAGCCAAAGATGGGCTAGAGGCGATGGAGATTTTGGAGCATAGATTTGATATAAATTTAATACTTCTAGATATCTATATGCCTCGCCTTGATGGGTTTGAGTTTTTAAATAACTTCAAACAAAGGCAATATCTACAAGATATCCCTATAATAGCAATTAGCACCGATATATCTCAAAAGCAAAAGGCGTTGGAATTTGGAGTTTATGACTTTTTAGTAAAGCCAATTATCAAAAAACCACTAAATAAACTAATCAAAAAGATCGCCAATGGGTGAGCTAAATTTAATTATAAATTTAATCCAAATTTAGCTCAATTTTCTTGCCAAACCCTAAGCTATTGTCTGTAAATTTAAGCCATTTTAACTCAATCTTATATAAATTTAGCTTCACAAATCCAGCATATGCAAAGCGTGATATATAGGCTTTTTTATGCTCTTTTAGATCGCTTTTAGATATTATCCCCTTGGCTTGGATGCCTTGAATTTTGCCTATTGTATTAGTTTTTAGAGCGATATTTACAAAAACCCTATTATCATTTTGTATCGCTCTATAGTGATAGCTATCCCCACCAAAAGCCACAATAATCAAATTTGGCTCTAAAAATGTATAAAAACAGCTACAAAGATAAGCCCCATCTTCTCCATTAACCCCTAAGGTTAATATATGCTCACTTTTGATAAATTTGATTATATTCTCATTCATATTTACTTCTTGGCACTATTTTTGCTTGATTTTAGCCAAATTTGGCTTAAACAAATAATTTTTTAGCCGATTTAAAGGCAAATATTTAAAAGGAAAAATCATGGTAAATAGCAACTACGCAAATGCATCTTACAATGCTTTTAACTACTCTTTTAAAACCAGCTCAGGCGATACGATAAACCTATCAATGTATGATAATAAAGAGCTTAACTACTCTAATAAAAGCTCGAAAAATTCCCAAGAGCAAACTCTTAGCTTAAAACACTCTTATGGATATAAATTTGAACTAAGTAGCGACAATGGTCTAAGCGAACAAGATAGAGTCGAAATCGCAAAAGCGATGGAAGAGCTACGCCCAAAAATTGATGATTTTATGAAACAGATCAAAGATAATGAGCCATTTAGCGATGAAACCATATCAAATATCGCAAATTCGCTTAAAAAATCCTTGCCAAATTTAAATAGCGATGAGAGTAAAATAGAGCTAAAAAGATCGCTTTTAGATATGTTTGATGAGATGTTAAAAGAGAATAAAACTACAAATAATAATATCAATAAAACCCTATTAGAACAGACCAATAAGCTATTTGAAAATATGATAAAACCGCAAAATAGCCTAAACTACTACGCATAAGCTTGCTGATTTGGCAAGCTTAAATTGATTGCTAATTTCAGATATTAACTAAATTATTGTATAATCCTTAATTTTAAAAATTCAAGGCAAAAATATGATATATAGAAATTTAATCAAAGAGATGCTATATCTACAACAACAACTAAATGATGATACCAACGGCATTGGCTGGGAAAAAGGCACAACCAAAGATGGCAAATTAATCAACTGGAAGCGTTGTATTTATATGGAGTGTGCTGAGCTTATAGATAGCTTTGCTTGGAAGCACTGGAAGGCGATAAATGCACCATTAGATGTAGATAATATCGCTATTGAGATTGTGGATATTTGGCATTTTATTATGAGTTTGGGATTAGAAAATTATAAGATAAATGCTATTGGCAATATAGATAATTTAAGCGATGATATAGTAGCAACTAGCGGATTTAATGAATTTTGCAAAGAGCCTTATAATATTAAAGAGTATAGTATATATGAGATTATACACGATACAGAGCTTATAATCCATCGTTGTAGCGGGTTTAATCTAAATTTCTTTGATCTTTTAAGAGATTATTTTAGAGTGGCGTTAAAATGCGGTGTGAATTTACAAAAATTATTTGATATTTATATAGGCAAAAATGTCTTAAACAAATTCCGCCAAGACCACGGCTACAAAGATGGTACATACAAAAAAATTTGGAACGGCGTAGAAGATAATGTCGTGATGAATGAGATATTACAAAGTGGCGTAAATAGCGTAGATGAAATTTACTCTAAACTTGAAATTTGCTATAAAAATATAAAATGAATAGTATAATCAAACGCTCATTTAGGGATTTTTTCACAATTAGATTTATCTTACTTGCCTTTTTGCCTCTTAGTATCTCTTTGATTAGCTTGGTGGGGCTTACACTATATTTTGGGGATGATATCTTTAATATATTAGCCAAATCCCATTTAGATGCCTACGCTAACGGCGATGGATTCATCGCTTGGCTATTATCGCTTAGCTTAATTCAATTTATGCTAACTTCATCATTTTATCTAATCAGCATATTTTTAGCTATTATTTTTAGTGTGATAATCGCTGCTATTATAACAGGATTTTTGACTCCATATATAGTTAAATTTATCAATCAAAAATATTATAATTACAACACAACTCCATCACCTAGCAACGCTAGAGTTTTTGGCTTAATCTGCGTAACTTTTATTAAATTTATACTCATTTTTTTAATCACAATTCCACTTTTATTTATCCCTATTATTAATTTATTTATCTTAAATTTACCATTTTTTTATCTATTTTATCGCCTTATGTTAATTGATGTAGCTAGCAATACATCTGATAGCTTGATTTTTGAAATAGACCTACAAAAGGGCGGTGGAGTTAAATTTTTTAGCGCTTCTGTTGTATTTTATATTCTTACTTTAATGCCGTTTTTGGGGATATTTTTACAGATATTTTTTGTAATATTTTTAGCTCATATATTATTAGAGAAAAATTCAAGAGGATTTTGATGAAAAATATTCTATTTTTTAGCTTTATAATTTTAATATCTATCTTAATGTATATTAGTCAGAGCTTTTTGACTATTATTTTTGGAGTTTGTATATTTTTATATGCGATGAGTGTTTTAGAAAAGAGCTTTTCTATGATGGCAAGTTTGGAGAGCTTTTTAAAAAAAATGACTAAAAGCAATTTCCAAAGCTTTATTTTTGGCTCTGTTACCACCACTATAATGCAATCAAGCGGCCTTGTTAGCGTGCTTGCGATATCATTTTTGAGTGCTGGATTGATCTCACTTGCTTCTGGTCTTGCTATTATCTATGGGATAAATTTAGCCACTATCACCACTGGTTGGTTTTTAGCTGGTTTTGGATTAAAGGTTGATATAGGCGCATATGCAATGCCACTTATCGTAATTGGTATGCTATGTATGATTAACAAAACTCAAAAGATCAAAGGCTTTGGATATTTTTTGTTTAGTATCGGGCTTTTGTTTTTGGGAATTTCATATATGAAAGGCGGTTTTGATAATATTAAAGAGAGCATTGATCTATCGCAATTTGCGATGTCTGGCGTTATAGGATTGCTAGTTTATACTTTTGTTGGGATTGTCATTACTGTATTGATCCAAAGCTCTCACGCATCTTTGACTCTAGCTATAGCCGCCCTAAGCGTAGGTCAGATAACCTATGAAAACGCTGTTGGGATAGCAATCGGCTCAAATGTCGGCTCAACTGTGATGGCAGTTATCGGCTCTATAAATGCCAATATAGAAGGTAAAAAGCTCACCGTAGCTCATGTGCTATTTAATGTTTCATGTGCGGTTATTAGTATTATTTTTATAGTTCCATTTATGTATATCACAGATACAACTAGCGATTATTTTAATATTGCTAAGGATGATTATACGCTTAGACTTGCTGTATTTTTATCATATTTTAATGCTATTGGGGTAATTATATTTTATCCTTTGATTCCATTTATTGAAAAAATGCTAAATAAATTTATGAAAGATACTCATAAAAGAAGTAAAGTCCATAGCGCTAAATACCTTGATGAGCACGCATTACAATTCCAAGATAGCGCCTTAGAAGTCTTAAATAAAGAGCTTTTACATCTATACTCTAACGCAAATTCAATAATAGCAAAATCAATTAGCATTAGCAGCGGTGATATCCAACATAGCGATATTCCCGCCAAAGATATAATCAAAGCAAGACAGATACCTATAAATTTAGATTACGATGAGCTATATAATAATAGATTTAAAGAAATTTATAGCCAAATTATAGATTACGCTGTATTAGCCGGAAGCAACGCTAAGCCCGAGCAACTAAGCAAAATTATGGATATTAGAAGGGCAGCTCTTATCATGGCTGAAGCCTTAAAAGATATGAAAAACACTCAACCAAATATCTATAAATACATCACCAGCTCAAACCAATACGCCAAAGAAGAGTATGATAAATTAAGAATTGAGATATTAGAAAGTCTTCGCATAATGTATAAGATCGCAACTATCAAAGATCCAGATGAGCTAGAAAATCAGATTAAGAATTTGCGTAAAATTTATCATGAGTATGATAGCGAATTTAACTTCGATGTCCTAATCATCAACAAAAAAATCACAAACAAAATGGCAACATCACTGATGAATGACACAGCACTTATGAAAAATATCACCAAAGGTATGCTAAAAGCAGCTGAGATGATATTTGCTCATCATCATAGTGATGAAAAGTTAAATGAGATGACAAGCGTATAAAAAATGATAAGCCAACCACAAAAATATAAGAAAATTAGAAACAATATAGAACAACCCCAAATTCAAAGCCAAAAAGAGCAATTTGTTCTAAAAATATCGCTATGTTGTGCTGTTATTTTGGCTATTTTTGGGATTACTTATGGGATATATATTGGCTCAAAAGCTATTATTTTTGATGGTTTGGTGGCGTTTTTATCTACTATCTTGATCTTGCTTAGTGTTATGACTTCTAAATTTATCTATAAAGAAGATGATGATATCTTTCAATATGGATATATGAGATTTGAGCCGATGGTAAATCTTTTTAAAAGTTTAATTTTGTTAATTTTATGTGCTTATGCTTTGATTAATGGTATTCAAGAGATATTAGATGGTGGATATGAGATTAAATTTGATAAAGCTATGTTGTATTCGTTTTTTTCGATGCTTTTATCTATTGGAATTTGGCTTTATACGGCATATCAAGCCAAGATTTTAGGCTCTCCATTGATATCGGTTGATAGTTTAGAGTGGTTTATCGATAGTGTGCTTTATATGGGTGGATTTTTGGTATTTGGGGCGGTTTGGTTATTTGATAAAGAGAGTCAAACTATCTGGGCTAGATATCTAGATCCTGCGCTTTTGGTTGTTTTGTCTATGATTTTGGCCGTAATGCCACTTAAAGTATTTATAAAAAATTTAGCCGATTTGGTAATGGTCGCACCAAAAGATATGGATGATAAGATAGATACCCTACTTCAAAATATATCCAAAAAATATAATTTTAGCGACTATGATACGCATGTAGCAAAAAGCGGAAGATTTTTTATGATTGAGGTAAATATCTTAATGGGAGAGTCATTTAAAATTCAAAATATAGATGAGATGGATCTAATCAGAGATGAGATAGAACAGGGATTAGATATCCCAAGTTATAAAATTTGGCTAAGTGTGAGCTTCACTAAAAACCCAAAATGGCTTTAATCAAATTTAGCCTTTTTATTTATCAACCACCAAAGAATCGAAAATTGTAAATTTGGCGCTTTAACCTTACTCTCATCATATATAAAGCTTAGAATCTCATCACGCTTTATAAAGATTAGTTCTATCTTCTCATCATCAACG
Organism: Campylobacter lanienae NCTC 13004; assembly: GCF_002139935.1. Taxonomy (NCBI): domain Bacteria; kingdom Pseudomonadati; phylum Campylobacterota; class Epsilonproteobacteria; order Campylobacterales; family Campylobacteraceae; genus Campylobacter; species Campylobacter lanienae. The sequence goes on along the minus strand of NZ_CP015578.1, from coordinate 376,203 downwards.
CCGCCACCACTTGAAACCTTCATACTCTCATCAATCTCACCATAAAATAGCGTTTGAGCATTCGCCCCAAATCCAAGAGCAGTAAAGCTACTAGTCACTCTCTCAACGCCACCAACTCTATATCCAGTCTCTTCTAGAATCTCTTCAATTATCGTAGCTTTAGTATCTAACCCCTTATCCATAATCCCCGCACAAAGCTCATAAGTAAGGCCATTTTTGATTGGAGTTTGATTTTTTTCTTGATAGTACCATACAGATGGGCGAAACTGCCTAACAAACAAAAACGACTCAAATTCCCTATGATAGAGCAAGCAACTCACGCTATCATGCGCTTCCACGCAATCCCAACGCTTATTTTTGCCATCTTGATTATATAAAATACTAAATGGCTTAACAAATTTAGACTCTTTTAATGCTACAACTCTTAAATCGCTTATAGTAAAATCCATGTCGCTAATCCTAAAAATACAAAAAATCCTATAATATCTGTCGCTGTAGTTAAAAACACAGTGCTACCGACAGCGGGATCAAGCCCTATTCTCTTTAAACTAAGCGGGATAAATGTTCCTAAAAATGCCGCCATAATGATATTAGCCACAAGCGCTATTGCTATGACCACTCCAAGCATCGGCTTATCAAACCAAAGCCCCACCAAAATACCTAAAAACAGAGCAAAGATAAAAGAGTTAAAAATAGCCATTATAATCTCTTTTTTCAGCACCACCCAAAAATCCCCAATCCCTATCTCACCAAGGGCCAATCTCCTTACCGTAACAGCTAGTGTTTGATTACCAGCGTTGCCACCCATACTAGCAACTATTGGCATCAAAACAGCTAAAGCAACCAAGCTCTCAATAGACTTTTCAAAAAATCCAATCACAATAACACCCAAAATCGCCGTGATTAAATTCACAAACAGCCAAGCAGCCCTAGCACGTCCAGTTTTTACAAGTCCCTCTTCTTCAGCATCATCATCAACACCTGCTAGATTATAGATTTGCTCAGTTGCACTCTCTTCTAAAAAATCGTGAATATCATCTGTTGTGATACGACCAAGTAGCACACCAGCTCTATTAGTCACAGCAATAGCGCTCAAATCATAATCCATAATAATATCCACAGCTACTTTAATATCATCACTATCAATAGCAAAATGTGGTTTAAATCTCTCCTCATCTTGATTTACTATCTGGCTTAAATTTAAATCAAAATCATATGTTATAAGATCCTCAAGAGCAATTGTGTGCCTTAATACCCCTTCATTATCCACAACAAACAAAGAAAATACATTTTCTATCTTATCTTCTTGTTTCATTATGCGAAATCTAGCTATAGCGCTACTTAAACTCTCATCTAATCTAGCACTAAATAGCTCTGTTTGCATATATGCGCCAGCTTCGTTATCCTCATAATTTATAAGCTTGCTAATCTCTTTTTGGCTATCTATTTCAAGTGAGCTAAAAAGCTCTTTGGCCTTCTCTTCATCTATCTCTTCTATCGTTTGTATAAGGTCAGTTGCGTCATCACTTTCTAGCTCATCGATCGCTTCGGCTATCTTGTCATTTGGAAGATTTTCTATCACATCTCGCAGCATGTGATCAGGCATCTCCATAGCTGCTTCACCAAGTGTGTGAGCATCAAGCTTCTCTAAATATTTAGCATACTCATCTTCATCGTGAGTTTTTAATATCTTTAGGTGGCTTGCGATATCAGCAGCACTTAGCTCATTTTCTTCTATAATGTGTTTTTGGAGTTGCTCTTTGGCCTCTTCTAAATTTTTATTTGGCATTTTTATATCTCGGTTATATTTGCTATATCTTCAAGCGGGGCTTTGTTTATATGATCTTTGAAACTAGCTTGAATTTGGTTATTTAGGCTATCTTTTAGCTTGTTAAATTCAATTTTTTGGTTTTTATTAAGTTCAGATTTTGTGATTTTGACTACAGATTCTGGATTTATAGCGTTGCCATTTTTGTATAATCCCAAGTGTAGATGCGGTCCAGTGCTTAAACCAGTGCTTCCTACATAGGCTATTAACTGACCTTTTTTTACTTTTTTACCCTTTTTAATACCTTTAGCATAACCATTTAAATGCGCATAAAGTGTCATATATCCACTTGAGTGCTGAATGGTTACAGTTTTACCATATCCGCCTTTATTGCCTACAAAGCTCACCACACCATCACCAGCAGCATAAATTTTTGTCCCTTTTGGCGCAGCATAATCAGTACCTAAATGCGCTCTATATCTTTTTAATACTGGATGAAATCTTTTAGGATTAAATCTTGAGCTAATTCTAGCATTTGGCACAGGCTTAATCAATAAGAAATTTTCAAGCTCTCTTCCATTAGGATCATAAAACGCATCATTAAATTTATATATATAATTTGGCTTTCCCCTAGTCTCTATCATAGCAACTTTGATATTTGGCTCGCCGATATATTTGCCTAAGCGCTTTTTACGTTCATAAACAATAGCTAATCTATCACCCTTTTGTAAGGTTTTGAAATTCACACTACCATTAAATGATTTATTAAAAGCATTAGCTAATATCTCATCATTTGTGGCGTTTTTGATATCCTTATATGGTGAGTCTTGGATTTGGATATTTAAGACCATCTCTTCGACTTCATAGACAATTGGGATAAAATCCATAGAATAGTGGTTATTTATATCTTTAAAGATATGAATTTGAATCTCATTGCTTATAGGCAATAGAATTTGACTAATATCATCATTAACATCTCTTAAAATTTGAAATTTTGTCCCAGCACTTAACTCACTAGCCAACTCTTTATCCTCGCCTGAGAGATTATAATATATCGATAATGGTATATTGTGCCTTTCTAAAAAGGTCAAAAATGTATCTCCTTGCGGCCAGATTAGCTCTTCAACACTCGTTGTAGCTGCGTTTAAATTCATAAAAGCTAAAATAGATAATATAATTTTTTTCATCAAAGATCCTAATATAAGCAGATTGATTCTATAATTATAACTTAAAATTATTTATACTTTTCAAACATTTACCTAAACTAAGATATAATTATGCGAAATTTTAAATCAAAAAGGGGATATAGTTGAAAAAAATCGCATTTTTACTACTAGCAATCTGCTCTTTGAGCTTTGCGGCTAAATTCGATCTAAAACCAAGTTATAATCTCATATTAAACACCAATAATGGTAACGCTACAATCTTAGATAATGATAGCTTCATAGTTGGTTCAAGCGGCGTTGTGATGCATAAATTAAACGATGGTAGCAAAACCATAATAGCCCGTGCTGTAGTCACACAAAAAAAGGACGGATACGCAAATTTGAGATTTGAAGTATTTAATGAGCTAAAACAATCAGCGCTCCCATTGCCTACTATCTTGCCACAAGCTGGCGATGAAGTGATACTAAATTACATGTATAATAGATCTTTGATAATCACTCCAAATAAAGAAATTTATGATCAAGTTACTAAGAGTTTTAGCCATATCACCTTTATTCATCCTGATATCGTAGCGGCCTATCTAAGCTATGAGTATAAGCCAAACCCAAGCAAGGCAGATTTTCGCAAAATGTGTGCGCAAAATGCAGCTGGGCTGATATTTATCGCACTTGATGGGGAAGCTGTATTTGCTGATTGTGGTAGCTTTGAAGTTTTACAAAGCTTTAAGACCGGTGAGATTAGCTATTATGAGGTGCCATTTTATACAAGAATCAAAGATATAGATACGGTATTTTGGAAGCTTGATGGGGCTAAGATTACAAATTATAATAGATATTATAATAGACTTTTAGGTAGATAAGGGGATAAAATGGATACAAAACATATAAAATATTTTGAAAATTTAATTGGTCAAGATAATGCCAAATTTGACAAAGCCCATCAGATAGCCTACTGTTATGACGCAACAAAAAAGCGATATGAACCAGATGGTGTTCTATTCCCAAGAGATGAAAATGATGTAAGTGAAATTTTAAAATATTGTAACGAAAATAAGATAATAATCGTTCCAAGGGGTGCTGGGAGTGGCTTTACTGGTGGCGCATTGGCTAGTGGTGGCGGAGTGGTGCTAAGCTTTGAGAAGCATATGAATAAAATTTTAGAGATAGATATGCAAAATATGGTAGCCGTAGTCCAACCTGGTGTGATAAATATGGATTTACAAAAGGCTGCATTAGAAGTGGGGCTATTTTATCCACCTGATCCTGCTAGTGAAAATTATAGTAGCATAGGTGGCAATGTAAGTGAAAATGCCGGCGGAATGCGTGCTGCGAAATATGGAATTACCAAAGATTATGTGATGGCTTTGCGTGCTGTGTTGCCTAATGGGGAGATTATAAGAGCTGGTAAAAAAACGATAAAAGATGTCGCCGGATACAATATCGCTGGGATTTTGATAGCTAGTGAAGGTAGCTTAGCAGTAATTACTGAAATAACTCTAAAATTAATCGCCAAACCTAAATTCAAAAAGACCGCTATGGGGGTATTTCCTAGTGTGAATTCAGCTATGAATGCCGTATATAAGACAATGGCCGCTGGTGTAACCCCTGTGGCGATGGAGTTTTTAGACTCTTTAAGCATCAAAGCTGTTGAGCAAAAATTTAATAAAGGCTTACCAGTCGATGCGGGTGCGATATTGATTAGCGATGTGGATGGGCCAAATTTAGATGTAATCAATAAAGATTTAGAGATCATTAAAAACTGTTTTATCCAAAATGGCGCTATAGATTTTAAAGTAGCAAAAGATGATCAAGAGAGCGCTGATATATGGTTTGCTAGACGCAACTGCTCTCAAGCTATCACAATGTATGGTAGCTTGAAATTAAACGAAGATATCACCGTCCCACGCTCTAAGCTACCAGAGCTTTTAGATAAGATATCTCAAATTTCAGCTAAATATAATGTTACTACACCTTGCTTTGGCCACACTGGCGATGGCAATGTCCATACAAATGTTATGGTAGATAAATCAGACCCGCAAGCCATCGAGCGTGGCCATCAAGCAATCACAGAAATTTTCAAAGCCACAATCGAGCTTGGCGGAACGCTAAGTGGCGAACACGGCATTGGGATATCTAAAGCACCATTTATGAGCTTAGCTTTTAGCGATGGCGAGATGGAGCTATTTAGATCTATTAAAAGAGCATTTGACCCAAATAATATCTTAAATCCATTTAAAATGGGGCTTTAATCTTGGATATCAAAAATATCATTAGAGTTATCTCAAAAGAGCTAAGCGACAAGCAGCTATTTCACTTTGCGGCTTCGCTTAGCTTTCATACGCTTTTATCAATAATTCCTATAATTTTTGTATCGCTTAGTATATTTACTACTATGCCTAGCTTCAAAGAGTATTATACTAAGATTAAAGAATTTATCTACTCAAATTTACTTCCTAGCCAAAATATAACTCAATATTTAGATCAATTCTTAAATAACTCTAGCTCACTTGGTATTATGGGTGTTGTGGCGATACTCTTTACTAGTTTGCTATTTTTCATTGAGTATGAATATGCGATATCTACAATCTGTAATATCCAAAAGCGTAAATTTTGGCAAGGGCTTAGTAATTACTGGACGCTAATCACCCTTATGCCACTTGGCTTGGGGCTATCATTTTGGCTATCTAGCTCTATTCAAGGCTTACTTAAAAGTAATGACTATACAAGTTGGATAAATTTCTTAGCTATATTTCCATATATTATTATATGGCTAATATTTGCTATCACATATCTAATTAGCATAAACAAAAACTTCTCAATCACTAGCATAGCTATAGGCTCATTTATCAGCTCTCTTGCTTGGTCTATATCTAAATGGCTATTTATAGAGTACTCATTTTACAATAAAACTTATGCTAGTATATATGGCTCATTTTCTATAGTTTTGTTTTTTATCTTGTGGATATATATATCATGGATAATATTTCTTCATGGTATCAAGCTATGCCACGCCATAGAAAATAGCAAACTCAAAAAACAATCAATAGATTAAAACGGCCATATAGTCTCTAAAACCCTAGTCCCCCACGGCTTATCCATAGCTCGTTGTAAATCCCCTTCGGTGCGATATAGTATCTTGGCATCTGATATATATCTTGATTCTATCTCATTATTTTGACTAATGTCATAAGGTCTTATCACGCCGCTAATTTGCATTATCTGCTTTTCGTTATTTAATAATATCTCTTTGCTACCTTCAATAAAGTAATTACCATTAGTCAAAACCTTGATAATCCTAGCTGAAACAGTAGTAGTAAAGGTCTCTACCCTACTAGCCGTGCCACTTCCGCTATAGCTATTAGCTCCACCAGCACTAAATCCAATTCCAGCAATTTTATTAACATCATTAAGTGGCCCTTGTAGCGGTGATCCAGCCGGTGTGGTAAATGATCCACCATTTAATGCTGTTGTGCTATCTTTAGTTGTTGAGCGGTTAGATTGTGAGCTTTGATTGGCGTTTTCTGATATGATTACTGTGACAATATCATTTACATTCATAGCTTTTCTATCTGAAAATAGAGGATTATCCCCTTTACCAAACAAACTACCAGGATTACCCACGCCACCACCTTGAACACGGCTCGGCATCTCTTCTACATATGCAGGTGGCTCCATTGATATATGCGGATTAGCTCCAGTTCCACAACCACTAAAACCAACCAAACAAAATAAGACAAAAAAAGAACTTCTTTTCATAAATAACTCTCAATTTTATGATACAATATAGCATTAACTACACAAAATAATACCAAATATAGGATAAAACAATGCTAAAAGCTATTTATATACTAAAAAGTGACTATGAAAATAGCGAATTTAAAGCTAAATTAAATTCCAAATTACCCCAAAGTGTTACTTTTTTACCCATTAGTTTTGATAATCAAGATAGTTTTAGAGTTTTTAGTTTAGATGAAGCGATAAATCTCTTAAAAAACCAAAAAGAAAATGAGCTTATAAAAGCGATAATAGCGAAATTTGATAGCATAAAAGATAATTTTATAATAGTCGTTGGCTCTGACGATGAATTACTAGATACTTTGATAGCTAAGAATTTAAATGCTCCATTTTTGCTAAGTGATAAAACCGCTTATAAAGCCGGATTTTTAGGCTTTAAGTCATTTACAAATATAGATGATATAGCCACATTAGAGAGCAATTATATAACTCCATTGAAATTTGAAACCATTCTATACCAAAAAGCCGCCCAAAAACCAAAAATAGTAGTCTTGCCTGAAAGCGATGATGATAGAGTGCTTAAAGCGTGCGATATCTTACTAGCTAGCAAGGCAGTATCTATAACCTTGCTTGGTGATAGAGATAAAATAGACAAAAGAGCCAAAGATTTGGGATTAAATTTAACAAAAGCAAATATCATAAATCCAGATAAAAGCGAATTGATAGATGAATTTGCCACCACACTTTATGAACTTCGCAAAAACAAAGGCTTAGAGCTAGATCAAGCCAAAGAGCTAATCAAAGATAGAACATATTTTGGCACTATGCTTGTCTATAAAGGCTTAGCAAATGCGATGGTAAGCGGAGCCAATACGACCACAGCCCAAACCATCCGCCCAGCCTTACAATTTATCAAAACCAAACCCGGAGTCTCTAGCGTAAGTGGTAGCTTCATAATGTGCGTAAATGGTCAAATTCACTTCTACGCAGATTGCGCTATAATCCCAAATCCAACCCCAAAAGATCTAGCCACAACAGCTATATCCACAGCCCAAATCGCTCGTGAGTTTGGCTTTGAGCCTAAAATCGCAATGCTAAGCTACTCAACAGGCGATAGTGGTAGCGGAGCTAGCGTAGATAGCGTGATAGAGGCTACTAAAATCTTAAAAGAGTTAGACCCAAGCCTTGATGTAGAAGGGCCGATTCAGTTTGATGCAGCAGTTGATAGCGTAGTAGCAGCCAAAAAACTACCAAATTCAAAAGTCGCTGGCAATGCCAATGTATTTATCTTCCCAGATTTAAACTCTGGTAATATCTGCTACAAAGCTGTCCAAAGAAGCTCAAACGCCCTAGCCATCGGCCCGATTCTACAAGGATTAAATAAGCCAATTAATGATTTAAGCCGTGGTTGCTTAGTAGATGATATCATAAATACAATTTTAATTAGCGCAATTCAAGGAGAGTAGATGAAAATTTTGGTTATAAACTCAGGTAGTAGCTCTATTAAATTCAAACTATATGATATGGATAATGAAAGTGTGATGTGTAAGGGTTTAATAGAGCAAATCGGCTCTGAAAACTCATACGCCAAGATAGTCACCGCCTGTGGAAAGACAAAAGATAGAGCCACTCATATCATAGACCACGCCCAAGGCATTGATATAATGAATGAGCTTTTATTTAACTCAGGCATAATTAAGAGCCTAGATGATATAGATGGCGTGGGTCACAGAGTAGTCCAAGGCGCCGATATATTCACAGATGCTATACTAATTGATGAGAGCGTAATGAAAAAGATAGAAGAGCTAATCCCACTCGCCCCACTACATAATCCAGCGCACCTAGCAGGAATGAAAGAGACACTAAAATTAAGACCCGATATCCCAAATGTAGCTGTGTTTGATACGGTATTTCACCAAACCATGCCAAAAGTCTCATATATGTATGCCTTGCCACTTGAATTTTATGAAAAATATAAGATACGAAAATATGGCTTCCATGGCACTTCTCATCAGTTTGTCTCAAAGGCCGGAGCCGAAATTTTAGGTATTGAGTATAGTAAATTTAACTGTATCACCTTACATCTTGGTAATGGTGCTAGTATCGCAGCTATAAAAAATGGCAAATGTATCGATACCACAATGGGGCTTACGCCACTTGAGGGGCTAATGATGGGAACTCGCTGTGGTAGCATAGATCCAGCGATTATGCCATTTTTGATGAGAAATGCGAATTTAAGCGGTGAAGAAGTTGATAATATAATGAATAAAAAATCCGGCCTCTTAGCTATAGGCGGCACAAATGATATGCGTGAGATAGAAAAACGCATGGACGCAGGAGATGAGAATGCTAAACTCGCTTTTGATATGTTTGTTTTAAGAGTGAAAAAATATATCGGCTCATATATTGCGATTTTAGGCCAGATTGATGCGATTATATTTACTGCTGGAATCGGTGAAAACGATGCTAGAGTAAGAGAAGCCGTGTGTAATGGATTAGAGATTTTTGGTATAAAAATTGACAAAGATAAAAATATGGAGCCAAAAGATGAACCACGCAGAATAGGACACGCAGACACAAAGATTAAAATCATAATTGTCCCTACAGATGAAGAGTTAGCAATCGCTCAAGATACAATAAGGGTAATCAACAATCTAAAATACAAAAAGGCGATAGATGATACGGACTAAAAGCTATAAAATAGATGGCGTAAATGATGCTGAATTAGATATAAAACGCAAATCAAAGCTTGAGTTTAAACTCACTTATGATAATAATAAAGAGATTAGATCTTTAATCACCATTATACCAGGATTAGGCGAAGATGGGGATTCGTATTATAGAGACAAACTCGCTCATAGTATCGCTAGAGATATGGACGCAGCGGTTATAACGGCTAACTATTTTGCTATAAAGAGCAATCCCCCAGGGGCTAAATTTAGCATTGATAAGATAGATGAATTGATCCTAAAAACAGTAGCTTCAAGTATTAATCGCCCAATCCCAGATGATGTAGAATTAACCAAGATGAAATCAGATGAAATTTGGGAATACCTAAATAGCTATTTATACAATTTCATCGGCATGCAAAAGGTAGCTGGCAAATTAAATTTAACCTTCAAACTCCCATTTCATCTTACACTCACTCCGCCAAATGATGAGTATCAAAACTTTGGTTTAATGGCTGCTTTAGATGTGATAAATGCCACCTTACATGTGCAAAGTAACCCACCATTTAAAGTAGCGAATTCAAATGGGTGGGGGTTAGCCAAAATTTATGTAGGCTCTAGCCACGGCGGATATATAGCCAATCTTTGTGCTAAATACGCCCCATGGGCTGTAGATGGAATTTTGGATAATTGTGGATGGAATTTAAGCACTAATATATTTGATAAACAAGATTATCAGCGTGGGGCATTTCGCACTATTGGCTTTGGTAAAGAGATTGATTTTATGAAATATAGGCGTGATAGCAGAGATAATGAAAACTTCCATCTATGCGTCTCGGATAAGACTCATTGGACCTCAAATTCACAAAGCCCAAACTACTTTAGTCGCTCCAGATATGAGATTAGAGATACAAATGAGCCTAATCACCTTTTAATACAAGCTAAATATCCAAAACCGATTTTTAAATCCTACCATGTCCAAAATGACAAAGTCGCTCCAATAGGCGAAAAAATCGAATTTTATAAACAGCTTAAAAATTTAGGTTTTGATGCTACCTTAGATATAGTAAGCGATAAAAGCAGAGTTGATGGCAAATTTATCAAAAATTTAGATCACGGGATGGGTATGAGTATGAAGTTATTAGTGGCTAATAATTATGAGTGGATGCTAGATAAAATCGCCAAAAACAAAAGGCCAAAATATGAGCCAAATATCGAATTTCAAACCAGCCAATACATATATAAATTCACCCAACAAGATAACCAAATAAGCCTAAAATGCACTAAAATAGCAGATTAATCAGTGGCAACCAAATCGCCACTAAATTTAAATATAATTTAGCTAAATTTCTCTTAATTTAGCTATCTCATCACGCAATGCAGCGGCCTTTTCGAATTCTAAATTCTTAGCCGCTTCAAGCATCTGTTTTCTTAGCTCTTTTACTATTTTAGCTCGCTCACTTGAAGGCATTTTGGCTAATTTTTTGGCTTTGGTATAAAGCATTTGCGTATCATCTTCTTTTAAGCTATCTTCGATATTTCTACTAGCTGATTGCGGTGTTATATTGTGCGATTTATTATAATCATCTTGATACTTGCGTCTTGCCTCGGTGATCTCTATAGCTTCACGCATTGAGTTTGTTATCTTATTAGCAAACAAAATAACCGCTCCATTTACATTTCTAGCAGCTCTACCCATCGTCTGTATAAGGCTAGTTTTAGAGCGTAAAAACCCTTCCTTATCCGCATCCATCACAGCTACCAAACTCACTTCAGGCAGATCTAGCCCCTCTCTTAATAAATTTATCCCAACTAATATATCATAATCCCCACGCCTAAGCCCTCTTATAAGCTCATTTCTCTCAACAGCATCTATATCAGAGTGCATATATTTGATCTTTAATCCTAATTCTAAATAATACTTCGTTAGCTCTTCAGCCATCTTTTTAGTCAGAGTTGTGACCAATACACGCTCATTTCTCTCTATCACAGCCTTAGCCCTATCATATAAAATTTCAACTTGATTATCGCTACTTATTATCTCAATTTTAGGATCTAATAGGCCTGTTGGCCTTAGAATTTGCTCATAAATATGCCCTTTGGATAGATCTAGCTCATACTCATTTGGCGTAGCCGAAACAAAGAGAAATCTAGCTTTTTTAGCGATAAACTCATCAAATTTAAGTGGCCTATTATCCAAAGCACTAGGCAGCCTAAATCCATACTCCACCAAAACCTCTTTTCTACTCCTATCTCCAGCATACATTCCACGAAATTGCGGCAAACTCACATGACTCTCATCAACTATAACCAAATAATCTTGCCCCTTAATCTCAAAATAATCAAACAAAGAATATGGCGTCTCACCTGGCTTTTGCCCTGTTAAATACCTAGCATAATTCTCCACACCCTTGGTGCTACCAGTAGTTGAGAGCATCTCTAAATCAAATTCCACCCTTTGTTTGAGCCTTTGATACTCAACAAGCCTCCCCTCGCTCTCATAAAATTTCAATCTCTCATCTAGTTCAGCTTCAATCCCCTTAATCGCCTCTTTTAAGCGATTTTCACCCACAACAAATTGACTTGTAGCATACAATATAAATCTATTTAAATCTTTTGTTTTTTTATTATCCAAAGCATTAAAATGATAAATCTCCTCTATCTCATCACCAAAAAACTCAAGCCTAATCGCCTCATCGTTAAAATAGGCCGGATAGATATCTATCACATCGCCATTTACACGAAAATTCCCACGCTCAAAAAAGCTATCATCTCTTTTATACCCCATATCTACAAGCTTTAAAAGTAGCTCTTTTTGCCCTATTTGCATGCCTCTCTCTAGCGTTATAACCATCCCTTTATACTCAGCAGGATTACCTAAGCCATAATTTGCCGAGACACTAGCTATAACTATAGTATCATCATACTCAAGCAAATTTGCCGTAGCCGATAGCCTTAAACGCTCTAATTCGTCATTAATTGAGCTATCTTTTTCTATAAATAGATCTTGCCTTGGGATATAAGCCTCAGGCTGATAATAGTCATAATAGCTAATGAAATACTCCACATGATTATGCGGGAAAAAGCCCTTAAATTCGCTATATAATTGAGCGGCTAGGGATTTATTGTGAGTCATAATCAAAGTAGGAATATTTAATTTTTTAATTATATTTGCCATAGTAAAGGTCTTGCCACTACCAGTTACACCAAGAAGCGTGCTATATTTGGCTCCACTCTTAAAAGCCTTGCTAATGCCATCAATTGCGTTTTGTTGATCTTGATTTGGTGAAAATTTGCTATTTAAATCGAATTTATCCATATTTTTACCTTAAATTTTAGCGATTTTATCATCTTTTTATTAATCAAAATTTTAATTTTTAGTAGCTAATAAATTCAAAAATAGCCAAAATTTATACCATATTTATAAAAGGTATGATAAAATTACGCAAAATTATCACTATAAAATAAGGACTATGTAATGTATGAAAATGAAAAGGTATTAAATACTCTAGCTTCAAAAGTTACTGAATTAATGCTAAAATACGAAGAAGTATGCGAAGCAAACGAAGCTTTAAGAAACGAATTAATAAGCGTAAAAGCCCAAAATGAAGCCAAAACAAACCAAATAATGAGACTAGAAGAAGAGCTTAAAAATCAAGATTTAGCAAGCGATGATCTATTAAAACAAGTTGAGGCTGTACTTGGTAGATGAGACAAATCACACTAACAGTAGCCTCCAAAGATTATAATATCACCCTTGATGATGATTTTGCTGATTATTTCGAAGCTGATATCAAAAAACTTTTAGATGATAAGCATCAGCTAGCTATCAAGGATCTACTTACTGCTTTTGTCAAAAAATGCCACGAAAACTACGAGCAAAAGAGCGAATTAAACTCTATTCTTGGCAATATTGACAAAGCCCTTACACATGATAAAAGCATTTAGCCTAATTGAGTTAGTGTTTGTAATTATTATTCTTGGTGTTTTATTAGCTATCGCAGCACCAAGAGTGTTTTTAAGCAAAAATGACGCAAATTTGCTTAAAATTAAAACCGATATAGCCACAATCCAAGCCAATATTCTCCACCAAAAAACCGCTCTTTTACTAACCGCTAAAGTTCAAGACCCACTCCTAAATACAGAGATTCTACACTCAATCAATTTAAATAACTGGCGAGTTGAAGATAATAAATTAATATTTGATGATGAGACCGAGTTTAGCTACGATAGCAACGGCACTATCAAATGCCTATCTCCCAAAGATATCTGCGATAAACTATGAACTACTACGAAATCGCTATAATAGGCCTAAATTTACAGCCATTAACCTATGAAAGTGAATTTCAATTAAGCGAATTTGAGATTGTGAGCGTTGTATTAAGAGGCAAAGAGCAGAGCGGCTGCGTTATAAAAAGTGTATCTAAACCAAATTTCAAAACCACCAAAATATCTAAGAGATTAAATTTAAATTTCACAACCTTTCAAGCTACCTTAGCCAAATTCATCAGCCACTACTATACTTGCGAAATCGGCGTTGCTTTGGGCTTATTTGAGCCTTTTAGTGGCTATGAACCAGAGCGATATAGCTTTATCAAATCACCAAATTTAAGCCCACTCCAACAACAAGCCACGCAATTTGCCAAGCAAAATCAAATTTCCCTAATCTTTGGTGATACTGGAAGTGGCAAGAGCGAAATATATATAAGCCTTATAAGAGAGTGCTTAAATAGTGGCAAACAAGCTCTATTTTTGATGCCTGAAATCTCACTAACCCCACAAATGCAAGGGCGTTTAGAGGCGTATTTTGGTGATAATGTTGGTATATGGCACTCCAAAATTTCAACCAAAAATAAAAAATCCCTACTATCAAATTTCAGCTCTGGCAAGATAAATTTAATAGCTGGAGCTCGCTCATCGCTATTTTTGCCTTTTAGCAATTTAGGATTAATCGTAGTCGATGAAGAGCACGATGATAGCTACAAAAGTAGTAGCGACCCATACTACAACGCCAAAGATCTAGCCATATATATCGCTAATAAATTTGGGATAAAATGTATCTTAGGAAGCGCCACCCCAAGCCTAAATAGCTATGCGAAATTCCCACATTTTCGCTTAAAAGGGCAATTTTATAACTCACAAAAAGAGTATATCTATGACCATAGCCCAACTGGGCTTAATGAGCTTATACTAAATAGCATAGCCAAAGAGCTAGCTAGCCACAAACAGATTATAATATTTTTGCCTACTAGAGCGAATTTCAAATTTCTCACTTGCCAAAAATGCGCCCAAAGCATACAATGCCCATACTGCTCAATATCTCTAAGCCTACACAAAAAACAAAAAGCCCTTAAATGCCACTACTGCGGTTTTACCTGTGCGATACCAAATCTATGCCCAAGCTGTAATAGCGATATGCTAGAATCTCACAAAATCGGCACTAGTGAGCTTCTCTTAGAGCTCAAAAGCCACTTCCCATCAGCTAATATAGCCAAATTTGACAAAGATGAGATCACCACACAAAAAAAGCTCACGACCTTGCTTAAAAATTTCAACGAAAACAAAATAGATATAATTGTCGGCACTCAAATGCTAAGCAAAGGCCACGACTATCACAATGTCTCTTTAGCGATTATAATGGGCCTTGATGAGCATTTGGATTATAGCGATTATCAAGCTAGAAGCAAGAGCCTAGCCCTAGCTATGCAAGTAGCTGGTAGAGCCGGTAGAGCAGACCACGGCAAGGTGATAATACAGGGATTGAAGTGCGAATTTTTCGCTAAATATATGGATAAATTCGATCAATTTATAGATGATGAGATGAGCATAAGAGAGGGATTATACCCACCATTTATGAGACTACTTCGCATAAAAATAGAAGACAAAGATGAAAATAGAGCTATAATAAAGATGGAAAAAACCTTAAAAGAGCTTGAAAATATACCAAATTTAGAGATTATCGGTAGTGGGAAATGTGTAATCGAGATGATAGCATCCAAATATCGCTATCAGATACTGCTAAGATCGCAATCTCATATTCCACTACTCAAAGCTAGTCAAGTCGCTAGATTTTATGGTGCTTTGCCTGATATTGATCCTGTGAATTTCAACTAAATTTAAGTGTTGAATTTAACTATTTGTTAGATTTCTCTACTTTGCAGGGGATTTTTATTTTGTGGAATTTTATCTTGCGAAGTTTGGCTATCATCTCAAATTCTCCACACTCAATCAGCGATATCATATTTATGCGAATTTATAGTATTTTAGCTAAGTTTATATCAACTTATTTAAGCTTGATTTTATCTAGCCTAACTGCTTTTTAAGCTATATTTTAGTTTTATTATGCTCATTTTTGATTTTTATGGCTTCAAATATAAATTTAATATATCCGCCTTTATACCATTGTTTGTGCGCTTGTATTAGAGCATTTCCTAGTTTGTAGCTCAGATGATTTTTGATATTTTGGGCTTTTTGGTTAGTTATTTTTAAATTTTTAATCTCTATATCTTTTTTATTTATCTCTTTTTTGAGTGAGTTTATCTGCTCTTGTGGGGTTGGTTGTGGTGGTATGGTTGGCTTTGGTGGGGTGGGTTCTATCTCTTCAAATTTTAAAAGTTTAAATTTGCTTTCGTATTTTGGCAAAGGGATATCGTAAGGCATATCTTTGAAATAAGCAAAGCGATTTTTGTTTTTATTCATATAGATTGCATCATATACAAACTCCAACTTCTCTTGTGCTGTGTTTAGGGAGTCTAATTTTTCTTCAATGGCTTTTGGTGATAGAAATTCGTTTTGGTTGTAGGTGTATTTGAAATTTTCATTTGGGATATTTGAGTGTTTTAGGGTTTGTTCTTTTGTCCATTGACCAACGGTCGGATCATCTCTCAACCAAAATAGATCTCTTTTTAGCTCTATGATAGGATTGCCCGCATTGACAGTATTTGAATAACAATTTTTAGATACTACGCTTTTAGCACCTATTACCGCACCTGAAGCTACAAAAATCCCTTTTAAAATGGCAGTTTCTTGTCCGCACCACACATGATCACCTATATAAATGCTTTTAGAAAAGTTAATCCTATCATTAGTTTGACTATCCATAATCAAATGGTGATCGCAAGTCGAGAGCCAAATGCCCCAAGAAAACATACAATCTCTACCAAATATTATATTTTTTGCTTCAAATATTCTAGGATTTGTTCCATTATAAGTTGAATTATCATCTATGTAGCATAGTCCAAATCTAAGAATATCAATTAGTCCATTAGCCCTAACCCTATCTCCTATAAATATTAAAGCGTTATCACCTCTACACGATATATTCACATTCCTGCTTCCGCCAGCAAAGAATACAATATTATTTTTGCCTTTAAAATCTAATTTCAAATTTACTTGTTTAGATAGGTCTCCATAAATCACATTTCCATTTTCTCTTATATGTTTTTGCATCATCTCTCCTGCGAAACTTTGGCGGCAGTTTATCAAAAAAAAAAAAAAAATGAAATTAGAAATTCAAACTAATAGAAATATTTAATCATAAATTAATATTATCTTGATTAGAGAGCTAAATTTATGCTATTTTGGTTAAAAAAATAGTAAAATCCGAAAATTAAATTTAAGATTTTTATAGAGATTTTAAAAATAAAAAGATTTGAAATAAAATAAAAGAGTGGCTCCGGATGCTGGATTCGAACCAGCGACCAATCGGTTAACAGCCGACTACTCTACCGCTGAGCTAATCCGGAATATCGTATAAATGAGCCGAAATTATATCTAATAAATAGATATTTGTCAATTAAATTTAGCTTAAATTTATAAAAATTTATAAAATTCTATAAAATTTCATCCCGCCTAAATCGCACTCTGTAATCTTGCCTTGATTGATTAAATTTTCTAAATTTGATTTTGCGTTTTGAGTGTAGTTATTTTCGATATCATACAAGCTTTGTGGGCGAAGCTTTAAGAGCTTTTCTAACTCACTTTGAGTGTAATCAAATTTATATTTCAAGGGCGCTTTAGAAGCGATAGCCACCGGCGCTGAGTCTATAAAAGTAGATAGATAGTATAGTCTTTCGATGCTTACGCCACTAGCATTGTGAGCAGGTGGGCGATCAATTGTGCTTATATCCACCCTATGCGGTGAAATCTTTTTAAAAGCCCTATTTAAGGCTATAAACTCATCATCACTATCATTATAACCCGCCACGACCAAAACCTCCATAACCAACTCACCTTTAAATTTCGCTCTAAATTCGCTCATCAGCTCTATTAAATTATCTGTATCGATCCTATCTATGCTTCTATCTATCTTGCGAAATGTCTTGGGATCGGCACTATCAAGGCTGAATTTGACAATATCAAGCTTTAAGAGAGCCTTGGATATTTCAGGGTTTAAAACAGCACTTCCATTGCTTAAAATCAGTGATTTTTGCGTTGTTTTAAGGGAATTTATCTGAGTGATTAAATTTGATAGATCGCTATATAAGCTCGGCTCACCATTAGCTGTAATAGTGATAACATCGATATCTTTAAACTCATTAAGAGCGAATTTTAACTCATCTATTATAGCTTTAGTTGTTGGCTCATTGTTTATAGTACGGACGGCTTTGGCCTTGGTTAATTCGCAATACAAACAATCAAAATTACAACTCTTTTGCACCGGGCTTAAATCAATTCCAAGAGAGCTGCCAAATCTACGGCTACTCACTGGGCCAAAAATAAATTTATAACTCATTATTTCATATATTTTGCTGATTTTTCTTGGACGGATTTGATGAAATATTTCGCATTTTCAACCGGAATATCTGGCAAAATGCCATGGCCTAGATTAAAAATATGTCTTTTGCCACACATAATGGATAAAATCTCATCCACACCATCATCAATTGCGTCTTTGCTATATAATCTCGCTGGTTCCATATTGCCTTGTAAGACATATTTAGCGCCTAAGGATTTTTTAACCTTTTGAAGTGGTGTGCTCCAATCCACGCCCAAAACATCAAATTGCCCATTAATATCTTCTAAAAATCCACTAATTCCCTTAGGAAATACGATAACTGCGATCTCAGGATAATCGCTCTTTATGAAATCTACAATCTCATTGATATAGCTAAAGCCAAATTCCATATAAGCACTCTTTTCTAATGCTCCAGCCCAGCTATCAAATATCTGTATGGCATTGACTCCAGCCTTGATCTGTTCGGCTAAATATAGTTTGAGTGCGTTAGTTACCTTACGCAAAATCGCATGTAGAAATTGTGGATTATTATAAACCATCTTTTTACAGATATTATAGGTTTTAGTACTACCACCTTCAATCATATATGTAGCAATAGTCCATGGCGCACCGCAAAAGCCTATAAGAGCTCTGTCTTGTGGCAATTTATCTCTAGTTAATTTAATGGTATCATATACATAGCTTAAATTTTTCACAGCCTTATCGCTACTTAATCTATCTAAATCATCCATTGAGATAATCGGTTTAGGAAATACAGGCCCTTCGCCCTTTACAAATTTAAGCTCCATTCCCATCTCCATAGGCACAACCAAGATATCACTAAATAAAATAGCCGCATCCACGCCCAAAATATCCACCGGTTGAAGTGTAACTTCACTAGCTTTTTTATAATCCTTACAAAGTGAGAGAAAATCTCCCGCCTGGGCTCTCACTCTCATATATTCAGGTAGATACCTACCTGCTTGACGCATCATCCAAACTGGAGTATAAGGTGTCGGCTTACCAAAACAAGCATCTATAAAAATCATAAATATCCTTTAATCCTAATGATTTGAGCTTTTATGTAAAAAATATAAGCCCAAGCAAAGAGCCAAAATCGATAAGGCCAAATATACCATTTCAAGTGGTGTAGTGAATTTAGCATGTAAAACACGCTGAAAGAAATTCACCACCAAAACCATCACAATAACCTTGCCTATCTTATCTTTGAGTTGGTCTAGACTATGGACTTCTAAGACTTTAGCCTGTCTAGAGTTCTTGATGGTGTCGATTTCACTAATAAAAAGCTCATAAATTCCAAAACTAAATATAAAAAACACAAGCGCCATCAAATATAGATCGATCGCACCGATGATAAGTCCCACGCCATCACTGTGTAGATCAATGCTATGATCGCTTAAAACAAGATAATTCCAAGCATATATTATAACTTTTATAATATCATAACTAGCTACTATAAACATAACAAAAGCCCCAAGCAATCCAAAAATCACCGGAAGCAATGTCACCATCCTAGACTTCCATAAAAGTCCTTCAAATAGCCTTTCTATACTATTTTTTATCTCATCCATTTTGTTCTTGTAACTCTATCCATTTTTGTGCGATTCTAACCGCATTTGTAGCCGCTCCAACACGAATTTGATCGGCTACGCACCATAAATGAAGTATGCTCTCATCGTAGTTATCACGCCTAATTCTACCTACATAAGTCTCATTGGTATCGCTAGCATGGATTGGCATTGGATATAGATTATCTTTTGGGCTATCTTGAAGCACCACGCTTGGGGCGGATTTTAGAATTTGAGCCGCTTTTTGTGCGTCGATTGGGGATTTGAATTTGATAGTGATACTCTCACTATGACTTCTAAGGACTGGCACACGCACGCAAGTGGCGCTAACTTGGATATTTTTGTGAAGAATTTTTTGGGTTTCATTTACCATTTTCATCTCTTCTTTTGTATAGTCATTATCCAAAAATACATCAATATGCGGGATTACATTTAATGCGATTTGGTGCTTAAAGGCACTTGGCTCGCACTCATCAAGTTTAAATTCAAAAAACTTTTGCATCTGTAAAACTAGCTCTTCCATACCCTTTTTACCAGCTCCGCTAGTGGCTTGATATGTGCTTACATCCACTCTTTGGATACCAAATGCATCATCAAGAGGCTTTAATACATGAACCATTTGAATTGTTGAGCAGTTTGGATTGGCTATTATGCCTTTATTTTGCCACTGAGCTATATCACCTGGGTTACACTCTGGCACCACTAAAGGTACATCTGGATCCATTCTAAAATGACTAGTATTATCTATAACTACAGCACCACTAGCAGCAGCTAATGGAGCAAAGTGAGCAGATATGCTACCACCAGCACTAAAAAACGCTATATCAATCTCATACTCATCAAATACAGTATCGCTAAGCTCTACAATAGGATAGCTCTTGCCTTTAAATTCGATCTCTTTTCCGACACTTCTAGCACTAGCAAGTGGCAAAACACTACCAACAGGAAAATCCATCTCCTCTAAAACACGAAAAATCTCTTCGCCTACAGCCCCAGTAGCACCAACTACCGCTATACTATACTTTCTCATACTACGCCTTAGATTTAAATTTAAGATGGCATTCTATCCAAATTTAGCTTAATACAAGGCAAATTTTATTTTTTAGAATAGATAAATAGATCTTCTTTGCTAATACTCTTTCCATCACTTAGGATCGCAGCACGCTCAACAATGCTGATAAGCTCTCTAATATTACCAGGATAATCGTACTCTAAAAGCTCTTTAATAGCCTCTTTGCTAAACTCTTTTTGACCAAGCTCATACTCATCACAAACTCTTTTTAGAGTTGCGGCCGCTATCCCCTCTATCTCATCTTTACGCTCTCTAAGCGGTGGAATTTTAAGCGGGACAGTATTTAGCCTATAAAATAGATCTTCTCTAAATTCGCCATTAGCGACCTTTTGTTCTAAATTCGCATTAGTAGCACTAATTATCCTTACATCAATCTTAATAGGTTTACTAGCCCCTACTCTGACTATCTCACGCTCTTGGATAGCTCGTAAAAGTTTCGGCTGTAAGCTCAAAGGCATCTCGCCTATCTCATCTAAAAATAGAGTTCCGCCATCTGCTAACTCAAATAGACCTTTTTTAGTAGTTGTGGCATCAGTAAAAGCACCCTTTTCATATCCATATAGCTCACTCTCAAGCAAATTTTCAGGAATGGCCGCCATATTTATCGCCATTAATGGTTTATCTTTTCGCTTTGAATTCTCATGGATATATCTACTAAAAAGCTCTTTACCCACGCCACTTTCACCCATTATCATCACGCTAACATCTGTTTGAGCTGCCTTTTTAGCGATATTTAAGGTCTTATCTAAATTTGCTGATGATGCTAAGAAATTGCTATTATTGGTTTGGCTGATATTGCTAGGCTTTTTGGCTTTGCTTTTTTTAGTTAATATATTAGTTCTCTTAATCGCTGTAGCTAAGGTATCGATATCAAATGGCTTAGTCAAAAAATCCTTAACCCCTAATCTAACACTCTCAATAGCCCGATTCAAAGTGGCGTTGCCTGTCATTATGATAACATCATATTTTCCATCAAGCTCTTTGATAAACTCTAGCCCATCCATACCTGGCATATTGATATCAGTTACTATAACATCTGTGTCGATACTTAGCTTTTTAAGGGCTTCTGTGGCACTTTTATATGATTTTACATTGAATTCTTCATAATCCCCAAGAGCTATTTCAAGGGATTTGCGCATATTTATATCATCTTCTACAATTACAACATTCATAATCTACCTCGTGATTTTGCTTATTGTAGCACCATTTGACTTAAATTCAACTATAAAGCGGATTGGAATTATAGTCAATTCTGTGGTGATATCGGTTGAATTTAAATTTGTTAATGAGTTTTCTAAAATTTTAACTTGCTCTTTTATAAAGCATTCAAATAGCTCATCTTTGTGTGAATTTAGATACTCTAATGAAGTTGAATTTGATGGTTTATCATCTGGGATTATACAGAGCAATTCTTTGCTATCATAGCCCCTTACCATAGAGCTAGAAATAGCGATATTATCACTGCTAATTACTCCATTTGAGACGATGAGCTTAGCCCAAAAAATAAATTCATCACTCCCAAATAGAGTATTTAGAGCAAATATTAATAAGCAAAAAGCTCTTGCCACTTTTCTTGATCTATTTTTAGCTCCATCTCAACTCTATATAGACCATCTTTGAAATCTTGGTTGATTACTGAAGCATTTTTGATAAGACCTAAAACCCTAGATTCTATTACTGAGCTTTGTAACATTGCGTCTTTTACAGTCTCTTTGGCGTTGATTTTGACACCATATAATTTTGATGCTAGTTGTCTATAGCCATCTGTGATAGCTGAACGCTTCGCTAAGGCTCTAGCTTGAGCTGGACTAACTGTATCCAAAGGCGGAATTCCCTCACCAACAGCTGTAAATACCGCTTCACTCTCTAAATCCATAGTAGGGATCATCTTGTCATTTTTAATGATATCTCTAATATCATCTTTATCTACTTTTTGTACCACTACCTCTGTTGGTTGCTGATTTAAACTAGCGATAGTATTCGCACAACCACCAAGCACCAATCCTACAGCCAATGCTGATAAAACTCTTTTCATACCTTACAACCTTTTTAACTAAAATCTAAATTTACAAAGCAAATCTTATTCCACTTCATCTATTTTGGCAATCTGCTCAGCGATGAAATCATCATCAAGCATATCAAATTCATCATTATCGCTATCTTCTTTTGGGCATCTCGCTATGCTTACGACATCATCCCCGGCTACATTTACAACGATCACACCACTTGTATTGCGACCTGCTTTTCTGATGGTTTGCATATCCACTCTTATCATCTTGCCACTTGAAGTTAATGCCATCAAATCCATACTCTCATCCACCATTACAACACCAACTAGATCTTTGGTTTTTGATGTTAGCTTCATACAGATAACGCCCTTACCACCACGACTTTGAAGTCTGTATTCATCTGCGGTTGTGCGTTTGCCTATACCTTTTTGGCTTACGCTTAATATCTCTTGAGTATCATTTTCTATAACGACAGCACCTACAACCTCATCGCCATCTTCTTTAAATCTAATAGCAGTTACGCCACGAGCCACACGGCCGATTTGTCTTACTTTGTTTAGTGGGAATTTGATACACATACCCTTTTTAGTAACGACAAATAGCATTTTGCTATCGCTTGATTCAGGTAACTCATCGATACTATCTAAGATATTTTCTATCTCACTCTCTTTAAGCTCAGATATAGCTTCAATATCGCTATCAATTACCTCTTCAAGTGCGTCATATCCGCTCTCTTCAAGCTCATTTTCTACTACTATATCTGGATCATTGATTGAATTTAGGCTTTCGTATCCGTCGCTTGTGGCGATAACAGCAGTTACTAGCTCATCATTTTCATCTAAATTTATAGCTCTTACACCGATACTTCGTATATTTTGGTATTCACTTAAATTTGTTCTTTTGACTAAGCCATTTTTGGTGAAAAATGCCAAAGATTTATTGCGAGAAAAATCCGTAGTAGGGATAATAGCTTTAATCTTTTCATCCGGTTGGAGATTTATCAGATTTACTACGGCTTTGCCCTTAGCAGTGCGGCTACCTTCTGGAATTTTATAGACTTTTAACCAGTATAATTGGCCACGATCTGTAACAAACATTAAAGTATCATGACTCATACAAGTAAAGAAACTCTCGATAAAATCATCATCATATGTAGTTACAGCTACTTTGCCTTTGCCACCTCTCTTTTGCTTTTCATAGCTTTTACTAGGGACTCGCTTGATATAGCCACGATGAGTTATGGTAACTACCATATTTTCATTTGGGATTAGATCTTCGATATCGATATCATCATAATCATCGACTATTTCAGTGATTCTAGGGCATTTAAATTTAGATTTAATCTCTAAAAGCTCTTCTTTTATGATATTTTCTATTAACTCTTCGCTTTTTAAGATTGCTTCAAGTCTATCTATAAGCTCTAAAATTTCTTTTAATTCAGCTTCTAATTTCTCACGCTCTAGGCCTGTGAGCTTGCTTAATCTCATATCTAAAATTGCGTTACTTTGCAGCTCGCTTAGGCCAAATTTAGCCATCAATCCATCTCTAGCGATATTTGTATCAGCACTGGTCTTAATCAAAGCTATCACATCATCTATATTATCTAAAGCGATTTTTAGCCCTTCTAAAATGTGCGCTCTAGCTCTAGCTTTTTGTAAATCAAAGATAGTTCTTCTGATTATTACCGTTTTTCTATGATTTAAAAATAGTTTTAATAGCTCAATTAATGAAAAAATCTTTGGTTCTTTGTTGTTTATAGCAAGCATAATCACGCCAAAGGTTACTTCCATTTGGGTAGATTTAAATAGATTATTTAGCACTATTTCACTCATCGCATCACGCTTAAGCTCGATAACAAGGCGAATTCCATCTCTATCGCTCTCATCACGCACCTCGCTAATGCCTTCTATCTGCTTTTCTTTGACTAATTCTGCTATATCTGAGTGAAGTTTGGCTTTATTTACTTGATATGGAAGTTCATCTACGACTATTACATCTTTATTTGGCTTTTTTTCTATATGAGTTTTGGCTCTTAATTTTATCCTACCTCTACCGGTGCGGTAAGCCTCCATTATGCCCTTTTTACCAAAGATTATACCACCGGTTGGGAAGTCTGGGCCTTTGATATGTGTCATTATATCTTCTAGTGTGGCGCTTTTGTTTTCTAGCAAGACCAAAAGACCATCTACTAGCTCATCTAGACTATGTGGTGGGATATTTGTCGCCATACCAACGGCGATACCGCTACTACCATTTAGTAATAAATTTGGCACCCGTGCGGGCAAAACATCTGGCTCGCTCAAACTATCATCATAATTAGGGATAAAATCAACCGTATCTTTATCTAAATCTTTTAGTAGCTCTTCAGCTAAGATTGTCATTCTAGCCTCAGTATAACGCATCGCAGCAGCATTATCACCATCTACAGAGCCGAAGTTTCCTTGTCCATCTACTGCTGGAACTCTCATAGAGAAGCTCTGAGCCATTCTAACAAGTGCGTCATACACAGCTGTATCGCCGTGTGGGTGGTATTTACCGATTACATCACCTACTATACGGGCTGACTTTTTATATGGGCTACGACTTCCTACGCCTAAATCATTCATAGCATATAAAATTCTTCTATGGACTGGCTTTAATCCATCTCTAGCATCTGGTAATGCACGACCTATGATAACGCTCATAGAGTAGTCTAGATAACTAGCCTTTATGGAGTCTTCTACATCTATAGCCGTAACATCTTGATTTGAGTTAAAAATATTATCTTCCATTGTTTTCCTTAGAAAGTCTGGGCATTATTCTAGCTTAAATTTAATAAATATTAGCTAAAAAGGAGATTTGAAACTTAAATTTAATCTCTTAATAGATAAAATTTGATAATTATTAAATTTATTTATAATTTGATAGTAATAATAAATTATCCTTTCTTAATTCTTCAATATATTTTTATAATTTATATATTTTAAGTATAATTTAATATACATATAGATAAGATTGGGTGACACAATATTTTTTAAGAAGTTTTTATGAAAAAATTATATTTTGCAATAGATATGGTTACTGCTTTTAAGGATATAAAATGGTAAGAATGACAATGTTTCAACACGCTTGCATACCAAAAGAGCTTCATCAAACTTATGATCTATTAAAAATATTAGAAAAACAAGAAGAGGCAAAAAGAGATAATAAAGATGATAAAACCAAAGTTGAACTTAGCAGTGATACTATAAATCAAACTACTATTAATAGCGATAATAAGCTAGATATTATGGCTTAGTATTTATAATATAATTTTATAACATTTAAGTTAGCAGTATTATAAATTTTATTTATAAATATATCTAATAAACCTTTAAGACGCAAAATATAGACTAGGAGTTAAGTTATTAAGCAGATCTAGCCCAATATATTTAAATAATATAATATAGATAAACTCAAGTAAATTTAGCTTTTTACTACTTTACATGGGTTTCCATACGCCAAAGCACCTTCTAAGATATCGCTGACTACGACACTTCCGGCACCTATGGTGATATCTTGTTTTATCTTTATTTGCTGGATTATATTTGAGCCGATTCCTATCCATGATCGCTTGCCTATGCTAACTCCACCGGCTATAGCCACGCCTGGACAGATATGAGCAAAATCATCTATAAAGCAATCATGCTCTACTATAGCGCCACTATTTATGATAACGCCACATCCGATCACGCTATTAGCGTTGATTATCGCTCCTGGCATTATCACGCTTCCGGCGCCGATTTGGACGCTATTAGAGATGATGGCTGTAGGGTGAATTAAGGTAGCTAGCTCAAAGCCATTAGTTAAAACTAAGCTTTGTAATTTTTGCCTAATTAATGCATTGCCAATAGCTATTATAATGGGGTGTTTTGGTAAATTTGGGCTAAATTTAGTTTGGCTATTATCATCTAAAAATATCAAATTTTCATATCCATTAGCCCTAGCGATATCAGCTACTACCTTAGCGTGGCCGCCGTTGCCATAGATATAAAGGCTAGTTGTGGCCATTAAATTTCTCCGTAGTTGCCATGCCATCTTTATTTACTCCATCTTTTTTAATTACTTTTTGGATAGTTTTTAAGGCGATTTTAATATCTAAAATTAGGCTTAAATTATCAGCGTAATATCTATCAAATTCGAATTTCTCCCTCCAGCTAATAGCATTTCTGCCATTTACTTGAGCTAGCCCTGTGATACCGGGGCGGACATTGTGGCGGCGTTTTTGCTCTTTAGAATATAGCGGTAGATACTCTATCAAGAGTGGTCTAGGCCCTATAAAACTCATATCCCCTTTTAATATATTAAAAAGCTGTGGAAGCTCATCTATGCTAAGCGCTCGAAGCTTTTTGCCAAAGTTGCCAAGTCGGATCTCATCGCTTAGTAGATTGCCGTTTTGGTCTGTGGCGTTAGACATTGAGCGGAATTTGTAAATTTGAAATATCTTTTCATCTTTGCCGGGGCGGGATTGAGTAAATATCACAGGTGAGCCAAGATGTTTTTTGATAGCAAAATAGGCCCAAATCATAATAGGCAAAGTCAAAATAATCAAAATCAAAGCACCCAAAATATCAAATAATCTTTTAAAAAAATTTCTATACACCAGCTAATTCCTTATAAAATTTAATATATTTTGCCGTGATAATAGGCTGATTGTAGTTGGCCTTAGTTATTTGGTGGGCGTTTTGACCCATTTTGGTAGCTAGTGAGCCATCATCTAAGAGTGTTGATATTTTACTTGCTAGATCGTTTGGATCTTTTACCTTAGCAATTAAGCCGCTAACGCCATCTTCTATAGCCTCCACACATCCATCGCAGTCACTCACAACCGATGGTTTAGCCATACTCATAGCTTCTAAAATTGTGCGTGGAAATCCCTCTTTATAACTTGGTAAAACAAACATATAGCAACTTGCTAACATATTAGCTATCTTATCACTCCAATCAATATGGATAACATAAGGCGAGGCCAAAAAGCTCTCATCTAAACTAGAGTGATTGCTAGAATCGCTTGAACCTACAAATACAAATTGACAATCATTGCGATCTTTTAGGATTTTAGCAGCTTGATAAAACTCCATCACGCCTTTATCCCTTAAAGCCCTAGCGATCATCAAAACTATCTTTTTATCACTATTAAAACTGTATTTTGGTGTGGTTTGTGGATTGAATTTATCCATATCTATGCCTACGCTTTTTATGCGAATAATTTTATTTTTATTAATTAAATGCCTTCTAAGCATATAATTCGGGTCTGAATCATTAACAAAAATTGTAGCATTTGAGAGTCTAAAAGTGATAAAATATAGCATTTCTATAATATATCTAACAGCTATATTTTTAACTGAATTTGAGATATAAAAACTACCTAATCCCTCAACTAAATTCACTATATATCTTATGCCGGCTCTTTTGGCGGCTAGGGTGCCAAAGATATTTGATTTGTGAGCTGAAGTTTGAATGAGATCTAAATTTAATGAATTTAATAATTTGGCTAGATTTTTGGTATCTTTTAGCACTCTAAATGGATTTAAACTAGCCTTATGGATATCATAATTTACAAGCTCAAACTCAGCTTTAATAAGCTCATTATAGCTTCCACTTGGCGAAATAGCTATAACCTCATGACCTAGCTCCTTCAAAGCCCGCATAATAGGCAATCTAAAGTGATATATACTCATATCTGAGTGGGATAAAAATCCTATTTTCATCTAACTACCTTTTTAGTTTATAGACCTTAGCAGTAGGGTCTAATATCACAGGTTCAAATGGCGTTTTATCATAATTTTCAAGCACATAAAGCTGGATAAATGTGCTATTAAACATCTCTTTATCAAGCAAGATAAATCGCCCATAATCTACCATATAAATTAGATAGATATCGGCTAGATTATCGATATTATGGATTGTTTTCTTGAGTTTCATATTCTCATCATATTTGGTTTCTATATAGCTATTTACTCTGAATTTTTGTCCATTTAGCTCTATATAGGTGGCGTCATTTGAGATTATCACACCATTATTTAAAGCGATTCCATTTTCTACTTGGGTAAAATTTGTAGCGATGACAAAAAACGGATCTCCCCACTCTTTGCCATTTAATATATCTAACCTTGAAAATTTACTAACTATAGGGAAGATTGATAACATTCTATCAGGCAAAAAGTAGTATATATCACGGCTTTTTGATGGTAGATTAAATTTATCACTCTTAATATCGCTTAGAAATTTATCAAGCTCATTATAGTTATAATCTTTTAAAATTTGCTCTAAATTTTTGCCACCATAGTTTTGTTTGTAGCCTTTTTCGGTATATTCTACTTCAAGTCTAGCCATATTAGCTGAGCTATTTGGTGGCATGGTTAGAGCGTAGCTAACTGCGTAGTTTTCTCTACCTAAGTGTTTTCCGCCATCAATTAGAGTTTTTGTATCACTATAATACCTAATAGCATATCCATAGTCCCACCAAGCTAGGGTATAATCCTCTCTATCGGCCACCTTGCCTAATCTATCCAAAACGCTCACTTCATTTTTAAATAGCACACTTGATGGTTTGTAATAATATATATGTATAAGCGATGGGGTCAAGGCTAGAATTGTGATAAAAGCGGCAATTGAGTTTAATCTTTTAACTCTTAATTTATCAAGTAGATAAAAGAGTAAAAATCCAAACCCCATAGCGATAATAGGCACAGCATAAATAGTAAATCTCAATCCACCTTTAAGTGCTAAAAATCCAAGCCCTAGCATAGGAATAGTGATTAAAAATATTCTAAATTTCTTACAAAGCAGTATATATCCTATAAATCCAAAGATAAATACTATCCAATGTCCGCTAATCCTTTGTGTAAATAATTCTAGATCTATTCTACCTGATTCCATGATAGTTTGATTGACATTATAAAAGCGAAAACTTTGTGATATGCTATCATCTAAATCTCTAAATAGATAGAATTTAGCCTGAAACCATATAGGATTTAATCCACCAAATATAGCAAAAAGCGATAAAACCGCCACAAAAAGCAGACTCATAACCTTGAAATTTAAAAGGCTTGACCTAAAATATATAAGCCCAAATAAGCCGAAAATCAAAGCAATTCTAAGGCTATACCAAGCCGAAGTAATAGCTAAAATCATAAATAAAATAGCCTGGTAATTAGCTATATTTTTACGCTCAAAAACAAAGGTATAAATAGCATAAAATATGGCAATACCAACACATAAAGTATAGCTAGATGGATACCACCAATTATATGCTAACATCGATAAAGCAATGATCAAAAATGATATCAAATCACCCCTAAAATGTAGCCTAATAAGCCCCCAAAGAGTAAAAAGCGGTAAAACTATAACTAGCATATCAGTATCATAGTATCCAGCCATCGTGCGATTATAGTAGCTATTTGCTATAGATGCAAGCAAGCTAGCGATGAAAAAAGCTTTAGTTTGATTGAATTCCTTACCTATGAGTATAATCGGTATCACAATAAGCGAAGCTAAAAATATACTTAAATACAATATAATTGTCTCTAAACTAAATGGTAAAATTTCAGCCAATAAAAATGTGATTGTAGAAAGTGGCGTCCCATAGTAGCTAAGATCATTTGGCTGATGAAATCCAGCTATCATATCTCTAGCGCCCTCAGCATATGCGTAGCCATCATTTGTGCTTATCATTAGTTGGTTATTCCATATAAAATCACTATATCCACTAGCCCATATCACCCACTCCATCCGACAAAGTATGGCAAACAAATAGGCAATTATTATAAATATAGGAATTTGGTATTTATTTAAAATTTGCATATATATCCTCTAGTTCATTAATGAGATTTTTCGATATGATCGTTTTGTCAAATTCTCTAGCTCTTATAATAGCGTTTTTTTCATAATATTTGACAAAATCAGGCTCATCAATCGCTTTTTGCATAGCAATTTGCGTTGCATTTTCGTCCCCAACAGGCACTAAATATCCCCATTTATTTTCACCTATTAGCTCCCTAGCGCCACTTTTATGATCGCTCGAAATTACCAATTTCCCACATGCCAAAGCCTCTATCAAAGCGTTTGAAAACCCCTCAAACAAGCTTACAAATACAAAAGCATAGCATTTTGCCATATATTTATATGGATTACTATCAAATCCAAGTAAAAAGACTCTATTTTCCAAATTTAACTCTTTAATCAACCCTTCTAATCTCTGCCTTAAAACCCCTTCACCTAAGATAATTAGCGATTTATCGCAATTTTTAAGCTTAGAATAAGCTTTGATTAAAAGTTCATGATTTTTGCCGCTATCTAACCTACCAACGCTCAAGAAAAACTCCCCCTTAAACTCAATTGGCTCATCAGATTTAGCCTTGATATATTCAAGATCAATAGCGTTATAAAGCACTCGCATTTTCTTCTCATCAATGCCAAAATTATCACACAAATCACTCAAATTACCAAGACTATTTGGATAGATAAAATCAGCCTTTGGATAGAGATATCTAATCAAAAATTTACTAATTTTGGATTTTAAGCTATCATTAGAGTATAATACAGATGGTGTTGAGCACTCATTAAAAACTAAAGGTTTTTTATCTCCAAAAATCCTAGCCAAAGCCGCCACATAACAAGGGCGATTCATCCATACAAAATGTAGATCAATCCCGATCTCATCGCATAATTTTTTATATTTTAAGGCTAAAAATGGTAGCTTGGCAAATTTTAAAAAGCCATTTTCAAAAGGTTTTGAATTCTCCAAATAGTGAATTTTACTCTCATGTGGTATTTTATATGATATTGTCGAATTCATCAAAATTAGATGAACTTCATATCTCTTAACAAGCTCATTTAGTAGATTTGATACCACTCTTTCAGCGCCACCGCCAGCCATTGAGTAGATAAATAGTGATAATTTTTTCATTATTGTCCTTTTAGCTCTTTGATTAACTCTTCCCATTTAAGGGCGATATTCTCTGCTAAGAATCGGTATAAATTTATATTTTTTACTAAATTCACTCTTAAATTTTCATCTTTAATCGCTTTTATGATAACTCTACTTAGTGCTTGCGGGCTAAAATCTTTGGCTATTAGAGCATCTACCTCATCACGCAATATCTCCAAAGCCCCAGCCGTAGGGGTGCTAATCCTAACCACGCCATAAGCTCCAGCTTCATTTAAGACATTACCAAAAGCCTCGCTAAGGCTAGGTAAAACTAAAATCTCCGCCCTTTTATATAGCTCATCAAGTTCGCTAACATGGCCTACAAATTTGATACCCAATCCCAAATTCCTAGCCATTAACTCAAGCTTCTTACGCTCACTACCATCTCCTGCGATGATGATTTTATAACCATTTAAGAGATTTTTATCTATTAATGCAAGTGCGTCTAAATAGAGATTATAACCCTTTATAGGCTCTAATCTACCAACGCTTAAAATGAGTTTTTCTTTTTTAATTATATTTTGAGATTTAATATATAGAGGATTATATATAATTTTACAATTTTTAACAAAGCTATAATACTTCTTATCTATATTGCTTAACACCACCAAAGCATCGCAAAATCTATAGCTAAAATCTCGTATTTTACGCCAAATTTGTGATTTTAACGCATCATGGCTAAGGTGCTCTGTAGCGATAATTTTAGGCTTTAAAAATATAGTTGAGATGATTAAATTTATATTTGTTTGATCCATAAATGAGATGATGATATCGGGATTGGCTCTTTTGATATAGGCTCGAATTTTAAAAAATTTGCTAAATTTATTTAAGAAATTTCTATTTTCATAGATATTTAAATGTGTTATCTTGCCACTAATTTTATATAAATTTAAATTCTCTTCAAAATAGAGAGTCTCTACTTGATGATTTTTGCTAAACTCACGGCTCAAGAGCTCCACCACTCTCTCAGCCCCACCATTTCTAAGAGCTGAAATCACTAACATTATCTTCACTTCAAGGCCTTATTAATGAGATTTAACCAATTTTGATAGATATTTTCTAAATCAAATTTATCCCTATTTTCAAAGCTATTTTGCGCTAATCTCTTCCTTAAAAGCTCATCTTTTATAACTAAATTTAATCTCCCAGCCAAGCTTTTGGGGCTAAAATCATCGCTTATTAGCCCATCTATATTATCACAAATCAACTCACAAGCCCCAATCGTCGGCGTAGCAACCCTAGCAATTTTATAATAACAAGCTTCGATCAAGACATTGCCAAGGCCTTCATTTCGTGAGCTAGATACTATGATTTTGGCTCGTTTATAGTAGCTTTTCATATCATTAACTCTGTTTAGAAATTTGATTTTATCACTACTAAACTGATCTTTTAATCTCTTAAACTCACTACCATCACCGCAAATCTCAACCCTATAATCACCTAAATCGCAATATTGAAGCGAATTTAAAAATATATCACACCCTTTTATCGGCTCTAATCTACCAACAAATAGTATTAAATTCTCCTTTTTCATCTCCCCAATATCACTATCGCCAAAAAATGGATTATGGATCACAGATCTATTTTTAACATAGCTATAATATTGATAATCACTCCCACTAAGCACAGATAGCCCATCACAAAATGGATATAATAGCCTTTTAGCGATTTTCCACCTCCAAGATAAAAGGCTATGATGGCTGTGTTCTGAGATTATCAATTTTTGTTTTAGACCTAAATTCGCCATCAAGCAAAGCAAATTTGTGCTATCCATAAAGCTAATTATAATATCATATTTAGCACTTTTAAAAATCTTTCTAAGAGCTAAAATTTTATTAAATCGCTTTTTTAACCCCCAAAATCCACCGTTTGAAGTTGGTAAATTTATGATTTTTACACTTTTATTAATCTCATAAAATGGCTCTTTATTATCAAATTTAATAATATCTACGCTATTTTCAAGGCTCATTTGGTTTGCCAATAAACTAAGCACCCTTTCAGCCCCACCAAACTCAAGCGTAGATATCACAAACCCAACTCTCAAAATTTCCCCCTAATCTTGCGTATGAAGCTTGATTTTTGACTCTTGTCAAATATCATCACAAAAGCGATTAAATAGCCTAAAATCGATATCCCACTAGCATAAACTATAAACTCAACCCAACTACTTATCTCTAACATTTTTGATATTGGATACAAAACTCCTAATATAAAGGCAAAAATCGCAAGATTTTTAAAATATATAGGATAAAATGCCCCAAGCCCAATACCCAAATTCGCCCCAGCATTTGCCACATCAAATAGCGTTACTTTCAGCACTATTCCAACGCAAATTGCAATCATTATCTCCCTTAATCCAAACTCAAAAAAGCTAAGCCCCACAATCTGAATACAAAATACACAAATCGCCACAAATAGCATCACCAAAGCCGGCCTTTTGAGCTGATTGGTAATCAAATTTATACTAATTAATGGCCTAGCACTAGCAAATACAATAGATGGTAAAATAGATATTAGCACCAAATCATATATATAATCAATCTCATCTTGACTCTTAAAAGGCAACCAAAGCCTATAAAACTCATCAGCCAAAACCACAAACGAAGCGATCAAAGGCAAAGTTATGAAGCTCACACTTTTAAGGGCCAAAATCACCTCATCTCTAAGCGGCTTATTATCTGCGTGGATCTTCACAAGATGGGGATTCCACGCTACTGAAGTTGTGATTACAAAGCTTTCAATAATCATAGTTACAGACCTAGACAGAGCCAAAATTCCCATACTAACAGCGCTAATATAAATATTAACCAAAAGCAAGCTAACACCGCTTAATAGCACTTGGCTAAGCATATTAATACTATTAAATAATCCGCTTTTAGCTAGGACTTTTATAAAATTGATTTTAAAATATTTGGGGCTAAATCTTAAATTTAAACCAAATTTACGATTTAAATATAGAGCACTAAAAAATACAAAAATAGATGAGATCAAAGCCGCCACCGCGGTATAATATATCATCGCATCAAAAAGATAAAACAACAAAAGAACGCTCATAGCATATATAGTAGTAGATATGGCATTTCTAATCGAGATTAAATACATCTGATTTTTAATAAAGGCATGAACGCTAAAAATAGCATTAAATAGCCCTACACTAAAATTGATAAAATATATAGCAATTGTGAGTCTAACATCGCTTATAAGGGTTTGAGAGATATTAATAATAGATTGAATTTTAATCAAAAATATAAGTGAAATCAACGCCACAATAATGCTAAACAAAAAGTTAATTATCAAAACCGAGCTATAAAATTTAGAAGCTTTGAGCCAATTTCCTCTATGATATGCTGAAGCGATAAATCTACTAGCAACAGAGTTTATAACGATAGTTAGGATAAATCCATAATTTACAAGCGAATTTGCTAAAGCCAAAAATCCATAAGCTTCATCGCCTAAGACCTTTAAAATATATGGAGTTAAGAAAAAATTAATAGCCGTTTGTAGGCCAAATACAGCTATTGTAGTAATTAAATTTAGATACATATAGCCATTTTTTGTGATTTTAAATTTAACTTAGCGATCATCATTTTCCTTAAAATTAATAGCAGTAATTTTAGCTAAATTTAATAAATCTTAATTTAATCAAAAAATGGTAATTTAAGCCAAGATTAGATAATATTTTAAATTCGAAAATTATCAAGGATTTATTTATGGATTATTTGGCACTAGCTAAGAAGTATAAAACTCCGCTTTATATATATGATTTTGATCATATTAAAGCCCAATATGAGAAGCTAAAAAGGGAATTTAACGCTAGAAAATCACTAATTTGCTACGCCGTGAAGGCTAATTCAAATTTAAGCCTTTTAAAGCATATTGCCGCTCTTGGCGGTGGATTTGATTGTGTTAGTATCGGCGAGGTAAAACGAGCTATATTAGCAGGTGGTAGCAATTATAAGATAATTTATAGTGGTGTTGGCAAGAGCGATGAAGAGATTAAAGAGGCTCTAAATTTGGATATTTTGATGATAAATTTAGAGAGTTATGAAGAGATGCTAAGAGTAGAGCTAATAGCCAAAGAGCTAAATAAAAAGGCTAGAATTTCAGTGCGAGTAAATCCAAATGTAGATCCCAAAACCCATCCATATATATCCACAGGATTACATAAAAACAAATTTGGCGTAAGCATAGATGAAGCTAGAAAGATCTATCTCCACGCTCATAAAAGCGATTATTTAGACCCAGTTGGCATCCACTCTCATATAGGAAGTCAGCTAAGTGATATAAGCCCTGTGATAGAAGCGGCAAATATCGTTAGTAGCTTGCTTAAAGAGCTTAGAGCAGCTGATATAGATATCAAATTTTTTGATGTCGGCGGCGGAATAGGCATAAGATATAAAGATGAAAATGAGCCAAATTTATATGAATACGCTCAAGGAATTCTAGCCGCTTTAAAAGGCCAAGACGCCACGATAATCTGCGAAC
Organism: Campylobacter lanienae NCTC 13004; assembly: GCF_002139935.1. NCBI lineage: Bacteria > Pseudomonadati > Campylobacterota > Epsilonproteobacteria > Campylobacterales > Campylobacteraceae > Campylobacter > Campylobacter lanienae. The sequence goes on along the minus strand of NZ_CP015578.1, from coordinate 340,044 downwards.
CTGGTAGATTTATAGTAGGCAATAGCGGTGAGTTGCTAACTAGCGTATTATATGAAAAGAGAAATACAAATAAACGCTTTGTAGTAGTAGATGCAGCGATGAATGATCTACTTCGCCCAAGCCTATATGAGGCTTATCATGAGATTGTAGCCTTAAAAGATGGCGCAAAAAGCCCGTGCGATGTAGTAGGGCCGATCTGCGAAAGTGGGGATTTTTTAGCCAAAGATATAGAGCTACCTAGGCTAGAACACGGCGATTTATTGGTTATCAAATCAGCTGGAGCATATGGATACTCAATGTCTAGTAACTACAATACAAGAGGGCGTGCCGCTCAAATCGCTATAGAAAGTGGCAAAGATCGCTTAATAGGTCAAAGAGAGAGCTTTGAAGATATGATTAGAAATGAAAAGGAGTTTATATAATGTATTTTATAGATGTCCAAGGTACATTAATAAGCGATAGTGATAAAAGTCCTATTAATGGTGCTTGTGAGCTGATTGAGAGATTAAATTTAGATAAAATTCCATATATTGTTATTACAAATAACACAAAAATCAAAAGCGATGAGTTTTTAAACACCTTAAGACAAAAGGGCTTAGCTATCAAAGATGGCGCTTATCTAGATCCATTTTGCGTATTAAATGAGACTATCAGCCCATCTAATGTAGCCTTATTTGGTGCGCCTGAGTTTGTAGATACGATGGAGAGTATAGGCTACACTCAAGATAGGAATAACCCAAAAGCGATTTTAATTGCTAGTTGGGATAAATTTAGCTTTGATGACTTTGCCACAATCAATGAATTAGCACTAAAAGGGGTCAAAATCATCGCTATGCATGAGACTAGCATTTACAAAAAAAATGGTAGATTATACCCTGGAGTTGGGGCTATTGCTAGTATGATCTCTTACGCTACTGGGGCAAATTTTAGTAGTATTGGCAAGCCTAGCTTGGGATTTTATACAGCAGCCCTTAAACTTTTAAAAGCTCAAGACAATAAGGCTAATTTCAAAGATATAACCATAATTAGCGATGATGCCACTGGCGATTTATATGGAGCCAAAGAGCTTGGTATGAAGACAAATTTGGTATTAAGTGGCAAGATAAGCAAAGATAATATCGCAAATTTAATTAGCGATAAAATTGATAATATTTATGATGATATTAGCGGGATTTTGGGGGTTATAGATGAGCATTGATGATCTAAGAGCTGGAATTGATAAGGTAGATAATGAGATCTTAAATTTACTAAATCAAAGAATGGAATTTGTCAAAAAAATTGGCGAAATCAAGCTTGGCTCAAACGCTCCAATCTATCGCCCAGAGCGTGAAAAAGCGATATTAGAAAGATTAAAATCCTTACCAAACAACACTCTAAGCCCAAAAGCAATTGAAGCTATATATTTAGAGATTTTTGCCGTTAGTCGCAACCTTGAGTTACCTCAAAAGGTGGCTTTTTTAGGCCCTATTGGGACTTACACTCATCAAGTAGCTCATAGCCGATTTGGTGCGATGAGTAGTTATAGCGCTATTAGTAGCATTGAAGGGGTCTTTCGTGAGCTAAATAACGGCGAGGCAAAATATGGCGTAGTCCCGATAGAAAACAACACCGAAGGCGCCGTAGGAGCGACACTTGATTGCCTTAGAAAATATAATAATGTCAAGATCGTATCTGAAATTTATATGGATATTCACCATAGCTTTATCAGCCTAAGCCAAAATATCAATGATATACAAAAGATCTACTCACACCCACAAGGCTATAACCAATGCCACACATTTTTAGATGATCACTCATTAAGCTCAGTTGAGTTTATCCCGACTAAATCCACAGCCCAAGCCGCACTTCTAGCATCGCAAGATCCGCATTCAGCGGCGATTTGCTCTAAGATAGCAGCGCATATTTATAAGGTGCCTATAATGTTTGAAAAGATCGAAGACAATCTAGCAAACAAGACTAGATTTTTTGTCTTAAGCGACTTTAAAAACGCCCAAACCAACTGCGACAAAACTAGTATTTTAGCACTCACAGCTCATCGCCCAGGTGGCTTGGTGGAGCTTTTAAATATGTTTAAAGATGGCGGAATAAATCTAACCAAACTTGAGAGCAGACCGACAAAACAAAATGATTTCAAAACCGTATTTTATATAGATTTTGAAGGCCATATAGATGATGAAAATGTGAGCAAAGTTTTACAAAAAGCTACCCAAAACGGCCATGAGATCACCTGGCTAGGTAGCTATCTAAATCAAGAAGGACAATAATGAATTTCAACCCACAAATATCAAATTTACCAATATACGAAGCTGGAAAACCAATAGAATTAGTCATTAGAGAATTTGGCATAAACCCAAAAGATATAATAAAATTAGCTAGCAATGAAAATCCCCTAGGATGCTCGCCACTTGCGCTAGAAGCTATGGAAAAATCCATAAAATCAGCGAATTTATATCCTGATGATAGCTACTATGAGCTAAAAGAGTCTTTGGCAAATTTATATATGGTAAATAGCAAAAATATTGTTATCGGAAGCGGAAGCGATCAGGTAATAGAGTTTATCATGCATGCTAAATTAGACCCAAGCAAGGCTATATTAAGCGCTGGTGTGACCTTTGCTATGTATGGAATTTACGCTCAACATATCGGCGCTAAAATCTATAAAACCACAAGCCCTAATCACGATCTAAATGAACTAAAAGCCCTATATAATCAGCATAAAAATGAGATTAAAGTTATATTTTTATGCTTACCAAATAACCCTCTTGGCGAATGCTTGGATGCTAGCGAAGTATATGAGTTTATCTCTGGTGTAGATAGCGATACACTAGTTGTGATCGATGGAGCGTATATGGAATTTGCTAAATTCAAAGATAAGAAAAAAGCTATAAACCCAAAAGATATAGTCTTGCTCTCAAACGCAATCTATCTAGGCACCTTCTCTAAAGCTTATGGTTTAGGCGGAATGAGAGTCGGATATGGAATCGCAAATGAGCTAATAATCAACAGGGTTAGCAAGCTTAGAGCGCCTTTTAATATCACCACACCGAGTCTAGCTGCGGCAATAGCAGCTATAAAAGATCAAAATTTCATAGATCAAACCTTACAAAACAATCTAAAAGAGATGAGCATATATGAAGCATTCGCCCAAGATAACCATATAGAGTTTATCCCAAGCTACACAAATTTCATAACTTTTGTATTTGATAATAGCAAAAATTCAACTAAAATTTGTGATAATCTACTAAGAAAAGGTATAATTCTACGCAATTTACAAAGCTATGGATTAAATGCTATAAGAATCACAATCGGAACAAAAGAGCAAAATATCAAAGTTTTAGAAGCATTGAAAAAGGAAATTTAATAGATTATGGATTTTAAAGCCCTATTTCAACAAATTAGTCAAGTCGTCCAAAACTTAAGCTTAAAGCAAAAGATAGTAGCTGCTAGCTCTATTGTTTTGGTGATTGGATTTTTGGTCTTTTTGATGCTATTTAGCACCAATAAAAGCCCAGAAGCTCAATTTGAAGGCTATAGCGTATTATTTCGCAATATAGACCCAGCTATGTCAGCTCAAATCATAAATGAGCTTGAAACACAAGGAGTTAGCTATAAACTAGCCGATGAGGGGACAATTTTAGTCCCAACTAATGATGTCTATCGCCAAAGAATAGCAATAGCAAGTCTTGGAATAGTAGGCGATAATAAAAAGGGCTTTGAAATTTACGATACTCAAGACTTTGGCGCTACTGAAAACGAACAAAGAGTCAAATTCCAAAGGGCAATCCAAGGAGAGCTATCTAAAACCATAGAGAGCCTAGAGCCAATAGAGCGAGCTAGTGTATATATCGCATTCCCTAAAGATAGCGTATTTACCGAGCGTCAAGTCCCGCCAACTGCCTCAGTAGTTGTGAAAATAAAAGATGGCTCAAAGCTAAATCGCAGACAGATTGAAGGGATAAAACGCATAGTATCTGGATCTGTGCCAAATTTGAAATTAGAAGATGTCAAGATAGTTACTCAAGATGGGGTATCTTTAGGTGATGATGATATAATGCTAGAAAACGAGCTTGTAGCAGCACAGATCAAATATAGAAGCGAATTTGAAAGCTCATATGAGCAAAAAATCATAGATATGATCGGCAAATTCATCGGTGGCAAAGATAAGGTTACGGCTAAGGTTAGCATTGAGTTTGACTTCTCAACCAAGGATAGCATAAATGAAATTTATGACCCAAATTCAGTTATTAGAAGTGAGCAAAATATAGAAGAAAAAAGGGAAGGAAAAGAGCCAAAAGATGTAGGCGGTGTGCCGGGTGCTGTTAGTAATATCGGCCCAGTCCAAGGCCTAGAAGATAATAAACCAACCGAGCTATACTCCAAAAATGTCGCCAATACCAACTATGAAATTTCAAAACAAACAATAAAAGTAAAAGATCAATACGCCACGATAAAAAGAGTAACCGCAGCCGTAGTCGTAGATGGAAAGTATGAATTCCAAACCCTAGAAGATGGCTCCAAAGCCCAAACCCCAACATATATCCCATTGGATAATACAGAATTAGACTCTATCAAAAGCCTAGTCCAACAAGCAATCGGCTATAACGCAAATAGAGGCGATGAAGTAACAGTTAGTAATTTCGAATTTAGAAAAACAGGCACAATTATACAATTAAGCCCACTTCAAAAAGTGATAGATACATATTTCAAACCAATTATGCCAATACTAAAATATCTAGTAGTTTTATTGATTTTATATATATTTTACAAAAAGGTTATCACGCCATTTCTTACTAAGATGCTTGAAGAGTCTAAAGAAGATGAGCTTGAGCCAGTTCCTGAAGAGACAAATATACAAGAAGAGGCCGAAGATACATTGGAGAAATTCAAAGCAGCTAGAAAGAGAGTTGAAGATGAGCTTGGTATCGGCGATAACTTTGATGAAAATGAGCTTAAATATGAAGTTATGCTAGAAAAACTCAAACTAATAGCAGGCGAAAGAAGTGAAGAGATCGCTACCTTACTTCAAACAATGTTAAAAAACGATAGCGGATTTAACTCTAATAAGGACTTTTGATGAAATTAACCGAAGAACAAAAGATGATTTATGATGATCTTAGTATGGCTGAAAAGATCGCTATTTTGCTTATTCAGCTAGGCGAAGATATCACGACTTTGCTTTTTTCTCATATGGATATTGATGTTATTACAGAGATATCCAAATACATCGCAACTGCTAAAACAATTGATAAAAGCGTTGCAGCCGCTGTTTTAGAAGAATTTTACGCCGTTAGCCAATCTAATCAATATCTCAAAAGTGGCGGTCTTGAGTATGCTAAGGAAATTCTATTTAGAACCTTTGGCCCAGAGATTGCTCAAAAGATCATGGATAAATTACAAAAATCTATGGAGACTACCAAATCATTTGGCTATCTTGGTCAAGTCCGCCCTCAACAACTAGCTGATTTCATCGTAAAAGAGCATCCACAAACCATTGCTTTGATAGTAGCTCACATGGACGCAACTAGCGCAGCTGAAACCTTAGTATATTTCCCAGATGATATCAGAAGCGAGGTTATAATCCGTATGGCAAACCTAGGCGATATCAGCCCATCAGTAGTTAAGCGTGTATCAACCGTGCTTGAGTCTAAATTAGAAAGTCTCACAAGCTATAAAGTCGAAGTCGGTGGCCCAAGAGCGGTTGCGGAAGTGCTAAACCGCCTTGGTCAAAAAGCAAGCAAATCTACAATTGATATAATAGAAAAAAACGACCCAAGCCTTGCTACAACAATCAAAGAGCTTATGTTTACATTTGAAGATATAAATTCACTTGATAATAGCGCTATTAGAGAGATCTTAAAAGTTGTAGATAAAAAAGTTTTGATGGTTGGTTTAAAAGGAAGTGGCGAAGAGTTAAAACAAAAATTCCTATCCAATATGAGCCAAAGAGCAAGCGAAGCATTTGTAGAAGAGATGCAATTTTTGGGTGCGGTGCGTGTAAAAGAGGTAGAAGAAGCACAAAGAAAAGTTGTAGAATTAGTCCAAAAACTAGCCGAAGATGGAGTATTCCAAGTAGGCGTAAGCGATGAGATGATAGAATGATATTAAGCAGTATAATTGACAAAACAAAGGGCGAACACACAGTAGAGCCTTATAGATTTAAAGTCTTAGCACTCCACTCACCAGAGCCAAAAGAGCTACCAAAAGAGCCTAAAATAGTACTCCCAACAGATGAGAATCAAGAACCTAACAATGAAGCTATAAACTCAGAACCAATACAAAATATCGAAGAAGAAAAACCAAACACAGTAGAATCTACATTTATAGAAGAGCTTTTAAAAAAAACAGATGAGCTAAGTGGAAATATCGTAAAACTACAAATGCAAATAGAAAATCAAGAGAGTGAATTTAAAATTCGCTTAGAAAACGAAACCGCAAGAGCCAAAGAAGAGGGCCTAAGGCAAGGCGCTGAAAATGCCAAAGCTCAATATGAAAATCTATTAAATGAAAATAACAAAAAATACGCTAGCTCAATCGAAAAGCTCGATGACCAAGCAGCCAAGCTAGAAGCTCTATTAAGCTCAAGCCAAAATGAGATCGCTGCTACGGCAATTGAGATAGCAAAAGAAGTTGTATTAAAAGAGATTAAAGATAGCTCATCTCAAATCGCTCTAAATATCGCCAAAAGCCTAATAGAAGAGCTAAATCAAGCCACAGCTATAGAAGTTAAGGTTAGCCCGCAAGATTATGAGTTTTTACAATCAAATTTATCTCAAAAATCTCATATCAAAATCACTAGCGATGACGCAGTCTTGGCCGGCGGAGTGATAGTATTAAGCGATATTGGCAATATAGATGGTAGCGTGATGAATCGATTTAATAAAATTAAAAAGATATTAAGCGAATAAAATGGATATAAAATCTTTAAAACCTAGCGAATTAGATACCCTAGCAGCCAATATTAGAGAGAGAATTTTAAGCGTAGTAAGCACAAATGGCGGGCATTTAAGCTCAAATTTAGGAGTCGTAGAGCTTAGTATTGCGATGCACTATGTCTTTAATCCGCCTAAAGATCCATTTATTTTTGATGTTAGCCATCAAAGTTACACCCACAAGCTATTAAGCGGTCGCTGGGATGAATTTGATAGTTTGCGTCAATTTGGTGGAATTAGCGGATATACCAAGCCTAATGAGAGCGAATATGACTACTTCATAGCTGGCCATAGCTCGACTTCTATTAGCCTTGCTGTTGGTGCCGCTAAGGCTATTAAGCTTAAAAACGAAGATAGATTACCCGTAGCTCTAATCGGCGATGGAGCATTAAGCGCTGGGATGGCGTATGAGGCTTTAAATGAGCTAGGCGATCTTAAATATCCATGTGTTATTATCTTAAATGATAATGAGATGAGTATCTCAAAACCGATTGGCGCTATGAGCAAATACCTATCACAGATGATGGCGGGGCCATTTTATCAAAAATTTAAAAGCAAAATTAATCAACTTTTAGAGCTTATGCCAGACTCAGCGGCTTATATGGCTAAAAGATTAGAAGAAGGCATTAGACTCATTACTCCTGGGATGTTTTTTGAAGAGCTTGGGCTTGAGTATATAGGTCCAGTAGATGGGCATAATATCAAGGATTTAATCTCAGCTCTTAGCGTAGCAAAAAATATGAAAAAACCAGTTATAATTCATGCCCAAACGATAAAAGGTAAAGGCTATGAGATCGCCGAAGGCCCAAAAGAGAAGTGGCATGGCGTAAGCCCATTTAATCCACAAAATGGCCTAGCTTTGAAAAAGCCAACCCAAAAGAGTGCTACTCAAATTTTTAGCGATCTGCTCTTAGAGCTTGCTAGCAAATATGATAATATCGTAGGAGTAACCGCAGCTATGCCTAGTGGCACAGGGCTTGGGGCGTTGATTGAGAGATTTCCAAATAGATTTTGGGATACAGCAATTGCCGAACAACACGCCGTTACATCCATGGCAGCGATGGCAAAAGAGGGATTTAAGCCCTATATCGCTATATACTCTACCTTTATGCAAAGGGCTTATGACCAAGTAATCCATGATTGTGCGATTTTGAATTTACCTGTTGTATTGTGTATGGATAGAGCAGGAATTGTCGGCGAAGATGGTGAGACTCATCAAGGAGCCTTTGATATTAGCTTTTTAAATGCTGTGCCAAATTTCAGCTTAGTTGCTCCAAGGGATGAGGCGATGTTTAGGCAGATTATGGAGTTTTCATACAAATTTAACTCACCTCTTGCTATTAGATATCCTAGGGGCAATTTTGGGCTTTGTGATGAGTTTAAACCTATTAAAATAGAGCTTGGCAAAGCTCAAATTCTATCGCAAAATATCGGCGATATCGCCTTTATCGGATATGGCAATGGCGTAGCTAAAGCCTGTAAAGTGGCTAAAATTTTAGATATTAATCCTACAATTATAGATCTGATTTTTATCAAACCACTTGATAAAGAGTTACTTTTAAATCTTGCTAAAAATCATAAAAAATGGTATATATTTAGTGATAGCGTTAAGCGTGGTGGAGTTGGTGAGATTTTATCTGGTTTTTTACAAGAAAATAACATTAATCATATTAATATCACTAGCTTTGAATATGAAGATAAATTTATCCCACACGGAGCTACAAATTTAGTAGAAGATAGCTTAAATATAAGCGCCGAAAAGATCGCCAATATCATAAATCAATCTCTTAAAAGATAAAAAATATTATTTGATAAAGTTAAATTTAAATATTTTTTTGATAGAATTAGCCCATTTTAATTAAGAGGAAAAAAGTATGGATTGCATGGAACTTTTAAAACAAGCCAAACTCAAAGCCACTCCACAAAGACTTTGCGTTCTAAAAATACTAAGTAATCACACACACCCAACAATAGATGAGCTATATGAACAGATCAAAACTGAATATCCATCTATATCCCTTGCGACAGTATATAAAAACCTAAACACCCTTATAAATGAAAATTTAGTAATAGAAGTCAATAGCCCAAATCAAAAGGCAAAATACGATATATACGAACACCCACACATCCATCTTGTATGTAACAATTGCGGAAATATCCAAGATATCAATGCTAGTGACGCACAGATGACCGCATACCAAACGCATTTAGAACAAAAAATAGGAAATCTAATCGATAGATTAAATATCGTAGCCAATATCTCAAGTTGCTCAAAATGCTGCTAAATTTAAAGTCTTATATATAAGGCTTTAAAGCTATATTTTAGTAGTTTTAGTGTAAAATTCTCACTTTCATTTAAGGATAAATTTTGCAAAATATAAACTATCTAGATATAACATCCAAACTCCCAAAGCTAGGTGCGAAAAAGCTATATTTTAGCCTAGATATTAGCGCTTATGATGGTGTTAGATTGCTAATTTTACAAAAGCTATTTTTAATTGATGGGCTTAGAAAAAGGTATTTAAAAGATAGAGATATAGCCTTGTTAATTAAGATAAATAGCTATTTTTTACAGATTAATACACTTATTAATAGCTTTGATTTTATATTCGATAAGCTTATAGTTGCTAAATTCAACAAACTCTTAGGCAAAATTTTACCACTTCTTGGAAATATCGAGAGCTTCAAAAAAGATAAAAATCATAAATTTAAAGAGCTGTTAAATGATATTGAGAGATACTTTGATAGCGGATTTGAGTCGTTTTGTTTTGAATTAGAGATATTCTTATATGATACGCACTCATTTTATTGTGCCTCAAACTCTTTGATATCTCATAGTGCATCTTATGCGATCCGCAAAAAAATCGTAAATTTAAGACAAAATATAAGAGCCAAAAGTGCGTTAAAATCAAATTTACTTCAAGAACTTTTGATACTTACTAATATATTTTTAGAGCTTTTTAAATTAGATAAATTCGACTCCAAACTAAGTAAAATTACAAATTTATACATAAAATATAAAAATATTAATGAAAAAAATATCAAAAAAAGCCTAAAAAAAGAGCTAAATAAAAAGCTAAAAAAATTTGATAAAAAGCTATCAAAACAATCCAAAAAGCTAAAATCACACTACCAAAAGGATAATTAAGTGCAAAATCAAGAGAAAATCATAGATATGTTTAACGAAATCGCCCCAACATACGATAAAGCAAATAAAATTCTAAGCTTTGGTATAGACGCCTCTTGGCGAAGCACTGCTTGTGATTTGGTACTTGAGAATTTCAACTCATCTTTACATATCACTGATGTAGCTTGCGGGACTGGCGATATGGTGCTTGCTTGGATAAATAGCGCTAAAAAAGCAAATCTAACTATCAAAAAAATCACCGCCATAGACCCAAGCGTAGAGATGCTAAAAGTAGCTAAAGCAAAGATTAAAGGGTGCGAATTTATAGAGTCTATGGCTGATAATTTAAAGCTAGAATCAAATACTCAAGATATTCTTAGCATCAGTTATGGTATCAGAAATGTCGTAGCTAGAAAACAAGCTTTGCGTGAGTTTAATCGTGTCTTAAAAATTGGCGGATATTTGGTAGTTTTGGAATTTACCAAAAGGCAAAAAGATGGCCTAATAGCAAAAATTCGAGATTTTTATCTCCAAAAAATCCTACCTACAATTGGCGGAATAATCAGCAAAAACAAAGAAGCCTATGAGTATCTACCAAAGAGTATAGATGGGTTTTTGGACTCAAATGAATTTTGTGCTGAAATTAAAAATAGCGGCTTTGAGATTGTGATGGTAAAGGGCTTTAGCATGGATATTAGCACAATGTTTATTGCTAAAAAGGTGAAAAATATATGACCGTAAGCGATCTAAATGAATCTGCTAAGGCTCTATTAGAGTCTCACTTCAACTCCATTGAGGTTGAAGGCGAGATTAGTCGCCTTACTAAGCACAATAGCGGACATTGGTACTTTACCCTAAAAGATGAAAAATCAGCCATTAGCGTCGCTATATATAAATTCGCTAATCAAAATATCAAATTTGATATCAAAGATGGTATGAAAGTTACCCTAATTGGCAAACTCTCAATCTATAGCCCAAATGGTAGCTATCAGTTTATCGCTAATCGCATAATGCCTATTGGCGTAGGAGAATTGGAGCTTGCTTTTAATCAACTTAAAGAGCGTTTAGCTGCTGCTGGGTTATTTGATAAAGAGCATAAAAAGCCACTACCAAAATACCCTAATAGAGTTGGCATTATCACAAGTGCGAGCTCAGCAGCATTTGCTGATATGTGTAGAGTGATTAATGATAGATATATTTTACCTAAATTTTATCTATTTAATTCCTTAGTTCAAGGAAATAACGCACCAGCAAATTTAATCAAAATGGTTAAAATCGCTGATAATATGGATCTTGATGTGATAGTCATAGCTAGGGGTGGAGGATCTAAAGAGGATCTTTGGTGCTTTAATAATGAAGCCTTAGCTTATGCTATTTATGAGGCTAAAACACCGATTATTTCAGCTGTTGGGCATGAGATTGATTATAGTATTAGTGATTTTGTAGCAGATCACAGATCGCTTACACCTACAGCTGCTATGGTGGATCTCCTCCCTGATAGCAATGAGCTTTATCAAAGACTTGATATCATCCAAAATAACCTAGAATCCATCTTAATATCCAAATTTAGTAGATATGAAAATCTACTTAATCTAGCAAAAACAGAGATAAAATCCAAAGCAATAGAGCAAAAAATAGCCCTAGCTACTCTTAATTTAGATAGTTTTAAGTCGAATTTGGATAACTTTTTACACAAAAAGCTAGATCTCGCTAGGTCCAAAATTGAGAAATTTGAGCTAGTTTTAAAAAGACAAGAGCACTTTTATAAGATCACAAAAAATATGGTTCAAATTATAAAAGATTCTCAAATAGTCTTGCTATCTGAGCTAAAGAGTGGCGATGAAATCACTATTAATTCGCAAGATACATCTAAACAAGCAATCATAAAATAAGGGGGATAAAATGAGTAGAGTTTTAAATTTTAGCGCTGGTCCAAGCGCAATTCCATTGGCTGTTTTAGAGCGCGCTAAGGCTGAATTTACCGATTATCACGGCTTTGGTTATAGCATTATGGAGGTAAGCCATAGGGGGAAAGTTTTTGAAGAATTACACAATAACGCCATTGCTAAGCTAAAAAGTTTTTATAATATCGGTGATGATTATGCGGTGCTATTTTTACAAGGTGGTGCGACTTTGCAATTTGCTCAAATTCCGATGAATATCTACACTGGTGGAGTGGCCGAATATGTAAATACCGGTGTTTGGACGCAAAAAGCAATCAAAGAAGCCAAAATCCAAAATATCAATTACAAGGTAATAGCAAGTAGCGAAGATACTAAATTTGATCACATTCCAAATTTTAATTTTAGTGATGATGCTGATTATGGCTATATCTGCTCTAATAATACAATTTATGGCACACAATACGCCACACTTCCAAGCCCAAAATGTCCTTTGGTAGTAGATAGTAGCTCTGACCTTTTAAGCCGTGATATTGATTTTAAAGCACACAATATCGGATTATTCTATGGTGGAGCACAAAAAAATGCCGGCCCGGCTGGAATTACAATAGTAATTATCAAAAAAGATTTAGCAAATAGAGTCAAAGAGAGTGTCCCAACCCCACTTCGCTATACTACACAGATCGAGGCAAACTCACTATCAAATACTCCGCCTACATTTGGAATTTATATGTTTGATCTAGTCTTAGACTGGATAAAAGACCAAGGCGGATTAAGCGCTATAAATGCAATAAATAGACAAAAAGCCGATATGCTTTATGAGTTGATTGATAATTCTGGATTTTATACAACATTTGCTAAGCCAGACTCAAGAAGTTTAATGAATGTAAGCTTCGCTACACCTAATGCGGAATTGGATATGAAATTTGTCAAATTAGCAGAAGAAAATGGCATGATAGGGCTAAAAGGCCATAGAATTTTAGGTGGTTTAAGAGCTTCAATATATAACGCAGTAACCACCCAAAGTGTCCAAACTCTATGCGAATTTATGAAAGAATTCCAAAGAACACACGGATAAACCTATCCTAAGCAAGCGCTTTTTCTAACTCTAAAATCCTAGTACTTATAGTCATGATTTTAGTTATTAAATTAGCAGCTTGCTCCGTTAAACTCATTAGCATATTTTTAGCATATTCATTTGGAATACTAGATAGAGCTTTTATTTTTTCTTCAACCTTAGATAATTGCTTTTTTAATCTTTCTAGTTGCTCCTCTAAAAGCTCTATAGTCTCTTGAATCATAGCAGTTGGACTTTTACTTTCTTGAGTATCCATATTATCATCTTTTTTATTAATTGAAATCTTTTTTGTATTGCTAAAATCTTGTGAAGTTATACCTATTGGATTGATTTGCATCTATTACTCCTATATTAATTCATTATATTTTAATATCGGAATAAATATTTAAATTTAAAGAAGTTTAAAGCCCCAAAAATGGAGCTTTAAATTGAATTATAGTTTATCACCATCAGTTGAAAGATAGCTAGCTACGCCTTCAGTTGTAGGTTTCATACCTTTATCACCTTTATTCCAACCAGCTGGGCAAACTTCACCATGTTCATTTGTAAATAGCATTGTATCTACCATTCTTACCATTTCATCGATATTTCTACCAAGTGGAAGGTCATTGATAACAGCGTGGCGAACTGTGCCATCTTTGTCTAATAAGAAGCTACCTCTTAGAGCAACTGCTTCATCAAATAATACATCAAATCCTTTTGCCCACTCTTTTTTAAGGTCAGCTACTAGTGGGAATTGAACTCTACCGATACCGCCTTGTTTAACATCAGTTTCTCTCCAAGCAAAGTGGCAATATTCATTATCTGTGCTAACACCAATTACTTCAATGCCTCTTTCTTTGAATTCTTTATATCTATGATCAAATGCTATAATCTCACTTGGACAAACAAAAGTAAAATCTTTTGGATAGAAAAACACTACCGCACCTTTTGGGCCGATATTTTTATATAGATCAAAATTTTCTTCAATTTGACCATTGCCTAGAACTGCTGTACCACTTAGTTGTGGTGCTTTATTAGTAACTATCATACTAAATCTCCTTAATAATTTTTATGAATTGCGAAATTGTATCTATGTAAAATTAACTATAATTAAACGCATATAAAATAATAGAAAAATTATTAAAAATATAAATTTAAAGAAAATTTTGCTATAATCGCCCAATTTTTTATCAAAGGAAAAAAATGCTAGGTGATTTTTTTTCAAAAATACGCAAAAAACAATCTCACCCAAGTGAGGCACCAAGCCATTGGGTAAAGTGTAATAGCTGTAGTTCTTTGATGTATTTTAAAGAAGTTGAGGCTTGCCATAATGTCTGCCCAAAATGCGGATATCATATGAGACTAAGCGCCCAGCAAAGAATAGAATTGATAACCGATATTGGAAGTTTTGTTGAATTTGATGCGAATTTAAAGCCTGTTGATCCTTTGAATTTCGTAGATAAAAAATCATATAAAAAAAGAATCGAAGAAGGCCAAAGCAAAAATGGCAAAACAAGCTCGGCAATATCAGGAGAAGCCACGATAGATGGTCAGCAAATTCAATTAGTGGTTTTTGATTTTGCTTTTATGGGCGGAAGCCTTAGCTCAGTTGAGGGCGAGAAGATCACTAGAGCCGTTCGCAGAGCCATAGAAAAGCGAAATCCACTTATTATAGTAAGCGCAAGTGGCGGAGCTAGAATGCAAGAGAGCACATTTAGCCTTATGCAAATGAGCAAAACAAGCGCAGCTTTAAAGTTATTAAGCGATAATAGATTGCCTTATATTTCTGTTCTTACAGATCCTACGATGGGTGGTGTTTCGGCCTCTTTTGCTTGGCTTGGAGATCTCATAATAGCCGAGCCAAAAGCATTAATTGGCTTTGCTGGTCAAAGAGTAATTGAACAAACCATAAAAGCAAGCTTGCCTGAGGGTTTTCAAAGAGCTGAATTTCTGCTAGAACACGGCCTTATAGATGCTATAGTGCCTAGAGATCAGCATAAAAAATATCTTAGCGATATGGTAAGATTTTTTATGAAAAATGATAGCTTTTATAATCCTATAAATGAGGCTATTTAGTGCAAATTTTGATCCATTGCCTTCAAAAACTTAGCGATGATATAGCCTTAAAAGATTATATAAAAATGAGTAGCAAATGGGCTGATATAAAAGAGATTAACAAATTTAATTCTCAAATCGCCAAAGCCCAAAAAGAAGGCGAATTCGCCTCTCATAAAGCCTATGAAGAAGCCTATAAACCTTGTATAAATGGCTATTGTATCGGACTTGATGAACGTGGAGTTATGCTTGATAGCTTTGAGTTTGCTAAACTTTTAAAAGATAAACCCCAAATTTCATTTTTTATCGGCGGGGCTTATGGTTTGGGTGATAATTTAAGAGCAAAAATGGATAAGCTAGTAAGCCTCTCTAGACTAACATTAGCTCATAAAATAGCCAAGCTTGTCTTATATGAGCAAATTTTTCGTGCTCTGTGTATAAACGCAAATCACCCTTATCATAAATAAAAGGAGTTATATGAAACAAAGCGATTTGGACTATTTCAAAGAGTTGCTTTTAGCTAGAAAAGAGCAAATTCAAAAAAACATCAACGACGCAGCTAATGAAATAGATGGTCTTAGACAAAGTGGCGCTACAGATGAGTTTGATTTTGCTAGTATCAGTGCCGATGAAGAGTTGGAACACTCAATATCGATCAAGCAACAACAAGAGCTAAATGAGATCGATCAATCTCTTAAAAAAATTGACTCTGGAGTTTATGGAATTTGTGATATGTGCGAAGATGATATCGATATTGAACGCCTAAAAGTCAAGCCACACGCAAGGTATTGTATCACATGTCGTGAAATTGCTGAAAAAACAATTATAAAATAGGAGATCCAAGATGAAAACTAGACGATTTTTTTTATATTCTATTATATATATTGGGATTATTTGGTTGGCTATATTCTCATTTGTCAATCAAAATTATGCCCTGAATATCCTTGGATATAGTCTTGATATCCCTATTGCGACTTGGGTTGTTTTGCCTTTGATTTTGTTTGCTATTTTAGCTCTTTTTCATATGAGTTATTATGGATTTAAGATCTATTTAGAAGGCAGAGCGATGAGAAATGATGCTCAAATTTACAATGTTTTAGCTAAAGAAATTTATCTTGGTTTAGAATCAAATAAAGATTTCAAAACAGATCTATTTAATGCATCAAGTGAAGTAACAAAATCTCTATCTCCATGGCTAAATTTAGGCAAACCAAACTTCGAAAATAGCGATTTAAAAGCAGCTTATGAGATTTGCTTTGAAGTTAAAAATGGCAAGGTTTGTGATTTGAAAAAATTTAAACTTTTAAAGACCAATCCGCTCTATATCCAAAACGAAAAAAACAAGATAAAAGCCGATTATAAATACGCCATCACCATCCTATCAAATAAAGAAACAAATGATGAGTTAATATCGGTAGCCTCTAAAGCCCTAGTCGAAAATGCGACATTTTTAGAGCTATCTAAATTCAATCCAACTTACACAAATAGCGATATTTTCATACTTATTGATAGATATGTTAATGATAAATTTGAGATTAGCACCAATGATATTTTTGCGACTATTAGTAAGGTGAAATTTACTCAAAATGAGTATATCCAAATAGCCAAAATCCTAAAAGCCAAAATCGACCCAGACCTTTTAATATCAATGTTTGAACGCCTTAAAAACGAAGAGCAATTAGCACTTGAAGCCTATCTATATCTACTTTATGATTTTGGCATGATAGATCGGTTAAGGGAGATTATCGCAAGCGAAAATAGCAAATTTGAACGGATAGAGACTCTACTATTTTTAAGAGATCATGGTAAAATTTCTAAAGCGGATCTATTTTATTAATGATAGATTTTAGCTCTAAGCCACTTTTTTTAGCTCCATTAGCTGGTTTTTCCGATCTGCCACTTCGCACCTTAGCCAAGAGATTTGGGTGCGATTGTACTATTAGTGAGATGATTAGCTCAAATGCCCTTGTATATGAAAATGACAAGACCATATCAATGCTTGAAAAATCCCCCCTAGAAACGCCCTATATCATTCAAATTGCCGGAAGTCAAAAGGATATAATAGCCAAAGCTGTGGATATTTTAAACAAATTTGATGGGATAGATGGAATCGATTTAAACTGCGGCTGCCCCGTACCAAAGGTAATCAAGCAAAACGCCGGCTCAGCTCTTTTAAACGATCCTAAGCTACTTTGTAATCTCATAGAAATCATCAAAACCAAATCCAACAAACGCTACACTTCAGTGAAAATTCGCCTAGGATTTAATACCAAAATGGCTCACGAAATCGCAAGAGATCTAGCAAATGCTGGGGCTGACTTTATCTGCGTTCATGGTCGCACAAGAGCCGGCGGATATAGCGCGCCAGTAGATTATGAAGCCATAGCCAAGATCAAAGCCTCTACCACAATTCCAGTCATTGCTAATGGCGATATAAATTTGGATAATTATCAAAAAGTTTTAGAGATAACTGGCTGCGATGGACTCATGATTGGTCGTGCTAGTATCGGCTCTCCATGGATTTTTAAAGAGATCAAAGATAGCCAAAGTTTAAATTTAGCTCAAAAAAAAGAGATCATCAAAGAACATTTTGAATTAATGCTAAAGACATATAGCGAGCATGCTGTTGGCATATTCCGCAAGCACTTACACGAATACTCCAAAGGCTTAAGCGGCGCTAGTGAATTTAGATCTAGTATCAACCAAATTCACTCACCAGATGATATGAGAGCCGAAATTGAGCGATTTTTTGATCCATGCAAGGCTATATATTAAAAGTCCAAAAAGTCAGAGATGAAGACTGCCTAGTCACCATCCTTGCCAAAAACAGACAGATAAAATGCTATAGATTTTACGGCGCTAGGCATCCTATTATAACGCAAGGATTTAAGCTAGATTTTGAGTTAGTTGAGAGTAAGGCGTTTTTGCCACATCTTCGCTCTACTATGCATCTGGGGTTTTCATGGTTGCTTGATAGAGATAGGCTCTTGATTTGGCAAAATTTTATGCGACTTTTGGCCACTCATCTGCGTGATGTAGAAGAGAGCGATGAGTTTTATTTTGAATTATTAGAGAGTTGTGCTAAAAAATTTTATCGCCAAAATCCGCTTAGAGTGCTGCTTGAAGCTTATATTTTGATTTTGAAATTTGAAGGCAGATTACATTTAGATAGCAACTGCTTTATTTGCGATGGCATTATCGCAGATGAAGTAGCACTCGGTAGGGCGTTTTTGCTCGCTCATCCTAAATGCATAGGCAAAAACAAATTACCCAAAGATGATATTATCAAATTTCTATCCACCGCATCTACAGCGCATTTGAGCGATGATATTATAAAAGAGCTATATTTGATTCTTTTAGAAGGATTATAAAAAACCCCATAAAACGAATTCAAATTTTATATAAATTTAAAAATATACTATTTAAATATATTATAAAATTTTTTCTATTTTGTGTTATCGTATTAATAATTATTTTGTATAATTATCTAAAAATATTGATAAAAGGATGATTATGAAAGTATTAATAGCACTAAGCGGAGGTGTAGATAGCTCAATGAGCGCAAAATATCTACAAGATCAAGGCTATAATATAGTAGGTTGCTATATGATGCTACACGGCAGAGAAGACTACCACAAAAAAAATATCGAAAATGTCAAAAAAGTTGGTGATTTTCTAAATATACCAACCCATGTTCTAGATCTACAAAACACATTTAAAAAAGAGGTTTATGATCTCTTTGTCAATTCATACAAAGATGGAATCACCCCAAATCCTTGCGCCCATTGTAATAGATTGATTAAATTTGGCGCTCTTTGGGAGTTTGCCAAAAGCCTTGGCTGCGACAAAATCGCTACCGGACACTACGCCAGAATAGAAAATGGACTAATCAAATCAGCAGTAGATGAGACCAAAGATCAAAGCTATTTTCTAGCAAATTTAGACCCAGAGATTTTGCCACATATTATATTCCCACTTGGCGATAAGTTCAAATCCGATATCAAAGCCCAAGCCGCTCAAATACCACAAATTTCATCCTTAGCAACACAAAAAGAGAGTAGCGAAATATGTTTTGTTGAGACAACTTATATCGATGTTTTAAAGCAACATTACAACACCAATCTACCAGGTATCGTTCGCAACGCAAATGGCGATGCTATCGGCACTCACGAAGGTTACATGCACTACACCATCGGCAAGCGAAAAGGCTTTAAAATCACAGGCGCCCACGATCCACACTATGTAACTGCCATCAATCCTAGCTCAAATGAGATCACCGTAGGCAAAAAAGATGATTTAGAGTGCTACGGCTTCAAAACTCGCAATTTCAACAATTTCACCCCGCAAAAAGAATTTGAATCTCTCGTTAAAATCAGATATAGATCCAAGCCAATTCCATGCATAGTCCGCCAAGAAGGCGATGGCGCAACTATTGAATTAAAAGGCAACGCCGGTGCCGTCGCAAGCGGCCAATTAGCGGTATTTTATGACAATGACCAACGAGTACTAGCAAGCGGATTTATAGCTTAAATTTCTTTAGATGGATTGATTTTTATTAATCCATCATTTTAAACTATGAAATTTTAAATTTATATTTTAATTATTCCAAACTATTTTTTCTTATTACATAATTTTATGATAATCTTAAATTTGCTAAAAAGATTTGGGGCGAATAATTTGGGTACCCCTATTTTAACTCCGCACGGCAACAAGTCGCCGTTTGCGACAGGGAGTTACACTCCCTTGACCCACCTAAAGCCCCACTTCGTGGGGTACCCCAGTTATCCACCACAAGTCTTTTTTAGCAAATTTAACTAATTTTATTAAAAACTCAAAAGAGTTTTTAATAAAATTAGTTAAATTTGTGCGAAGCACAGCACCTTAGAAGGCTTTTACAGGGGGTTAGGGGTTGTTAAGGGGGAAGGGGTAGCGGCTGCCAAAAAAGCACTCCCCCTTCCCACTTAAATTAAATTATCTTTTACTTCGCAGACTAGCAAAGCTAGTCTTTGCGACCAAAGACAAGTCTTTCACAGAGACCACCCTTTGGGGTTGCATTAGCTGGTTTTGGAAACGCACTAAAGCCCCACTTGCAGGGTACCTCACTTTAGACTTCAAATTTTTACTAAAATTTTTAATTTTAGAAAATTTGAATTTTAAATTTATATTTCTTTTTTATGGATTTAAATTTTTTGAAATATGAGAGAAATTTAAATTTCTATTATTCTAAAAATGATTTTTCTTAAAGCTCTTTTAAGTTTTAATAAAAATCATTTTACAAGTAATGTAAGTTTAACTACCATCACAAACCAACACCCCCCCCAAAAAAAACACAAAAAATAATCATCACACATTCCACTACTCTTTTTCAGTACTCTATCTCTTTTTTAAATCGCAATCTCCCCAAATCAACCAAAAATCCCTCACAACCTCAAAAATTTAATTATATTACAATTATAAATTCTTTTTAATCCTTTTTTTCTTTAATTTTTCATACGCCACCTACAGCTCAATTATAAAATCTAATATATTTAAGCTAAAATTAAAATTTATAAAATTACTTAGTAGATACACATATCTTTTTTAAATCAATAATAAAATAACTCTATGATAAATAAAAAAGTTATTTGATTGCTAATATTAAAATTTAAATAACTTAGATAAGCGAGGCAAATAAAGAAATTTTAATAAAAAGATAAATAATAACACAAATAAAAGTAATTACAATATATTAATTTAAAAAAATAAACATAAAAAAACTATTTAATAACATACCAATTTCATATATCTATACCTAAATCACTAATAAAAATAGAGCTATTATAAAGTTTCATAATGGTATATTAAACACCCTATCATATCATATCATATCATATCATATCATAACATTAATTATTTATAACCAAATCTCCTATTAAGAGTATAAAGTTAAAAATTCAAAAGCCTGGGGCAGATAATAAAGATAATAAAGATAATAAAGATAATAAAGATAATAAAGATAATAAAGATAATAAAGATAATAAAGATAATAAAGATAATAAAGATAATAAAGATAATAAAGATAATAAAGATATATTCAAAAGCATACAAACATTAAATCTGGGAATATAAATAAATATAAATAAATATAAATAAATATAAATAAATATAAATAAATATAAATAAATATAAATAAATATAAAAAATCTTTTAAAACTACAGTAATCATAAATAGTTTAACAATTTAAAAAGATTAATCTATAAATAATTCCATAAAAGAGGATTAAGAGATAAAAAGAAAGAATATTAAAAAGATTTTAACAAAGCTCGCAGCAACCTACTTTTCCAGCATCCCAGTAAGGGAGAGTATCATCGGCCATGAAAAGCTTAGCTTCTTGGTTCGAGATGGAGCAAGGCGTTTCCTAATCATGTATAGCCACGAGCAGTGTTAAATAAAATATCATATCAGAAAAGATGATATCTTATTTAACACTGCTTAGAGTATTAAAGCTAAAAATCACTAAGTTTAATATCTAAAAATATTCTAAAAACCTAAAAGGATTATATTTTATCCTTAACAAGGAAGTGATGCTTATAAGATAAGCAAACGAGCTATTAGTACTGGTCAGCTAAAGGACTCTCATCCATTACACACCCAGCCTATCAAACTAGTAGTCTACTAGAGCTCTTAAAAGAAGATTCATCTTGGAGTTGGCTTCGAGCTTAGATGCTTTCAGCTCTTATCACATCCCAGCTTAGCTACTCAGCGATGCTCTTGGCAGAACAACTGATACACCAGTGGCTGGTTCAACCCGGTCCTCTCGTACTAGGGTCAACTCTCCTCAATCTTCTTACGCCCACGGCAGATAGGGACCGAACTGTCTCACGACGTTCTGAACCCAGCTCGCGTACCGCTTTAAATGGCGAACAGCCATACCCTTGGGACCTGCTCCAGCCCCAGGATGCGATGAGCCGACATCGAGGTGCCAAACCTCCCCGTCGATGTGAGCTCTTGGGGGAGATCAGCCTGTTATCCCCGGGGTACCTTTTATCCTTTGAGCGATGGCCCTTCCACACAGAACCACCGGATCACTAAGACCGACTTTCGTCTCTGCTTGACATGTACGTCTCGCAGTTAAGCTGGCTTATGCCTTTATACTCTACGAACGATTTCCAACCGTTCTGAGCCAACCTTTGTAAGCCTCCGTTACACTTTGGGAGGCGACCGCCCCAGTCAAACTACCCACCAGACATTGTCCTACCTAAGGATAACTTAGGCTAGTTAGCTACCCAAATAAAGAAGAGTGGTATCTCAACAATGGCTCACCATAAACCAGAGTCTATGGATCAAAGCCTCCCACCTATCCTGCGCATCTTTATCCAAATAGCAGTGTCAAGCTGTAGTAAAGGTCCACGGGGTCTCTCCGTCTTGCCGCGGGTAGGAGGAATTTTCACCTCCACTACAATTTCACTGGATCCCTCTTTGAGACAGCTCCCATCTCGTTACGCCATTCATGCAGGTCGGTATTTAACCGACAAGGAATTTCGCTACCTTAGGACCGTTATAGTTACGGCCGCCGTTTACTCGGGCTTCGATCAAGAGCTTCGCTAATGCTAACCCCATCAATTAACCTTCGAGCACCGGGCAGGCGTCACACCCTATACATCCTCTTACGAGTTAGCAGAGTGCTGTGTTTATGGTAAACAGTCGGGAGGGACTCTTTGTTGTAACCTTCAATGCTTTAGGAGTAAATCTTAATACAAAGTTAGGCACACCTTATACCGAAGATACGGTGCTATTTTGCAGAGTTCCTTAAAGAGAGTTCTTCCACGCGCCTTAGAATACTCATCCCACCCACCTGTGTCGGTTTACGGTACGGGCAATTATTACTAAACTTAGAAACTTTTCTTGGCTCGATAGTATCATGGATTCTCCATCTACTCCGAAGAGCGTCAAGAGCCTTTGAGGTCTCGGATAGAGAGTTACGGATTTGCCTATAACTCAACCTACGCCCTTAGACTAGCACTTCCATCCGCTAGCTCCATTAACTTTAAGCGTCCTTCCATCGCACATAATAATTGGTATTGGAATATTAACCAATTTTCCATCGCATACCCCTTTCGGACTTTGCTTAGGACCCGACTAACCCTACGATGACGAGCATCGCGTAGGAAACCTTGGGTTTACGGCGAAGGGGATTCTCACCCCTTTTATCGCTACTCATGCCTGCATGCTCACTTCTATCCGCTCCAGCACTCCTTACCGGTATACCTTCAACGCTGAATAGAACGCTCTCCTACCACTTGCACTTAATTCTAACTACTTCTAATTATTTTAGCTAAACTATTTTCTCATAATTTAATTTATATGAGTACAATTAAATTATGAGAAATATAACTTAAAAGCTCATAGCCAAATTTATAATCAGAATTAAGTGCAAGTCTAAAGCTTCGGTACTCATTTTAGCCCCGTTATATTTTCCGCGCAGAATCACTAGACCAGTGAGCTATTACGCTTTCTTTAAAGGATGGCTGCTTCTAAGCCAACCTCCTGGTTGTTTCAGTAACTCCACATCGTTTTCCACTTAAATGAGATTTAGGGACCTTAGCTGTTAGTCTGGGTTGTTCCCCTCTCGACGACGGATTTTATCACTCGCCGCCTGACTGCTGTGATTACACTTTGCGCATTCGGAGTTTGATAGGGTTTGGTACATTGGTGTATGCCCTAGCCCATTCAGTGCTCTACCTCACAAAGTTACTACACAACGCTATACCTAAATATATTTCGGAGAGAACCAGCTATCACGATGTTTGATTGGCCTTTCACCCCTATCCACAAGTCATCAGGAGCCTTTTCAACGGCCGTCTGTTCGGTCCTCCACTGGCTCTTACACCAGTTTCAACCTGCTCATGGATAGATCACATCGTTTCGGGTCTGCAGCATCTGACTATACGCCCTATTAAGACTCGCTTTCGCTACGGCTCCGGGTTTCCTTAACCTCGCCAGACACCACAACTCGCAGGCTCATTATGCAAAAGGCAGTCCATCACCCTGATAAATCATAGGGCTCTGAATGATTGTAAGCAAATGGTTTCAGGTTCTATTTCACTCTGATCACCTCAGTTCTTTTCACCTTTCCCTCACGGTACTTGTGCACTATCGGTCTAGTAGTAGTATTTAGGGTTGGATAGTGGTCTACCCAGCTTCAGACAGGATTACACGTGTCCCGCCCTACTCAGGATACTGCTAAGTATAAACGCACTTTCATATACGGGAGTATCACCCTCTATGCTTAAGCTTTCCAACTTATTCTATTAGATTGTTTAAGTCTATATTGCAGTCCTACAACCCCACTAGCAAGCTAGTGGTTTGCCCTCTTACGCTTTCGCTCGCCGCTACTAGCGTAATCTCGTTTGATTTCTTTTCCTGTTGGTACTAAGATGTTTCAATTCCCAACGTTCGCTCCGCATTGCGGTAGTATATATCACTATATACTGGGTTGCCCCATTCAGAAATTCCCGGATCAAAGCCCCTTGACGGCTCCCCGAGACTTATCGCAGCCTGGCACGTCTTTCATCGCCTCTACTAGCCAAGGCATCCACCATTTGCTCTTAGTAGCTTACCTTTTTTTAATTAGATTATTGATATTCTAATTCGCATCACTTCCTTGTTAAAGATAAAAATAGATAGCTAATCTTAAAATATAAAGAAGATTTTTACTAGATTTTACTAGATTTTTTACTACTCTTTTCTTTTATTAAAGATATGGCTATTAGATTTATAATATTTGAATTTAAATTTAATAAGACGGAAAGTATTAACTACTATTAAGTAAGTTTTAAAGCTTAATAGCTTGTGAAGTTAATATTTATAAACTATATCTTTTATATTATTGGGATAACAGTGTTTGATATAGAATATTTGAAATTAAACTAAATTCAAAGCTCTAACAAGTCCTGTAAAATTGTTTTAAATATTAAAACTTGATTGTGACTTTTAACAATGGTAATTTAAGTAACTTCACTTTTTAAGATATTCTTTAAAAGTGAGTTGGAATTATACAAGAGTAATGCTTAAATAATTATTAAATTTCTAATATTTTTAAAAGAAATTTTACTAGAGTAAAAACAACAAAAAACATAATAATAGCAATAAATATATCTATAATCTTGTTAATTATCGGTTTTGATAAGAAGTGACTAAATTTTTTAGCACCAAAGCCTAATGAAAAAAACCAAATAAACGAAGCAGAAAGACTACCAAGTGCAAAAATTATCTTCTCTTTCATATCAAATGTTAGCGCTGAAGCTCCAACCACAAAAACAGTATCTAAATAAACATGTTGGTTTAAAAGCGTAATACAAAGGGTTAAAATAATAGTTTTTTTAATAGAAAAATTTGAATGTTCTATCTCAAATATTACACTATTTTTGGTAGAAAATGCTGAAATTAATGCTGTTATAGCATAATAACTAACAAATAAAATTCCAAGAACTGTGATTAATACATTTACTATCACATTTTTTGCTATAACTTCACCAACGCCGAAAATTCCAGCTAATATCAATACAAAATCACATAAAAAACATACAAGGCAAACATAAAATACATTATTTTTAGCTATACCTTGTCGCAAAACAAAAGCGTTTTGAGCTCCAATTGCCATAATAAGCGAAAGCGATAAAAAGAATCCTTTTAAAAAAATAAAATTTTGCATAACTATAATCCAAAAATTTTCTTTACTTTATCAAAATCATTTTTATTAACAAAAATATAATCTCTTTCGTAAGCTGATACAACTAATACGCTTATACATTCTTCTTTGAGAGGTCTTAATATCTCAAACAGAATTCCGCTTTGTGAAAAATCAAAAATTTCATCTATATAAAATGCTTTGAATAATTTGCGTATTACATGAACTTTTTAATTTATTTTTTTATAACTGTATAACAATCAAACTCATTAACTGCTCAAAACAAATCATCAGATAAATTTATTGTGGCATTTTATCTATTTTTTCTATTACAATTCCCCACTTTGAATTTTTAATTTCATTCTAAAACCTCTATATCAAAACCTACGCTAGACCTATAACCAACTTCGTTAATATTTATTTGAGAATTTTCTGTTACTTCATGCCATAATTCACTATTTAAATCCGGCTGGATAATTCCTTGACCATTTTTTAATATAGTTTCAAATATTTTTGTTTTTTTATCATTTGCATAAATTATACTTTTTGCGCCATTGATATTTTGTCTATCGATAACAAAAGCAGACATTATAAAATCCATTCCATCTTGGCGTATTCCTTCTGATGAATTTGTAGATTTTCTACCATTTTCACAGAATATAAGTGTATGATGAGCTGTAATTGCAAATTTATATTTTTTTGTATATCTACCTATTTTAAAAGAGATAAATTTAAGCATAGTTCTTAAATCATCATCAAATAAATTATCAGGTAATTCTTTAAATTTTCTTTCATTTTTTCCATAATCAAACTTTTCATCTGATACAGATGCAAGAGATTGGAGAAAATTATTTGCGAATATTCTTTCAATTTTATAATTTTCGTTTTTAATATCTATAATATATTTCGAAATAAGTCATTTTCTATTTGATTTAAATAATGAAATTGTTTTTAAAGCACTATTATCTAAATTTATAGATGAAAAATCAAAATTAATATTTTTATAAATTTCATCATTATTAATTTTCATAAATTTAGAGATATAATCGATTTTGTTTTTATGAAACAAATATAAATCATCTTCATATTCATCATAATATGATTGTAGTTTATTTTGAATTTTTTCTAAATCTAAACCAATGTCAATGTAATCAACAATAGTAATAGGAAAAACTATTTTATTCATTTCTTGCTCCTAAAAATAGGAATTAGATAAGATATAAAATAAATTAAGAAAGAGAATAAAATATTCATTAGTAGAAGAAATATAAATGGTGGGCCTAACAAGACTTGAACTTGTGACCTCACCCTTATCAGGGGTGCACTCTAACCAGCTGAGCTATAGGCCCTTAATAACTACTTTTAAAAATCAATCTCTCAAACCTAAACAAGTGTGATTGAGATATATTGAAGTGATAATTGTGAGATTATCACTTTGTACTCTAGAAAGGAGGTGATCCAACCGCAGGTTCTCCTACGGTTACCTTGTTACGACTTCACCCCAGTCGCTGATTCCACTGTGGGCGGTAGCTAGTTTAGCATTCCGACTTCGAGTGAAATCAACTCCCATGGTGTGACGGGCGGTGAGTACAAGACCCGGGAACGTATTCACCGTAGCATGGCTGATCTACGATTACTAGCGATTCCGGCTTCATGCTCTCGAGTTGCAGAGAACAATCCGAACTGGGACATATTTTATAGATTTGCTCCATCTCACGATATTGCGTCTCATTGTATATGCCATTGTAGCACGTGTGTCGCCCTGGGCATAAGGGCCATGATGACTTGACGTCGTCCACACCTTCCTCCTCCTTACGAAGGCAGTATATTTAGAGTGCTCAGCCAAACTGTTAGCAACTAAATACGTGGGTTGCGCTCGTTGCCGGACTTAACCGAACATCTCACGACACGAGCTGACGACAGCCGTGCAGCACCTGTCACTAAGTTCTAGCAAGCTAGCACCCTCTTATCTCTAAGAGGTTCTTAGGATATCAAGCCCAGGTAAGGTTCTTCGCGTATCATCGAATTAAACCACATGCTCCACCGCTTGTGCGGGTCCCCGTCTATTCCTTTGAGTTTTAATCTTGCGACCGTACTCCCCAGGCGGTATACTTAATCCGTTAGGTGCATTACTGCCATGACTAGCACAGCAACAACTAGTATACATCGTTTAGGGCGTGGACTACCAGGGTATCTAATCCTGTTTGCTCCCCACGCTTTCACGCATTAGCGTCAGTTGAGTTCTAGCAGATCGCCTTCGCAATGGGTATTCCTGGTGATCTCTACGGATTTTACCCCTACACCACCAATTCCATCTGCCTCTCCCTCACTCTAGATTATCAGTTTCTCAAGCAGTTTAATGGTTGAGCCATTAGATTTCACAAAAGACTTGATAATCCGCCTACGCGTCCTTTACGCCCAGTGATTCCGAGTAACGCTTGCACCCTCCGTATTACCGCGGCTGCTGGCACGGAGTTAGCCGGTGCTTATTCCTTAGGTACCGTCAAATTTCTTCCCTAAGAAAAGGAGTTTACGCTCCGAAAAGTGTCATCCTCCACGCGGCGTTGCTGCTTCAGGGTTTCCCCCATTGAGCAATATTCCCTACTGCTGCCTCCCGTAGGAGTCTGGACCGTGTCTCAGTTCCAGTGTGACTGATCATCCTCTCAGACCAGTTATGCGTCATAGCCTTGGTGAGCCATTACCTCACCAACTAGCTGATACAATATAGTCTCATCCTATGCCGAAAAAACTTTCCCAACTTAACTTGTGTTAAGAAGGAGTATGGAGTATTAGCAGTCATTTCTAACTGTTGTCCTCCAGCATAGGGCAGATTAACTATACATTACTCACCCGTGCGCCACTAACTCATAAGAGCAAGCTCTTACTTGTCCGTTCGACTTGCATGTATTAGGCACGCCGCCAGCGTTCACTCTGAGCCAGGATCAAACTCTCCATAAAAAAATACTTTACAAAATAGTAAAGCAAGATCTTTATTATGAAGTTTTAATCTAAAAACTTAATTGTTTGTAACTATTAAATTAGCAATTAATAATTTAAATAATTAAAATTGCTTGGCTCAATCGATCACTTGTTTAGATTTCAAAGATTGACTATAAAAGATAGTTTAACATTATAAAATTAAAAAACAAAACAGACGATTAAGATATGATTTATCCAACCTTTGAAGTGTGGTAAGATGGTTTCTTAATTCGTGAGCTGGAATTATATAAGAGTTATACTTAATGTATGCTTAAATTGAGTAGGATTTGGGTGGGAAAGTTGATTTAAATTCAAAATTTTATAACTTAATTTAATAATTTTTCTCATTTTTGTATAAATATTTTATATATTATGATAAAATTTTGGTTCGAAAATGGAGAAAAATATGGAAAAATATATAAATTTACTCAAAGAAAATAATCTCTTAAAAATTATAGATAAGCCTTGCGATATAGAGCTTGAGATCGCTCATATAAGTTATATAGAGGTTAAAAAAGATGATTCTAAGGCTTTAATATTTACTAATCCAACTAATAAAAATGGTGATAAATTTCCACCTGTGATAACAAATATTTTTGGTAGTTTTAAGGCACTTGAGATAATTTTTGGGCGTGATATTAGTGATATTTCTGATGAAATTTCAGCTCTTTTAAAGCCTAAAAAGCCAAATTCTCTGAAAGAAAAAATAGATTTTTTTGGCTATCTTTTGAGTTCAAAATCCATTTTTCCAAAAAGATTAAAAGGCAAGGGTATATGTCAAGAGTGCGAATTTAAAGAGCCAAATTTATATAAACTTCCGGTTTTGAAAACTTGGGATGATGATGGCGGCGCCTTTATCACGATGGGTCAAGTCTATACTAAGGCGTTAAATGGAACTACTCAAAATTTGGGTATGTATCGCCTTCAAGTCCATAGCCAAAATGAGCTTGGAATGCACTGGCAAATTCACAAAGATGGGGCGCATTTTTTTCATGAATATAAAAAAGCAGGGATGAAAATGCCAGTCAGCGTGGCGATCGGTGGCGATCCGTTATATATTTGGTGTGGGCAGGCTCCATTGCCAAAAAATATTTTTGAATTAATGCTATATGGATTTATCCGTAAAAAACCAGCAAAATTGGTAAAATCACTTACTAATGATATTTATGTGCCTTTTGATGCTGATTTTATTATCGAGGGATTTGTAGATCCAAATGAGCTAAGAGATGAGGGTAAATTTGGCGATCATACTGGCTATTATACCCCAATAGAGCCGTTTCCAGTAATGAAAGTAAGCAAAATTACGCATAAGAAAAATCCAATATTTGCTGCAACTGTCGTGGGCAAGCCGCCTTTAGAAGATAAATATATGGGATATGCAACTGAGCGTATATTTTTGCCACTTTTGCAAACTACTGCGCCAGATCTGATTGATTATAAAATGCCTGAAAATGGAGTATTTCATAACTTAATATTAGCTAAATTTAATAACCTTTACCCCGCTCACGCTCAGCAGTTGATGCATGCATTTTGGGGAGTTGGACAGATGAGCTTTGTCAAACACGCTATTTTCGTGCCTAGTGATGCGCCGAATTTGGGGGATTATAAAAATTTGGCTAAATTTGTCTTAGATCGATTCAGCCCTAAAAGCTGTCTAATCACAAGCGGAATTTGCGATCAATTAGATCATGCGAGTCCGAATTCGTGCTATGGTGGGAAATTAGGAATCGATGCTTCTATCGATAATGCCACGCAAGCGCCAAATATCTTAAGCGACGCTGAATTACTCAGTAAATTCCAAAAGATAGACCCTAATATCTTAGAAGTTTATCAATACTTCACCCAAACCAAAAACCCAATATGTATGGTAAAAATAGATAAAAAATCAAATTTAAAACCGCTTTTTAGCTCTATTTTGGCGCTTAGGGAGCATTTTAAAATATTGATTTTTACTGATAGCGATGCGAGATTGGATAATCCATATATGATGACTTGGCGTATCACAAATAGCATCGATGCTGGGCGTGATATATTTATAGATAATGAGCAGATTATAATCGACGCTACTAGAAAAAATATAGATGATAACTATACAAAAGAGTGGCCTAAAGAGACAAATTGTAATAAAAATATAGTAAATAACCTTATTAAAAGAGGTTTGATAGATGATGATACAAAATTATTTGAAAAATTTGAGATATTTGGCTGATGGTTGTAGCGATATTTGACTCTGGATTTGGGGGGCTAAGTCTTTTAAATGAGGCTAAAAAGGAGCTTAAAGGGTGTGATTTTATCTATTTTGCTGATAATGATAATGCACCTTATGGGGTAAAGAGCATTGATGAGATAAGAGCTCTTAGCACTGATGCGGTCGAGTTTTTACGCCCTATGGCTGATATAATCGTAATTGCGTGTAATACCGCCACGAGTGCTGCTATAAGCGACCTTAGGCAGAAATTTAGCATACCGATTATCGGGATGGAACCAGCAGTGAAGCTAGGTCAAAGCGAAGATGGCAATATACTAGTTATCGCTACGCCAGCTACGATAAAGGGTGCTAAGCTAAATGAGCTTTTAAAAAGATCAAATTTAAGCGATAAAACCTATCTTTTACCCATGCCAAAGCTAGTAGAATTCGCTCAAAATATGGAGTTTGTCTCACCATCGGTGAAGCGATATATAGCTGAGCAAATAGCTCAAATCAATGCTACAAATATATCACTTTTGGTGCTAGGATGTACGCATTTTAACTATTTTAAAGATAGTTTTGCTACTTTAATGCCAAATTGTAAGATTGTAGATGGGATAAATGGGACTATAAAGCAGATCAAAAGAAAATTAGATGAGCTAGAAAATGGCAAAAATTTAGATAAAAATTTGATCTACTACTCATCTAAAAAACAAAAAGATATAAATCTCATCACCCCATTTCTCTCAAGGCTTGATGAGATGAGAAAGATCTAATCAGATAAGCCGTGGGATATATACTTAGATTGCTATAAGCTATCTATTATTTAATCTTTTATATTGATTACAACCAAATTGATCGCCTAAATCGCACGCCTTGCCATAATACTCCTTAGCTATGGCATAATCTTGTCTTACTCCTTCGCCTACTTCGTATAAGATGCCAAGAAGGACACAACCATATGGATCTCCAGCATCACAAGCTTTTTGATATAGTTCGGCTGCTTTTTGATAGTTTTGTTTTACGCCTTTACCATCATAATATAGCCTTCCAAGAAGGCTACAACTATATGGTTCTCCACCATCACAAGCTTTTTGATATAGTTCAGAAGCTTTTTGGTAGTTCTGTTTTACACCTTCGCCCTTATAATATAAAGTTCCAAGAATGCCACAACCATATGGATTTCTGCCATCACAAGCTTTTTTAGATAGCTCGGCTGCTTTTTGGTAGTTTTGTCTTACACCTTTGCCCTCATAATATAAAGCTCCAAGAAAGCCACAACCAAGTAGATTTCCACCATCACAAGATTTTTGGTATAGTTCAGAAGCTTTTTGGTAGTTTTGTTTGACACCTTTGCCCTCTGCGTATAAGGTGCCAAGAAAGCCACAACCAAGTAGATTTCCACCATCACAAGCTTTTTGATATAGTTCAGAAGCTTTTTGGTAATTTTGTTTGACACCTTTGCCCTCATAATATAAAACTCCAAGAGAGGCACAACCACTTGGATTTCCGCCATCACAAGCTTTTTTAGATAGCTCGGCTGCTTTTTGGTAATTTTGTTTGACGCCTTCGCCAGTATAATATAGCTTTCCGAGAGAAAAGCAAGCACCCATATCACCATTATCACAAGAGCTTTCTAGCTTTTTAGGATCCATGTCCTTAGCCACAATCACGCTAAAAAGTAGCGCAACAATCCAAATAATCTTTGTCATCATATCTCCTTATATTATAAATTTAAAATTCAAATAAATTTAAACTTAAAATTCAAATCCATACCCACAACCATACTAAGTAGATAAGCCCTAAGATATATACTTAGATCATTATAAGCTATCTATTATTTAATCTTTTATATCCATCACAACCAAGTTGATTGCCTAAATCACACGCCTTGCCAAAATACTCCTTAGCTATAGCGTAATCTTGTCTTACGCCTTTGGCTTTTTCATATGCGATTCCAAGGTTAAGGCAACCTAGTGAGTTGGCATTATCACAAGCCTTTTGGGATGATTTGATAGCATTTTGGTAATTTTGTTTTAAGCCCTCGCCTTCACAATATAAGTTTATAAGGCTACCACAACCCCATAAATCGCCGTTATCACAGGCTTTTTCGTATAATTTTGCGGCTTTGCGGTAGTTTAGCTCTACGCCTTTGCCACTTACATACAGATCTCCAAGAGCAGAACAGGCAAATGCGTAATCATTATCGCAAGCTTTTTGATATAACTCGGCGGCTTTGTGGTAGCTTTGCTCTACAAATTTGCCATATTTATAGAAATATCCAAGATAAAAGCAAGCATCCATATCGCCATTATCGCAAGAGATTTCTAATTCTTTTAAATTCAAATCCTTAGCCACAACCACGCTAAAAAGTAGCGAAATAATCCAAATAAGCCTTTTCATAATATTTTTATTAAATTCCTATTCTACCGTTACGCTCTTAGCAAGGTTTCTTGGCATATCTACATCATTGCCTAATCTAATAGAAATTTCAAGCGCAAAAAGTTGTAAAACAACCATAATTTCAAAGAATTCACTCATCGGATGTGAGTGAGAATTAATCTTAATAAAGTCATCGCTAAGCTCAAATTCCAAAGGCGAAATGGTAGTGATGAAGGCATCTCTAGCGGCCAATTCTTCAACATTTGATTTAGTTTTATCATATAAGATAGTTTGTGGTAAGAGCGCTATTGTATATAGCCCCTCATCGGCCAAAGCGATTGGCCCGTGCTTCATCTCACCAGCCGGATAACCCTCGGCGTGTAGGTAGCTAATCTCTTTTAATTTCAATGCCCCTTCAAGAGCAAGCGGGTAAAATATATCCCTACCGATAAAGAAAAATCCATGCCCATGGACATAGTGCTTGGCTTTGCGATAGATTTTCTCTTGTAAGCTCTTATCGAAATTCACAACAGATGGGATATTTCTCAATGTTTTAATCTCATTTTCTAAGGTTTTATCATCGATCGTGTGGCGAATTTTAGCTAATTTTAGGGCTAACATCCATAAGCATATCATTTGAGTAGCAAAGGCTTTGGTACTTGCTACACCCTTTTCTATCCCAGCACGAGTTAGCAACACCTCTTTGGCCATTCTGACAATACTAGAATTATCCACATTACAGATAGCTAGGGTTTTTAAATTTGCGTTTTTAGCGATTTTTAAGGCTTCTAGCGTGTCTGCTGTTTCACCGCTTTGGCTAATTACTATAAATAGCGAATTTGGATTTAAAAATGGCTCTTTATATCTAAATTCGCTAGCCACAACTACGCTAGCTCTGATTTTGGCTAATCTTTCTAATAGATAGCTAGCAGCTAAGGCCGCATGGTAGCTAGTCCCACAAGCACACAAGACCACCTCATCAATATCATTAAATAAGCTTATATCGATATCCAAATTCAAATCATCATCGCTCAATCTACCCATCAAGCACTCAGCGATCACTTGAGACTGCTCATATATCTCTTTTTCCATAAAAAATCTATAACCATCTTTTAGGGCGTAGCCTTTGTCTTTTGGTAGTTCGGTGAAATTTGGCTTTATCTCTTGATTATTCTCATCAAATATAGTTAAATTTCCTAATTTCGCCACTCCATAACTGCCATCTTCTAGATATATAGCCTCCTTAGCTAGGCCGATTAATGGGGAATCCGAGCTAGATAGATAAATTTCATCCCCATCTCTAGCGATAATCAAAGGAGCCGCATTTTTAGCAAAAAATATCTCATCTGGAGCAGCCTTGGTAACAAGCAAGGTAGCATAAGCACCCTTTAATCTGCCAATTGTCTTTTTATAAGCTTCAAATGGGGTTTTAGCACTTTTATTATACTCTTCAAAAAGATGGACTATAACCTCTGTATCAGTCTGACTTAAAAACTTCACCCCACTAGCTTCTAGCTCATCTTTTAACTCTTTGTAATTTTCTATAATTCCATTATGAATAACAAAGCTATACTCACCTAAATGCGGATGAGCGTTTATCTCAGTAGGTTTGCCATGTGTCGCCCATCTAGTATGGCCTATAGCTACGCCATTACCCTGGTATTGGCACTCTTTCATTTTACTAGCTAAATTCTCAAGCTTACCAACAGCCTTATAATAGCTCATCTCATTACCTATGATAATCGCCATCCCCGCACTATCATATCCACGATATTCAAGCTCTTTTAATCCATTTAATATAATATTTTTTTTCTCTTTTTTACCGATATAGCCGACGATTCCACACATATTTTACTCCGTTATAATCTCTTTTAAAAACTCATCCACTACGCTCTTTAAA
The DNA here is from genome assembly GCF_002139935.1 of Campylobacter lanienae NCTC 13004. Taxonomy (NCBI): domain Bacteria; kingdom Pseudomonadati; phylum Campylobacterota; class Epsilonproteobacteria; order Campylobacterales; family Campylobacteraceae; genus Campylobacter; species Campylobacter lanienae. Next base: position 304,853 of record NZ_CP015578.1, on the reverse strand, counting down.
TCATTATTTATAGATAAAAGAAACATATTTCTGGTACGATTTTTAATGGTTTGTATTCTAGCATTTGCTAGCTTAATTTGGAATTTGCTAAGCATACTTAGGATATAGATCATAAATCCACGCTGGTCTTTGGCGTTGATATTTAATTTCGCATAATTTTGAGAATAGTTCATATCAAAGCTAACTTCATTAGGCAAAATCACTGGCTTGTCATATTGCGGTTTCTCTTTAGAGCATAGTGCCTGGATAATCTCGCTTTTGCTCTTATCGATACTGGAATTATAATCTAGTCTTATATAGCTCTTACCATCAAAAAGCTCACAAATCTCCATATACGCAAGATCAAACCCACGAAGCTCCCTAAGAGCCATCGCCATATTCCAATTGCTCTTGGCTATGATTTGTAGGCTATGGCTAGTTAGTTCTAAATCGATATTTGAGCACTCACTAGCCCTAAGGGCAATATCTATTATCTGCTGCTGGCTATACTTGCTAAAGAGCAAATTTGACTCTATGCTTAGAATTTGCTCTTTTATATCCTTATCTAAAGCGATAAATTCTCTCTGTTTTTTGAGTAATTCTATCTTTTTTGTCCGTTTATTAACGCTATCCATCAAGCTCTCATCGCTATCAAAAGCACTCAAAGCACTATCATAAATTTGACGCAATTTGGCATTGTCAATATCGCTAAAATGATTTAAATTCCTAGCTTTTAACCTAGCGTAAGTTAGGATATATAGTAGTTTTAGAGCTTGTTTTTCTTTGATAGAGCTTACTAAATTTAGCATTATTGGCTCACTAATTGGCTCTGATAAGATATCTATTAATTGATTTTGATTTTTTATCAGATTTATCCCCATATTTATGGTCTTTTGTAATAGATCTAATTTCGCACAATACGATCTAAATATATTAGCGCTACTTACATAATTTGGCGAGGCTTGATGTATAAGTGCTACTAGCTTTAATAGCATTTTGCCATTAGCACAAAGATCATTATATAGACTAAGAACAAATCTATCTTGGATATTTTCTATCTCTCCTACGATCGCCACACAACTCTCATCTAGGCTATACTCACCTTCTAAACTAGCCAAATGAGTGCTAAACTCCATCGGCTTTATAATCTTAAATAGCTTTGAGCTATCTAAGAGTAGCTTTAAGATATCCTTACTATATCTACGATTTAATATCTTTTTTAATCCATCATATATTTTTGGATGGTTGCTATCATCTAAACGCTTTATATACATAAGCACACTTATATCAAATTTCAGCTCTACATCTGGCAAAAAGCTTAACTCTTTAAGCGCTGATTTGAGATCGATTGGCTTTTTGCGGCTTGGTGCGTAGATGGTATTTGCGATATTGTATAGACCGCTTGGCAAACGGCATATTCTAGCTGTGCCTAATGATATTTTCACCCCAAAAGCACGCCTAGCTAGATATCTTGAATAGATATATATAGTATGCATAGCCCATAGACATTTACTTAAGAGTATCTCTTGTGGGCTTAGACCCTTTTTGGCTTTTGTTTGCATAACTTCGGTTACCAAATCTAGATATTCACGCCCCAATATCTCGCCACCGCCGCTAATTTGAAGGGCAGAGCGAAGCGAGCTGATATAATCAAAAGCCAAATTCAACTCACTTAACTCATCTTCATCAATATACTTTAATATATTTGTCTTTAATGTCCCACCAAAAAGGCTAAAAAGCCAAAATATCCTTTTATAATCCATAAATCCGCCGCTACCATTAAGCAAATTTGGACTACAATCTAAATATTGCGGACAACTCATCGGCTCAAGCTTTCTTAAATGATAGCTAATTAGCTCATCTTTTTTCTTTTCATTGAGTTTTGAAATTTGATTTTTGATATTTTTATATAAGATTTTTGATCCACAAACCAAGCGAATATGGCTAAATAGCACCATAAGCTCAATATCATTAGCCAAAGATAATAGCTCATCTTTTTCACAAATTTTAGCCTCGATATCTAGGCCAACTTCTTTTAAGATATTAGCATATCTTTGCGCTATGGCATTTGAGTTGTATCCTAGCTCGTTTTTGTATATTATGGCTAGGTCGATATTGCTCTTGACACTCATCTCACCAAGTGCGTAGCTACCGATTGCCACCACACACAAAGGCACACTCTCATCACTTGGGTCAAACTCCCCAAATGAATCAAATTTGAGTATATTAAAGGCTGTTTTTAGAAATTTATCTATCTCTTTGGATTGATAAATCCCATAATTACGCCCACCAAGTCGCATAAAATTGCTTTTAAGGCTATTTTTACACTTTATAATCTCATCTTTAAGTTTTAAATTTGTTTTATTCATCAACTTCCCTTTGATAAATTCTATCTTAAATCAACTTTTAGCTAGATTAGATAAATTTGAATTTAGCTAATATTTTTAGCGCCACAATCAAATATTTTTACCCGTTACGCACTCGTAGATTAGGGATTTTTTATACTCTTTTAGTGCGGTAATCTGCTTAGTATAATTCTCATTTAATCTATCTATTTTTTCGCATTTTTTATCCAAAAATTCTGCTATTTCTTTTTGCTCATTGAGTGATGGAACAATTAACTTAATTAAAGCAAAATTTGAATAACGCATGGCTTGACCATCTCTAATCAAATTTGTAGTAGATTGAAGTGCATCTATATATTTTGACGATTTAAAAAGCCACCTAAAATAGCGATTATTAACAAATTTAGAATTTGGTATAAGCATAACATAAGCAGAACTTATAGAACCACTAACATTGCTATATTCTAATCCACCTTGAAAGCTTCTCATGCTTATAACAAAATCGCCTACTTCAACATGTTTTAAAATATCAAAGCCTTTTAGCACTTTTACCATATTGTAGCCTGTTTTTCGTGTATATTCTTCTTGTGAAATAATACCGAATTCCTGACTGGCTGTGTATTGAATTTCACCACTTTTTGCTTTTTGATTTCTTTGTTTAAATAGAATTTTAGGATTTATAACTTGCCAGTCGCTAGGAATTTGCGGACACCAAGGGATCCCACTATCTTTGAATTCCATATTTTTAGGATTTAGCCCTTTGGTTACGCACTCGCTTATAAGAGTTTTTTTTATACTCCTTTAAACTCTTAATTTTTCTCTCTAAATTGCTTAATCTTTTGTCAATTATCTCGCACTTTTTATCTAGAAATTCAGCTATTTCTTTTTGCTCATTGAGTGGGGGTAAAGGAATTTTAAAATTTTTAATACTATTTATAGAAACTCCACCAATTAAGCCAATTAAGTTTAATTTAAATTCAGAAATGAAAGATGGATTTTGACAATAATAATACAAGAATTTTTTTGAAAAATCAGGTTTAGCAACAAAACAGCAAAGTTTATTTACAAAACAAACATCTTTATTGATAAAAGATATTTTTCTACCTGCGCTACCACCTTCAATACAAAGCAAAATTGAATTTTTAGGCGCAATTTTAAAACTAGAATTTAATTTTGGTATATACATACCATTTTTATAATTCACCAAATTTGTATCAAGTTCAATATCTTTCGTTGCTATATAAGGCAAAGAATTCTCACTATTTGTAAAATTGTCTTTTTGGCTGTCACTTATACTATTACCAGTAAATAAATTTGCGACATACTTTATTTTTGAAATCTCCCAATGTTTCGGAATTTCGCCTATCCAAGGGATCCCACTATCTTTGAATTCAATATTTTGCTTACTCATCAAAAGGCAACCTTATTAGTTTTTTATATAGCATTTTATAAGAAAACTTATTATATAATTCACTCAGTTTAGGGATCAAATCGCCATGACTTAGGCAAATACTCGCAAGAGATGGTACCCTAAACTCTTTTATCTTGCCTACCAAATCTCACGCCCTTTTAATCTCTTTTTTAAATTTCACTCTCTTTGGCTCTGATATCATCACTAAATTAGCTTATAATCTATAAAAATTTATGATTTTAAGCCTTACCTTTTTATTGTTTTATCCAATAATTTTAAAACGCCTCTTGATTATATAAACTACTATAAGCTAAATTGTATTATTATTTTATTTACAAATGCTGATATCTCTAAAAGGCTATTTGATGCTTATATTATTGATTTAATCAAATTTTAACAAAATTTGACTTTAATAAATTTAAATTTTATTAATTAATATAAAAAATAAAATTATAGATAAAAGCAAATAAATGAATTTTAAAAAGAATAAAAATAAAATTAAGATAAATTTAGATAGAGCAGAGCCTAAGCCCTGCCCTACTAATCTAAATAGCATTGATATTTAGATTAGTCAAGTACCTTATGATTATAAGGTTTGTTATTTTTGTCTAGCTCTAAAAGCTTCGCATTTGGGCCATCATTGATATTATCATGTTCATAATATCTATCACCAGCTTTATGACCTTTAGCTGTGCTTTGGCGAGCGTCGTTTAGATCTACTTTGTAGCGAATTTCACCTGGATTTAACTTTTGGATATCTTCAAAACCTAAATCACTAGTTTTGAAATCACTAAATCCATATTTTAGAGCTATTTCGCTTAGTTTAGTTTGACCCATTCTAGCCATTTCTAGTGCTTGAAGCAACATTCTGCTAGCTTCTCTTGGACTATGGAAACCAGTTGAGTTTTCAGCACCTACGAAGTCGCCTCTCATTTGACCTTTTCTATGTAGCTCTAAAACTTCTTTTAATACTGCAGAGATTTTTTTGTCATCTGCTTTGCCATCTGTTTGGAACTCAGGAAGGGCGCCTAGTCTATCACGCATATTTTTAATATCATTTATTAGGCTTACTGTAGCATACTCTACTGATCTTAAATCAAATGCGATTGATCTTTGGATATCTTTAATTTGCGCTTTTAAATACTCTTCGCTTTGAGTGTGGCAGCTTTTACAAGCAGCGTTAATATCTTTAAGCGGAGAAGTAACATTGTGATTTGTCACTTTGCTTGAGCCTTTTCTTACATAAGGCATGTGACAATCAGCACAACTCACACCATTTGCCGCATGGACTGAGCTTGAGTATAGCTCTGTTTCTGGGTGTTGGATTTTTAGCATTGGTGCTTTTGTAATTTTGTGAGCCCAATCTTGTGGGAATATAGAGCGAGTTACATTCTCGTCATAATACTCATCAAACATCTCAATTCTAAATGGTTTATTTTTGCCCCATTGTTTCCATGGGAATACTAGCTCGATACCAGCAACTTCAATTTCAGTAGCTTTGTTGCCATCTCTCCAGCTATCGAATTCATCATAAGTTTTTTGAGTGCCGTTCCACCATTTTTTATCTGTATCACTAGCGATTGATTCACCGATAGTTTTAACTTTTTCACCTGTTGGGCGGAAATAGTATTCAACATGACATTGCGCACAAACTAAGCTTCTCATCTCACTTCTAGTAGCTTTCACACCTGTTACAGGATCTGGCTCATAGCCTCTCCATTTTGTCAAAGCATTGATTAAAGCGGTGCGAGTTACACGAAGTTCCATTGTATTTGGTACATGGCAGTCAGCGCAGGCAACACCCATTCTTTTACCGCCGTGAGGGCCGCTGTGTTCTGGGCTATTTTCTGTGATGCCTTCTAATGCTGGGACATTTTTGATCATTGTCCAGTATTTAGCACTATTAAATGAGATCCATTTTTCACGAGGAGTATCGCCTAAAGCAGCGTTATTTTCTAGCCATTTTGTCCAACCGCTATGGCAATTCATACAGGCAGCTGGCTGACCGTTAAAAGCAGGAAAACCATGTGAATTTAAGAAATCTTTATTGTTTCTTGCTGTATCCATTTGATCTACTTGAATCCAGAAGTGGCCACGCTCTTCATTTGCATCTATTGAAAATGGATATCCCGCCCATAAAATTGTAAGTTGCGGATATCTAATCAATTTGGAATAAGAGTGATTACCGCCAAATTCAGTCTCAAACGGTGCTTCAGTTTCGACTGTTTGATACATATCCATATGTTCAGGGAAATTTTTGCCCCAGACATTAAAGCGTGGATCATCATCACTCATAGTCACCACATCTTTAGAGACTGCACCAGCCATATCAGGCTGAGCTTTTTTGCTTGAGATGTCTTTGTTAAATAAAACAAAGCCGATCAAAACAATAATGGCTAATATCGCCAAAAGAGCCTTTTTCATACTCTATATCCTTTCTGTGAAATTAAATTTACTTTGTTGCCAAAGTTCATAAATCAGCCTAAAATCCACGAGTGTGACCTACACTAGCGTGGCATTTAACACAGCTTAGCTGCTCGTTGGCATGATTTATCTTTGTTGTTGGATTTACCACTACTGATACCATTTGAGAGTGGCAGCGAACGCAGTTTGCTTGAACCATATTTTTACTCATTTTAGTTGCAGTGAAATTTTGCGGTAAATCATCTAGCTTAAAGGTAAATGCATAAGCGTGAGATACGCCACTTTGGGCTTTGGCTATCCATTTATCTACAAATTCATTAGGCAAATGGCAGTCATTACAGCTTGCTATTGGCTTGCCGTTTATCTCTCTTGAGTGGGCGCTTTTACGCCAACTAGCATATACATCATTCATGACATGGCAGTTATTACAGGCGGCACTATCATCGCTAAAATACGACATACCTTTAGCATTGTAAAAAGTATATCCAGCAGCTATGATAATGATAGCTACAACAACTAAAAACCACATAAATGTAGAGTTTTTACTACTACTTTGCACTTTATCCTCCTTCCCCAAAAAGATAAAAATGTAAATGAAATTGTAATGAAATTTAATTTGTTTGTCAATAAAAATAAACTTAAAGTCGATTTTACGATGGTTTAAAGGCTTAATATTTACATTTTTTCGTCTAAATTTAGTTTAATTTTAATTAATATATTTTTTATCTTATTTTATACAACGGCTTTGGTTTGCCACTTTTTGCTCTTCCAACGCCAAGAATTTACAAATCCACGAAGCGCCTCATCAGCACAAAATCCAATCCAAACTCCCAAAATGCCAAGCCCAAAATTAAAGCATAAAATATATCCCACAGGCAACGAAACCCCAAACATAAACACCACTCCACTAAAAAAGCAAAATTTCGCATCGCCACTAGCACGAAGTGAATTTACCATTATGATATTAAATGTCCTTACTACTTCAAGGAAGATTGATAGCGTAAATAGCGGTATCATCAGCTCTTTTAAGCTTGGATTTAAATTTAGTGCGTTCATTGTCTCATCTTGGGCTAAAAAGCTAGTAAATGCTACCAAAAATGACGCCAAAACGCTAACATACAAGGCTCGCCAAGTGTGTTTATAAGCTATTTGTAGCTTTTTGGCGCCGACTAATTTGCCAATTATAATCTCATTTGCCACGCTGATTGCTTGACCTATCAACATTATAAATAGCGAAATTTGAAAATAAATAGTTTGGACGCTTAAATTCTCTTTGCCTAGACTAGCGACAAAACCAAATGCGATTGTGTATTGGACTATCCAAAGTAGATTCTCCCCAGCTGCCCAGCCGCCAATTTTGATAATTTTGCTTATAACGGCTCTTTCAAGCTTGATAAATTCGCTAAATTTAGGTATAAATTTCAATATATAAATGAGTATAAATATCAAAATAATTATAGCCACCACACGGCCAATTATAGTGGATAATCCAACACCAAAAAGCTCACTTTGGGTGAAATTCAACACATAATAATTGCCAATAAGTGTAACTCCATCCATCAAAATAGTAACAAACATAACGCTATAAGCTCTATTATAAACCCTAATTATCGATGCTAAAACTATCCCAACCGCATCAAAAAATAGGCAAATTCCAAGCATATATAGATAGATTGAGCTTTGAGCCATTAGCTCTTTTGGGACATTCATTAGCTCCAAAATCAACTCACCATGCCACACTATCCCAGCAGCACAAATTAAGCCTAAAATAGAGTTTAAAAATAGACTTTGATGGATGGCTTTGCGGGCTAAAATTTTATCCCTAGCGCCAATAGCTTGAGTTATAACTACTGAACAACCAATACTTAAAAAGGTAAAAATCGTGATAAAAATATCTAAAATTTGATTACCCGCACCCATAGCACCAACTAAGAAATTTGAGTGCGCTGCGACCATTAAGGTGTTGATAATAAGCGACAAATACCGCAAAAATAATTCAAAAAATATAGGCACGCTAAGGGCTTTTAAAGATAGTTGCTTAGAGGACATTTGACCGCCTAATTATGGGATTTTGGATAGATTATTTTATCAAATTTAATATAAAATATATTTTATTTATAACTTAAATTTATGATTATTTAGTTGTAATATTAAATTTATTTTAGATATAATTCTAGCTCAAAATTATGACAAATCTTCATAAAACATAGTTTTTGGCTATGTGGGATATAATATGCAATTTATATTTAGGAAAAACAGTGCAAGATTATACAGTTGTCTCTTTATTTAGTGGATGCGGTGGTTTGGATTTGGGAATTAGTGGAGGATTTTGTTATCTTGGTAAAGATTATAATAAAAATCCATTTAAAATTATCTGGGCTAATGATATCAATGAAAAAGCCACCAAAACACTAAAATTAAATTTTCCAAACACACATGTGATATGTGGTGATATTGTAAATATTTTAGATAACAATCATCAAAATAATTCTTTGTTTGATAATGATTTTAAACTACCAAAATACGCTGATATAGTAATAGGCGGGTTTCCTTGTCAAGATTTTAGCCTAGCTGGTAAAAGAAAAGGCTTACATGTTCAAAGAGGAAAACTATACCAAAGTATGGCCAAAACTATCAAACGACTAAAGCCAAAGCTATTTTTAGCTGAGAATGTCAAAGGATTAATATCATGGGAAAATGGCTTAGCTATTAAAACCATTACCGACGATTTTACAAAACTTGGATATGAAGTAAAATATAAACTATTTAATGCTGCAGATTATGGCGTACCACAAACTAGAGAGCGTGTTATAATCATTGGAATAAGAAATGATATAAAGGCTAAATTAAACTGGCCTATGCCTACACATTCAGCAGATGTGGGTGCAAATTTAAAGCCTTGGGTTACAATCAAAGAAGCGATTGGCGATTTAGAAGATGAAAGCTTGCATAACTCATTACCAAATAGCGGTTACTCGAAGGCTAAATTATATCAAGGCAAACAAGGCAACACCATCACAAAAGCCAATAAACCAGCTCCAACAATGAGAGCCGAACATCACGGTAATATCGAATTTCACTATAGTTTGCCAAGGCGATTATCGGCAAGAGAAGCTGCACGAATCCAAACATTTCCAGATGATTTTGAGTTTATCAAATCCACTACAGACGCATATAGACAAGTTGGTAACGCCGTTGCTCCAGTATTTGCATGGCACTTGGCACAAATGCTAAAAGATATTTTAAATCAACAAGGCACTTAAATGAGTATTTATGATAAACTATTTGATGATAAGCTAATTATAAAAAGGGTTAAAAATAAATTACCTCATCTATTTCAATTAGCAGAATTAGAAAGCTCAAGAAATGGCAAACTTGGCATGGAAATAGGCTCTGTTAGAGAGAGAATTCTTATAGCACTTTTAATGTATAAATTTGGCATAGATATCGTAGATCCAAATATTCCAATAACTGCACCTGAAATTGATGTAATAGTAAATAATGAACCACTATCTATAAAAACAATGACAACACAAAATAAATCTTGGATGCCAATTAAACTAATCTGGACTGTAGATCATCAAAAGGCAACTGAATTTAAAGAACGATATCAACCATCTTGCGCTATGATGATAGCTAAGATTTGCTGGAATTCTCAAGGCAAATTATTATTATTTTCTAAAAAATCTCAACTAGAAATATTAAATTTAATTGGTAAAGATAGATATATAAAATTGCCAAAACCCAATACAAACTCAAGAGGTGTAGAGATCACAACTGAAGCCCTTGCTATGCTAGAACAATCAAGTCACACAAAATGTATTGATATAAATTTTGTTAGAAAAAATATTGATTATAGAGAGATCTATACAAAATGGCTAGATGCTTGGATAGAAGATTACTAAATTAAAGGAGTTAAATGAAGCCAAAATACCATTTTTATAACAACACACTATACGCATTAAGTGGCATAAAGGCAATGTGGCGTGGTGAGAAGTCATTTCGCATTGAGATATTTATCATTGTGCCTTTATTTATCGTTATTTGGTTTTTACCGCTTGGTGCTTTGGAGCAGATAGCACTTGGGGTTAGCCTACTTTTTATCCTTGCGATGGAGTCCTTAAATAGCGCTATTGAGGCGTGTGTGGATCTTGTTAGTCCTGATTTTCATCCATTAGCTAAAATATCCAAAGATTGTGGTAGTGCGGCTGTATTTATCTCTATTTGTTCAGCGGTGCTGACTTGGATTATCATCTTATATAATCTAATTTGGTGAAACTATGCTTAAAAATAGCTTATATTGGGATGAATTTTATAAGAGCGAACACAAAGAGATTGCTAAACCTACGCTTTTTGCTAATTTCATTTATGAAACCTATATAAAAGATCAAAATATTGCGAATTTAATCGAATTTGGCTGCGGTAATGGTAGAGATAGTCTATATTTTGCCAAAAATAATTTAAGCGTTACTGCTATAGATAGCTCACATATCGCTATAAACGCTCTAAAAAAGCAAAATAGCGATATCAGATGGATAAATGCGGATTTTACTATATCTTTGGATATTAGAGATAAATTTGATATCTGTTATAGTAGATTTACTCTCCATGCCATAGATGATGCCGGTCAAAATGGCTTAATAGAAAATATCAAAGCCCTACTTAAGCCAAATGGCCTTTTTGTTATAGAGGCTAGAAGCATAAATGATGGCAAATTCGGCCTTGGCCAAAAGGTCGGCAAAAATGCCTTTATATTTGATAATCATTATCGCAGATTTATAGATCCAAATGAGCTAAAGATAGCTCTATCAAATAGCGGTTTTAATATAATTTATATAGATGAGAGCGGTGAGTTTGCCCCCATCAAAGATGAAAATTGCGTTTGTATAAGGGTGGTGGCTAGATATTAAGGCTATCTAGCTCGGCTTTGGTTTTTAAATTCAAATAGTCATTTGAGCTAAATCTCTTTGGAATTTCAATATAATTTTCGCCATACATAAAGCATAGATATTGATGATAATTTTTTAAAACACTTAGGCTAAAATCCTTATAATTTATGCGATCAAACCCACCATCAAATATTGCCCTTGGAAAATAAAAAAACCTCCCATCATCATAGTCACAAATCTTGAATTTACCATAATCATCAAAAAACCCAATATCTATAACAACCCCATCGCTATTTGTGATAGTAATCCGCTTGATATCACCAGATTTAAGCCTTATATCATCTTGGATATAACGCAAATTTACTTGATACTCGCCACCTAATAAATTTGGCAAATTCTTAGCCAAAAACTCTAAATCACCATATCTCATCACATATAAATCCACATCACTCACCACGCTCAAAGCCCTACCACGCAAGATAGATATAAGCCCAGAATTACAGATGAAATAATCCATCTCAATCTCATTAAAATACCTATCCAAAACCCGCATAATCTCATCAGTCAAACGCTCCCTAATAGGCGTAGAAAATGAGATATCCTTCTCATCTAAAACCATAATTTTATCACTTTTTAAGCCTAAATTTAGTAACTGAGCCTCCATCTCATCAGCCCAAATCCCACCAATATATACAAAATCAAATTCCAATCCCAAAATCTCATCAACGCTATAAATAGGAATATCCATATATTTACTGCCTTGATTTTGTTTGTTATTGTCTATAAAAGCAACAATATTATTATTTGTAGCAATAGCCCTATATATCGCTCTACCAGCTGCACCAGTGCCGAAAATAACTATATTTTTCATATAAAATCCTTTATTATTTTGTGATATTTTAACATATATAAAGGTTAAATTTAATACAATTTAGCCCAATTTTTTATATTTTTACAAATTTCTTGGGGGGGGGTAGGCATGAAAATTGAAATTCAAAATCTAATAATCCAAACGATCAAAACTATCAAAAAAGACGCCATCATAGATGAGAATTCATATATCTTTGGTAGTTCTAATGCTCTGTTTGATAGTGTTGGATTGATTGAATTAGTAGTAGAGTTAGAAGAGGCGATATATGAGAAATTCGGCCAAAATATCAGCCTATCTGACGCAAAGGCCATGAGCCAAAAGACTTCACCATTTATAAACATCAACTCCCTAACCAAATATATCCAAAAGTCCTTAAATGAGTAATATCATCATCACAGGCACTAGCAAAGGGATCGGCAATGCCCTTGCTAAACTCTATTTAGATGAAGGGCACACTATCATAGGCTGTTCTAAAAGCAAGCCCAATATCACCCACACAAACTACCATCACTACACATTAGACGCTAATGATGAGAAATCTGTAATTGATATGATTAGAGAGATTGGGCGTAAATTTAAAGTAGATATCTTAATAAACAATATCGGCACCGCCTCACTCAATCACATAGCCACTACAAATTTAGATTTAGTAGATGAGCTATATAGAGTGAATTTCAAAACTACATTTTTATTTACCAAAGAGGTAGCCAAAATTATGCTAAAGCACCGCCAAGGCTCTATAATCAATATCTCTACCATCGCAGTCCCATTAAGTCTAGAAGGCGAGGCGGTCTATGCTAGCATGAAATCCGCCATTGAGAAATTCACCCAAATCAGCGCTAAGGAATTTGGATATTATGGTATTAGGATAAATGCCTTAGGTATTTCGCTGACCAAAACTGATCTTACAAAAACCTTACCAAAAGATAAAATAGATAATATCTTATCTAAGCTTATTATCAAAGATTATTGCGAATTTCAAGATATTAAAAATACAATTGATTTCTTAACTAGTGATAAAAGCAGATTGATAACCGCTCAAACCATATATCTAGGTGGCGTATGCTAAACACGCTAAAATCTCATAAAGATAAGATCGCTATCATATTTAAAGGCCAAAAATTCAGCTATCAAGAGCTTATAGATAAAATATATGAGTATCAAAAATTATTTAAAACTCAAATTTCAAATAGCGATATAATAGCCCTAAAGGCTATTTATAGCTTTGAAAATATCGCTATATTTTTAGCTTTGTATCTAAATAAAAATATAATAGCCCTACTACCAAATAGCCCAAATTTAGATGAATACCTAAAAATCTCAAACGCTAATAAACTAATAAACTCAAATCACCAAATCCAAACCATAAGCCCCACAAACACAACAATCAAAACCCTAAATAACCAAAGCGGCCTAATCATATTCTCTAGCGGCACACTAAGTAAACCAAAAGCCATAATCCACAATCTAAATAATATGATAGAAAATCTCAAAGGCAAAAGACCAAAATCACTAAAGATTATTCTATTTTTGCTATTTGATCATATAGGTGGGATCAATACACTTTTAAGCGGCTTGATGAGTGGATCAACTCTCATTATAGCTAGCGATTTCTCGCCTAAAAATATATGTGAGCTAATCTCAAAATACAAAGCCAATATCTTGCCTACTACTCCAAGTTTTTTAAATTTACTTCTAATAACCAAAGAGTATGAAAACCACGATCTAAGCTCTCTAAAACTCATTACCTACGGCACTGAAAGGATGGATGAAAATATCTTGAGTAGACTTAAAAATATATTTAAAAATACCAAATTCATTCAAACTTTTGGCACTAGCGAGACGGGAATTTTACCTACCATATCCAAATCTTCTACCTCAACATACTTTAAGCTAAACCCAAATGAGTATAAGATCGAAAATGGAAAACTATTTTTAAGGTCCAAAACCATGTTTTTAGGCTATATGGGTTTAGAGAATAACGATAAATGGTTTGATAGCGGAGATTTGATCGAGTGCGATGAAAACGGATATATAAAGATCGTTGGTAGAGATAAAGAGGTTATAAATGTAGGCGGCAAAAAGCTTACAGCTAGTGAAGTTGAGAGCTGTATATTAGAGCTTAGCCAGATCAAAGATGCCTTGGTATATGCCTTGCCTTGTGAGCTTTTAGGTCAGATGGTGGCGTGCGATGTAGTGTGCGATCTACCCAAAACAGAAGCAAAAGAGCTGATAAAATCGCATTGTAAAGCCAAATTAGAGCGATACAAAATCCCACTCAAAATCAATGTAGTAGATAAAATCAATATCACAAATCGCTTTAAAAAAGATAGAAAGCTTAGATAAACTCCACCTTGCTATCATCAGCTAGGGATTTTACCTTATTAATTAGCCTATTATTTAGTGAGTTGAATTTGGATTTTTCTAATTTTAGAGTGTAGATTTCATCACTTTTGACTATCTCAAAGCCAAAAAATTGATTAAATCTCAACGCATTTTGGTTATTTAATCTAATCTTAGAGTAGATAAAATCGCTATTTTTTAAGATTTTTGATAAAAATAGATAAGCAAAGGCTGATCTAATCAAAGGCTCCACACTATTTTTATAAAAAATCCCCCAAAAATCATTATAAAAACTCACCCCACCCACAATCTCATCATCCAAAATCATAGCAAAATACGCCCCACTTGGCACCCCTAAAAGCCATTTTTGATGAGCATCTATATCGATAATTTCGCTATTTAAGCTCACCTGCCTTATCTTTCTATCATTTCTGATATTTAGAATTTCACCGCTCTCATCTTGACTTAATAGCTTATAATCTTTAAATTTAAATTTCATATCACTACTCTAAAATATATTTTATAAATCCATTATAACATTAAAAGTTTATATTTTAATATTTTGTCTTTGACTCTAGCAAAGTAAAAAATAAAAACCTAAATTCAAGCCGCTTTGTCAGATGGTTAGCTTTAAGTGGGCTGGGGGAGTGTAACTCCCTGCCGCAAACGGCGACTTGTTGCCGTGCGAAGTAAAAATGGGGGGGATACCCCCACGAAGTGGGGCTTTAGTGCGGGGTCAATGGCGAATGAGTCACATTCCAAATTTTCGCCACAAAACAACCTTAAATGGTTGTTTTGCTATTGCGAAAATTTTGTAAAAGCCTTTCAATGGGTGGCTTACGCCACGGATTTTTATAGGGGTACCCCGCTTGCGGGGCTTTAGGTGGGTCAAGGGAGTGCAACTCCCTGTCGCAAAGCTGGGCTTAGCTCAGCTGCGAAATTAAAATATTTTTATGAGCCAATTACGCCGCCATCTTTTTTACGGATTTGGACTATTGTACTTCGTGGAGTTAAGTTGCCGCCATTTGGATAGTGGCTATTTGCTAGATTTTCGCCTGGGTGTTGGATTCCTACAAACATCGTTGTATAATCTTCATTAAAGGCAATTCCCGTAATCTCACAAGCAACTGGCCCAGTCAAAAATCTTCTAACCTCGCCGGTGATAGGATTGGCGCATAGCATTTGGTTATTTCCCATCCCTTCGTAATCACCTTTATTTGAGTATTTGCCATCGGTTTGTATCCAAAGTCTGCCAAATTTGTCAAATTTCAATCCATCTGGGCTATTAAACATATTTTCTACATTGATATTGCTAGTTCCTTTTCTTAAATCATTTGGATATTTTAAAGGATTTCCCGCAAGTAAAAATATATCCCATTTAAAGCCACTATCAGCGTGATTACCGCCTTTTGGGGACCATCTTAAGATGTGGCCATAGATATTATTGGCTCTTGGATTTGACTCGCTCACTTCTGTTCTTTTGGTGTTGTTGGTTAGGGCAATATCCTGCACATAGCTTTTGACCTTTCCCTGCTCTGCCTGTTTCAAAAGCTGGTAGGTGTCTTTGCTCCATGCCACCGTTTCTTCCCGGACTTCTCCAGCAAATGTCTTTCCTTTCTCCGGCACATGCAAGCCCTGTTCCCAGCTCTGCTCGTTGCACCGTTCCTTTAAGTCTTTAAGGTCGTGCTTACTCAGAGGGTAATTTAGGGTATAACAAAATAACCCACCCGAATATCGTTTTTTTTATTTGGTGAGTTTGTTCTTTCAAATACGAAACAAAAAGAGCCGATGATTCGTGAATTGTTCCACAATTTCATCGGCTCTGCGTCTTAAGCGTCTGGCTCTTTGATGACAGTTATCTTCAAGTTGTCAACTTTAATCAATCTTTCTTGTCTGCATTTTGGACAATAAAGGGGATAATTCTCCAAAACAGTGTCCTTCCTAATTTTATTACGGGTTTTGCTCCCACAAACAGGACACAATATCCATTCGCATTTCATCATAATTAGTCTCTAATCCTTTCAAATCTCATTTTATATGACTTTTGCAAGCTGTTAAGCTAACTTGTGGAACATATGCCGAACCTTGTCTATACGGCTATTCGGGCGGCGGGGTTGGCAAATAAATTTACCAATAGCTGGCTGGTATCCTTTTAACTCTGTCAAGCAGACTCCCTGCCCATTTGTGAAACAAGTTAAATCGTTCCTGTATTCTTGAATACATCTAGCAGGGATTTCTCCTTTCAGAATGACCTCGTCATTCTTTATCTGAGTACTTACAATATCTGCACAATACCTTGGAGCATCATGATACGCCCGTGAGAGATATTCCTGCGGTGCATAAATTTCAAAGTGGAGATATGGCTCTAATAGTTCTGTCCCTGCTTTTTTTAAAGCCTGCTCCAATACGATAGGGGAAAGCAGCCGAAAGTCTGCGGGGGTACTTACAGGACTATAATACAATCCATATTCAAAACAGATTTTACAGTCTGTCACTTTCCATCCATACAGCCCCTGCTCGCAGCCATAAAGAACCCCCTCCATAACCGCATTTTGGAACGATTGATTTAAATATCCAAGTGAAACTCTGCTTTCATACTGCACTCCGCTTCCAATAGGGAGCGGCTCTATGGACAACCCGACAGAAGCCCAGAAAGGATTTGGCGGGACTTCTATGTGGATGGTATATTCTGCTTTTCTAAGCGGTCTTTCCATATATATAACAGTAGGCTCTTTTATTTCTGCCTCCACATGATATTTTTCCTCAAGGATGGCACAAATGACTTCCATCTGCACATTCCCCAAAAAAGAAAGTATAATCTCATGCGTTGTAGTATCCACATAATATTTTAAAAGAGGGTCGCCATCTGAAATTTCTGTAAGTGCCCCAAGCAATATTTCCCGCTGTTCAGGTTTCTTTACTGCAATCGTTGTTTGGAGCATAGGGAGAGGATTTTCAATAAATTTTCTCTGCGGCAACAGCATTTCGTTCCCCAAAATACTGTTTAGCTGCAAAACATCATTTGGTAAAATTACAATATCACCAGAGCAGGCTGTATCGGATGGATATAATTCACCGTTTGTCGGAACACACATCTCTGTGATTTTTATTTTCTCTTTTTCAGATATTCTAATAACATCCCTCAAATGCAATGTTCCGCTATATATACGCACATAAACAAAACGCCGCCTTTTCTCTGAATATTCAATCTTAAAAACCTGCCCGCATAATTCAGATTGACCTTCAGGCGTTGATGAATAAAATTTACTGGCAATCACTTCTATAAGCTGCCGAATCCCCAGATTGTTTTTAGCGCTTCCGTGATAAACGGGAAATAACGTTCCGTTTTGGAATCTCCTGTTTTCTTCCTGTTCCAGTTCTGACATTTTAAACGGTTTCCCTGACATATATTTCTCTAATAGTTCATCGTTTCCCATAATTACCGCATCCCACTGTTCCATATCGTCATTGTCCGTTACATTTATATGGGGATGCTGCCCAACCTTTTGCTTCACTATAATTTCCGAAGAAAGCTTTGCTTTCATTTCCCGATATACCATTGGCAAATCAATCCCCTCTTGGTCAATTTTATTGATGAAAAAGATTGTCGGAATCTTCATTGTCTGTAGTGCATGAAACAGTATACGGGTCTGTGCCTGTATGCCATCCTTTGCAGAAACTAATAATACTGCTCCGTCTAATACGGATAAAGAACGGTATACTTCCGCCAAAAAATCCATATGGCCTGGCGTATCTATAATGTTGACTTTTACATCCTCCCACTGAAAAGATGTCACTGCTGTCTGGATAGTGATTCCCCTTTGACGCTCCAAATTCATTGTATCTGTCCTTGTTGTGCCTTCATCTACGCTCCCTAGTTCTGCAATTGCACCACTGGTATACAATAAACTTTCCGTTAATGTTGTCTTTCCTGCGTCAACGTGAGCCAGAATGCCTAAGTTAATTATTTTCATGTGATTTTCTTCCTATCAACACCCAAAAAAGGGCATAAAAATACCCAGTGATAAATACTCCTATCACTGGGTAAATAACTCCAATAGCCCCAAAACACTTATATGTTTTCGGGCATATAAAATTACATGATAAAAGTATTCTTAAACTGGGTACAAAAAACTAAGCCCCATATTAAAAGTGAAACGGGACTGCTACTTTTTGTTCCCACTATCAAATTGACAGTTTATTTAAGAATACCTTGCCGCATATTTATTAACTCCTTGTATAATACTGAATCTAATTATATTCCTTAACCCTTTATTTGTCAAGCTGACAAACTAAAGCAGAAAAAGCGGCAGGATTTCCCCCTGCCACTAATCATCTGTTTATGCAAAAATAATTTCCTTTTCCACAATCTCCCTCGCACAAGCCCTTATGTTATTGAGGCATCCTGTCCATTCTAAGGCGTTTTCTGCCTTTAGCTGTTCCGTTATGCCCTGTGCCTGTTTCATACCCTCTATGAGCCTTTCAAAGCGTTCCTGTGCCTGTCTGTTGATGTCGGCAAGGTAGGCGTTTAGCCTGCCGCTTGTAAGAAGATTGGTGTATGTAACTTTACGGTACTGTTTTAGATAATCTAAATGCCGTTGCCCCCAGATGCCTATTGCCTGTTCTTCTTCGGCGGGTACAGTTAAGCACGGTATCAAATAATCCCCTTGCCTTTCGTATTTGCCGCCCAGTTCCTCAAATAATGATTTTGCCATTGTCTGTTACCTCCACATTCTTTTTTATTTTGAATGTCCGCAAAATCCGTCCTACATCCATTGGAGCTTATGACCGTTCTCATAATTTACGGAATTGACAATAAAGTGCGTGTGTATATGCCCCTTGTCTATATGCGTGGCTATCAGAACTTCATGCCCTTTCCATGCCTTTGTATGCTCTGCCAGCTCGACAGCGTTCTTGTGAGCCTGCTCCGGGGCTTATAACTGCTAAGTAAATTATAAAAAAATCTATAAAATTATATAAATATTTTATAGATTTTACTTGACTTATTTTTTAAAATTTGCTAAAATAGTCCTATGAATAAATTATTATCAATCGGTCAAGCTAGTAAAGCTCTTGGTGTTACTATCCAAACTCTTAGAAATTGGGATAAAAAAGGCTTATTAAAACCTGATGATATGACTAAGGGTGGAGAGCGTAGGTATAAGCTAGAAACATTAAAAGCTATAAATAAAAACCTAGTTTTTAATAAAGATAGCTTAAAAACTATTGCTTATGCTCGTGTTTCTAGCCACGACCAAAAAGATGATTTAATAAGGCAAGTTCAAGTCTTAGAGCTATATTGTTCTAAACAAGGCTTTAATTATGAAGTTATACAAGATTTAGGCTCTGGTATGAATTATTATAAAAAAGGCTTAACTAAATTGCTAAATCAAATTCTAGATGGCAAAGTAAAAAGATTAGTTTTAACTCACAAAGACAGACTTTTACGCTTTGGTGCTGAGCTAGTATTTGCTATATGTGAAGCCAAAGAAGTAGAAGTAATAATAATAAATAAAGGCGAAGAAAGCGTAAAATTTGAAGAAGAATTAGCCAAAGATGTGTTGGAAATAATCACAGTATTTTCAGCTAGACTTTATGGCTCACGCTCAAAGAAAAATAAAAAACTTTTAGATGAAATGCAAGAAGTGGTGGTAGAAAATGTCAGCAAATAATAATGAGCTTATTAGCATTTCTCATAAGATAGAGTTAAAGCCAAATAATAAAGCTAAAACTCATTTTAAAAAAGCCTTTGGTTGTGCTAGACTTGCTTATAATTGGGGACTTGCAAAATGGCAAGAATACTACAAGCAAGGCATTAAAGTAACACATTTAGATTTAAAAAAGGAATTTAATGCCATTAAAAAAGAACAATTCCCCTTTGTGTATGAAGTAAGTAAATATGCTACGCAACAGCCTTTTTTAAATCTAAATCTAGCATTTCAAAAATTTTTTAGAGATTTAAAACAAGGTAAAGTAAGCTATCCAAAATTTAAGAAAAAGAAAGATAATTTCGGCTCTTATTACATAGGTGGAGACCAAGCAATAATCAAAGATGAAAAATATCTAAAAGTGCCAAATTTAGGACTTGTAAAAATGAAAGAGAAATTGAGATTTAATGGTAAAATCAATTCTTTTACTATTTCTCAAAGTGCTGATAAATTCTTTGTTTCTTTTAGTATGCAAATTAGTAAAGATGAGTATCTAAAAACTCATAATAAAGCTAAAAATAATAATCTAGCACTTAGCATAGATGTAGGCTTAAAATCGTTTTTAAGTTTATCTAATGGCTTAGAGATAAAAGCACCTAAACCATTAGCTAAGTTTAATCGTTTAATGATAAAAAGAGCTAGACAGCTAAGCAAAAAGCAACACGCAAAAACCAAGCAAGAAGCATTACAAGGCATTAAAAAATCTAGCAATTATCTAAAAGCAAGTATTAAGCTAAATAAATTGCATCGTAAAATAGCAAATATAAGAAGTGATTTTTTACACAAGCTTACTTCTAGCTTGGTAGCAAATGCTAAATATTTTTGCTTAGAGGATTTAAATGTAAAAGGGATGATGAGTAATCATAGACTTGCTAAATCTATAAGCGATGTAAGTTTTTATGAGTTTAAAAGGCAACTAGAATATAAATCTAGCTACAACGATAAAGAAATCTATCAAGTAGATAGATTTTATCCTAGTTCTAAATTATGCTCTAATTGTGGAACTATAAAAGAAAATTTAGCTCTAAAAGATAGAGTTTATATTTGCGATGAATGTGGAATTAGCATTGATAGAGACTACAATGCTAGTCTTAATTTGCTTTCACAATTAAAGCAAAAAATAGGCAAAGTTCTTGCCGAATTTACGCCTGCGGACTTGACAGCTCTGCTAGATGATTTAGCAATAAATCAAATAGCAACTAGCAAGGTTGAAACAGGAATACAACAAAAATCCTATTTATAGAGTTTTATATCTTTTTATAGGATTTTATAGGTTTGTAAGAACGGTTACATATAGGTATTTTCCATCTGGGTCTGCTGCTATCCACTCAGGTCTATCCATAGGTGTAGCACCAACTATGCTAGCTGCTAATCTAGCATTTATCAAGACATCGCCTTGATTATGAAAGCCATTTTTGCTATCTAAGCCATTTTTGCCATACTCTAAGGCCACCCACTCGCCTATGCCTTTGAAATCGCCGGTATCTTTTAATTTAGCTACATATAGAGTGCCTTCATTTAAGATATCTTTATTTGGTTTATTTGGATTGTATTTGGCTTTGCTAACAAATTTATATATAAACTCATTAACCTCATCATCGCCCATATATACCACTACTTCGCCATTTTTGGCTATTACTACTTCAGCATTTTCGTGTTTAAATCTACCTAGGGCGGTGCGTTTGATTGGGGTTGAGTTTGGATTATATGGATCTATCTCTACTACCCAACCAAAGCGATTTGGCTCATTTTCGTTTTTAGCAATATCAAATCTCTCATCTAGTTTCCACTCATAATTCTCGCCTTTTACGCTAAGGCCATAGCGTTTTTGCGCTGGATTAAATGCGTAATTCTCATCACTAGACCCAAAGAAATCATCGAAATTCTCTTCACAAGTAAGATATGTTCCCCATGGCGTTTTGCCACTAGCGCAGTTATTCATGGTTCCATAGACTTCGCTACCGCTCTTATCGGCTTTTGTTTTCATAAGATTATGAGCTCTAGCTGGCCCTTGGATCTCCATTTTGGTATTAGCTGTGATTCTGCGATTATATGGCGAGTCTAGCACAACACTATAATCTCCATCGCTATTTCTAGCTATCTCAAATATACTTACTCCAACGGAATTTTGCTCATATTTAACATCATCTAGGCTCATATTTTTGCCATGGTGATTAAACATTATTTCTGGATTCATATACTCATTATTAACAGCTAAAATCGCTCTATCTTCATCAAGATCAAACCACGCCATACCATCGGTATTATCGCCAAATACCAAATTCGCATTTGCTATGGCTGCTTTATTTATAGTTTTGCTCTCATCAAAAGGCGTTGCCTTGCTAAAGAGCGGATCACCCCAACTAATTAACTTTTTAGCCTCATATCCTTTTGGGACTATGACGCTATCGCTTGTGCTAGGGGCGATTTGTTTAAATCCTATTAAAGGTTTTTTCTCACTAGCTAACACGCTAGAAGGCGAAAAAAATCCCGCATAAGCCAAAACAGCGCTAGAAACTTTCAGAAAATTTCTTCTTTCCATAAAAACTCCATATGATAAATTATGACGAAATTATAAAATCAGCTTGTAAAATTTTTATGATATTTTGGTTAAAAATATGTAAAATTTAGCCTTAAAATTTTAAAATACGAATTTAGAATATCCAAAGGAAAACAAGTGAGTAAAAAAATATTTATTTTAGGTACTGGGACTGATGTAGGCAAGAGCTATATAAGCGCCTTAATAGTCAAAAAAATGCGTGAATTTGGATTAAATATAGGATATTTCAAGCCTGTTTCGAGTGGGAATTTGTTATGCGATGATGGAGATATAATCCCGCTTGATGTGAAGTTTGTGCGTGAGTTTTCTAAGATTGAGCTTAGCTACTCTCAAATGAGTGAGTATAACTTTATTAAGCCTTATTCTCCGCATTTATCAGCTATAAATGAGAAAAAACAAGTAAATTTAGATAAAATTCTAGCTAAATTTAAAATCCTAGATGGGATTTGTGATTTTTTGGTGATTGAGGGTGCTGGTGGGGCGATCTGCCCTTTTAGATATGATGAAACAAAATTAATGCTACTTGATATACTAAAGGCTATAAATTCAAGCGTTATAATAGTCTCAGACGCAGCTCTAGGAGCGATAAATCAAGTGGGATTAACTAGCTTTTATCTAAGGCAAAATGTGATTGATATAAAGGGCGTGGTGTTAAATAATTTTGATGAGAATTGCCCAATTTGTGTTGATAATAAAAAGATGATAAAAGAGCTTTTTAGCTTAGAAATTCTCTCTTGCGTTAAAAGAGATGAGCTAAGCTTAAATATCCAAAAAGATGAGATTATAAAAATATTTAATTAAGGATCAAATATGCTATCAAATATAGCAAAGATGGATTTGGAGCTAATCTGGCATCCGTGTTCGCAAATGTATGATTATAAGGAGTTACCACCGATTGTGATAAAGCGTGGTAAGGGCGCAAAAATCTATGATGAAAATGATAAAGAGTATATAGATATTATCAGCTCTTGGTGGTGTAATCTACTAGGCCACTCAAATGAGTATATCAATCAAGCTATCACAAATCAGCTTAACAATATAGAGCATGTGATATTTGCCAATTTCACTCACGAAGGCGCTGTGAAATTAGCTAGTAGATTAAGGCGAATTCTCCCACCTAAGCTAGATAAATTCAACTTTTCAGATAATGGTAGCTCGGCTGTGGAGAGTGCGCTTAAAATGGCGTTTCAATATCAGCACCAAGTAGGCAACACACATAAGAATAAATTTATCTGCCTTAGTAATGCTTATCACGGCGAAACTATCGGTGCTTTGAGCGTTGGGGCGCTTGATTTGTATGCTAAAATTTATGAGCCGATGCTCTTAAAAGCCATCCGCATAAAAGCCCCTGATATGTATAGAAGCGAATTTGAAGGCGATAGCGATGAGATAGCTAGAAAATATTTTGAGCATTATGCGGTGCCGATTTTTGAAAAATATGGCAAAGAGAGTGTGGCTTTGATAGTTGAGCCTATACTTCAAGCTGCAGCTGGAATGATGATATATCCGCCTTTGTATCTTAAAAAGCTACGCCAAATTTGCGATGAGTATGGGGTATTACTAATAGCTGATGAGATAGCTACTGGATTTGGGCGGACTGGGCGGATGTTTGCTTGTGAGCACGCAAATATCAGCCCTGATATCATAACGCTCTCAAAGGGTCTAACTGGCGGATATATGCCTATGTCTGTCGTGGCTACGACTAATGAAATTTACAACGCCTTTTACGCTCCATACTCGCAAGGCAAGGCCTTTATGCACTCTCATACTTATAGCGGAAATCCACTTGGATGTGCTGCAGCGAATGCGGTTTTAGATATATTTGAGAGTCAAAATATCTTAAATTCAGCTCAACAAAACGCAATTTATCTAAATAATGAGATAATCTCTGCTTTAAACTCGCATAAAAATGTAGGTCAAATTCGCTCCATCGGACTCATAAACGCAATAGAGCTAGTAGAGCAAAAAGATAGCAAAAAAGCCTTTAATAAAGATCTAAGAATCGGATATCAAATTTACAAAAAAGCTCTAAAAAATGGTCTTATATTAAGGCCACTTGGCGATGTGATATACTTCAATCCACCGCTAAATATCCAAAAAGATGAGATGGATGAAGCGATAAAAAGGTGCGTAAAAAGCATTGATGAGATTCTTGGGGGATTTTAGTTTTTTAAGATTAAAATTGCAAATTTATAACTTAGCCTAAAATCATCATTAAAGTGTGAATTTAAGGCTTTATAAGAGCTTTTTGTGAGCTTAAATTCGCCCTTAATATTATTAACTCCAGTATGTTTAAGGTGAGTTAAAAGCTCTTTTAAATTGCTAAATTTTAGCTTTATTTGCCTCTCTTGAGCGTTTAAAATTTCAAAATTTTTGCTAAAAATTGCTCTTAGCTGGGCTAGATTTTTATACTCTAAGCTCTGATTTGTAAAGCTAGAAAGTTCCCTTAAAGTCCCATCAATAAATATACTAAAAGCCAAAATTCCGCCACTTTTTAAGCTAAATTTGAGCCTATCAGCCAAATTTTCAAGGGCATTAATCCATTGAAAAACAGAGCTTGAAATGATTAGATCTTGTCTATTTTGAATTTGTAAATTTGAAATATCCCCTATTTGAGTGCGGAATTTACTCATAAATTCACTCTCATAAAGGTCATTTAAAATCAAATTTTCATAACTCAAGTTATCTATAATTAATCTTGTCAAAACTCCGCTTCCAGCGCCAATTTCATAGATATCTTTGAAATTTTGCCTATAATCTTTAATAGTTTGTATCAAAGCATTTGCCGCATAAATCTGCGGTTTGGCATAAAGGTCATAAAATTTCGCATTTTTAAATTTCAACTATCTCTCCAAAGCTTTTAAAATTAAAAAATGCAAAATGCGGAGCGTTTATAATCCTAGCTTTATCCTTAAAATATTCTAAAACCGCCCTATTATCAAAGACCAAATCACGCTTACTCACATAAGCCCTATCCCATGAAATAGCGTTCTCACAGGGCAAAATAGCGTTTTTATAAAGATTTATAAGCTCTATGTTGGCATTTTTATTAAATGTAAAATCTCTCAATTTTTGCTCATTAATACCTAAAAAACAGAGCCTTTTAAAGCTCTCAAAATCAAACTCACTTATACTTTTATAAAAGATATCTTTTTTAATCCCATATTTTTCATCTATTCCAAAAGGGGTGCCATTTATAGCGATTGCGACCTTTAAGGGGGTATTTTTCAGCACCAAATTCGCAGCCCAAACGCCCATTGACCACGCTATTAAATATATATCTTTATTGGCTAAAATTTCCTTATCGAAGCCCAAATCGCTATAATCACTAACCACCAAAAGTCCATAATCTCCAAGCTCCAAGTGGCTAATGCTACTTTTATCAAATCCATAACCTAAAAATAACACAATAAGCTTTTTGCTATCTTTAATGAGATCCATTTTCATCTAAAATCCTTTTTAAGCTCACCAAATCATCAATTTCTAAATCCGCCCTTAAACTAATCCTAAGCCTAGCCTTCCCCTCTGGCACCGTAGGTGGCCTAATGGCTGGTATGAAATATCCAAGACTTTTTAAGCTATTTGAAAGCTTTAAAGTCTTAGCATTATCTCCTACGATAAAAGGCGAAATATGAGTGGAATTTAGCCCCAAAAAATTGATTAAATTCGCTAGATTTTCACGCTCTTTTGTGTAGTCTTTGCTTAACACAAAGTTACTCCAAGCTACATTTATAGGCGCCAAAGCGGTCGAGTATATAAGGCTTCTAGCACTATTTATGAATATATCTTTAAACTCATTTGAGCTTAAAATCACAGCCCCACTGCTACCTAGCGCCTTGCCAAGAGTAATAAGCATAAAATCAATATCACAACTCAATCTAGCACTAATCCCAAGCTCATCTAGAGCAAAAAATGAATGCGCCAAGTCGATATAGAGCATCACGCCATCATATCGCTTTTTTAAAGATAGCATAAACTCTATATCCGCTCTATCGCCATCCATGCTAAAAATCGCCTCGCTTAATATGATAATATGCTTAAATTTATCACAATTTTGCTTAACCAAACTCTCTAATGCTTCATTGTCATTATGGGCGTAGCGTTTGAATTTCGCATTTGAGAGTTTCAATGCATCTATCATACTAGCATGAATTAATTTATCAGCTATAAAGAGCGTATCATCACTATTTAAGGCGCTAATACAGCTTAAATTCGCACAATACCCAGAGTTGAAAATTACCGCACTTTTATGAAATTTAGCCTCAAACCAACTCTCCAAACGATCAAATTCATCACTTGAAGTATATACCAATCTACTAGCCCCAGAGCCAAAATACCACTCACTACCCAAACAAATTTGTAAAAATTCATCTCTTAATACCCTATTACTAGCTATCCCAAGATAGTCGTTACTACCTAAATTCAAGAGATTTTTACCATCTAAACTTAGAAATTTCAAGCTTATCTTAGAGTGCTTTAGCTCCCTAAAACTGCTATTTTGCTTCGCTTTTTCTATATCAAACATTATAACTCGCTTAAATTTGCCTTTTGAAAAGTTATAATTATATCAAAATGTAGCTATATATTTTAAATTTTAATTGAATTTACATAGCAACAAATGGAACAATTTATAATAATTTAAATAACGAGATAATCAAAGCACACGCTACTTATTAACTCACCATTAGCTAGGGACTATATGATAGAAAGTGTGTGGCAATACTTGGAGGACAATAAAAATCCACCATCTAGGATTAACACTCTAATAAAAATGGTTGGTGATTTAGACTTATCTCTTATTACCACAGAGCTACTGATGAACTTAAAAAGAACTATGTTAATCAGTGGTGTAAATGGTAAGCGGTACAAAGAGAGAACCTTTAATCACCTGTTAAGCACTCTTAGGACAACCTTTGAGACGCTAGAGCGAACTGGGGTTTATGAGTTTAAGAATAAACCTAATTTTAAAAAGCTAGCAGCTAGTATAAGAGAGAATAAGATAGTATGCTATAGCGATGCTGAGATAAATGAAATAGCTGAGTACTTTAAGAGTATCAGTAATAAGACAGGCAGCCTAGTAGATAGAGAGATGTATGAGTATTTTGTAATCAACTCTAATCTAGGACTAAGACCAGCTGAATACTATGAACTTAGGGTAGGTGATATAGACTTAGAAAACAAGACTATTACCATCAGTAGAGCTTTAAAAACACACTCTACTACATTAAAAGTAGGGACTACTAAGAACGCTAATAGTAGAACCTTACCCTTAGGTGGCATAACCTTAAAACTTTTAAGTGATATATGCGATAGGGTTAATTTAGCTTTATCTTTAGAAAGGTCAGAAGCTATGGAGTTATACCTGAAGGAACCTGAAGGATATCTGAAGGGAGTTTATTACTCAATAGCTAGAGGTCGTTACAAAGGATTAGATAGAGAAAATTATAAGAATTGTAAGATAAATAATTTGACACATAGCATATGTGTATCAAGGTGGAAAGATATGAATAAGGCTTTGGGTTTTGATAAGCGAATAAACGCTAAAGAGTATAACCAATATGCCTTAAGACATACTGTAGCAAGTCGTTTGGTTAGCCTAAAGAAGTTTTCAGCTTATAAGCTAATGCAGTATTTGGGACATAAAAATATACAAAGTAGTTTGAAGTATGTCCATCTAAATATCGATGATATAAGAGATGGAATTGGTGTAGGTGTGTGTTAAAGATTATTGGTTGCGAGAGAGGGACTTGAACCCCCGACCCTCGGGTTATGAGCCCGATGAGCTACCACTGCTCCATCTCGCGTCATAAGAGGTGGATGGGGTAAGAGGATTCGAACCTCTGAATGACAGGACCAAAACCTGTTGCCTTACCGCTTGGCGATACCCCAATATGAAATAAAAATGAATTGGAATTATACAATATTATTCAACTTTTGTCAAGCATTTTGGCGAAAAATATTCAAATTTATTCTAAATTTAACTTATGTTATAAAGTTAGTTTCTATCTTTTACATTATCAGTGTCAAGCTAATTTTGCGCTTATAAAAGTAGTAAAATTATATTTTAATTAAACAATAATATAACATTAGATTTGATTTATATAAATGGATTAAAGATATGAATATTGTAAGATTTAGAGCGAAATTCGCCCTAAATCTTTAAGTATATTAATGTAGTTTAGACCAAATTTTGCGTTTCCACGCCCAAGCAAATAAGCTAAGAATAGCAAAATATATCATAATATATATGCCCGTTGTCTCTCTCTCATCTTTTTTGCTATCACCTGATTCTCTCATATACTCAATAACCTGTTTTTGAGCTTTTTCATTTAGACCTACACGAGGCATAGATGTGCCTGGAAGCATTTTTTGAGTATCGTTGATAAAGTTGTTTAGATACAATTCATTTCTAGATCTAATATACATAGAAAGATCTGGTGGGGTCATACCTAGATATGTTGAAATGCTCTGTTTGTTGCCATTGGCAAATACATTGACATATTTCATATCGTGGCATCTAGCACAAGATTCTACAAATACATCTCTATCACTCATCTCTTTTGGTGCTATACTTTTAAAGTATGCTACTATATCGGCTATTTCTTGATTTAGATCGCCACCAGCACCATAAAATGCGGTCATAGGAAATGGATTTGTATCATTGAATTTATGTGTGACTTTTAACGCCATAGCTGGATCTTTGATAAGTGCAGCTAAGAATTTACCATCATATAGGTATCCGATATTGCTAAGATCTGGTGGAGCTACACCATAAGCTTCACTAGCACTTTTATCATCCATTGCTGGTTCAAATCCTGCTGATTTTATACTATGACATGCTGTACACCCAGCAGCTGCTACTAAACTCTCACCTGAGGTAGCATCACCTTTGCTAAGGTCAATGCTATTGATATCAGCCCAAAATGCGCTATATTTTTCTAAACTGGCTTTTGCTGATTCTAAGGTTTTTGTAGCACCTTCGATTATAGCTTTGTCACCACCCTCTTTAGCGGTTTTTAATGCTAATTCCGCTTTTTCTACATTGGTTTTTGCTAAATTTACATCCTCTTTAGCAAAATCAAAATTTGCTGGTTCAACATGCGGGTGTAAAACTGAGTGCGCATACGGCTCAACACCCCAATAAATAGCGCCTGTAACAAGGACGACAATTAAAAACGCTTTTAACTCTTTCATTTATTTGCCTTTCTTTCCTTGATTGTGATGATAGGAAGTACTACAAGTAGCAACGCAAGGTAACCGATTGAAGCAAAGAAACCTATCCAAGCATTAAATCCTGTTGGAGGAAGTTTGCCATACACTGTTAGGATTATTAAATCAATAATAAGCAACCAAAACCACACACAAAAGCCTTTTCTTTTGTGAGCTGGCGCTACAACATCACTTCTATCATATAAAGGCATAAATAGTAGTGAAATTCCGGCAAAAGCCATAGCCAAAGCACCTATATCAGCCGCTTTTAAAGGTCCAATATCAAAGAAAAATCCACGCAAAATTTCATATTGCCATAAGAAATACCACTCAGGATAGATATGAGTTGGTGTTTTAGCTGCGTTAGCTGGATCGAAGTTGATTGGATCCATGGCGAAATTAAAATGGAAACTCACTAAATAGAAGAAGAATATCATAAATAAAGATACATAAAAGAAATCTTTACTTAAAAATCCTGGCCAAAATGGGATAACTTTTGAATTTATAGTATCGCCTTTTAGATATTTTTCAGCTTCAAGCTCAAAATCTATCTCTTCACCTTCGAGATTATTTACATGTGGAACTCTAAGAGTATAAAAATGAAGCCCTATAACCATGATAATAACAATAGGTAATAAACATACATGAAGCATAAAAAATCTTGTAAGTGTAGGATCGCTAACTGCGTAATCCCCCCTAATCCACTCAACTAACGCACCGCCAATAAATGGAATTCCACCAAATAGTTGAGTGATAACTTGCGCTGCCCAGTAGCTCATCTGTCCCCATGGTAGCATATATCCACTAAATGCTTCAGCAGAGAAAATCAAGAAAAGCAACATACCGCTAATCCATATCATCTCACGGCCTTTTTTATATGAACCATAGTAAATTCCAACAAATGCGTGAATATAGATAATTAAGAAAATCACAGATGCCGCAACTGCGTGAATATGTCGCCATAACCAACCATACTCAACCTCTTTCATAATAGTGTAATTCACACTATCAAATGCCAAATTCGCATCTGGTTTATAATACATTAAAAGCAATAAACCACTGATAAAAAGCAAGGTAAATAAGACGGTTAAAATCACGCCCATTGCCCAAAGAAAATTGATATTTTTAGGTATCCAGTATTGCCCTGCTAGGACATTCCATAACTTTGTAAGAGCTATACGCTGATCGAACCAATCTCTTACGCTTGTAGCTTTTGTAATATGTGCCATAAATTCTCCCTTACGCTGTAGCGACTAATTTTTTGTACTCAGGGCCTTCTTCGCCTAGCACAAGTTTAGTCCCATCAATTTTAAATGGTGGAATATCTAGTGGGCGTGGTGGCGGACCAAATACATTCATACCATCAGAATCAAACTCTCCACCATGACAGGCACACTTAAACATCTTATCACTAGCACTCCAGCTAGGTATGCATCCAAGGTGCGTACAAAGACCGATTGTAACTATATAATTCTCATTACCTACCACTACATCTCTTGAAGGGTTAGCCTTCATATTCTCATCTTTTTTAATGATAAAAATAGGCTTTTTACGCCACTCTACTTGGCGAAATTCGCCAGGCTGCATAGGGCTTAGATCTACTGTGGTAAAACCTGCTGCTTTAACGCTAGGAAGCGGATCCCAAGACTTTTTCATCCCTACTAAAGCAAAAGCACCACCCACAGCTGCGACAGCGCCAAATGCCATTCCGATGAAATCTCGTCTTTCTTGCTTTTGAACAGACATTTCTTTCCTTTCTATTGATTTAATTATTAGCATTGAAATTAAGCTAACTTTTATAATATAAAAGTGAAACTAAAGCTACAATTCTACCATTTTAAAGTTAAAATTTTATTTAATTAGAATTGTTTTTATAAACAAAATTAGCCAAGCTCATTGGCTTAGCTAAGTGTAGATTTGTGCCTTTTAATAGCGATATGAAGGATATCTATCGCCGCTGGGGTGATTCCGCTGAGATTTGATGCGGCCGCTAAAGTCGGTGGAGCAAATTTGATTAACTTCTCGACCACTTCATTACTCAAGCCACTAATTGTCTTAAAATCCAAATCATTTGGAATTTTGATATTTAAAAGCCCTTTCATCTTCTCAACTTCTATATGCTGTTGTGCGATATAGTGATAATACTTCGCTTCTGTGAGAATTTGGTTTATTGAATTTTTGCTTAAATTCTCAAAAAACGGCTCAAGCTTTCTAAGCTTATTTTCGTCAAAGCTCTTTCTAGCGACCAATTTTTGTAGCGTTATCTTCTCACCTATTGGCTCTTCACCGATGGCGGCTAAAAATTCCAAAGTTTCTTTATTAGGCGTTATCTCTTTTGTAAGCAAAATTTCCATAGCTTTTTGTAATTCATCCCTTAAAGCCTCAACCTCATCATAAGCCTCTTTTGCGAGCAAACCTATCTCAAATCCATATTTACTAAGCCTTAAATTCGCATTATCCTCTCTTAAAAGTAATCTAAATTCCGCCCTGCTAGTAAACATTCTATAAGGCTCTTTTGTCCCTTTTGTGACTAGATCATCGATCAAAACCCCTATATAACTCTCATCTCTGCGTAAAATCAAAGGCTCTTTATTTTGTAAATTCAACGCAGCATTTATACCAGCCATAAGCCCTTGAGCGGCAGCCTCTTCATATCCTGTGGTGCCATTTATCTGCCCTGCTAGATATAACCCACTAATCTTTTTAGTTTCTAAGGTATGTTTAAGCTCGGTTGGATTGACATAATCATACTCTATAGCATATCCATGTCGCACGATAATCGCATTTTCAAAGCCCTTAATAGACCTTAGCATTGCTACTTGCGCATCATAAGGGAGTGAAGTTGAAAATCCATTTATATAGTATTCAGTCGCTTCTAAGGTTTGAGGCTCTATAAATAGATGATGGCGCTCCCTATCTCCAAAGCGGTTTATCTTATCTTCGATACTTGGACAATACCTTGGCCCTACTCCTTCTATCTGACCTGTAAATAGCGGTGCTCTATCGAAATTTGATCTGATAATATCGTGAGTAGTTTCATTGGTATAGGCTATATAGCATGGAAGTTGCTCTTTGCTCCAATTTTTACTTCTAAAGCTAAAAGGCTGTGGATCGATATCGCCATTTTGAATTTCTAAAACACTAAAATCAATTGAGCTTGCTAGTACTCTAGGGCAGGTGCCAGTCTTTAATCTACCCATTTCTAAATTCAGGCTTTTTAGCGAGCTTGATAGCTCTTTTGAGCTTAGCTCACCGACACGGCCGGCTTCTAGCTTATTGATTCCTACATGGATTAAGCCATTGAGAAATGTCCCCGTTGTTATGATGAGTTTTTGCGTGTGATAAGTGTTGTCTAAATGGGTTTTTACCCCTATTATTTTGTTATTTTGCGTTAAAATTTCAGTAGCGATCTCTTGAGTGATCTGTAAATTTGGCGTGTTTAAAAGCAAATTTCGCATATAAATTCGATATCTATCCATATCTATTTGAGCCCTACTACCACGCACTGCTGGGCCTTTACTCTCATTTAAGAGGCGAAACTGTATCCCGCACTCATCAGTCGTAAGCCCCATTTGACCACCTAAAGCGTCAATCTCTTTGACTAAATGCCCCTTGGCCAATCCGCCAATTGCGGGATTACAGCTAGCTGCACCGATTTGCTCGGCTAAAATTGTGATTAATAGAGTTTTGGCTCCCATTTTAGCTGCTGCGAGTGAGGCCTCGATCCCGGCATGTCCGCCACCAACTACGATAACATCATATTCCATAATTTGCCTTGTGATTTTTAGGGGCGATTTTATCTAATTTATAGTAAAAGATTTATAAATTTAGATTATAATTTCTCAATTCGAATTTGAGGTGATTATGTTTAATGGACTGATTCGTGAGATTGGTGTTGTGCGTAGTTTTGATGGTAAAAATCTAAGTATCAAGGCTACTCATAAACCAAATTTAGGTGATAGCATAGCGGTAAATGGGGCTTGTTTGAGCGTAACAAAGATTGATAAAGATGGATTTGTGGTAGAATTAAGCAGCGAAAGCGCTAATATATTGGCTTTGGAAAATTACAAAAACAGAGTCCATATAGAACCAGCTATGAAAATTGGCGATAGGATAGATGGGCATTTGATTCAAGGGCATATAGATGCTATTGGGGTTATTAGAGATATTAAGAGACTAGCAAGTGGGGTGGATTTTATCATAGAATTACCAAATGAAATTTTACATCTAATAGCCAAAAAAGGCGCCATCGCAGTTGAGGGCGTGAGCCTAACAATCAATGATATCAACTCAAATTTAATGCGTCTAACCCTAATCCCTATAAGTATGAAAGATACGCTATTTGGTGAGTTCCAAATAGGTAGAAGAGTCCATATAGAAAGCGATATTTTGGCTCGTTATATTGATAGAATTCTAAACTCAAAAAACCAAACTCTCACTTGGCAACAGGCTGATTTTTATGCTAGTATCTATTGATAACGATAAGGTTATTGCTGGTTTTACAACCAAATTTGGTGGTGTGAGCAAGGGTGTTTATGAGAGCTTAAACTTAGCCTATCATGTGGGCGATAATAAGCTAAAAGTAGAGCAAAATAGAGAAATTTTAGCTCACAAAATCAAAGCCAAAAAATTAATTTTCATGGAGCAAATTCACTCTGATATAGTCCAAAATTTAAGCGATATTAGCCAAATTTTAGAGCCTTGCGATGCGATTTTTACTAATTTAACCCAAGTTGGGCTATGTGTTATGGTGGCTGATTGTTCGCCTGTGCTTTTATATGATAAAAAGCTAAATTTAATCTCAGCTATCCATGCCGGTAGAGCTGGAGCCATCTCAAAAATCATAACCAAAACAATAGATAAAATGGGCTCAAATCCTAAAAATATCAAAGCAATAATAGGCCCAAATATCAAAAAAAATTGCTATGAAATTGGGGATTTAAATTTGGGGGAATTTAATAAATTTAAAGATGGTTTTAAATTTGATCTAGATGGGGCTTTGCGATTTGAGCTTGATGGCATCGGTGTCAAAGATTATGAATTTAGCGATATTTGCAGCCACTGCGATGATAGATTTTACTCATATCGCAAGAGCGGTTTAACTGGTAGATTTGCTGGTTTTATAATGTTAAAAGGATAAATTATGTATGAGAAATTCACCGATATCGAGCTTTTAAAAATCTCACAAAATGCTAGGAATTATGGATTGGAATTTGGAGAGAATTTGGCACTTTTGGAGCTATTTTTTCGCCCAAAAAAATTTGAAATAGAAAGTAGCGACCTAGAAAAAATCGCAGAAATTTTCTCTTCACTTCAAAGTATTAAAGAGAAATTTCAACTTAGCAAATAAAGCAAAAAATAAGTTAAATTTAGCTACAATTCGCACTTCATTTCACATATGCTAATCCTTGTTTAGTTGCAGTTAATGTCGCTGCTAAGGAGCATAGAGGAATAAACTAATCAAATTTTTTTAAGGAGAAACTCATGGTTACTATGAGAGATTTACTAGAGTGCGGTGTACATTTTGGTCACCAAACAAGACGCTGGAATCCAAAGATGAAAAAATTCATTTTTGGCGAGAGAAAAGGCATTTATATAATAGATTTACAAAAAACTATTAGATATTTCAGATATACTTATAATATAGTAAGAGACGCCGCAGCTGAAGGCAAAACAATACTATTTGTCGGCACTAAAAAACAAGCCGGTATCGCAGTAAAAGAGTATGCTGAAAAATGCGGTATGCCATATGTAAATCACAGATGGCTTGGCGGTATGATGACGAATTTTGGGACCATTAGACAATCAATTAGAAAACTTGAAGTTATAGAAGCTATGGAAGAAGATGGCTCTATAAATTTACTTACCAAAAAAGAAGCTTTAATGCTAAGACGCAAAAAAGAGAAGTTAATAGCAACTCTAGGCGGTATCAGAAATATAAAAACACTCCCTGATATGATATTTGTAATTGACACAGTAAAAGAGAGAATCGCAGTAGCAGAAGCTAACAAACTTAAAATACCAGTAGTGGCTCCTATAGATACAAACTGCGATCCAGATATCATTGACTACCCAATTCCAGGCAATGATGATGCTATCAGAAGCGTTCAGCTATTCTGCCAAGAGATGGCTGAAGCGATCAATGAGGGTAAAGCTTTAAGAGATCAAGATGGCGAAATCAGCGAAGAGATAGAAGCTCCAACTCAAGAAGAAAAAGATGAAATATTAGAAGAAGCTATGGCTGAAGGCGAGGAAGAGTAATGGAAATTAGCGCAAATATGGTAAAAGAGCTCCGTGAAAGCACTGGAGCTGGAATGATGGATTGTAAAAAGGCTCTTCAAGAAGCTAATGGAGATATGCAAAAAGCAGTTGATATACTAAGAGAAAAAGGTCTTGGCAAAGCTGCTAAAAAAGCTGATCGCTTAGCTAGCGAAGGTCTTGTAAGCGTAGTTGTAAGCAGTGATAACAAAACAGCTACTATAACAGAAATTAACTCTGAAACTGATTTTGTGGCTAAAAATGCTACATTTGTTGATTTAGTTAAAAATACAACTCTACATGTCCAAACTAACGCAATCACCACAATTGATGAGCTTAAAGAGTCAAGCATTGGCGGGGTTAAATTTGAAGAGTTTTTCCAAAGCCAAATCGCTACTATTGGTGAAAATTTAGTTGTAAGAAGATTTGAAACCATTAAAGCTAGCAAAAATGGAATTGTAGCTGGATATATCCACTCAAATAGCCGTGTTGGTGTCTTAATAGGCGCTGCTTGCGACTCTGAAGCGACAGCTAGCAAAATTGGCGATTTTTTAAGAAATCTTTGCATGCATGCAGCGGCTATGAAACCTCAAGTTATAAGCTATAAAGAGTTTAGCCCGGATTTTGTAGAAAAAGAGTATCTAGCTCTTAAAGGTGAGCTTGAAAAAGAGAATGAAGAGCTAGTCCGCCTTAAAAAACCGCTTCACAAAATACCTGAATTTGCTAGTAGAGCACAATTAAGCGATGAAGTGATAGCCAAAGCAACTGAAAAATTAAAAGAAGAGCTAAGAAAACAAGGCAAACCTGAAGCTATATGGGATAAAATCCTTCCAGGTCAAATAGAGAGATACATAGCTGACAATACTCAACTTGACCAACGACTTACTCTTTTAGGGCAATTCTATGTAATGGATGACAAAAAAACTATTGAGCAAGTAATAGCTGAAGAGGCTAAAAAACTTGGTGGTGAAATAGAAATTGTAAGCTATGTAAGATTCGAAGTTGGCGAAGGCTTAGAGAAAAAGACTGAGGATTTTGCTGCTGAAGTAGCTGCTCAAATGGCTTAATAATGTTAAAGGCGTTAAATTTATCTCATAAATTTGACTATTTGCTCTTTAACGATATAAATTTAGATATCAGACCCGCTACTACTACTGCTATTATGGGTGTTAGTGGTAGCGGAAAATCTACAATTTTACACATTTTATCTACACTTTTATCGCCTACTGATGGTGAAGTTATATATAATGATAAATCACTTTATAAGCTAAGTAGTGATGAACTTTTAAAAATTCGCAGATATGATTTTGGGATTATTTTTCAAGCACATTATCTTTTTAAAGGATTTAATGGCTTTGAAAATATCGAACTCGCCACTATATTAAGCGGTCAAAAAATTAATTTAAACCTCCTTAAAGCATTAAAAATCGATAAAGTAGTAAATCAAAAAATCGGCGAACTTAGCGGCGGCCAACAGCAAAGAGTTAGTATAGCTAGAGTATTAGCCAAAAATCCTAAAATTATTTTTGCTGATGAGCCGACTGGAAACCTAGATCAAACCACTGCTAAAGAGGTCATGAGCGTAATCTTTGACTATGTCAAAACCAATAACGCCGCTTTGGTCTTAGTAACGCACGATAAAGATATAGCCAAATTATGCGATATAAAATACCAACTATCTAATCAGCACTTAACTCAATACCAAATTTAACCAATTTCACCCAAATCCAAAAGGCATTTTTACAACTTTAAAAAACTCCACTCAAAAGGATTAACTAGCAAAGGCGATTATGAGACATACATTAGAGTTAAAAACTCCATTGAAGCTACTAAAAAACTGCTTGATTAAAATGCTAAAATAGCTCTTTAGCTTATGCCAAGGTATTTGGCAATGATAAAAACAATATATTTAATCTATCTAAAAAGCTTGATAGCTTAGATAAAAGCATACACATATTAAAACAATCGGATATGAATTTTGAAGAATACTCTAACTATCTAAAACAATTAGAAAAAAATAAAGAATTTCTATCTAATTTAATAGATGAAAGATTTGAAAAGATTGAAAAAATAGTAAAAGAAAAAAGGTAATAACATAGATAGAGATAGCTTCATATATAAAGAGTATAAAAAGGCTGTAAATTTACTAGATAAAGATAGCGTTATAAGAGAGAGAAAACTTCTCTTACTCTAAATCTAAAATAAGAGAAAATGAAGTTAAAGATAAAGAGATTTATTTGGGGAGATGATTTTGGTGTATGCTAATATCGCCTTAAATTTTTATTTTTTAAAAGCGATATGTTTGAGTTAGCTTAGTGTTGTGGTTTTTTGAAAATTTGATATGCTTTAATGCTTAAATAAACCAAAATGAAAGCACCTGCGATTAAGATATAATCAAGTCCGCTCATTATTTACTCCTTTTTTCTATGTATATCGCTATTGCCATTATTGCTATTCCTTCAATAATAGCTAAAAAGCCTTTAACTGTTGCTTCACCAAACTGCCAAGCAAAAGCACCATTTACAAAAATACCAAGTCCGATATTTTTAAATAATTCTATCATTTTTTGCCTTTAAATACTTAAAATTTTATATTATAAAATATTAATACACTGTTCCAAATCCAGTATCTCCATCTTCACTTAATGCTTCATATTTATTATTTGTATTTGTGCTTTTATTATTTTTATTTCTATTTTGCTCATTCTTAGCATTGATTTCTCTTGCTGTCTCATTGATGCTATTTACTGTGTCAGAATAAGCTTCTGTAAGCGTAGCACATCCATTAAAAATCCAACTACTAAAGCACCAATCACTAAACTTTTTTTCATTTTTCTTCCTTTGTTTAAAGTTCAACTATTTTAATAAATTTTTGGTAAATAATTATTTATAAATCTAAAAATTTTTTTAATTTTTGATATTTTTACTCTCCTAAAAATTGTTTAAAAACTTCTCTACATTATCACGCTCAAAATATTTATAATATTGTGTAGAGATACGCATTAAAATCATCTCTCTCTTAAACTTATCAGCTCGAGCTCATCACTTTGATAAATTTTATATAACGAAGCATTTACTAAATCTATATCATCAAAATTAGCCGCTATACCTAATTCTGGGGCAATTTCATCATAAAATAGCTCTATTTGCTCCCCTTTTTTGTAAGCACAATTCTAAAAGCATTTATAAAGTCTTGAGTGTTTGTAAAATTTTTGTATTTGTGTTTCAAGCCAAGTTGGATTGTGGTATAATTTACAACATTATAAACGCATTTGTAAAGAGTGCGGAGCAAAACTATATCCCATTAGTGAAGCAGAAGTTAAGGAAGTATTAGAAAAACAAGGCAATATAGAGCTATGCTTATGCTCTAAATGTAATAAAAAAGCATAACCGAAAGTAACCTAAGGATAAGCAAGATGGCAATTATAAAAGCTCAAGGTGGAATAATAGAAGCCCACCACGCTGACCCTATATGGGTTAGGGAACATTTTAAGCACGATATAGAATTACTTAGAACAGGCGAACTACCAAAGAAATCTGAAGTAGAAATAGCAAAAGCTAATGAATTGCTGTTAAGGATATGGGCTGTGTGGGGCATAGCCTTACTTGCTTGTATAGCCTATGGGTATAACCCTTGGTTTATAGCGGTTATTGTAATTGGGTTTATATTCTGTATAGGGGCTACTGGGGCAATATCAGGGCATAACTCAGGGCGTTCATTATGGCTAACGGCTAGGAATAATGGCTTTAGATATGATAGTGATAGTGATGTTACCTATATAGCTCAGTTACAATTAATGGGTTTGAGCTTAATACCAAAGGAGCTTAAGGAAAAGGCTGAAGCTGATTGTAGGATACTAAAGGGGCATACTATGTATAGGTATCCTATAACCTATGAGAAAATACATTTAAGTAGGCGTTGCAATAATTGGCTAAATGCTAAGATATCTTTTAAACTTGTTGATAGAGTTAGAACTATAGAAGTAACTACGAAAGATAGAAAGGTAGTTATAGAGATAGCAAAGCTAAAGAAATATGAAAAATATATACAAGGTATGGGGGGCTTTACGAATAATTTTGAGATGGACGGTAGGTCTTTTAATAAACTCTTTAGCTCTAAGACTGTGTATAATAACGCATCAATAAGTTTATATACTCTTTATGAGAGACATAAGGGGGAGTTGGGGATTGTGAAAAAACCACAGGCTTTTAGAGAGCTACATATAACAATCCACCCTAAAACTGGTGATAATAATTATAGGCTAGAGAAAACGGTAGAAGATTGGGAGATAGTAGAATTAGTTGATGAAAGGTTTAATCCTGATGTTTATAGAGCATTAGAAGATGATAAAGCATTAGATAAAGCAATTAAAGCAGAGTTAATATAAAGGAGAACAGAATGCAAAACACATATCTAGATAGGGTCAGTGAAGCTCTAACGCTTTTAAATAGATTAGATAATTTTAAACCACCTACTAATGGTAATGGTAATGCTGTAAAGAGCTACTCTATAAAGCTTTTTATATTGTTATTTACAATAGCAAAACACGAAGGAGAAACACAGGCTTTCTATGCTGAGTTACTAGGCTGGACTACGGCTAATACTAGCATTCACGCTAGATATCTCTATGATAATGGTTTTATAAGTAAAGCCTATGATGATAGAGATACTAGAAACTTAGCTAGAAAGTTATTTATAACACCAAAAGGAAGAGAGTTCATAGAAAACTTATTAAGAAAGGAGAGAAATTAAGCAAAATTATAAGAGGGTCTTATAATATAAGCAAAGGCAATAAGGTATGTTTAAATTAAAAGATGGTCGTTACAAAAGGGATTACCACCGCACTTAGATACTCGTTTCAAACCAAGTTGGATTGTGGTATAATTTGCAACATATATCCCCCTGTCTTACTGGTATGAAGCTTAATATATTTCAAACCAAGTTGGATTGTGGTATAATTTGCAACTGAAACGCTAGACAGACGTGAAGTAATTAAAGAAATTAGTTTCAAACCAAGTTGGATTGTGGTATAATTTGCAACATCTCAAGCTTTAGGCAGTGCGGGACAAATTAGCAGTTTCAAACCAAGTTGGATTGTGGTATAATTTGCAACTTAACTTTTTTGACATTTTTTCTTGACGGACTTTAATGTTTCAAACCAAGTTGGATTGTGGTATAATTTGCAACTATTTTGATAACTCACACTTACCCCATCAATTGAGGTTTCAAACCAAGTTGGATTGTGGTATAATTTGCAACAGCTCTTTAGCTATTTGATTTTTACTCCCCATATAGTTTCAAACCAAGTTGGATTGTGGTATAATTTGCAACGCCAAATTTTGCTGAAAGGCGAGAGAGTGACGATGCTGTTTCAAACCAAGTTGGATTGTGGTATAATTTGCAACTGGAGTTTTGGGAATGGGGGCAATAATTATCTATAGTTTCAAACCAAGTTGGATTGTGGTATAATTTGCAACGGGCGTCCGTGCCTAGAGTATTTTGGAGCTTATATCCGTTTCAAACCAAGTTGGATTGTGGTATAATTTGCAACATTAGCTTCTACATATACTCGCATAGTGATATTTAAGTTTCAAACCAAGTTGGATTGTGGTATAATTTGCAACTGATACTGGTTTTCTTAGAGCTAATGTTGCTTTTAGTTTCAAACCAAGTTGGATTGTGGTATAATTTGCAACTTAATGTGGCTCACGGAATATCCATTTAACATAAATGAGTT
This sequence comes from Campylobacter lanienae NCTC 13004, assembly GCF_002139935.1. Classification (NCBI taxonomy): domain Bacteria; kingdom Pseudomonadati; phylum Campylobacterota; class Epsilonproteobacteria; order Campylobacterales; family Campylobacteraceae; genus Campylobacter; species Campylobacter lanienae. The sequence goes on along the minus strand of NZ_CP015578.1, from coordinate 263,119 downwards.
TCAAACCAAGTTGGATTGTGGTATAATTTGCAACAAAAATCAAGCCCTAGAGAGAAAATAAACGCATTTGTGTTTCAAACCAAGTTGGATTGTGGTATAATTTGCAACGTTTCTAATTGTATTTTTATAGGCTCCACTTTGAGGTTTCAAACCAAGTTGGATTGTGGTATAATTTGCAACATGTAGTTAAGGATGTTTTAAAAGGCAAATATTGGGAGTTTCAAACCAAGTTGGATTGTGGTATAATTTGCAACGGTATTTTAAGCGATTTTGGAAAATCATCACTATGTTTCAAACCAAGTTGGATTGTGGTATAATTTGCAACGAATTAGAGCAAGCTTATAATGAAAATGTAGAAAAGTTTCAAACCAAGTTGGATTGTGGTATAATTTGCAACCAGATATAGTAGCTAATTTTAGCCTAGACAAATTATTGTTTCAAACCAAGTTGGATTGTGGTATAATTTGCAACTCCACACAAAATGCCCTGTTTTAGGGATTTTGTGCTTAGTTAATTGTAAAATTTTTTCCACTTAGAAAAAAATCGCAAAAAGTGGCGAATTTGTGGAAAAATATGTTATAATTCAAGCGCAAATTATACCATAATCTAGCTTATAGCGTTTGAAATCACCACAAGGTGTTTTCATATCGGGGCAACTGCCTTTGGCACCCCCGGTTATTCTCTATCATCACAATAATTTTTAAACTCACATTGCGCACAAGCTGTAATGCTAGCTGAGCTTTGGGGGAAATATCCTTTTTCTAATAGATCTTGAATTTGCGTTAGTGTTTTATCAAAATAAGCTAAATCCTCTTTATAAATTTCAAAGATTTTAAATTTTAGATTATTTGAGTAGCATAAAATCACCCTATGAAAAGGCTTTTTAAAATGTTTGCTAGCAAGTTTAGAATATGCTATAAGCTGCATTTTTGCACCCTTGCTTAAAATTGGCTTTGATTGGTTTTTAAACTCTACTACTATTATCTCATCATCACATTCAAAGACCAAATCCAAAACTCCGCCAAATTTTTCATTTTCTAAATATAAATTTTTATGAGCTTTTTTAAAATTAAGTCTGAATTTAAGGAATTTTCTGCTTTTAAATAACTCATCTTGATAAGCGTGAAACTCGCTACCATGTTTTACATACTCTGGATATTTGGGCGAAAAATGACAAAAATTATAAAAATAAAATATTCTTGGGCAGAATATAAATTGTCTAATATGGCTTACTAAAATCATTTTATATACTTAAATAATATGGAATTCGAGTTTTTCAAAATCGCTTTTTTCATAGCCGATTAAATCTTCAAATTTTAAATCAAATTTAGTTATGATAACTTTATCATTTTTATCACAATATCTTGATAAAAATATTTTTATTTCAATTTTTTCAGCATTGCTAAGCTCACCGAAAAACACTGACTTTTGAACAGCTCTTAGCCCAAAATCTTTTAACATTTCAAAAACTTTTGAGCGATTTTTATTATCTTCTATATCATAAGCTATCAAATAATCCATTTTACCACCTAAAAATATATGATTTATATTTTTTATTATCACAAAAGAAAGCTGAAATTTTATAAATTTGCCTTTGGATAATGCTTTCTAATGTAAGTTTTCTATGATTATAGATAAGCTTTTTTCTCATTGTGTTAAGAATATTTGAAGCAATTAATCTCTTATCGTCTTGTTCTAAGCTATTTTTTAGAGATGAGCGAAGTTTGATAATATTTCTATCTACTACAAAACTGCGATATTCTTCCATAATATCAAGTGCTAAAGATGGTTTTGAGCTGCGCATAGAGTGAAGCACTCCAAAATATGGGTTAAGCCCGGCATTGATTATGCTTTTATAGACAAAATTTAGCAATATAGCATAGCCGTAATTTAGTGCTTGGTTGGTTATTTCTGTGCTATTTCTTTTGGTTCTTATCTCAAAACTATCAGCAAATAATCCATTTTGCTTTAAATACTCAAAATACGCATTTGCCACGCTGCCTTCTATACCAAAAATCTCGTCTTTATTAAGATTTTTATTTTTTAGTATTTGTAGGGCTTTTTGAAAGCTTGCTAAGATATTTTCTTTTTGCTTGGCGGTAAAATTCCTAGAAAAATATAAAATAGTAGAGCGTTGATTTTTAATTTTTCCTATGATAAGCTCTTTTGCTAAGATTATATCTTTGCCATTTGTCGCACTAGCAAACTGCTCTTTTAATACATTTACACCTTTATGCTCATAAAGTGTATGAGTGGCTGAAAAATTAGTAAAATTAGCATAAAATATCTTTATACCACGGATAGAACAAGCAAAGACTAAATCACTTGAAATATTAATTCCATTTGAGTTTATAGAAATAGTTTTGAGCGATTTTAGGGCTATTTCTTTGATGATTTCTCTATTTTTATAAACTACTAAACGCTGAGATTTTAGCCCTAAGAATAGCCCAAAGCTATTAAGCACTAGGTGCTTCATCGCTTAGAGCTTTTACTATAATCTCTTTATTTGCCTTTGAAGTGCTCTCTACGCAGTATTTTATAGCTAAAATATCATCGTTATTTTTGATAATTTCGATCTTATTATCTCTTGGTTTGCCTAAAAACTCCTTAAAATCATCGCATAAATATTTTTGGATAAAGGCATTTTCATCATTATCGTCATTGATATTTTGAATTTCTAGCTTACTTTTATCAAAGCTTACTAGCACTTCGTGTCTGTTTGCTTGGCTAAGGATAAAATCTAGCGAGATTATTTGTTTAGGGAGATTGTCTGCGATTTTTACTTTATAAATTTGCTTGGCATTTTTGCTTTGTAGGCTTAAAATTACCAAAATATCACTAATTCTAATTGGCAAAACATTTGTGCTGTAATATGGAATCTTTAAAATTTCTCTACTATCAATATCGATATAAGTTTTTGTAGCTATATCTTTATTTTTTAGTCCAGCAAAACCAGAATTTCGCTTAATAGCGTATTTAGTATCTTTGGCATAAACAGGCAGTGAGAAAGTAACTCTATTTTTGTCCCTTGCCCTTGGCTTGGCGTTTTTAGTATAAAATATCTCTTTGTAAAGCTCTATTACTTTATTTCTTTGTAGAGTTTTCTTCTCTTTGGCTTTTTCATCTAGCTTGATTGTATAGATTTTATCTTGGTTTTGAGATAAAATGGTGTAAAATTTATCTATATTTTTGGTGGCGGATTTAAGCTCTTTTGCCTCTTTTAACTCACCTTTTTCGTTAAAAAATATAGAAAAGATATCCTTGCGGATATAGCTTTTTAAGTAATTGTCTAGGAATTTTATATCTTTTAGAACGCTTGTATCTTTATCTTTAAAAGATTTAAAAATCAGCTCAAAAACCTTGTGAGTATCTACAAAGCCATTTTCTTTTAAAAGCTCATATTGAGTTAGAATTTTCTTTTGTTTTTCATCAAATTTACCCTCATAAACCAAAGAATAAACACTATCATCAAAGAGCTTTTTGCTTTTTTGGCTTTTTTGATTAAGCTCTAAATATTGCTTACTTTGCGGCAAAATTATATCGCTATTTTTTGGATAAATATCTTTAAAATAATCATAATCTGGCTCTATTTGGCCTTTAATTATTTTGCTATTTGCTAGATAAAAAACAATGCTAGCATCCACGCAGTGGCTATGGCTATCTTGGAACTCTTGTTTTGCTATGCTTGTATCATTTTGTGCTAGATCTTTTCTAGTAGAGCTTACTAGCTTTGAATCTATGAAATTTATATCGATTTCACTCTTTGTAAGCTTTGAAATTTTTTCAATTAATATATTTATAAATCGTTTTTGAGTGCCGTTTGAGTGCGTTTTTATGGTATCTAGCTTTAAAAGTCTTAGCGCTTTTTTAAAGCTATTATCATCTGTATCTAAAAAGAGCGCATGTCTAAATGCGATTTGCTCAAAAAAGCTAAGATTTCTAAAATTTGTAAAGTCATTTTCATCAATTTTGCTGATATTTTCATCGATAAAAGTTTTAAATGAATTTAAATCAGTGGTTTGTGTTTTAGCAAAAATATATTTTAGATAATTTTCATCTAAATTGCTTAATAGATATTTTGTGTTGCTTTTTATTTGATTGCTAGTAGAGCTTGTTGGGATTAGATTTGTTAGTGAGTTATATAGCCCTTTTGAGCGTGGCAAAATATGGTCATATTCGCAATTTATTTGGCTGATTTTAGCACCAGAATATGGGCAAATAAAGCTCTCTTCATCCTTTTGTCTCTCTTTGGCAAGTCCTAATTTGCTTAGGTTTGACTCAAAGTTAAATTTATTCATCTCTACATTTATTTGTATATTATAAATATCTGTAAAATCAATTTTTTTGATAATTTCATGAGCTAAGCGATCTAAATACATCTCTATTTTGCCATTTATTAGCCTTGCTGAATTTGAAGCTAAGCGTGATGCGATGGCTGATTTAGCACTTGATCGTATGAGATTTTCAAGTGTGTGAAATTTACAAGTTTTAGCAAAACCACGGCTTTTTTCATCAAATATTATGTCGCCAAGCTGAGTTAGGTAGTTGAAATTTGTGCTTATCGTGCTAGTATCAAAAGGCGCTTTAAAGCTGAAATTAGAGTTATGTTCTACTATTTTTTCCATAACTTTTTTATAATTTTTCAAAATCCATTCAAGCTCTTTGCTTGGTTCATGCTCTAAAATATGGAAAAATCTATTTTGATATCTCTTTTTTAATTCGCTTAGTCGCTCAAAAAATCCTTTGAAAGTTTGATTGCCACTTATTTTATTATTAGCGAAAAAATCTTCTAAATTTTCTATCTCTTTTTGCGTGATTGATTTTAGAAATAGAGCCGAAATTAGAGCGTTTTTATTCTTATTTTTGTGCGGAGTGTGTAAGCAACAAGGCTTTAAAAGCTCGTTCTTTATTGTACCCTTTTTAGCTAAATTTACTTCATCATAATATTTTTTAGCAAAATCTTTAAACTCTTTTAGCTCTGTGCTATTTAGTCTAATCTCTTGGGCAAAAATTTTAGCATTTTCATCTTTTTCTAAAAGCCTTGGATAAAGCTCTTTATCATCTAAAATTCCCTTTGAAATATCTAAAATTCTCTGTAAATATTTAGCTATTTCATTATCTTTGATATTATCTGCTAAAACGCCATTTTCATCGGTTTTTAAGCGTTCAAAATTGCTATTTGATAAAATTTTGCGCGCTATATCATTTAAACTTGGGGTGATTTTTTCATCATTTATTACAAGGGCTTGGCAAGATTGAGGTTTTTTGTTTTTGGCGTTTTCATAAGGTGGATAGTTATTATAGGCTCTGTATTTTTTAAAAATTCCAAAGTCGAAAAAGCATTTAAATTTTCTAAAATCCTGCTTTTATTAGCCTTTTCATCAGTGCTTATAAAATCTAAATAATTTATATTTCTTAATATATTCTTTTTTAGCTTAGCATCATCAAAGACTAAATCAAATTTAGCATTAAAATATCGCCTTAAAATTCTAGTTTGAAAATTGGCTATATTGCCTATAAAATAGTAGAATTCTTGAGAATTTTTAAATATTTTTAGTTTTAAAATTATATCTTTAAATGAATTTTCTATCTCGTTTTTAATATCTTTTAGATAGCTTTTTCTGTGTTTGTTGTTTTTAAAACTTTCATTTTTTATACTTTCTAAAAACTCCAAAATTGCGTTAATATTTTTATTTAAGATTTTATTTTTTTGCTCTTTTGCTTGATTTAGAATTTGCGCTTGATCATCTAAAAAAACTAAAATTTCATCATTTTCAAGCTCGTTAAAAATCTTGCTTATACTATTTTCAAAATCACTCAAAACTCTACAATCTTTAAAATAATATCCATCCAAGGCATTTAAAATCTCTAAGCTATCACTATCAATCTCTGCGTTAAAATTTACATTTAGATAGTTAAATCCACGATTTTTAAAAAGCCCAAATAGCTTTTCTTTTTGGTTATTACTTAAATTTTCTAACGGCAAAATCTCACCTAAAAGTCTTAAAACAAATCTATCTCTATCAAATGAGCGTCTAGTGTGCCTTCTAAGAGTTCTGTCGATTTTTGAAAAGTTTAATTTGCCTTTATCAAATTTTATATCAAAAGCATTTTTATCTATTATTTTATCATCTTGACAAGTGGCTATAAATATACCATTATTTATAGCGCCCATATCTATATTTATTGATAAAGATTTCATACTCTCCCCTTTTTAAACCTATTTTACTAAATAATTAAGCACTCTTGTTGCTATTTTATCAAAAATATACTAAATTTGATTAGATATTTTCATCCATTAATCATATTTTGTGGCTTAAAATAGACTAAAAATTTAAGATAAATTAGAAGTTTATAATGATATAATTTTGTTATGGGGATATGCCATAGGGCTGGTACCCCTATGGCAAATTCTGTCTCCATAGAAAGGAGAGTAGAATAAATGCTTAATGTATTTACGGTAATTATACTACTTTGTATAATTGTTGTCAAGGCTTATTAAGTCTTGCCCCACGAAAGTGGGGAAATACACCCCCTATGGCTTCTATTATTTTATCTTAAATTTTAGTAGCTCCAACAAGTTTTTGGAATTACTATTTTTTTATAATAATACTCTTCTGTCGTATAACAAGTTCTCGATCTCTCACCACCGCACTCATATGAGTAGCTTTTGTCTCATAGTGTCTATCATTTGGGTTTAATTTATCATACTCTTCTTTGGTTATCGATATGAGTTCATAGCCACGACTATAGCTTTGTGCCGTAATCCTTATCTAATATTTCACTTAAATACATTTTATATATCCTTTTTAAAAAATTTTAAATAAGATATATAAAATAGAAAAACATTAAATAAAAAGTAGCTTAAAGTTTTGACAATAAAAAATAATAATCTATAATATTATTAAATATTCAGAATATTTAATAATATTATTCTATTTTATAATTATTTTTTCAGAATAATTTATTATAACAATCTATATTTTTTAAACTCGCATTAAAATATTTTTATATATAATTAAGTCTATTTAAAATAAGGATATAAATGAAGATTTCAAATTTAATATATCTATCTATCATTCCTATGTTAGCTTGGGGGCAAGATAGCTACATAATAGAAGCTGATGGTGAGTTTGGCAAAGAGCTGAAAAATTTAGTAGAAAAACACGCCAAAGATAATAATCTAAGTGTGAAAATATACGAAAAATCAGATTCAACAGAGGATTATGAAACCGGTAGATTTCTAAATATAGGCGTGGATAAAAGAGCCAATTATAATAGCTCTAAAGGCAAAGAGTTATATGACAAGCAGTGTAAGTCTTGCCACGGCGACAAAGGAAGTAAAAAAGCTATGGGAGTCTCTGAGAGATTAAGCGATATAAGTGGCGATGAGATAGCTGATTCTATAGCTGGATATAGGGGTGATGCCCAATATGGTGGGAATTTAAAATACCTAATGGCACCGATAGCCACAAAATTAAATTTAAGAGATCTAGGCCACATAATAGCGTATTTAAAAGGCGATAACGCTTTTATCGTAGATGATGATAGTGATAGTGGCGAGATGAGAACCACTCCGACTAAACAAGGTAGTTATTTAGAATAAACTCAACACAAAGGATAAAGATGAAAAAGCTTTCATTAATTGCTTTGGCTGCGGCAATAGCTATAAGCTCAGCGGCTACTAAAGAGATCAAAATCGGCGTGATAATGCCTATCACGGGATCTGTCGCTGCGTATGGTCAGACTGCGTGGGCTGGGATCAAACTAGCTAATCAACTAGAGCCAACACTCAAAAATGGCGATAAAATTAGTTTGGTATTAGTGGATAATAAAGGCGATAAGGTAGAGACCGCCACAGCCACTACAAGGTTAGTTAGCGAAGATAAAGTAAGCGGATTAATCGGTGCTATGGTAACTGGAAATACTCAACAAGTATTACAAATCGCAGACGAAAAAAAGGTCCCGATGATCGCTCCAGCCGCCACTGCTGATAAGCTACTAGATAGATCAAAATATGGTGCTAGAGTTACTTTTATGGATTCATTTCAGGGGACAAGCTTTGCTTCGTGGGCGATAAAACAAGATATGAAAAATGCTATCTTGATAATAGATCAATCCACTTCATACTCAATAGGCCTAGCTAGAGCATTTAAAAAAGAGTTTGAAAAACAAGGTGGCAAAATTCTAAAAGAGCTAAAAATCAGCAGCGGAGATAAAGATTTCAAAGCTATAGTCTCACAAATCAATAGCCTAAATCCTGATTTGGTATATATGCCGTTTTATCATCCAGAGGCTGCGCTATTAGTGCGTCAAGCTAGGCAAATAGGCATTAAATCGCAATTTGCTAGTGGCGATGGTGTGAGCAATGATACATTTATAGAGCTAGCCGGAGATGCGTCTAATGGGTATTTATATACCGATGCTTTTGATAGCTCAAATCCACCAACAGCCAAATCAAAAGCCTTTATAGAAGCATACACCAAAGCAAACGGAAATGGCAATGTGCCTGGATTTAGCGCTCTTGGAGCGGATTCATACTATTTAATGATAGATGCGATGAATCGTTGCGCTGATGCCACTGATAAGGAGTGCATTAATAAAGAGATTAAAAACACTAAAAATTTTGAGGGCGTTTCAGGTATCATAAATATAGACAAAAAGGGCAACGCAGAGCGTTCTATCGTCATAAAAGAGATCGCTAGCGGCAAGGCTATGTATAAAGATACTGTAAATCCTAATTAAGCTAAATTTCACAATTTTGGTTTGAATGTATTATTAAATTCAAACCAAAATTTATATTCAAAGATAATTTATTAAATAATTAATATTTCACCATACTCATTATAGCGATAAATTTGCTTTTTACAATGATGATTAATCTTGGATTGTGAATTTAAAAGAGCCACTTGGATTAACAAGTGGCTAAAATATTAGTGTAAGCTCTCAATATAACTCATAGCACTAAGTGCAGCTACAGCACCATCTGCGGCGGCACTGACTACTTGCTTAGGCGCATCTTGTCTTAAATCTCCTGCGGCAAATAAACCTGGAATTGAAGTTTGCATTTTTAAATCCACTTTTACTTGACCTGATGGCAATATATCGCAAATAAATTTATCTCCATCTTTTAGCACTTCGTTTCTTACATTTAGACCCACAAATGTAAATATGCCAGGCACTGCTAAATCTCTTATGCTTCCATCTGCTAGTTTGACTTTCACCCCTTTTACACCAGCAGCGCTATCACCATAGACTTCATCTATAGTAGCATTTAAAATTAGCTCAATTTTCTCATTTTTCTTAACTTTTTCAACTGAGCTTGGAGCAGCTCTAAATGTATCACGGCGGTGAATTAGATATACTTTTGAGCAAATTCTAGTTAGATATTCAGCCTCTTCGATAGCCGTATCACCACCACCTAAAACAGCTACTTCTTTATTTTTATAAAAAAATCCATCGCATGTAGCGCAAGTGCTAACACCTTTACCGAAGAATTCATCTTCACCTTTAAAGCCAGCTCTTTTTGGGGTTGAGCCTGTACACACAATTACAGCTTTTGCTTGTTCAGTTTTACCACCTTCTAAAGTGATAGTAAAGCTGCCATCGCTATTTTTAGATACTTTTTCTACGGCCGCCATTTCGTGTTTTAGACCAAATCTAGTGCATTGTTCAAGCCACGGGCTCATAAAACTCATACCATCCATAACAGTAGCGACACCAGGATAATTCTCCATTTCAGAGCTATTAGTGATTTGACCACCAGGCATACCCTTTTCAAACATTACAACATTTTTTAACCCACCACGAGTAGCATAAAGCCCTGCACTAAGACCAGCTGGGCCACCACCAATTATAGCTACATCTAACATTATAGTCTCCTAATTTTAAATTTATATCTATACAATATTACAGATATATTACATAAAAATAAATTTAACTTAAAAATTGATTTGAAATGAAGTGAGTCGGGGCAAAGCCCCGTTTGAATTATAAAAGTGAGTTAAGTTTTTCTGCGATTGCAGTTTTAGATTGAGCGCCTATTAATGTCTCTTTGATCTCGCCGTCTTTGAAAAATAGCAAAGTAGGAATAGAGCGAACGCCGTATTCTACAGCTAGATCTTGAACTTCATCTGTATTTACTTTACAGATTTTAGCTTTACCATCGAACTCTTCAGCCAACTCATCAATAACTGGAGCTAGCATTCTACATGGTCCGCACCATGGCGCCCAAAAATCTACTAAAGCAACACCCTCTTTAGCGATATTGAAATTTTCAGCAGTTAATTCAATATATTTACCCATTTTATCTCCTTTGTGGTTTATAATAAAATTATACATTAAAAAAGTTAAATTAAAACTAACAATTATAATTTTATCTAACTCAAACTTCATCAAATCAAGAGTATTATAAAATATAAAAGTTAATAAATTTTATTAATTGTTAAATTTTAAATAACATAATATAAAAATTTATCAATATGATATATTTTCTACTAGCTCAATCTCATCACCATTGATACAGACCAAATCAATCTGATATGGCATATCCAAACCGTTGCTTAAAATATAAAAATCAATAGCTTTTATGATTTTTTCTAATTTGGATTTTGTGACTCTATATATGGTCTCATAATCTTTTGTAGAGGCTTTGACCTCTATAAAATGAAGAGTTGATCTGCTAGTAGCAATGATATCAATCTCTCCAAATTTGGTTTTGTAGTTTAATCCTAAAATTTTATAGCCTTTGGTAGCTAGATATTTGGCTGCTTTTTTCTCAGCTGCATGCCCAAAGAGATACTCTTTTAAGCCCAAATTAGCTCTCAATTCTAATCATAAATGGCTCAGCTTTGATAAAACTCTCATTTTTTAAACCACTAATAACTCTTAGCATATCAGCCTCCAAACAAGTATGAGTAGTAAAAAACAAAGTAGCATACTCTTCATCTTTGCTTTTTGCTTTTTGTAAAAAGCTATCTATAGAAAGGTTATTTTGGCTCATTAAATTTGTAATTTTGGCTAGTACTCCCACCTCATCAGCGACTTTTAACCTTAAATAATACTTAGTTTTAATCTCGCTTGGTTTTAATAACCTAAGTCTAGCCGATTCCAAAGGCATTTTGTAGCCAAGCATAGGATTTCTAATCTCTCTAGCGATATCTATAAGATCGCTTATGACAGCACTTGCTGTGGCACTTCCACCGGCTCCAGCCCCATAAAACAAACTCTCTCCGACAGCATCACCTACTACACTCACAGCATTCATAACGCCATTTACATTTGCCAACATCTTATCTTTGCTAATAAATGCCGGATGGACTCTTAGCTCCAGTGTTCCCTCGCCACGCTTAGCAATCGCTAAAAGTTTAATAGAATACTCAAATTCATTAGCAAAATATATATCTTCGCTACTAATTTGACTAATACCTTCTATCATGATATCTTCAGGTTTGGCATGCACACAATAAGCGATACTGGCTAGAATTAGCAATTTATGAGCCGTATCAAATCCCCCAATATCAAAGGTCGGATCAGCCTCGGCGTATCCTAGATCTTGTGCTTTTTTGAGCACTTCGTTAAATTTAGCTCCGCTACTCATCATACTACTTAAAATATAGTTACTAGTGCCGTTCATTATCCCAATGATTTTTTGAATATGATTAGCACTTAAACCCTCTCTTAGGGCTTTGATTATAGGAATTCCGCCAGCCACACTAGCCTCATAACCAAATGCCGTATCTCCAGCTAAGGCTTCAAGCTCATTTCTGTGATATGCTAAGAGGGCTTTATTTGCCGTTACTACTGCTTTTTTGCGTTTTAGAATTTGGCTTATTATCTCATAAGGTCTATCGATCCCGCCCATAAGTTCCACAAAAACATCAATATCATCTCTATCAATAACACTTTGTATATCATCACTTAGCGGTATTATAGGATTTTTGTGTTTGGATAAATCTCTTACTACACCAATTACAGGCTCTATGCTTACACCGGCTCTAGAAGCGATCAAATCGTTATTTTTGATAAGGACATTAGCAACTTCACTTCCTACTGTCCCAAAACCTAAAATCGCTACTCTCATTGAATTTCTTTTAAATATTTTTTAATATTTCTAGCTGCTTGGCGAATTCTATTTTCGTTTTCTATGAATGCGATTCTTACATAGTCATCACCAGCCACACCAAATCCAGAACCAGGGCTTACTGCGACACAGGCTTTGGTTAGGAGTTGTTTAGCGAATTCTTTACTTCCTATATTGCCTACTTGTGGTGGCAACTTCGCCCACGCAAACATACTAGCCCTTGGTTTTGCTATCTCCCAACCAGCCGCACTAAAAGCTTCTATGAGTGTATCCCTGCGTTTTTCATAAGTCTGTCTAATCTGCTCAACGCAATCTTGATCTCCATCTAGTGCTACGGTGGCCGCTACTTGGATTGGGGTAAACATACCATAGTCAAACCACGATTTTATCTTTTTGAGTGCGGCTACTAATTTTTTATTACCACATATAAATCCTACACGCCAACCGGCCATATTGTATGATTTAGATAGTGTGTAGCACTCTACTGCGACATCTTTGGCCCCATCGATTTCAAATATACTCGGAGTCTTATATCCATCAAATGTAAGCTCGGCATAAGCTATATCGCTAATGATATAAAATCTCTCACGCTTTGCGGTATCAACTAATCTTTCATAAAAGCTCTTTTGGCATGTTACGGTAGTTGGATTATGCGGGAAATTTACCACTACATATTTTGGTTTTGGGATGCTATCTTTTATAGCAATTTCTAAATTTTCAAAAAATTTATTCTCATCTAATTCATAATTTATATTATAGATTAAAGGCATTTTAGTTACATTGCCACCTGCTATGATAAATGCTTGAGTATGGATAGGATAAGCCGGATCAGGCACTATAGCGACATCGCCGGGATTTGTGATGGCTTGTACTAGATGGACAAAGCCCTCTTTGCTACCCATAGTGGCTACGGCTTCTGTCTCAGGGTCTAAGATTACACCATATTTTCTTTTATACCAATTACAAATGGCAACACGAAGTTTATAAATGCCTTGAGAAACGCTATAGCCGTGAGTTTTGTCTTTCATCGCACTTTCGCATAGCTTGTCTATTATGTGTTGTGGTGTTCTACCATCTGGATTTCCCATAGAAAAATCTATAATATCAGCACCATCTCTACGGGCTGCCATCTTGATCGCATTTACCTCGGCAAAGGCGTAATTAGGCAACCTCTCGATGGTATTAAATCTAATCTCATCAAACATAAATAACTCCTTAATTTGATTGTATATATATTTTTAAACCTCGTTTAATGTTTTCTAAACTAAAAGCATCATCTATAAGCATATAGTATGAATTTGGTGGAAATTTGATATAAATCTCCTTTTCTGGTCTATCTGATTTAATCTGTGTTATTAAATTCAAATCCCTATCAAGCACCTTTATAGAGCATATCCAGCTATCTGATGGGTGGCTTTTTATCAAGGCTTGGCTCTTGTCGTTGATATTTAAAAAATATGGCTCCAATGGTCTAGGCAACTCAAATTCTACATCGCTAATATATCTATGCGTAGATAATACAGCTCTTGAAGCATCTATACTATAAGTAAAGCTAAACTGCCCATCACGCTTGATATCTTTGATAAATATATTGTTTTTCATCAATTCTCTATACAAAATCCCCGGATCAAGGACAAATCGTGAGCTCATAGAGATTTGCCAAATTATCCCCTCGGTATCACTCTTTAAAGATTTGCTTAAAAAATATGAGTAACCAATGCTTTTTAAAGCTTCAGATACGCTCTTAAACATCAAAATATCGGAGCTTGGGCTATAAAATGAAATTTCTAAATTTACAGGCATAGAGTAGGTAAGATTTAAAAGCGAATTTACTCTTAGAGTATTTATGATTTTAGGATAATTTAAATTTCCATTATTGTCTATAAATTCAGATTGATTAACAAATATATTCTCTATTTTATCTATATTTTGGGCATACATTTGCTCTGAAATAATGCTTTTGATATTGCTGTGTAGATCGGCTCCAAAAGAGCTTAAAATAAGGATAAAATAAAGAGCGATTCCCCTTACCATTGAGCACCTTTGTTTAATTTGACAAACTCAGCATAATCAATCTCTTTTATCACTCCATTTTCAACTACAAATCTCAAAGGCTTTTGAAATTCAAATTTCTTTCTCTCCCCATCTTGTTCTAAAATCAGCTCCCCATGGCCTGTTTGGATAAGTTGGTCTATACTTAAATTCAGATCTATGGCGTTTTTTGTGGTGTATGATTTTTTGTTTGTGCCATCTAGGTTTTTTATCCCTATCCAGATGGTTTTATTTGGGATGATTTTGGCAATTTTATCGCTATTTTCTATCATTATCGGGGCTTGGATCTCTACGCTTGCGATGGTTAAATTTGACTCTAGCGTCTCGTTATCTTCTTTTGTAGCTGTGGTTTCATTGCTTTCACTACTGATATTTTCATCTATTTGAAGCGGAGTTACACTATTTGCTGTGGTCTGTAAATTCTCCTTAGCTGATTCCACCACTGAAGCACTAGAGTATGCTACGCTTTGATTTTTATCGAAATTTGGTAATTCTATCGAGTCTAAGATATCTGTAAATTTAACAACCCAAACGATAGCCACTACTATCAAAACTAATATCAACATAACGCTCAAAGCCCTGCTATTATCGCTTTTTGGTGTATATGCTGGGATCTTAGGCGCTACTGTGAAATTTGAGTTATCGCAACTGCCATTTTCCTTACAATATTCGTTATACTCATCTATCCATCCTTGAAGATCCAAATCATACTCACGACTTAAGATCTTAGCAAAGCCAGAAGCATTTAATTTGCGAAGTTTTTCGTAATTTTTCTCACACATATACTCTAAATACTCAGTCTCTATGTGTGTGCGTTTTGTGACCTCTTTAAGATCCATTTCTAAAAGTTTTTCTATACCATTAGCCATTTATAATCCTATCAAATAATATTCCAAATGCCACGCTGACATTTAAGCTATCCCAATCCTTACGCATATTAACGCCTAGGATCTCATCACACTTTTGTAATACCTTATTTGGTATTCCTTCGCCTTCGCTACCCATAATTATAACGCTCTTAGGATCAAATTTAAAATCCTTAACACTCTTGCCACCGGCATTTGCGGCATAAATTTTAAATCCAATTTGTCTTAGCTCATTTATCAAACCCAGCCCATCACTACAAAGAGCGATTGGCAACTCATACGCTGCACCGCTGCTAGATCGGATGATGCCTTGTATCGCTAAATTCTCATTTTTACCCACTATAACCACACCACCGGCACCCAAAGCATACGCAGTTCTAACTATCGCACCGATATTTCCCACATCGCTTAAACCATATAAAATCACCAAATAATCAGCCTTTTTAATCTCGCTTAAAGTGGCAAATTCATAATCTTTCACCTTGGCTAAAAAGCCTTGATGATTACCGCCACGAGCGAGAGCTTGAGCTTTTTGGTTATCAACTTTTTGAATTTTCAAGCCGACTTTTGCTATTTGGTGAAATATATCTTTATTAACCTCTTTTGCTAGATATATCTCTTCAAGCTTATCTTTGTGGTGTTTTAACAAATGTAAAAATAGCTGTTTTCCATAGACAATCATAGCGATTATGGTATCTAAAAGCCCTTAAATTTTAGCTTATTTTTGAAAAGAAAATTGAAATTTAATTAATTTTCATTATTAAATTTATATATTTTTATCTCTATTACTTAGTTTATTGTATATCTCTTTTACGCTTTTGCCTGTTAATTTGCTTAGCAATTTCGCCTTTTGCTTTGGCGCAATATCTAACTCATTTATATCATCTATAGTGATTTTTTCTTGGTTTATGATATTTGTAGCAGCGACTACTACGCACCACTCGCCTTTTAAGTTGGCATTTTGTAAGCTCAAAACTAAATTTTGCGCGCTATTTTTAAATTTGGTTTCAAATTTTTTTGTCGCCTCTTTGATAGCAAAAATCTCTCTAGTTGGTTCTAATTTTGCTATATCTTTTATTAGATTCAAAATTCGCTTTGGAGACTCATATATCACCACCGGATATGGCGAATTTAGAGCATTTTGTAAGGCTAAATCCCTATCTCTGCTAGTATTTGGCAAAAAGCCTAAAAAGCTAAATTCCTTCTCTATCAATCCACTAGCAGCCACCGCTAAAAGCAAGGCATTTGATCCACTTAATACCTCGTAATTTATAGAGTTATTTTGAGCAAATCTCACCAAAGCCACGCCTGGATCACTGATACAAGGCATTCCGGCATCGCTTACATAGACTACGATTTTTTCTATTAAATTATTAGGATCAAACTTAGCAAAAAACTCACTCTCATTATGAGTATGAAGAGAGTAAAATTCAGATGGATTTATCTCAAGATTATATTTTAAATTTAAAAGATTTATAAAAGATTTAGTAACTCTACTATCTTCGCAAATTATGATATCACAAAGGTTCAAGATGTCCAGGCATCTCTTTGAGATATCATCTAAATTGCCAATTGGCGTTGGAAGAAAGTAGAGCAAAAGATTATTTTATACCATATTTTTTCTTAAATTTATCTACACGACCTGCGCTATCTACGATCTTTTCACTACCTGTGAAAAATGGATGACAAGCACTGCAGATATCTACTTTAATCTCTGATTTGTTAGATCTGCTCTTAAATGTATTTCCGCAAGCGCAACTAACTGTGCATTCAACATACTCTGGATGTATATCTTTTTTCATTGCTTTTCCTTTTTTTGGGTTTAAAAGTTGGGATTTTATCTAAATTTGGCTTAAATTTCCTTGATTAATCTAGTCTCATTTGGTGCCATCTCTATGATCTCCCATGGTAAGCCTTGTTTATTTAGCTCATCCATAAATGGTTTGGCATCGAATTCTTCCATATTAAATACCCCTTTGGCACTCCAAATTCCCTTTGCTACCATCATTGAGCCTATCATTGCCGGCACTCCTGTAGTGTAGCTAACAGCGCCAACGCCGGTTTCTTGATAGCACTCTTGGTGATCGCATACATTATAGATATAAACTTTTCTTGGCTTATTATCTTTTATGCCTGTTATCACACAACCTATATTTGTCTTGCCTTTGGTTCTAGCGCCTAGGCTTGCTGGGTCAGGTAGTAAGGTTTTTAAAAATTGAATTGGCACGATTTTTACCCCATTGTGCTCAACTTCATCTATTCTTAGCATACCGACATTTTCTAGACATTTCATATGGGTTAGGTAGCTTTGACCAAAGGTCATAAAGAAGCGAATTTGCTTTAGAGTAGGGATATTTTTTACTAGGCTTTCTAGCTCTTCGTGGTATAGCAAATAGCTATCTTTTGGGCCGATTTTTGGATAATCCCAGCTAAATCCTATCTCCATCGGCTCGGTTTCTATCCATTTTCCATCTTTGTAGTATCTACCCTTTGCGCTAACTTCACGCAAATTTATCTCAGGATTAAAATTTGTAGCAAAAGCATACCCATGGTCTCCAGCATTACAATCCAAAATATCAATATACTCAATCTCATCAAATAGATATTGCTTCGCATAAGCACAATATACATTAGTAACGCCCGGATCAAATCCACTACCAAGAAGCGCCATAGTATTAGCGGATTTAAAATTACCATCTTTAGCCCATTGGAGTTTATACTCAAATTTAGCCGTGTCAGGATGCTCGTAATTAGCCGTATCTATATAGGCGATCCCTGCTTCTACACACGCATCCATAAGGGTTAAATCTTGATAAGGCAAAGCGACATTTAAAAGCAAATCAGCCTTAATATCTTTTATCAATTTCACAACTGCCTTTGTATCATCGGCGTCTATCACCGCTGTACCTATATCTACTCCGACTTTGTCTTTGATAAATTTAGCTATTTTATCGCATTTACTTTTGGTGCGACTAGCTAGAGTAATTTTGGTAAAAACTTGCGAATTCATAGCGCATTTTACCGTTGCTGCTTGGCTTACTCCGCCTGCTCCGATGATTAAGATATGACTCATTTTCTATCCTTTGTCTGAATTTTTGGTAATTATAGCCAAATTTAGCTAAAATTCACTCCATACTCTAAGCAAAAATTATTTTAACAAAAAATTAATATTTTCTAAATACTTATCTAAGCTCAAAAGCAATCTCCATAAAAATGCTATATTTTTTATCTATATTTTCTAAATTTGGCTTTGTCTTTTTAATCGCATTTAGCGCCGCTTCATTGAGCAATTTATGCTGGCTGGGGCGTGAGATTTTCTCATTACTTATACCGCTTTTATCTATTTGAAACTCCACGCCTACTACACCACTCAATCTAGCTCTTCTAGCGGCTCTTGGATAGATGGTATTTTGGGCGATTTCATCTTTTAATCTTTTAAATATTTCGCTATCGCTACTTAGTTTGGTGATTTGGTTTTGGCTAGGGGTTGATTCGTTTGATTTTGATGGACTATTTATAGGGGTATTTTGTTGCGATGATTGATAGGCTGCTTTGGTTAAATTTTGGGTTGGGGTTTGGGATTTTTGGGTTGATTTTTGGGATTTTTGAGCTGTGATTTTGCGGGTTTGTGGATCTGGCGTGCTTGGTGGATTTATAGATGAATTTGGCGGTTTTATGGGATTTAGCGAATTTGGTTTTATATCAGATTCTACTATATAAATTTCAAATTCACTAACTATTTTATCCTTGCCTAAATTTATTTTAGCGCCAAAGGTTATAAGAGCCACAAGCACAAAATATATCAATAGCGAAAATATGAATGAAGTTATATTGAGTGCTTTTTGCTCCATTTTAGAAATTTGCTCTTAATTTCACCCAAAAGCTTCGCCCCGGCTCATAAACTCTAGTAGTAGCCGGGATATCAAGCGTGGCTATTTCGGCGCCATTTTTGCTAGTGTGATAGCTATATAGTGCGTCGTTTAAATTTAGTGCTGCTAGCATAATTTGATAATTTTTGTATTTATATCCAGCATTTAGCCCAATAGTCCAAAAGCTATCGCTATAGCCTAAGTCCTTACCGGCGACATTGCCGTAATTCTCTTTATATCTATGTTGGCTAGCATTAGCATAAAAATCCAAATCGACAAACCACTCATTACGCACCAAACCGGCAACAGCTTTAAAAACCAAAGGCGAAATTTGCGGCAGTGGATCGCCATCTTTTAATCCATTTGTATCTTTCAAATTCTCGCCATAAACATACGATAACCCCGCACCAAGCTTATAAAAATTATTAATCAATATATTAGCATCTATCTCTCCACCCATCAAAAGGGCATCTGTATTAAATGAAGATGTGGCGCCATTGTAATTTAAAATGATATAATCATCTATTTTAGACACAAATAAATTTGTGCTTAAACTCAAATTCCCATTATCATAGATAGTACCTAGGTCGATTTGGTGATTTTTTTCGGTTTTTAAGCTCATTCCATCAACTTTTTGAAGTTCCCAAAAATCCGATGCTCTCTCAGCTCTACCAACCCCAGCATATAAGCTTAATGTATCAAAATATCTCTCATAACGCATAAATCCAGATATTGGGGTTTGAATTTTAGATCTATCAAATCTACCAGCAAGATATTTATCTATCTCAACCCTATCTAGTCTAATACCGCCAAATACCCCATAATCCTCACTAAGATACTCACTTTGAGTAAATACAGAAGATGTGCTAATTAGAGCATTTTTGTTATAATCCTTAGAAAAAAGCGTATTTCGTGCCTCGGTAGCATTAATGGCATTTTGAGTCATTCTGCTAGAATGCTTATCTTCTCTATAAGAGCCACCTATATATGTAGTTATGGTATCGAAATTTAGTTTTAACTCGGCTTTAGTGCCGATAATCTCTCTTTTTGGATTACTGATATTATATCTATTTGGCATTGCTGGTCTTAGGCTAAAATTATCCATCACATGATCTATATAGTGATAATAACCTTGTAAATTCAAAATGTGGCTACCTAAGGCCTGCTCTAAAGCTAGATTATAAGATTCTCTTTGAAACTTTGTCCCATCCATCGCCCTATCAGCATAAGCCGCCTCGCCATCGCCAAAGTCAGCACTAAGGCTAATAGCACTCTCTTCATTTGGTGTTAATGTGGCGATTATAGCGCCTTGTTTGCGAAAATACTCTGAATGGACTATGTTTCCATCGCCATCTTTGTAATTATCGCTTTGGTAAATTCCGCCATTTACTTGGATACTACCAAGCTCATTTCCGCCGATCGCCTCGCCACTTAACTCTCTTTGGTTAAAGCTACCAGCAAGCATAGATATATCAGCACCATAACTAAGCTCATTTAATCTAATAATCCCCCTATCAAACATCAATCCACCATTAACTAGTGCTCCATATCTCACATCTTGAGGGCCTTTGATTATCTTAATTGAGCGGTAATTTTGCGGTGCGATATAGGTTATAGCTGTATCCATCCGACCACCGCAACCGCCGTGAATTTCAGATCCATCTGTATATATAGGCAGTCTAGCTGAAAGCCCTGAGCGATATGATACTTCGCTACCGCCACCGCCTTTTCTAACCATGTTAAATCCACTTATATCAAGCAAAGATTTGGCTAGATCGGGTGAATTTAGTATAGTGTCTTTGGTGATTTGTGTAGTTATGGGATTGTCTAAAATGCTTTTTTCATAACTTTGAGTTACATTTACTCTACCTAAATTTAAATCTTGAGCGTATAAACTCGCAGCGGCACACAAAGCACAAAGCACTCTCATAAAATACTCCTTAAAATATTACAGATTAAGCCAAAATAATACTGAAATAATTATTACTTTATGCTTAATATTTATTTAAATTATATAAATTTAATAATATCTACTCAACATTTTAAGTATAGGCTTAGCTAGTTCTAACCCCTTAGATCGGTGTGAAATTTGAAGCTTGATACTCTCATCAATCTGCCCTATAGTCTTATCAAATCCATCAGGAATAAACATAAAATCATACCCAAAGCCATTATCCCCAAGCTCTCTATCGATGACTTCTCCATGCATAAATCCATGGACGCCATATCTGCCATATTTAGAGCCGATACCGATACAAGCGGTATAAAATGCCTTAGCGTGGCTTAAGCCTAATCTTTTTAACTCACTAATCAATTTTGCTCTATTGCTCGCATCACTTACCCCTTCACCACTATACCTAGCTGAGTAGATCCCAGGAGCAAAGCCAAGCGCTTCAACGCTTATCCCGCTATCATCACTTAGAGCTATACACTCATTTTCAATTCCAAGCTCTTTAATTTTCTCATACACAGCATCTGCTTTTATCATCGCATTTTCATAAAAGCTCTTGCCATACTCTTGTATCTCAAATGGCTTACATATATCACCCAAAGCCAAAACTTCAAATTGATTATAATAAGCTTTAATCTCCCTTACTTTATCCATATTATTTGTAGCTAAAACAATCTTCATCCAACCCTCCTATTTAGAATTTTTCTAACCCAAAATGCCACCGCACCCATCAAAACCACAAGGAGTAGGGCTAGCCAAAACTCATAGCTTTTATAATTTGCTATATTGCTACCTAAATTTATAAATAGCACCGCACTAATAAACTTGCCAAGCACCCCAGCAATGATAAATTTAACAAAATCAAACCTCAACGCCCCAGCCATGTAATTCACGACATTATAAGGCACAATCGGTATTAATCTAAGTAAAATTATTAGACTAAACTCATCTTTACAAAATTTATTTTTAACTCTCTCAAATTTAGCAGTATCAAAAGCCCCACTAAAATATCTTGCGATAAAATACATTATAGCTGAGTTTATCCCAACTCCTATCATCGCACAGATTAAAGCCTCCCAAAAGCCCAAAATCGCCCCACCGCCAATAGCCAAAATCCCAGCCGGAAATAAAAATATAGGCAAAATTACCCAAAATCCAATATAGATCGCCCAGCCAAATTCGCCATAATCGCTCATAAATTCGCTTAAATTTTGCTGATTAAAGCTAGATAAAATCACCACACAAAAAATTATAAAAAATATAAATAAAATTAATCTCATATTTTCTCTTTAAAAAATCATAATTCTAGCCAAATTTACCAAAATTTGATAATAAATTTAAGCATATTTAGATAAAATTCAGCCCAATTAATATCAAATTTGGATTTTGGATGAATCTTTTTGCTAGATATAGTTCATTTATATATTTTAAATATTTTCTTATTATCTTTATGGCTTTGGTTGGATTTTATGTAGTTATTGATACTTTAACTAACCTTAAAAATCTCCCAAATAGCGCTAATTTACAGATTATTTATGTTTGTTTGACTGCCTTAATCTCGATTAATTATATCTTGCCTATATCTTTAGTTTTGGCTTTAATTGTAACTATTATAAATTTAATTCGCTCCAATGAACTTGTGAGTTTCTACGCCTTAGGCGTTAGCAAAAATCGCTTGATAATACCTATTTTCACTATCGCTTTAATCATTAGCTTTGGTTATATCGGATTATGCTTTACTCAATTTGCCTACGCCAAAGAGCGTCAAGAGTCGCTTGAAGATTTCCAAAGTTTTGAGAGATTTACGAATTTGACATTTTTGCGTTTTGAGAATAAATTTATATATATTGATAAGCTTTTTGGCGATAAACAAAGCGCTAAGGATATTAGAATTTTTGATATGAATGGCTCTAAAATTATGAGCCAAACTATAGCCAAAGAGGCTAATTATGATGATAATATCTGGAGATTAAAAGATAATATAGTTGTTACTTTACCGCAAAATATCGAGCTAGGTAGTAGCGGGTTTGAGAGTAAGAATTTAGATGAGATAATCACTCTTAGCAACTTCCGCCCACGAATAATCGAAAATATCAAAAATAGTGATAATCTATACTCTATTAGCGATGCTATCGACTCTATAAAGACTTTAAAAAATGAAAATATCAATATCTCTAAAATCAAATCCGCACTATACTCAATGCTATTTTTCCCACTTTTTGCCCCGTTTATGGTGCTGATACTATACTATTATATGCCACTTACTGGGAGATTTGCTAGTTTGAGTATTGCTAGTTTTGCGGCGATTTTAGCTACTTTGTGCGTGTGGGGAGTGCTGTTTTTGCTTATTAGAATTAGCCTTAATGGAGCTATCGCGGCTGAATTTGGGATAATATTGCCTATTGTTTTATTAATGCTATTTGCTGGGTATAAGGTCTATGAGCATAGGTAAATTTGAATTTAGTTTAGGTTAGTTGTGGAATTTATAAATTATCTTACTCAAGAAAATGTGGTAACATTTTTTTTGCTACTTGTTAGGACTGGTGCTTTGATGGTGTTTTTCCCATTTTTTAACCATATGCAAATTCCCATAGTCATCAAAGCCACGCTCTCGCTACTACTTGCTTTTTATCTATTTCCACTTACGCCGCCAATGGCTAATCTTGATAGCTTAAATATCCAATATCTAATCCTAGAAACCCTATCTGAGCTTATGCTTGGACTATGTGCGGGGGTGCTTTTGCTATTAGTTTTTGGGGCGGTTCAGTTAGCCGGAGAGCAAATTTCAATGATTATGGGATTTTCTATGGCAACAGTTATTGACCCGCAAAGTGGCATAAACGCCCCATTAATCTCAAATATCTTAAATTTAATTGTTTTACTAGCTTTTTTGCTATTTGATGGACATCATTTGATACTATATTTTTTGGCTTATGGGCTTGAGTTTATCCCACTTGGAGGATTTTATCCAGAGCAAAATATCCTTAAATACGCAGCCCAAGGGATGGTAAATTTGTTTTTATATGGCTTTATCATCTCATTTCCTATATTAGCACTTACGCTAATGTCAGATTTGATTTTTGGTATGCTTATGAAAACTATGCCACAATTTAATCTATTAGTAGTTGGATATCCTATCAAAATCGCTATAGCATTTGTCGTCTTGATGGCTATACTTGCTATGATTGTGAAGGTCTTTACAACGCTTATGATGAAAGTTTTAAATGATTTACCTAGTTTATTTTATTAAATAAAGCAATAAATAATGAAAAATTTCGTAAAATATTGCAAAATTTTTAAGGGGCAAGTATATGAAGGTAATTTTACTAAACAATAACCCAGCAGTTTCAAAGCTAGTAAGCGTAAGCTTAAATAAGCTTGGATTTGAATTTGTTGAAATTGATAATTTAGAGAGTTTGGCTAGTGGTGATGCTGATTTGATTATATGTGATAGCGGACTTTATGATTCTAGCGTTGATTACCTAAAATATGCGAAAAATCAGCTATTTTTGATTCCTAGAACTAAATTTGAAGAGTATAATCTAGATCCCAAAAACACTCTACAAAAGCCATTTTTGCCAACTGATTTTATAGATATTATAAAAGAAATTTTAAATATCAATCCAAAAACAACTCAAAATAACGATATAAACACTCAAACGACATTTGCAGATGATATAAAGATCGGAAATGAATTTGGAGAAATTCAAGATTTGGATAGTATCTCATTTGATTCTGGTGATGATTTGAGTAGTTTTGGTGATTTTAGCGATGATGAATTATTAGGTGATACAAAGCATATAGATGATTTTACAGATAAAAAAGATGATGAAACTCTAAATGATGATTTTGTAGATAATAATGAAACGATGAATTTAGATGAGCCAGATGAGCCAATAGAAGAGCAATTTGTAGAAAATGAAGTCGATGAAACTGACAATATCACCCAAAATACAGATGAGCTTATAGAATTAGATGATAAAAAAGATGATGAGATATTTGAGTTAGATGATGAGATTAGCGAAGTTAGCGATGATGGCAACATTGATTTAAATAGTGATGAAATAAGTGAAATAAACGATGAAATAAGCGAAATTGATGAGAAAATCAGCGATGATAATCACACAGATGAGCTTATAGAATTAGATGATAAAAAAGATGATGAGATATTTGAGTTAGATGATGAGATTAGCGAAGTTAGCGATGATGGCAACATTGATTTAAATAGTGATGAAATAAGTGAAATTGATGAGAAAATCAGCGATAAAAAAAATAAAAATTCAAAACAATCTATAAAAGATATAACCGATGAGTATAAAAATATAGAGCTTGATATATCTGCTTTAGATAATCTCTCAGAAGATAATAGCGAAGATAAAATCAAAGAACCTATGATAGAAATTCAAGAAGCAGAAGAGCCAAAAGCGATTGATAATTTAGACTATTCAGATAATTTAAATGAGCTAAGCAATATGCTTGATGAAATTGACAATATGGATTGTGAGGAAGAGAGCGTGGATCAGACAAAGGAATTTAAAAGTAGCTGCGAGGCTAGCACAATTGATGATTTAAATGAAATCGATATCAAAAAAGCCCTAAATGAAACCATCACGCAAACCGATGAAGCCACCATAAAACAAGCCATTATAGAAGATTCAACTCCTACAAAAGACCAAACCCCAGAGCCAAATAACGATAGCTCACAAACAGATATAAACAGAGATGAATTAGCAAAAATTCTATCTACGCAAATCGGCGATGAGATTAGTAAAGCCCTAAGCAATAGCGCATTAAAAGATATATTAAAAGATATCGATATTAATGTAAATATCAGCTTCAAAGGCAAAAAATGAGCGGCCAAATTCTACTAATCAGCGGTCCTAGTGGAAGTGGCAAAAGCACACTATTATCACGCTTGATGAGTGAATTTGACAATATATATTTCTCTATTTCTAGCACCACAAGGTCGCCAAGAGATGGAGAAAAAGATGGAGTGGATTATCACTTTATTAGTGTTGATGAGTTCAAAAAAGGCATTGATAATGGCAAATTTTTAGAGTGGGCAAATGTCCATAAAAACTACTATGGCACTAGCCTTGAGCCGGTAGAAAAGGCCTTAAAAGATAATAAAGTAGTAATTTTTGATATTGATGTTCAAGGCTATTATCTAGCGATGAAGGAGTATAATGATATCATAACATCGGTATTTATCACCACAAAGGATAGGCATGAATTAAAAAGACGCTTGATAAAACGAGGTAGCGATGACGCTCAAACGATAGAAAATAGGCTATTTAATGCAGCAACAGAGATCGCTCACATCGGCGAATATGACTATTTAATAATCAATGATGATATAGATAACGCATATGAGAGATTAAAATCTATATTTATCTCAATGAGTTCAAAAAGTCAAAGTTTTAATATAAATGAGGTTATAGAGAGCTGGAGCGAGTGATAAATTCAATATTTTTAAACAAATTTAATTTAAGGAGAAAATTATGGGTAGTATGAGTATAAGTCACTGGTTGATTGTTTTGGCGATTATTGTTTTGCTT
Organism: Campylobacter lanienae NCTC 13004; assembly: GCF_002139935.1. Lineage (NCBI taxonomy): Bacteria > Pseudomonadati > Campylobacterota > Epsilonproteobacteria > Campylobacterales > Campylobacteraceae > Campylobacter > Campylobacter lanienae. Next base: position 236,741 of record NZ_CP015578.1, on the reverse strand, counting down.
TTTGGCGCAAAAAAGATCCCTGAATTAGCAAAAGGTATGGGTAAAGGTATAAAAAGCTTCAAAAAAGAGATGGAAGATGATACCCCATTAGAGCAAATTCAAAAGAGCGAAGAGACAACTCAAACCAAAAAAGATGAAACTCAAAAGAGTGCCTAATGAGTGCTAAAGATACTCTAAAAAATGAGATAAGCACGATTTTAGGCCGTGAAGTCGTAGTAGAAAAACCAAAAGACAAATCTCTAGCTCACTACGCTACGCCAATCGCATTTAGTCTAGCCAAAGAGCTTAAAAAATCCCCCATAGCAATAGCTAATGAGATATCACAAAAATTTAACTCACCAAACTATGAAGTAAGTGCGGTCAATGGATATATAAATTTCAAATTAAGTGGCGAATTTTTAAATTCCTTAGCCAACGAAGCTTTAAAAAGTGGAGATAAATTCGGCTCAAAAGAGATAAAAAATCCTAAAAATATATTTTTAGAATATATCAGCGCCAACCCTACTGGCCCACTACACATAGGCCATGTGCGTGGAGCGGTGTATGGCGATACCTTAGCTAGAGTCGCTAGACATATCGGCGTGGGCGTCCATACGGAGTATTACATAAATGACGCTGGCAATCAAATAGATTTACTAGGAATCTCAATCTCGCTTAGAGCTCGTGAAATTTTATTTAATGAAATCGTGGAATATCCAGAGAAATATTATAGAGGTGAGTATATAGATGAGCTAGCCAAAGAGGCTTATGATAAATTTGGTAAAGATATTTTTGATCCTAATCGCAATCTCGAACTAGCCGAATTTGGCAAAGATAAGGTGCTTGATATAATCAAAAAAGATCTAGCAGATGCTGGAATTACCATAGATAACTGGGCAAGCGAGAAGTCGTATTATGGTGAGTTAGACTCCACTCTTAAGCGTTTAGAAAAAAGTGGTGAGGTATATAAAAAAGATGATACAACCTATATCGCCTCTACAAAACTTGGCGATGATAGTGATAGAGTCGTAGTGCGAAGCGATGGTCGCCCTACATATCTAGCCGGTGATATAATCTATCATAATGTCAAATTCGCTAGCGGATATGATAATTATATCAATATCTGGGGCGCTGATCACCATGGATATATCCCTAGATTGAAAGCGGCTATCAATTTTCTTGGTTATGATGAGAGCAAACTTGAAGTGATTTTAATGCAAATGGTAAGCCTATTAAAAGATGGAAAACCATTTAAAATGAGCAAAAGAGCAGGAACTAGTGTCTTAATGAGTGATATTTTAAGCGAAATTGGTAGCGATGCTTTGAGATTTATATTCATCTCCAAAGCCAACACTAGTAGCCTTGAGTTTGATATTGATGAGCTTAAAAAACAAGATAGCTCAAATCCGGTATTTTATATCAACTACGCTCACGCTAGAATAAATCAAATTTTCACAAAAGCAGCCAAATCACCAGCTGATGTGGCCAATGTCTCTTTGGCTAATTTAAGTGATGAGGGCAAAAATCTGCTATTTGAAGCTTTGATTATGCCTGAAATCTTAGAAGATGCCCTAAATCAAAGAAGCCTACACAAAATTCCAGATTATCTAAAATCCCTTAGTGCGAGTTTTCATAAATTCTATAATGAAAATAGAGTCGTAGGAAGCCAAAATGAAGATGAGCTATTAAAGCTATTTAGCGTCGTAGCCCTAAGTATCAAAGTAGCGCTAAATTTAATGGGAATCAAAGCCAAAGATATAATGGAAAATTAAGCAAATCCAAGCCAAATTTAGTAAATATCCGCTAAATTTGGCACAAATTTAATTAATTGGATTTTGTATTTAACTCTTTTAAAAACTCTTCTATATTGTATTTTGCCCTATACGCCTCACTCATAAGGTGAATCATGATATCACCAAGGTCAATCACAGTCCAATCTTCACTACTCTCAACACCCAAAAAATTCTCCCCAGCAGGCTTTAGCTCACTCTTTAAATCATCTAACAAAGCAGCCCCATGCCGTGCGGCCAAAGTGGTAGCTACAATTACAAATTTACTCAAATAATCCCTACCTTGCATATCGATAATTTCGATATTTTCAGCCTTTTTATCATCTAAAATTTTAACAATTTTATCTATTCTATTTTGCATTTTTATCCTTATAAAATTTCTCAACACTATCTAAAATAGCAGTTGGAATATGCTTAAAATTTAACTCAGATTTAATCTTTGAAGATGAGATTTTAACATTTATATCTAGTTTTTGCAAATTTGATTCAACCCTAATCCCATCTCTACTAGCCACAACGAAGCTTACAAGCTCCCTTAACTCATCAAATTTATGCCATTTATCTAAATTTTTTAGCTGATCAGCACCGATTATTAGATAAATTTTCTTAGGATTAAACTCACGCTTAAAATATCTCACACTCTCTATTGTAGCCACCGGTCGATTTTGCGAAATTTCATAATCACTTATTATAATTTTTTCATCTAGATTAGACCAAAGCTCATTACACCACTGAAGTCTCAAAAGCGGTGGCGCACCAAATTCGCTCTTAAAAGGGCTTAAAAATGTTGGAATAATAATAAGTTTATTAATATTTAAGCTCTTTAAGGCCTCTTTTACGATCATATCATGACCCAAATGTGGCGGGTCAAAACTTCCACCAAAAATAGCTATATTCAATTTTTTTTAACCTTTTTTTTAGTAAAATAACCAGATTATACCCAAAAAGGATGAAAATGGCACTTAAAATAGCAATTAATGGTTTTGGAAGAATCGGCAGATGTGCTGCTAGGATTATACTCAATAACCCAGCAGAGTATGAATTAAGCATTATAAACGATACTGCTGAGCGTAAAATGACTAGATATCTACTCAAATATGACACCGTTCATGGTGAATTCGATCAAGATGTAGAAGTTTTAAATGATGATTATATCGCTATCAATGGCAAAAAAATCAGAGTATATAGCACAAGAGATATCAATGATTTAGACCTAAAGGGAATTGATGTAGTATTAGAATGTACCGGCAAATTCCTTACAAAAGAGCAATGCCAAACCTACATCGCCAAAGGTGCTAAAAAGGTTATAATGAGCGCACCAGCTAAGGATGATACTCCAACATTTGTTTTAGGTGTAAATTCAGATAAATACGAAGGCCAAACAATCATCTCCAACGCAAGCTGTACTACCAACTGCTTAGGTCCTGTAACTAGGGTTTTAGAAGATCTTTATGGTATAAAAAAGGGCCTTATGACTACCATCCACGCATACACAAATGGCCAAAGCCTAGTAGATGTCAAATGCCGTGATTTTAGGCGTTCTAGAGCAGCTGCTGCTAATATGATCCCTACTAGCACAGGAGCTGCCAAAGCTATGAAATTAGTAATGCCTAGCCTAGATGGCAAACTACACGGACAAAGCATTAGAGTTCCAGTCCCAAATGTATCAATTGTAGATTTGACTGCTGTACTTGAAAAAAGCGTAACAAAAGATGAGCTAAATAACGCATTTGTAGAAGCTAGCAAAGGTAGCTTAAAGGGCATTATGGCTGTGGATTTTGATGAGAGAGTTAGTAGCGATTTTATCACCTCAAACTACTCAAGCATAGTAGCGGCTGATCTAACTCAAGTAATTTGCGGTGATATGATTAAGGTAATGGCGTGGTATGACAATGAGTGGGGCTATAGCAATCGCTTAGTTGAAATGGCTAAATTTATAAGCGAGAAGTGATATGAGTGAGATTATTTCTATAAAAGATATTGAATTTAAAAGTGGTAGCAAGGTTCTTGTAAGGTGCGATTTTAACACGCCTATGGATGAATTTAACAACATCACAGATGATAGAAGAATCCGCTCAGTTATCCCAACTATAAGATATATTTTAGATCAAGGTTGCTCTGTTATCTTAGCTAGCCACTTAGGTCGCCCAAAAAATGGCTACGAAGACAAATACTCACTTCTACCAGTAGCTAAAAGACTTGGTAGATTAATGGATAGAGAGATTAAATTTGCTCACGATGTAGTCGGCTACGATGCTAAAGAAAAGGTTCAAAAACTACAATCTGGCGAGATTTTGTTATTAGAAAATTTACGCTTTGAAAAGGGCGAGACAAAAGATGATATAAACTTGGCGAAATCTCTTAGCGAATTTGCTGATTACTATGTCAATGACGCTTTTGGCGTATGTCATAGAGCTCACTCTAGCGTCCATGCTATAACTCAATGCTACGATAGTGAGCATAAGGCTGCTGGATTTTTGCTAATTAAAGAGATTGAATTTGGTCAAAATCTAATCCGCCACCCTAGTCGCCCATTTGTCGCAGTAACGGGCGGATCAAAAGTAAGTGGCAAACTTCAAGCCCTAACCAATCTCTTGCCACGCATTGATAAATTAATCATCGGTGGCGGTATGGCATTTACATTTTTAAAAGCTCTTGGTGAAAATATCGGAAATTCCCTTTTAGAAGAGGAGCTTGTAGAAGAAGCATCAAACATTCTTAAAAAAGGCCGTGAGCTAGGCGTGAAAATTTATCTGCCTGTTGATGTCGTAGCGGCTCAAAGTTTTAGCAATGATAGTGCGATCAAGTATGTTCCTGTTCAAGAGATCCCAAATGGCTGGATGGGGCTAGATATCGGCCCAGCTAGCGTGAAGCTGTTTAAAGAGGCAATTGCCGATGCTCAAACCATCTGGTGGAATGGCCCTATGGGTGTTTTTGAGATGGATAAATTCAGCAAAGGTAGCATAAAAATGAGCCACGCTATTGGAGAGAGCTTTGCTACTACTGTGGTCGGCGGCGGCGATACTGCTGATGTAGTTGAGAGAGCTGGGGATACTGATGAGATGACCTTTATCTCAACAGGTGGTGGTGCTAGCTTGGAGCTTATAGAGGGCAAGGAGCTGCCTGGAGTTAGAGTGCTTTTAAGAGAAGATAATATATGATTTACGCTGCGAATTTAAAATGCAATCACACCAAAAAAAGCTACGAAATCTACGCTAATGAGCTTAGCAATGCCCTAAGCTCTAATAGCGATAGCGTGATTGTCTTTCCGCCATTTACAGCTCTAACTCAAAATAAATTTAAATTCACCCAAGGCGCACAAAACTTCTACCCCGCACCCAATGGCTCATTTACTGGTGAAATCGGTAGCGATATGCTAGATGAGCTTGATATCACAATGGTTATGATAGGGCATAGCGAGAGGAGAGCCTTAGGCGAAGACGAGCCGTTTTTAAGAGCGAAATTTGACTATGCTCAAAGCAAAGGCTGGGATATCATCTACTGTATCGGCGAAGATGATATAACTCACATGAATGGTAGCACCAAAGAGTTTTTAAGCGATCAATTATCAAATATAAATTTAAATTACGAAAATCTAGTGATAGCTTATGAGCCGATCTGGGCTATTGGTACTGGCAAGAGTGCTAAGGCTGAGTTTATAGCTGAAATTTTAGATTTTATATCGACTAAAACAACAGCGCCACTACTATATGGCGGTAGCGTAAATATAACAAATATTGATGAGATAAAAGCGATAAAATCATGCGATGGCGTGCTTGTAGGGACTGCTAGCTGGGACGCTAAGAAATTTTTAGAGATTATCAATAAAGGATAAAAATGATATTAGAAGGCAAAAAGGGATTAATAGTCGGCGTAGCAAATAAGATGAGTATAGCCTATGGTATCGCAAAAGCGTGTAAAGACCAGGGGGCGGATTTGGCTTTTACATTTTTAAATGATGCTATCAAAAAGCGTGTTGAGCCTATCGCAGCTGAACTTGAAAGCTCTTATATATATGAGCTAGACGTAAATAATCAATCCCATCTTGACTCTTTGGCCGATAAGATAAAATCTGATTTTGGCCAGATTGATTTTGTCGTTCATGCGGTGGCCTTTGCTCCTAAAGAGGCATTAGAGGGTGAATTTATTAATACCACAAAAGAGGCTTTCGATATAGCGATGGATACTAGCGTATATTCGCTTATAAGCCTTACTAGAGCTGTTCTACCTGTGCTTAAAAGTGGTGGAGCGATTTTGACTCTAAGCTATCTTGGCGGAGCTAAATTTGTCCCACATTATAATGTAATGGGCGTAGCTAAAGCAGCTCTTGAGAGTAGCGTAAGATATCTTGCTCATGACCTTGGAGCTAAAAATATTAGAGTAAATGCTATCTCAGCAGGGCCGATTAAAACCTTAGCAGCAAGTGGAATTGGCGATTTTAAAATGATTTTACACTGGAATGAGTGTAACGCCCCATTAAAAAGAAATGTCAGCATAGAAGATGTAGGTAAAAGCGGAATGTATCTTTTAAGCGATCTTTCTAGTGGCGTAACAGGTGAAGTTCATTATGTAGATGCTGGATACAACATAATGGGAATGGGCGATATAGCAGAGCAAAATGGCGCCACCATCCTTGCGTGGGATAAATTCAAAGAGTAAATTTGATAAAAGTGTTTTATTAAAAACACTTTTCTTTTTGAGTAATTCTATTTAATTCTGGCAAATTAAGCTGGATATTTTGAATTTCATTTAAAGCATTTTTACAATATGAGTTCATATTTTCATTAAGTCCATAGTAAGCCCATACACCTTTTCTCTCAACACTTAAAAAGCCGGCGTCTTTTAGGATTTTTAAGTGCCTTGAAAGGCGAGATTGTATCATTTGTAAAGAATTTTGTAAATCACATACGCAAAGAGTGCCGTATTTGTGTAAAAAAGCTAGAATTTTTACTCTGCTTTCATCATTTAAAGCTCCCGTAATTTTTAAAAAATCATCTAAATTTTTCATTTTATCCCTACAAAAATATATCTATTAATACACCAAATATTATAGCGGTCAAAAGCACACAAGAGATAAATATCAGTAAGAAATTCATTTTAAAAATGCGTTTTAACAAGATAAGCTCTGGCAAAGAGCAGCCACCTCCGGCTATCAAAAAACTCATTACCGCCCCCAAAGATACACCACAATCTATCAAAGATAGCCCTATCGGGATGATAGCCTCAACCCTAATATATAGCAAAACTCCTACAAAAGCAGCTATCACAACGCTAAAAATCTCAAATTCTGCTAAATAACTTTGTAAAAACTCTTTTGGGACAAAACCATAGATAATAGCTCCGATACCCATACCTATGACGATATACGGAAGTAGTTTTTTATAATCTTTTAACACTTTTATAAATAGATCTTTATAGCTACTTTTAGTTTGAGAATTTAAGCTCTGTTTTTGAGTGCTAAAATTTATTATTTTAGTTTGGCAGCAGTTTTGTTTGCTTATATTGTGATGATTTGATGGCGTAAAATACTCTTTTTTGATAAAATCATCGTTTAAAAATTTATCAGAGTTAAATTTAGAAATACTCAAAGAAAATATAAAAACAAAAATAAAAATAAATAATATATAAAATAAGCTAAGATTTAAACCAAATGATATAACTAACATAGCAATGATTATCGGATTTACAAGTGGTGAGACTAAAAGATAAGCCACGCTTACCCCAAAGCTTACCCCTGATTTTAACAAACCGCTTAACAAAGGTATGGTAGAACAAGAGCAAAATGGCGTTAAAGCACCTAAAAACATAGCTTTGATATAGCTCAAAAGAGAGTTTGCACTTAGATATCTCTCTATTTTCTTAGAAAATTTCTGATTTAATAGTGCCACTATAAAAGCAATCGCGATAAATAAAACAGAAAGTTCAATAAAATAAAATATAAAAGCTTTAATGCTTTCAAGAAGTTTTTCTAACATCTATTCCCCTTATAAAATAAATTTTTGTAATCATATCATAAAAATTATAATATGTCAAGATATATTGATATATTGAATTATATTTTTTAGTTATGTTTTGACTAGACAAACTTAAATATCAAAGCACAATCACTCATCAAATACTAATCAAATTTCAAATTTTATTAAAATCGATAACCCCAAATATCCTTTTAGGATTAAATTTTAACACCCAAATTATATTCACAATTAAGCCAAATAATAGTAAAATGCCACGCAAAAAAGGAGCATAAATGTCCTACTCCAAAAAAGATCTAATCTCCACAAAAGATCTTAGCCGTGATGATATATTTCAGATTTTAAATTTAGCCAAAGATTACAAAAATTTAAATTTAAAAAATGAGAAAAAATCCCCACTTTTAAAGGGCGTTACGGTTGTAAATTCATTTTTCGAAAACTCCACTAGAACTCGCACAAGCTTTGAAATCGCCGCCAAAAGACTCTCAAGCGATGCTATAAATTTCACCGCTAGCAATTCTAGCACAAATAAAGGCGAAACACTAATCGATACAATCAAAAATATAGAATCTATGAAAACAGATATATTTATAATGCGTCATAGTAGCTCAGGTGCTGCTAAATTCGTAGCTTCTCACACTCCAAGCTGCGTTATAAATGCCGGCGATGGATGCAATGAGCACCCCACTCAAGCTTTGCTAGATCTATTTACTATCTATGATAAATTTGGCTCATTTGATAACCTAAGTGTATCGATAATCGGCGATATAGCACACTCTAGAGTAGCAAGGTCAAATATCTATGCTATGCAGACCCTAGGTATCAAAGTCAAGCTATTTGGCCCACCTCAAATGATGCAATATGCTAGAGTTTTTGGCTGCGAAATTTGTAAAGATATGGATGAGGCTGTGCGTGATAGTGATGCTATTATCATGCTTAGAATTCAGCTAGAAAGAAGCGATGATGAGACGCCTTTTCCTAGTATTAGAGAGTATAGTAGATATTTTGGCCTTAGTAAAAACAGAATGAAACAAGCCAAAGATAACGCTATAATCCTTCATCCAGGCCCAATAAATCGTGGAGTAGAGCTAAATAGCGATGTAGCAGACGACCCAAGAGTCTCTAATATACTAAACCAAGTAGAAAATGGCGTAGCTATAAGAATGGCTATATTAGATATAGTTTATAAAAACCTTAAAGGGCTATAATGAAAATTCTAATCAAAAATGGAACCATAATCAACGCTAATGAGAGCAAAAAAGCAAATATATTAATAGAAAATGATAAGATAATAGATATAACTCTAGATGAGCCAAATGCTGATAATATCATTGACGCTAATGGCAAACTCATAATGCCTGGACTCATCGATATCCATGTGCATTTTAGAGATCCGGGATTTGAGTATAAAGATGATATTATAAGTGGCTCTGAAACTGCTGTAGCTGGGGGTGTAACTGCTTGTTGCCCTATGGCAAATACAAATCCTGTTAATGATAATGCCACAATCACTAGAGATATGATTAAAAAGGCCAAAAAACGAGGCCTAATAGATTTAATGCCAATAGGAGCTATAACAAAAGGTATGAAAGGTGGCGGTATAACCGAGATGGGCGAGATGAGTGAGGCTGGATGCGTGGCATTTAGCGATGATGGATTGCCTGTGAGCTCTAGCGATGTTATGAGAGCTGCGCTTGAGTATTCAGCCTTTCACGGCTCATTTATCATAAATCACTCTCAAGACTGCTCGCTATGTAGAAATGGCCACATGAATGAAGGGCCGATGTCTATGAAGCTAGGTATAAAAGGCATGCCAAGAGAGCAAGAAGAGATAATGATAAGTAGAGATATGCTCTTAGCTAAACTCACAGGCGGCCATATACATATAGCTCATGTGAGTAGTGCTTGGAGCTTAAAACTCATTGAAATAGCCAAAAAAGAGGGTATTAATATAACTTGTGAAATCTGTCCGCACCACTTCACCTTCGATGATAGCTATCTTGAAAACTATGATACAAACTACAAAATGTCCCCACCACTTCGCACAAAAGCCGATGTAGAGGCTATGAGAGAGGGGTTAAAAAATGGCGTGATAGATATCATCTGTACAGATCACGCACCGCACCATTTAGATGAGAAAGAGAGGGAATTTGATAAGGCTCCATTTGGGATTTTAGGTCTTCAAACCTTAATTCCGCTTACTTTAAATTTAGTTAGAGATGGGGTGATAAGCTTAAATAAGATGGTAGAGCTAACTAGCCTAAATCCAGCTAAACTACTCAAATTAAACGATCGTGGCAAGATAGAGATCGGATATTTAGCTGATATCACAATTGTTGATCCTGAATTTGAGTATATCTATGATGATAATCTAAATAAATCTAAATCCAAAAATTCGCCACTCCTAGGCAAAAAGCTAAAAGGTGGCGCTATAAAAACTATAAAATCCGGAAAATTAGTATATGATTTTCCAAATGTGGTGGCGTGATGAGATCAGCATTTACTATGATAGAATTGGTTTTTGTGATTGTGGTGCTAGGAATACTAGCTAGTATAGCTGTCCCTAGGCTCATTGCGACTAAGGATGACGCAAGTGCGATGACTTCGGCAACTTTGTTAAAAGATACGATTGTCCAACTCACGGCATATTACACTATAAATGGCAAACTCCCTGCTGGCGAGCTAAAATCTCAATCAAATTTAGATAAATTGGCCCCAACCTATAATAAATCATACAACAATAACGAAACTTGGACAAAATGCCTAACTATCACTCTCACAAGCGATACTATAGGCATAGATGATGCTAATTTAGATGATGAACCTCTATGTAAAACTCTAGTCAAAATCCCAGCTGTTAAAGAGTGGATAGATAATGATATCACACTAAGCGGTGGTGGAATATTTAATTAACCAAAATGGCTATGGAATTTAATTTCTAGCCATTTAGCCTTTTAGCGAATTTGTTTTTATTGCCCAAATAGACAAATGTCAAGACCTCGGCCACAGCTTTAAATAGATTGGCTGGGATCTGATCATCCACATCGCACAATCTATATAGCTCACGAGCTAATGGGGGATTTTCTACGATTTGAACCCCATGCTCGATCCCAATTTGTCTAATACGAAGTGCTAAATGATCAACCCCTTTAGCCAATACCACAGGTGCGGACTCTTTGTCTTTATCATATCTTATAGCTACGGCGTAGTGAGTTGGGTTAGTGATGATAGCATCTGCTGCGGGGATATTTTGCATCATACGCTTTTTAGCTGCTTGCATCTGTAACTGACGGATACGCCCTTTGACTCTAGGGTCTCCATCCATCTGCTTATACTCATCTTTGACCTCTTGTTTGGACATTCTAAGTCCTTTAAAATATTGATATCTCACGATAAAAACATCAGCAATCGCAATAATCATAAATAGCAAAAGCATAATCCCAGCAAGAATAAACATCTTGTTTCTAAGCCACACAAGCTGATCAAACATAGTATAAAACATAGTATAAGGTAGCTCAGTGATAAATTGTAAAAATACATAAAACGCACAACCAAATATAGCTGAAACTTTAATTAATATCTTTGCTGTCTCGACTGCTTTTTTAAGTGAAAAGAGATTTCCAAGCCCCTTAATCGGATCAAGCTTAGAGAAATTTGGCATCAAAGGCTCAGTAGTAAATATAAAACCAAATTGCATAACATTAGAGATAATTCCAGCTATCATCACACAAATAAGCAAAGGCAAAAGTATAAGCAAAGATTGTAAAATTGAGTGTATCACAATCTTAAAAAATAGCTCTCTAGTAAGCGGCGTTCCGATAATATCTTGGTAATATAGATATAAATTCATCACCCTATCGCCCATAAAACCCATCAAAGCAATGAGTGCCACGCAACCTACTAGCAAGGTAACAAATCCACTTAAATCTTGAGATTTAGGGACATTGCCTTTATTTCTAGCATCTTCAATCTTTTTGGAGGTCGCCTCTTCGGTCTTCTCTTGATCGTCTGCCATTTAGCCTACTTAATTTCTCTTAGCATAATCATCATATCCAAATTCACGCCAAACAACCACATCGCCACTCTCATCTATCATCGCTAAACTTGGGAGTTTTACGCCGTTAAATGTAGTGTTTTTGACTATGGTATAGTGAATTTGATCTTCAAAAATTATCTTATCACCGATATTTATAGGATTATCAAATTTATAAATCGCATCACCAGCCTCAGCCCCAACTATATCACCAGCCAAGCAAGTCGCCCCGCCAAATCTATAGCTAAATTTGCCATTTTGGCTCTCTCCTCTAATCTTAGGACGATAAGGCATCAAAATAGTATCAGGCATATGACACTCGGCTGATGCATCAATGATACAGCTCTTTTGCTCATTATCCACAATATCCAACACCGAAGCAATCAAAAATCCGCACTCCCAACCAACCGCTTCACCCGGCTCAATATATACTTCAAGACTATATTTTTCAGCTAAATTTTTAAGGAGTTTTATCAGCAAATCAACATTATAACCAGCCTTGGTAATGTGATGGCCACCACCTAAATTCACCCATTTCATACTAGGCAAAATCTCTCCAAACTGCTCTTCAAAAGCTCTTAAAACCATCTCCAAACTCTCAGCGCTCTCTTCGCAAAGTGCGTGAAAATGAAGTCCATCAATACCATCTATATTATCAAATTCGAAATTTTCTTTCGTGATACCAAGCCTAGAAAATCTAGCGCACGGATTATACATATCAGTCGGACTAGCTGAGACATTTGGATTAACCCTTAGGCCGATACTTGCGTTGCTATTTCTCGCCTTTGTAGCAAAGCGTTTCCACTGATTAAAACTATTGAAAACCACATGATTGCTAATACTTAGCACCTCATCAATCTCATCATCTTTAAAGGCCGGTGAGTATGTGTGAATCTCTTTAAAATTATGCTCTTTAGCGTATTTGGCTTCGATCAGGCCACTACAAGTAGCACCATCTAACATAGTAGCTACAAGTGGCATACTAGGTGAAAACGCAAATCCTTTAAGCGCACAAAGAACCTTCGCTCCACTCGATTTAGCAACATAATTGAGTAAATTTAAATTTGCTTTAAGCTTAGTTATCTCACAGACATAAGCTGGAGTTTTGATATCTTCTAATCTCATAATAATCCTAAATTTAATTGGGGTATTATATCAAATTTAAATTAAGATAATTTTAGGCCTTGAGAGTAAATTTAGACGAAATTGCCGATATATCGTTTGAATTTGCTAGAGCCAAAACAGCTTCTTTGGCGTGCGATAAGATCCCATCAAGCTTTTCTAGCTCACTGCTATCAAATTTACCCAAAACATAATCAATAACACTCTTATCACTACGGCCTATTCCTATGCGGACTCTATCATAGTTATTGTCTATTAAAGAATCAATAGATTTGATCCCATTATGGCCGCCGCTACTTCCGCCATTTTTAAATCTCATCGCACCAAAAGCAATATCAAGATCATCATGGATAACGATAATGTGATTAGGTTTGTAAAAATCATTTACAGCTTTTAAGGATTTGCCACTTGAATTCATATATGTGGATGGTTTAAGAAGAAGAAGTGAGCCATTTTTGTATAGCTCACCTTGAAATTTAGCCGAACTTACATCGCTATATCCACCATCTTTTAAGATTAGATCAATAAGCATAAATCCAACATTATGGCGAGTATTTTCATACTCTTTGCCAATGTTGCCAAGTCCGGCTATTAGAGTCATTACTTAGCTTTTACTACACCTAAGACAGCTACACGACCTGCATCAATGATGCGCACATTTTGTGGAGCCTCAATATCACGAACTAAAATAGTATCATCGATATCAAGCGGCGATACATCTACTTTAAAGCTATCTGGTAGATCTTTGCCTTTACATTTAACTTTTAAGCGTTTTTTAGATTGTAGTAAAACGCCTTTATTTTTGATACCTGCTGGAGTGCCTACAGGAACAACTGGGACAAGGTATTTAGACTCAACATCTGGTAAAACAACTTTCAAATCAACATGCTTTAAAATACTTGTTACTGGGTGTTTTTGGTAATCTACAACCACAACATTATAAGTTTTACCACCTACGCTGACATCAAATTTCAAACCGCTTTTAGCCTTAACAGCTTTGATAAAATCATTTACTTTAAAAGCAGCATTGATATTTTCAATACCTTTTGCGTAAATGTTAGCGATTAGATAACCATCTTTCCTAAGAGCTTTTGTGCTTCTTTTGTCAATACTCTCTCTAACAATGCCTTCTAACATTATCTTTCCTTAAAATAAAATAGTTGGCAATTATAGCCAAAAAATATAAATTTAATCTTATAAAAGCGATACCAAAATCTCATCAAAAGCCGCTACAAAAGCCTCTAAACCCTCATCTAAAAGATCTGTGCAAACTCTTTTATAATCTATATTAGCTGCCTTGGCATTTGCCATAAATTTAGATATTTCTTCATCACTTGGCAAGGCTTTAGGGGTGAAATCTCCATTAGCTATAAATGCTTTTATGGTATCAAGTGGTGCTGTATTAATGGAATTTGGATATAAAAGCTCCTTGATATAATAATCAGGCGTAAGATTATCTCCCTTAACTCCTGTGCTAGCAAATAGCGTTCTTACATTGCTTTGGTTAGAATTTTGAATTTGATTATATATATTTGTAGCGTTGTAAATACCATATTTGGCCTTTTCATCTAGCCTATCATCAAGCAATCTATCAAAACGACTAACAAATACGCTTATAACACCTTGTGGGAGTATGGCTTGTGGGAATCTTTTTTGATATTTTTTTGTCCCTTCTTTGAAAGCCTCTAAACACTCATCCGCTTGAGATTGCGAAAAAATCAGCGTAGCATTGACATTAATACCCTTTTTCATAAGCTCACTCATCGCCTCAAATCCAGGTGAAATAGCTGGAATTTTAATCATCACATTTGGCATCTTAATCGCATTATATAATCTTTTTCCCTCATCGATGATATCACTAGCTAAGATCAAATTTGGATCTACTTCAATGCTTACAAAGCCATCATCACCCCTAGCGTAATTGCTAAGTAGCTTAGTAGCCGCCATTTTGATATCATTAGTGGCTAGAATTTCATATAGTTTTTTAGCATCTTTTTTTCTAAATTTATCTTTTAGCTCATTATAAGCTGTTGAGTTACAAATAGCATTTTTAAAGATGCTTGGATTGCTTGTAGCGCCGTTAATTGTGCCATTTTGGATTAATTCTGTGAACTCTAAATTTATAAAATTACTCTCTAAAAAATCACACCAAAGAGAAAAATTGATCTCTTTCATCTTCTACCTTTATATAATTTTTTTAATCTCATTTAAATTTTTGATATCTACAATATGAGTTGCGACCTCTTTTAATACCTTATTAGCACAAAAGGCAATGCCTGTGTTAGCTTCTTTAAACATAGAAACATCATTAGCTCCATCGCCCACACAAGCCACTTCATTCTTGCTTAAACCTAGAAGTTCTTTAAGCCTTTTAAGCATCTTGCCCTTAGAGTCGCCAAACATCATCTCACCGCCTACATTTCCTGTTAGAATTCCATTTTTATGATGAAGTTCATTAGCAAAATTTATATCAAAACCAAGCTTATTTTGTGCTATATCTGTAGCTATATGAAATCCACCGCTAAATACAACTGTTTTGATATTTTTGGATTTTAAATATGAGATGATATCACTAGCACCAGTGATAAATGGTAAATTCGAAGCAATTTCTAAAGCTTTATTAAACTCTAATCCCTCAATTAGTCTAACTCTTTGTATTAAACTCTCGTAAAAATCAAGCTCACCCGCCATCGCTCTAGCAGTTATCTCGCCAACTTCTTTATCCTTGCCCATCGCACTTGAAAGGATGGTGATAGTCTCACCATCCATCAAAGTAGAATCAAAATCAAAAACACAAAGTTTTATCATTTAATTTCCTTAAAAATCGCGCTTTAATAAAGATTCAACCTTTAATATCGTTAAGATATTATTATCTCTTTTGCCAATACCTTGTATCATTCCTTTATCTTTTGCCAAAGTTTCAGGCGGCTGGTCAATTTGATTAGTGTTTATTCTAATCGCTTCAGTTAGCCTATCTATAACAAACCCTGCGATATTCTCGCTATCTTGCATAACGATATATCTAGTATTTGGAGTCATTTTGCTAGGTTCTAGATTAAATCTAATTCTTAAATCTATTAAAGGAATTACACTGCCCCTAAGATTAAAGACACCTAACACATATGGTGGGACACTAGGGACTCTAGTGTATTCAATTGGCTTAATAATCTCTTTGATATATAAAATCGGAATAGCAAATTCCTCATCCCCAACGATAAAGCCTACTAGTTGTTCTATCTCTTCTCTATCTTTGGCACTCTCTGGTTCGCTTATTTGCTGTTTTTGTCTTTGTAAAACTTCACCTAATTTATCGCTCATTTTACTTCCTTACACTAGCTTTATATTTTTTCTTACGACATTTTCTAAGTATTCTGGTGAGTATGGTTTGGTGATATACTCAGTCATACCTACTTCTACGCCTCTTAAGCGGTCGCTCTTGCTTGTTCTACTGGTAACGGCAATTAATGGTAGATTGCGATATTTGGAGTATTTTCTAATCTCGCCTGCTAAGGTATAGCCATCCATTCTAGGCATTTCGATATCTATTAGCATCGCATCTATGCTGTGATCACCTGATTTTACTATATTTAGTGCTTCTATACCATTGGTCGCTTCTATCACAGTTACGCCGATTGGTTCAAGCGATTTTTGCATAATTGTTCTATCCATCTTAGAGTCATCTACGATTAAGACTTTATAGTCACTTGGTTTTTCTTTTTTAGACATTTGTGCGCTTGATTCCATACTAGCTCTGATATCTATCTTAATCTCTTTTGCCATATCCATAATCATACCGACATCAACAATTAAGGTTACCTTACCATCACCCCTTATGGTACCACCGGCAATTCCACGGATATTTTGTAAGTAATTACCAAGCGATTTGATAACGATCTCTTCTTGGCCGATCAAGCTATCTACGATGATACCAAGTTTACTATCAGCTACATTGATTACAACTACATAGGTTTGATCGCCACTTTCAAATATCTGTTTAACACCAAATAGATCGCTAAGTCTAACAAGACTAAGGACTTCATCACGAAGTCTAAGGACATTTTTGCCTTCGATTGTGTAGATATTATCTACTGGGACTCTTACAGTTTCTTTAACACTTGCTAATGGTATAGCGTAGAATTCCTCTTGAGAGCCTACTAACAATGATTGGATAATGGCTAGTGTTAGTGGAATTTTGAGCTTCATTATCGTTCCTCTACCTACTTCGCTATCTATATCTATGATACCATTTAGCTTTTCGATATTTGTCTTGACAACATCCATTCCCACGCCACGACCGCTGACATTTGTAACTTGCTTAGCCATAGAAAATCCTGGCTTAAATATAAGCGAAAATGCCTCTTTATCAGTCATGCTATCAACTTCTCTTTCTGTGATTAAGCCTCTTTCAAGTGCTTTCATTTTCACAGCTAAAGCGTCAATTCCCTTACCATCATCTACGATTTCAACGACAATGTGATTGCCTTCATTATATGCTTTTAGCTCGATTACACCCTTTTCAGGTTTGCCGGCTGCTAGCCTATCTTTTGGATCTTCGATGCCGTGATCGCATGAATTTCTAATAATATGAACAAGCGGATCGCCGATCTCTTCTACTATTGATTTGTCTAATTCTGTCTCTTCACCGCTTATCTCTAGATCGATTTGTTTGCCTAACTCACGGCTTAGGTCACGCACCATTCTTGGGAATTTGTTAAATACCTTAGCGATTGGTAGCATTCTAGTTTTCATAACAGCAAGTTGAATATCAGTAGTAACCAAACTTAGCTGACTTACAACTTGATTTAACTCTTCTAAGAATTTTTCGCCCTCATATCTCTCTTCTACATCATCATAAATTTTAAGAAGTCTATTTTTACCAAGGACTAATTCTCCGATTAAATTCATCAAATTATCAAGTCTTTTAACCTCAACTCTGATGGTTTGCTCTACAGCTGATGCGCTAGATTGCGCTGGGGTATTTGACTCTTTTTGTTGTGGTTTAGATCCCTTATGTGCTGGAGCTTCAACCTTAGGTGCTGGAGCCTCTGGCTGCTCATTTTGCTTTTGTTTTTCTTTTCTAGCTTGATCTTCAGCTTTACGCACTTTAAGCAATCTCTCAATTTCAGCTTCAACTTCAGCTTCACTTAAGCTATTTACATCTACTTCTGGCTCTTGATCCATTGCTGATGGCTCTTTGCCGTCTTCTTTTGGTTCGTCTTTTGGCTCTTCTTTGGCTTCTTCTTTAACTTCGTCTTTTGACTTAGAAGAGCTTATATCTTTGCCTTCATTAATAGCTGTTAATCTATCGCATATATCAGATATACTCACACCCGCATCAACATCATTTCCACGCTCTCTAATGCTTCTTAAAAGTGCTTTCATCATATCTACTGATTCTAAAACAACGTCCATAATATCTGGAGTTATCTTTAACTCTCCGTGGCGAGCTTTATTAAGCACATCTTCCATATGGTGCGTAAGCTTTGTTAAGACATCAAAATTTAAAAATGATGAGCTACCTTTTACTGTGTGAGCAACACGGAAAATACGATTTAATAGCTCTAAATCCTCAGGATTAGACTCTAGCTCAACCAAATCATGATCTATTTGTTCAATAAGCTCAAATGCCTCGACTAAAAAGTCTTCTAGTATCTCTTGCATATCATCCATAAATCACCTCTTAACTAATATATTTTTTGCGTGATTCAATCACTTTTGAAACAGCGGCATAAAATTCTGTAGCATTAAATTTGGTTAAGAATACATCACCGCCTGCATCCTTGCCATGAAGCTCACTAAATTCATTACTCAATGATGAGTTAAAGATGATAGGAATATTAGCAAATCTCTTATCATCTTTTACATTAGCAGCAAAGTGGAATCCATCCATCTGAGGCATCTCAACATCGCTAATGATAACACGAAGATTATCTTCTAAATCCTCTTTATACATCGCATATAGGTCATTTAACTTCTCTAAGCCCTCTACACCATCTTTGGCTTCAACTACTCTTAAGCCCATTTTTGTAAGTGCTTCATTGACTAATCTTCTAGCAGTCAAGCTATCATCTAAGATAAGCGCAACACCGCTAAATTTATGAATTTCATTGACCTCAACTTCCATTTTTGGCTGATAAATTCCTAGCTCTTCTACGATGCTCTCAAGATCTAAAATAAGCAAAACATCATCATTTTCTATTCTTGTGACGCCTGTGATTTTAGATCTATCCAAAGTCCCTGTGCCAGCACTCCCTGCGAAATTAGCTGGTTCTATATCTTTCCAATTTATACGCCTAATTCTTTTGGCCTCATGGACGATAAAACCGATAAAAATATTGCTAAATTCAGCAATTATTACCCTAGGCTTTAAAATCGCCTCTTTAGGCTCTTCTATTTGCATCCATTTAGCAAGATTTATAACTGGTATAACCACGCCACGCAGGTCAAAAATCCCTTCAATATAATCAGGCACACCTGGTAGTTCGGTGAGATTTGGCATCTTTATGATCTCTTTTACCTTAGCGACATTAACGCCGTAAATTCCTTCATATACGGTGTCTTTGCCTTGTTTTAAGATACGAAAATCAACAAGCTCCATCTCATTCGAACCCGTTTTTAAGATATTATCATCAAACATTTGGGCTCCTTATAAGTTGAAATTTAATTTCATCGGTGTATTCTACAATAAAATAACTACGCTCAGACGCAAAACAAGGTAAATTTATATAATCTTTTGAATTTATCTCAAATCTAACCCCTTGATGATAGTGCCCTTCAATTACAATATCACCTTGGTAATTAGCGATTTTTTGACTTATTAGCTCTTTGAAATTTGGTATTTTATAGGATAAATTCTTATCTTTTTGAGTAGATAAAATCCACTTAGATATCTTGTGATTTAAGCTCTTATCTATAAAATCCATCAATTTTAAAAACCAATTATTTCTAAGAAATTTAAGTATATTTTGTGTAAAAAATCCCAAAAATATATCACCGTGAGCTATTGCTACACGCTTATCATCAAGGGTAAAAATAGCTGGTTGAGATGAGATAGGATAGATTGTGATACCCTTAAAAACGGAGCTAAGATTAAAATCATGATTGCCTTCGAAATAGTGAATTTCACTCTTTTTAGCAAGCAAATTTAGCTCTTCAATCCACTCTTTATAAAATATTTGAGTATAACTAGTGGAGCTAAGAAAATCAAATATATCACCAACCAAAAATATCTGTGGTGGCAGCGGCAAAGCGCCACTATTGAAGCTTTTAATAAGTTTTAAGAATTGGGATCTTTTAGCGTTTTCATGTGCATCAGCTATAAAAATCGCCCCATCTAAAATTCTCATATAGAATTCCCAATAATCGGCAAAGCCACCGCCTCATCTATCCCGAGCATTAAATTCGCATTTGCTAAGGCTTGAGATGAAGCGCCACGAAGAAGATTATCTATGCTAGAATTTATCCAAATCTTGCCCCCATTATTTATCGCAAAAATATCACAAAAATGCGTTCCAGCGACATCTTTGATACTAACAGGCTCACGCCTAATGCGTATAAATTTCTCATCTTTATAAAAATTTTCTAAAATGCTTATTGGGTCAATATCCTTAAATTCAGGCTTTAAAACCCCATAGCTACTAACTAGCATTCCACGACTAAGCGGGATTAAATGTGGCACAAACATTACATCAATATTGGTATTATGAGTTAAATTCAGATGCTCTTTAATCTCATCGCTATGCCTGTGGGTAAGTGGCGAATAGGCATTCATATTCTCATTTACGCTTATGAAGTGGCTACTAGATTTTAGGCTCTTTCCAGCTCCGCTTAATCCGCTTTTAGCATCGATCATAACACCAAATTTAGGATCTACCATATTGGCAAAAGGCAACAAACCCAAAAGCGAACAAGTAGGATAACACCCCGGATTAGCTACTAAATTTGCCTTTTTAATCCTATCTCTATTTATCTCCACTAGCCCATAAACGGCATCTTTTAATCCATCTTTATCCAAATGAGCGCAATAATTCTTCTCATAATTTTCTAAGCTCACACGATAATCAGCCGATAAATCTACGATTTTTATATCGCTTTTTCTTAGCTCTTTAGCGATTTTCATTCCTTCGCTATGTGGCAAAGCCAAAAATACTAAATCACATCTAGCCTTGATTTCATCGGTATTTGCCGCTTCGATTGGCATATCGATAACGCCTTTTAAACTAGTAAAGCTTTGAGCCAAATTCCCACTACTACTAGCCCCCGCATAACTAAGCTCAAAATTTGGATGAGCCACTATCATTTTAACTAATTCAAGCCCTGTATAACCACTAATTCCAACTATCCCTACTCTGATCTTATCTGCCATTTTCATCCTTAAGTTAATCAAATTCACTCAAAAGCTATATCTTGATATTTTACTTCGACTATCTCTATCTCGCTTTTGCCATTTGGCAAGGTCAAAATCACCTCATCGCCTGCTTTTTTGCCGATTAATTGCTTGGCAATTGGTGTTGAAATAGAGATTAGCCCACGGCTAAGATCGCTCTCGGTTATCCCTACGATAGTGTATGTCGTCTCAACTTCGCTATCGATATCCATTATAGTTACAGTTGAGCCAAATTTAACCTTATCATGCTCATACTCACTAGGGTCAATTACCTTGGCTCTACTTACTATATCGCTAAGTTCGGCTATGCGATTTTCTATAAAGGCTTGTTTCTCTCTAGCAGCGTGATACTCGGCATTTTCTTTTAGGTCGCCGTGGCTTCTTGCTATATCTATCTCTTTTACTATCGCTGGTCTTTGGATTGTCTTTAGATCTTTTAATTCAGCTGTAATCTTCTCATAACCATAGATTGTCATTGGTTCTGTCATGGCTTTTCCTTTTAAATTTGATTTAGGATTTTATCCTATTTTATCTTAAAATCATATCAGCAATGCTCTTAGCACTTCCGTGTTTTAGATACTCTCTTAGCTCCTTAGCGGCCTTTATAAATTTATTTTCATTATAATTATTATAAGATTTGATTAAATTTTGGGCGTTGGCATCTTCTTGGATTAGCTCATCATGTAAAGGCTCTTTACCCATGAAATCAAATATTATATTTGCTAATCCGGCATATTTTAACTTCACAAGCTTTCTAGCAAGCCATATATCAATCGCTTTTGCCTTATAGCAAAGCACAAAAGGCACTCCTATCAAGGCTGCCTCCAAAGTCGCTGTCCCAGAGCAAATAAAAGCAAAATCGCTTTTTATCAATGCTTCTTTAGTATCATAAACAATCTCAAATTCACTCACATTCCCATAATACTCAGCAATATTATTAGCCAAAAATGGCGGAATTACCAAAAGTTTTTTGCCATTAATATTTTTAGCTACCTCTTTGTATAGTGGCATTAAGCGACTTATCTCGCTTCTTCTAGATCCTGGCATAAATGATATTATAGAGTTTTTATCATAAGAATTTTTTTGGATATCTATCTCATCTAAGAGTGGATGGCCTACATATTGGCTTCTATGATAAAATTTACTATCAAAAGGCAAAATAGATGCTAAAGTATCACAATATCTCTCTACCTTAGCTACTCGCTTTGGCTTCCACGCCCAAACCTGTGGCAAGATATAGTATATTATCTCGCATTTTAAATTCGCCTCTTTTATCGCTTTTGCCAAAGGCAGGTTAAAAGCTGGGCTATCTATTAGCAAAACTTTATCGCAAGTTTTAGCTAGCTCCACCATCTGTTTTAACGCTCTTTTGGCCTTAAATATCAGTGGTAAAATCTCCACAAACCCCATAGCGCTAAACTCTTTACTATCATAAAGAGCAGCACCAAATCTCTTATCAAAAATCCCACAAATCTCCACCCCATCAATATGAGTTAAAATCTCTTTAAGGTGTAAATTTGCCGATGCTTCTAGGCAAGAAACTAAAATTTTCATAATTTCCCTTTTAAATTTAGCTCAAATTATAGCCAACAATTTAAAAATTACAGGTAAAATTCATCAAAAAAGGATATAAGTGAAAGAGATTTTAATAACAAACGATGATGGTTTTGAGGCAGCTGGGATACTGGCTTTGCGTGATACACTTAGCCAAATAGCTAATGTAGTAGTAGTCGCTCCAAGTAGCGAAAAATCAGCTTGTTCGCACTCTATTACTCTTACTCGCCCACTTAGATTTATTCAGCTTGATGATGGATTTTTCAAACTTGATGATGCTACGCCTAGTGATTGTGTATATCTTGCGCTTGAGACAATGTATAAAAATAAAAAGCCTGATCTTATAATAAGTGGGATAAATCACGGCGCAAATGTAGGCGAAGATATCACCTATTCAGGCACTTGCGGTGGTGCTATGGAGGGCACACTTCAAGGGGTTTGCTCCATTGCGGTTTCGCAACTATATAAAAATGATAGTTTGGATAAATTTGGATTTAGCTTAGCTTGTGAAGTTACTTTGGATTTAATCAAAAATATATTTGAAAATGGCTATCCATTAAGCGGTAGAGAGTTTTTAAATTTAAATATCCCCGCTATTCCAAAAAGCGAATATAAAGGGCTAAAAATCGTCCCCGCAGGTCAGCAAAGCTATAACACAAACGCCCAAATCCATCGCAATCCAAGAGGGCTAGAGTACTACTGGCTAGGGACACCAGGGATTAGATATGCTGCTAATTTAGGCTATGAGTGTGATATATCGGTGCTTGATGAAAACTACGCTAGTCTAACGCCAATTAAGCTTGATATGACCGCTCACAAAAGCATAGAAACTATAAAAAAATGGATTTAAAATGGTTGATAGATTTACTAGAAGTCGCTGGATTTTTGGCGATAAATTTCAAAAACTCCAAGACTCCAAAGTCTTAGTATGTGGTTGCGGTGGTGTGGGTGGCGTGTGTATCGATGCGCTCTATCGTAGTGGCGTTGGACATATCACGGCGATTGATTGCGATAAATTCGATATTACCAACCAAAATCGCCAAATAGGTAGCGAAAATATCGGTGAGTATAAAACAGATGTATTTGCTAGATTATATCCTGGTTTAAAGACACTAAATTTAAAGCTAACCCCTAGCGTGATAAGCGAATTTGATTTTAGTGAATTTGATCTTATAATAGATTGTATCGATGATATCCCTGCCAAAGTAGCAATAGCCAAAATTTGCTCCAAAAGACTGCTTAGCTCAATGGGTGGCGCTAAAAGGTTAGATCCAACAAAAATAAAAGTCGCAAGTATCTGGAAAACTACAAATGATCCATTTGCTAGAAAAATAAGATATGAGCTTAAAAAAGCTGGATTTAAGGGTGATTATAAGGTGGTATTTTCTACCGAAGCACCAAATTGCGTGAATTTAGGAAGTTTTATAGGTGTAACTGCTAGTTTTGGACTAAATTTAGCTAGTTTAGCTGTAAATAGGCTGATTAAATGATAAAAAACTTTTGGCAAAATTATAAGCTTATCTCAAATCCAAGCATAACTTTGCCAAATATGGCTAGTCGAGCTGGGAGTATAGCTGAGAGTGAATTTTTCGATACAATTAGTCAAATTAAAGGACTAAATATCTACAAAAATAAGCGTGTCAAAGATAGCCAATCTGGATTACATGAGATTGATTTTATCATTGTAGATGGGCTTAATATCTATCTTATAGAGTTTAAGCACTGGGTTGGAAATATCGATATCAAGGGCGACGAGTGGATACAAACTACCAAAAATCGCACCACTCTTCATCAAGATCCATTTGCTAAACTGATTAAAAATACTCAAATTTTTAAAGATTATCTCCAAAATAAAGAGGTTGATTTGAGTAAATTTAATATTTTAAGCTTTGTTGTTTTTGACAAAACTAGAATCAATCTATCAAGACAAATTCTCAAAAATAAACAGATTATTACCAAACATAATTTTTTGAAATTCATAGATAAAAATCGTAGCAAAACTCGCCCCGACATAATCGAAGAAGATAAGCTTAAGCAGATATTAAGCTCTATGACGATCTGGTCAAGGCTGCATCTATATGGTGGTGAGATCTTAACAGGATCGATTAGGTATTTTTTAATCGGTAGTAAAAAGAAAAAATTGCCAAAGCATTTTAGAGTAAATTTAGATCTAAACTGGCAAAGAAACAACACAATAAGCTTTATCAACGCACTATTTGGCAGACGAAAAAAGCTCAAAATCAAATCCAAAATTTACAAAATCCGCCCAAATGATAGCATAGGATTTATAAAAGCTGGGGAATTTGAGATTAAGCATATTCAATTTGGCCTTATAGAAAAAATCGTAAAAGATGATGAGATCATCTAATCTTTTTGATATTGGTTTTTGAAATTTTGTAGATTTTTGAGGCTGGGGCTGGGGTGAATTTCGTATCTATGATTATATCCGCATTAGCCACCGCAAATTCGATATCAAATCCCTTTTTATGAGGGTTTGCGCTAGTAGAATATGCCCATTCTAATTTATCTAATAATTTAGCATGAGGATGATCTTTTACCACTCTTATAGCTTGTGAATTTGGGTAGATAAATGTTGTTTTTTTGGTGCGGCGGATTAAATTTTTATATTTTTTAGGCGCTCTTGAAAGCTCTTTTAATGCGCTAAATTTACTTACACAGATCAAGCAAGGCTGATTTAAAGGGCGATTTTTAAGCCTATTTAACTCTTCTAAGCTTTGGCTTAAAAATCCAGCTGTGGTATCAGTCTGAGCTAAATAGATCATAAAAACTCTATCCTAGCCCCAAAATCAGCCACGCCATTATAATCAGCAGCAATAGCGATAAAATCAATATCCCTACTCATAACCTCATCTAACTTGATACTAAATTTAACCATCCAAACGCCTATAAAGTTTGATTTATTAGCGTAATTTTATTTAAAAATTTTAAATTTCTAATTTTTGATTAGATAAATTTAGCTATTTTGTATGCTTTTTATCATCTCCATTATGCTTTGTGCTGATTTGAAATTCTCATTTTTAATCTCAGATGGCGGAATCTCTATACCAAAAGTCTCTTCGATCTCAGAGATAGCATCCACAATATCAAATGAGCTAAATAGCCCATCATCAACCAAATTTTTCTCATTTTCGTAGTCAATTTGGTCATTAACCCTTTTTAACGCCTCAATTAGTTTTGTCATTTTTTATCCTTTCATATTAAGATTGTATGTATTTTTTGGTTCTCTAATTAATTCAAATTTACCATTTTCATATATATAAATGCTAGGTAAATCTCTACTTAAAAAAAGATAACTCGCCTCTGTACTACTATAAGCACCTGTATTTAAAAAACATAAAATATCGCCAATTTTTAGCTCATTAAGCTCCGCACTTCTAGTTATAACATCATTTGTACTACAAATAGGACCACATAGAGTGTAAGCTTTGATTAAATTTTTATCGCTGGAATTTAAAATTATAGGATTTTTCATCCCCATCATTTGACCATAATAATTTAAATGATTCATTCCACCATCTAAAATAGCATAATTTACATTTTGGCTAGTTTTGACATCCCCTACCTTACTAGCGTAAAATCCGCATTTAGCGACCAAATACCGCCCAAGTTCTACGCAAACTGGAATTTTAAAACTCTCAAGATCATTTTTTAAAGTTTCTAAATTTACACTATCTTTTTCTCCATCAAAATACGCCACACCAAGCCCAGCGCCATACTCAAGCTCTTTAAATTTATATTTACTTAAAAACTTACTCAATCTAGCAATATCAAAATGCCATTTTTTATCTCTGAAAGTTCCCGCAAAATAGTGAAGTCCCAAAATATCTAAACTATCATCTTTTAAAATCTCAAAAATCAAATTCTCATCGATACCAAAGTGATTATCACTACTTAATCTTAAGAAAACACCAACACTTTTATCTAAATTTTTTATCATCTCTAATTGCGATTGACTCTCTATATTAAATAGCCTTACTCCGTATTCTAGTGCCGATTTTACGCCATCTAGACTTTTTAAAACTCCTGTATAAAAAATCTTTTTAGCTGGGATTTTATAAGCTTTACAAATTTCAAATTCCCCCTCGCTACACACTTCAATGCGCTCCACAAAAGGCTCTACAATGCCTACTAAAAGAGGATTTGCCTTCATCGCATAGCAGAGCTTAAAAGGCCAAAGAGCATTTTTAACTATATTTAAATGCTCTTTTAAAATATCTATATCAAAGACAAAAGCTGGGCTATTTAGGCTAGAATTTATATAGTTATGAGCCGTTTTTTCTATCATTTCATCTCCTTTAATGCGTTTCTATCAATTTTTCCGTTTTTATTTATTGGCATATTTTTTAGATAAATTAGCTTATTTGGTATCATATAAAATGGCAAATTCTCTCTTAAAAACTCGCTTAACTCGCTCGTCTTATCACTCCCACTATAATAGACATTAAGTTTATCATTTTCATAAATCGCACACACCATCTCTACGCCATTTAGTTTGTGTGCCATTTTTTCTATCTCACTTAGTTCTATCCTATGCCCCATTCGTTTGATTTGGTGGTCTTTTCTGCCTTTAAAATGTAAAAGATTATTCTCATCCAAATAGCCTAAATCACCAGTTTTGTAGTATCTCTGTCCTAACTCATTGGCGCAAAATACGCTATTATCACCACCCAAATATCCAAGCCCTACGCAAATTCCACTTACACAAATTTGCCCAACTATATTAGCTTCTATGATAAGCTTATCATTTTCATCTATTAAAAATACAAGACGATTAGCAAAAGCCTTACCTATAATATCAAGCCCATTTTCAAATTCATCCCCACTAAGAGTATGATAAGTAGCATTACAAGTAATCTCACTTGGCCCATAAACATTGATAAATTCAGTATTGTCTAAATAAGAACTAAGTCTAGCTATATGCTTTGCTGGCATAATCTCGCCACTATAAATTATCTTTCTTAAATTTGGTTTTTTATAGCTAAGGGCTTTCATCACACTTAAAAACACAAGCGCAGAAACAGCCCAAATCAGCACAGTGCTATCCTCTATAAAATCCATTAAATTATTAGCATTTGTAAAATACTCTCTTGGGATTAATAAGCATGAAGCACCTAAAAATAGAGTGCTATAAATATCTTTTACACTCACATCAAAGTCAAATGGCGCTTGATTTGCAAAGATATCGCTAGATTTTAACCCCAAAGTATCACAAAATATAGGGATAAAGTCAATCACACTAGCATGGCTGATTAATACCCCTTTGGGGGTGCCGCCGGTGCTACCACTAGTAAAATTACAATACAAAGGATTTGTGCTAATATGCCTATCTCTTATGATTTTTAAGATATTCTCATTTATGCTTGAATTTAGAATTTCGCTTATCTTAAAGACTTTTATATTTCTAAACAGCTCTTTTGTCTCATTATATATTTCATTATCACAAATAATAACACTTGGATTTAAAATTTCACGCATTGCGTTTTTTCTTACATTTGGCAAACTAGGCTCAATCACACTATAAAAGCACCCCGCTTGAACAGCCCCCAAGCATAGCGCACAAGCTAAGACAAGATTTTTTAGCATGTATTGCTACTGCGCCATTTGCTTTCAAACTAGCAAGTGATGAGCCGATTTTTTTAGAATTTTCTAAAAGCTCTTTAAAGCTAAGCAAGTTATTATAGCCATCTTTAAAAGCTATTTTACCAGGATTATTTTCAGCTTGATTTTCTAAAAATTCTAAGATATTAGTCATTTATTATCCTTTGTAAAAGATATCTCTTTTTCTTGTGCTAAAAGCTCAAATATCTCATTTAATGAGCGTAAATTTCCATTTTTTACCACGCTAGATATTTCATTAGCTATTTTGTTTAATTCGATTTCATCATTTTTTAAATTAAAATAATCAAACACGCTTAGCATTAAAAGATTTTTTAATCTTTTAATATTTTCTACATCTTTATTATTTAACATAAAAGGCATTGAAGAAAAATGTGAGCTAATATCTATAAAAAAGCTTTTAACATTTTGATATTTTGCTATTCTTTGAACTTCATATGCGTCTGCAATTTCATTCTTACCAGCTACAGCGTATATTTGTATATTATCCATTTTATCTAATAAAAGAGACTCTAAATTACCATATTTTTGTAGATCGCTTAATATTTTACTATCTTCATTGGCGATATTTAAAAGTCTTTTATACTCAAAGGGATTTTTAAAATTTTCTAAAAAATGCTTATTCACAGGATACAAACCCCCCCCCCCAGAGAAAGAAAGAACATTAAAGCTAATATCTTTTAATCTTTTGGCTAGTAAAATACCATATAAACAACTAGCAAATCCACCCTTAGAAGTGCCAACTAAAATAATATTTGTATAGTTATTTTCTATTATGATTTTTTCTAAATTTAGACTTACTTCTTCTACATTTCCAAAATAAAATATCTTAGGATCGCAAGCCAAATAAAGCGTATCAAAATCTACAATATACTTATATAAATCGAAATTATCATTAACAGAAAAACTTATTATTAAAGTATTAGAGTATTCCATTTTTTGACATTTTTTGCTAAATTCAGATTTGTAGTTTTTCGGCCATTTATAAATTGTTTTTAGCTTATCTGTCATTGTTATTCCTTTTAATTGTTATGCTTGAATTTTTGCTTTTTATAACAATGATATTTGATGATATTTTATAATCCATAACTTCTTGCCAATCTCCTGCTAATTTAATTTTTGGTTTTGTGGTTAAGCAACAAGCAAAAGCTCTTAGAAAACATGAAATTTTTTCAAATTTCCAAGATAAATTTAATTTTGCTTTATTTGGTAATTCTTTATTGTGATAGCTAACACCTTTATTTTTTTGTTTTATAGGTTTAACATTATCATTTTTTATATCATCAAAGAGTTTTTTAAATAAATTTATAGCTAAATCTCCTTGCTTATATACAAGCTCTAATGAATCCATTTTATCAGTAATTTTAATTCTATCACAAGCCAAAATATCGCCGGTATCTATCCCGCTTTCTACTAAATGCCAGCAAACTCCTGTATATTTATCACCATTATAAATAGCCCACATAGCCGCATTTAAACCACGATGCCTAGGTAAAAGTGCGTTATGGTAATTTATAATTGTGTTATTTTCTACGCATAAAGGCTTAAATACATATAGATTATTTGCACTGATAATAAAACAATTTTTTAAAGAGTTAAAGTGATCATCCCCCTCTTTCCCGCTATATAAAATAGCATTTTCAAAATCATTTTTTACTATTTCATATATTCCTAGCGCTACTCTGCCTCTACCAACTACTATAATATTTTCAAATTTTGTATTTTTAAAAATTTTCATAATAGCTCCTAAATATTTTGTATCAAGTATATAATCAAACTATTTTTGTAATCTGAATTTAAGCACTTTTTGTGCAATTCTGCTTTATAAAACTTTGGCATATCATAAATGATTTTTTCTATATCTCTTTTTAACATTTTATCTCTACTTATAAAGTGAAGTTATTTTACCGGTGGTGATGAGCTCATCTATAAGTATATTTAAATTTTGAAGACTTTTACCATCTTGATAAAATATTTGATTTACGATTTCTACTGCTTTGTTATTATCTTCATCTATTTTCTCAGCCCCTTGGTGTCTGCGAACTAGATTAAGCATTTTTTTATTATCATCAACATATTTGTGATCCAAAAACATCATAAAAGTAACTTGATGGATGTGTGTTTTTATATCATCAAAAATTTTAAGATATTTACAATCACTAAATGATTGTGCGTTTTTATAATCTCGCTCATTAAATTTACCTATAATTACATAAATAAAAAGATTTTGCCTAGGAAGTTGAAGTTTGTGTTTAAGCACATCTACTGGACCATATTTTCTTATATTTACGATATGATCTTTGATATGGACATCTGAAATATTATAGATCTTTTCTGAATGATCAGAGGCTGGAGCACAAGCTATAGTATAAAACTGAGTAAAAGCACATTTACCTGACAAAATTTGCGAATAAAGCAAAGCCGCCCGCCCAGTAGAAGAGCCGCCAAATATGATAACCCTAGTATATCCAAATTCTCTAATTCTCTCAATTAGATAATTTACCAACTCATCAATATGATGAAGAAAGTTAACATTTCCATAACCACATTTAGATTTTAAAAATGTGTTTATATATTCAGAAGTATATTTTATATCAATAAAATTAGATTTAAAATAACTACCACCACTCCAAAAACTACCTTGCGAAAAAACAATAACAAGTGTATCTTTATAAAATGGATCAGCTGATTTTTTATAAATCATCTCATATTCTGGTGGTAGCTTAGTATTGATTATATTAAGTTTTCTTTTGCTTGTCATGTATTTAAAATACCACTGCGTTGGTACTCTACGCCATGCCCAGCGAGATTTAAACGCATCAAAGAGTATAATTCGTAAAAATCTTATGAGTTTTTCTTTCATCCATCCCCCCCCGTTTTAAATTTATTAAATAATTTACAAATAAGATGGTAATTCTACCCCCCCCATAAACAAAAAGTAAATATCAGAGTAAAAATCATGATAAAAAATTTAATGTTTCATTGCAATCAAAATGATATTTTTATATTAATATTAATAAAATTCAAGAAATTTAAATTTAATTTATAGTGATCAATAAAATAGTAATTTTAAATTTGATTTATTGGATAAATTTGAGATATTTAGTTTCAGCTCTATAGCTACATTTTTAAAATTATCTTAAAATGTAGCTATAAAATCTGCAATATTTATATCATTTTTTTAAATACTCTTGTAAGCTTTTGACCTCTAAGGCTGCTTCATTGGAGCTAATAGAGCTAGCTGCGACTAGGGCTGCGTTCATATTGGTAAAATATGGGATTTTAAATCTAAGCACCGCTTGGCGGATTTTTACAGCGTCGCTAGTGCTAGATTTGTTATCACTGGTATTGACAGCTAGGGCTATATCGCCGTTTTTTAGCCTGTCTTCGATATTTGGGCGACCTTCGCTGATTTTATAAACCATCTCGCATTTTACTCCAGCTTGAGCTAGAGTTTTATATGTACCACCAGTTGCTACAATCTCAAAACCTAAATTTTCAAATTTCTTAGCCAGTTCAATACCGCGGTTCTTATCTGCATCAGCTAAACTGATAAAGACAGTACCACCACTTGGCAAGTTATTTTTAGCTGCAATTTGTGATTTAACAAAGCTCTTTTCAAAACTATCACTAATACCCATAACCTCACCAGTGCTTTTCATCTCTGGCCCTAAGATTAGATCAGCTCCACTTAATTTATTAAATGGGAACACGCTCTCTTTCACGCATACTACGCCATTTAAACTAGGCTTATAAATTTCGCCATCAAATTTAACTACTTTAAATTGATCATAAAACTCAAGCGCCTCTTTTAAATTGCCTTGCCACATTACGCGTGTTGCCACCTTGGCCATTGGCAAGCCTGTAGCTTTACTGACAAAAGGCACCGTGCGACTAGCCCTTGGATTAACCTCAATGATATAAAGTTTATTATCATACACAGCAAATTGAATATTCATAAGCCCTATAACACCAAGCTTTAAAGCGATATCTTTGGTGCATTTTTCTACTTGATCTATGATATCTTGGCTTAAGTTTTGCGGTGGAAGTATGCTAGCGCTATCGCCACTATGAATTCCAGCCTCTTCTATATGCTCCATAATCGCACCGATATAGACATCTTTGCCATCGCTAATAGCATCTACATCAAGCTCAGTGGCATCTTGGAGGAATTTATCTAAAAGAACTGGAGAGTTGTTGCTCACTTTCACTGCTTCGCTCATATACTCTTTTAGCTCACTTTCGCTATGGACTCTTCTCATAGCTCTACCACCTAAAACATAGCTAGGACGCACCAAGACTGGATAACCGATTTTACCCGCCTTTTCTAAGGCTTCAGACTCGCTAGTGGCTGTATCATTATCAGGTTGAGCTACGGCAATGGATCTTATAAATTCGCTAAATTTCTTTCTATCTTCGGCTATATCGATTACTCTAGCGGTTGTTCCTATGATTTTTGCCCCAATCATTGATAGTCGCTTAGAGAATTTAAGTGGGGTTTGACCACCAAAATGGACGATAACCCCATCTGGATTTTCTCGTTCTATAACCGCTCTTAAATGCTCAAAATCGATCGGCTCAAAATACAAAATATCACTAGTATCATAATCAGTTGAGACGGTTTCTGGATTGCAATTATACATTATAGTCGTGATACCTAAATCCCTTAGAGCATAACTCGCATGCACACAACAATAATCAAACTCAATCCCTTGACCTATACGATTAGGCCCACCACCTATTATCAAGACTTTTTTGTTGTTGCTATTTAAAGGTAGATTTGGTAAATTTGGGGTTATATTTGTGCTGCTATATAGATATGGCGTAAGGGCTAAAAACTCACCAGCACAAGTATCAACCTCGCTATATTCTAAGGCGATTTTATGACGCATTCTAGCATAATATATATCATTTTGGCTTAGCTCTAAATTGTCTTTATAGTTGATTAAATACGCTATCATTTTATCACTAAAGCCCCAAGTTTTAGCCTTTCTTAATAGCTCTTTATCATTTAAAATATCCATATCAATTAGGTTTTCAAATTCAATTATCTCATAAATTTGAGTTAAAAACCATCTATCAATTTTGGTTAATTCATAAACTTCTTCTACGCTTTTGCCATTTCTAAAAGCTTGAGCGATATATAAAATTCGATTTTCGTGAGCGTTTCTAAGGCCAAATACCAACTCATCATCGCTTAAACTTAAGTGATTAAATCCGCTATAATCTTTTTCTAAGCTACAAAGAGCCTTTTGGACGCTCTCTTTAAAGCTTCTGCCAATTGCCATTACCTCGCCCACACTCTTCATCGCAGTGCCTAGATATGGATTTGAGCCTGGGAATTTCTCAAATGTAAAGCGTGGAATTTTAGTTACGATATAGTCAATTACAGGCTCAAAACTCGCTGGTGTGCCCGTGATATCATTTTTGATCTCATCAAGAGTAAAGCCCACAGCAAGCATTGTAGCGACCTTGGCTATCGGATATCCTGTGGCCTTACTAGCTAATGCTGAGCTTCTACTAACTCGTGGATTCATCTCGATTACAGTCATTCTACCATTTTTAGGATTTATAGCGAACTGGACATTGCTCCCACCTGTATCCACGCCTATCTCACGCAAGATTTTAAAGCTGGCATCTCTCATATATTGATACTCTTTATCAGTTAGAGTAAGGGCTGGGGCTATGGTTATACTATCTCCTGTATGTACTCCCATCGGATCGAAATTCTCGATTGAGCAGACAATTATGCAGTTATCAGCTCTGTCTCTGATAACCTCCATCTCATACTCTTTCCATCCTAATAGGCTCTCTTCGATTAAAATTTCATTTATAGGGCTAGCCTCGATCCCACTCTCAGCAATATCCCTAAACTCATCGATATTATACGCCACGCCACTACCGGCACCACCTAAGGTATAACTAGCTCTTATTATCAGCGGAAATCCTATCTCATTAGCAGCATTTAAGGCCTCTTGCATATTATAAGCATACATAGATTTTGGCAAGTCCATACCGATCTTAATCATAGCTTCTTTAAATGCCACCCTATCTTCGCCTTTTTTGATAGCTTCAGGATTCGCACCTAGGAATTTGACATTGCCAAGCATATTATTTTCATAAAGCTCCATTGCGACATTTAACGCCACTTGACCACCCATAGTAGGCAAAATCGCATCCACGCTCTCTTTTTGTATAATGCGACTTATGCTCTCTTTGGTTATAGGCTCTATGTAGGTTGCATCAGCAAAATCAGGATCTGTCATTATGGTAGCTGGATTGGAGTTAATAAGCACAACTCTATATCCTAACTCTTTTAAAGTCTTAGCAGCTTGAGTCCCGCTATAATCAAACTCACAAGCTTGACCGATAATAATAGGCCCGCTTCCTATTAATAAAATTGTCTTGATATCTTCTCTTTTTGGCATACTATACCTCTCTTATTTTGTTCGCATTTTAAGGCGTGTAAAAGCTTAGTTGGATTTTGTTAAATTTGAGTGTAATTATATTTAATTATAGATAAAAAATAGCATAAAAATGGGCAAAATTTAAGAATTTAATTCAATTTAAAAGAAATTTAAATGTTATTGATTTGTTATTATATATAGATAGCTTGGGACTTGAATTTTTAGATCAGTTTCTACAATGGCACTTTTATAAAGCTCCTCTTCATATACTTTGCTGATTTTACCAACTGGCACCCCACCAAAAAATATCCCATCAAGTCCGCTAGTATAGACCTCATCGCCTACTTTTGGATTTAGCCATTGAGCGATAAATTTAATCGTAATGCCACTACCATTTCCCATAGCGATACCGGCTATATGCTCCTCTCCGATACTTACAGAAAATGTGGATTTTGGATCAGTTTGAAGTAGAGCTAGTGGATTTCCATCTTTATTTACTACGATGCCTGCAGTTTTGCCTTGCGATATTAGGCCATAAATTCTATCTTCGTCAAATTCATCAAAATCTATCCAAATTTTATCATGATCGCCAATATTCATATATGAAAGCGCCCTAACAAGCTTCACATCAGGGTTAAATCTAGTTGAGTTTTGCTCACTTAGCAAGGCGTCTAGCTTATAAGCAAAGGCCGAGAGCAAGGTCGCAGAGTGCTCTAACTCGGCATTTTGCTCTCTAAGGGCTTTTATCTCATCAGCTTGATTGAAGTGCTCTTCTATAGTCTGGGCGATAAAATCCCTTGTATCTTGATATAGTGATAAAACAAAATTTGTGCTATTTATCACTACGCTTCTAGCGTAATCGCTTAGGTAAAAAGATATAAAACCTAAGCAGATAATTATTAAGATAAATTTGATTTTATTCATTTATTAATTGTTGTAATAGACCTATCTCTTCTAAAGCTTTTCCAGTGCCTCTAGCCACCGCAAGAAGTGGTTCATCAGCTACATAAACAGGCAATTTGACAATATCAGCAAGATATTTATCTAATCCCCTAATCAACGCTCCACCACCAGTTAATACAACTCCACGCTCTACGATATCACCAGCTAAATCAGGCGGCATATTTTCTAAAACAGTTTTTAAAGCATCAGCAATCTCTTTTAAAGGCTCTCTCATCGCCTCTCTAATATCTTCACTAGTAAGCTCTATACGGCTTAACAATCCGCTCACTTGGTCTCTACCTTTGACAACCATGGATAGCTCTTTTGGTAGTTGCATCGCCGAGCCAATTTTGATCTTGATCTCTTCACCATTTCTCTCACCAATTAGCAAATTATACTTCTCTTTTACATAATTCACAATGCTCGCATCTAGCTTATCCCCAGCCGTTCTAATGCTTTTAGATATCACTAATCCGCCCAAAGATACAACGCCAATTTCAGTAGTACCGCCACCGATATCTACAACCAAGCTACCTTGTGGCTCACGGATTGGTAAATTTGCCCCGATGGCTGCGGCCATCGGCTCTTCTATCAAAAACACCTCTCTAGCACCAGCTGATAGTGCGCTCTCTCTTACAGCTTTTCTCTCAACTTGAGTTAAGCCATATGGGACTGAGATAATGATTCTAGGGCGTAAAAATGTCTTTCTTCTATGAGTTTTTTCTATAAAGTGTCTAATCATCTTTTCAGTCATATCAAAATCAGCGATAACCCCATCTCTCATAGGGCGGATAGCCTCTATATCGCCAGGCGTTTTACCGACCATCTCTTTAGCATCATGCCCAACGGCTAATATCTTTTGTTTGCCATACTTCTCTCTTTGGACAGCTACAACGCTTGGTTCATTTATCACAATGCCTTTATCTTTTACCAATACCAAAGTATTTGCCGTGCCTAGATCAATACCCATATCACTAGAAAACAACCCTACTAATTGATCTAAAATCATATATCTCCTTTACTTAGCTTTCATTAATAATGGTTTTGCTTCACCATCGATTACGCTTTTTGATATTATCACATCATAGCCATTTAACTCTGGAAGATCATACATAATATCTATCATCACATCTTCCATTATGCTTCTTAAACCCCTAGCGCCAGTTTTTCTCTTGATGGCTTGATTTGCCACTTCTTTTATAGCTTCATCTTCAAATTTAAGCCTTGCCCCATCAATCGCAAATAGCTTTTCATACTGCTTTAAAAGAGCGTTTTTAGGCTGAGTTAAGATATTTACCATATCATCAATTGTAATCTCATTTAAAGTCGTAATAGCATGTAATCTACCAATCAACTCAGGAATTAATCCAAAATGCACCAAATCATCAGGCTCTACAAGGCTTAATAAATTTGATTTTTCATTTTTGCCTCTTTTTTCTTGGTTAAATCCTAAGACATTTTTGCCAAGCCTACGCTCAATAATATCTTTTAACCCATCAAAAGCCCCACCACAAACAAACAAAATATTTGTAGTATCAATCTGGATAAAATCTTGATTTGGGTGCTTTCTACCGCCTTTTGGTGGGATATTTACCACGCTTCCTTCAATGATTTTGAGCAGTGCTTGTTGGACGCCCTCGCCACTTACATCGCGAGTAATCGATCTATTTTCACCCATTCTAGCAATCTTATCAATCTCATCAACAAAGACAATCCCTTGCTGCGCTCTCTCCACATCGCCACCCGCTGCGTTTAATAGCTTTGTAAGGATATTTTCTACATCTTCGCCTACATATCCAGCTTCAGTCAAGCTTGTAGCATCACAAATAGCTATAGGAACATCTAAAAATCTAGCCAAAGTCTGTGCCATTAGAGTCTTACCGCTTCCAGTAGGGCCAATTAATAAGATATTTGATTTTGAAATTTCAGTATCATCGTCAATGCTATGTTGTTTAAATATTCTTTTATAATGATTATACACGCCTACGCTAAATACCTTTTTGGCTCTCTCTTGACCGATTACATAATCATCCAAAACGCCTTTTAAAATTTTTGGTGTTATATCTTTGTAATTTGCGTTTAAGCTAGCCCTTTGCCCTATCTCTTCTCCATGAACTGCGTTATATGCAGCATCTACGCAAAATTCACATATAAATGAGCTATCACTCTCATTAGCTAAAAGTTTTCTATCATCTGCTTCACTCTCACCGCAAAAACTACACTTTCTAGCCATTAATCTCTCCCCTTATCAAGCGGTATTCCCCTTTTTGTATTTATGATAAATTCGCACATTTTTCTAGCCTCTAAGGTAGGATTTTGATCCAAAAGCTCTAAAGCTCTATCCTTTAATCCACCACCACTTCTAAATAGAAATTTATAAGCTTTATTGATCTGCTCTACAATATCTTTATCAAATCTTCTTCTAATTCCAACTAAATTTAAACTTCTTATATAAGCCCTATTGCCTTCAGCTAAACAAAACGGCACTATATCTTGAGATAAGGCAGAAGCTCCAGCTATCATACAACTCTCACCGATATGGACAAATTGATGAACCGGTGTAAGCCCGCCAATCACCGCATAATCATCTATAACAACATGCCCAGCCAAAGTCACGCCATTAGCCAAGATAATCCCATCACCCAAGCGACAATCATGAGCTATATGAGTATATGCCATTATAAAATTATTATCACCAATATTAGTGTATCCATCGCCTTTTTTGGTGCCTGAGTTTATGGTAGCAAATTCTCTAATAGTAACATTATCACCGATTCTAACCCCGCCGGTATCTTCTATAGAGTGGCTGATATCTTGCGGGATATCGCCTACAATTGCATAGCTATAAATTTTGCCACCTTTGCCAATGTGCGTATCTCCAATAATTCTAGCGCCTTGTTTAATGATGACATTATCACCTAAAACTGCCTTTGAACTCACAAAAGCATAAGGCTCGATAACACACCCATCGCCTAAAATAGCACCATCTTCAACAACTGCTGTACTATGAATCTGCATATTTTGCTCGTAATTATTTATCTACTATCATCGCTTTTAGCTCGGCCTCAGCTACTAGCGTATCATCTACATAAGCTTGACCGCCTAAAACCCATATATTGCCCCTATGCTTTAAAACCTCTAATCTATACTCCAATCTATCGCCCGGGCGGACTGGGGATCTAAATTTAGCCCCATCAATACTCATAAAATAAACAACCTTATCTTCTGCGTTGATCTGCTCTTTTTCGGCTATACTCTTAAATGCTAGTATCCCGCCAGCTTGAGCCATACCCTCGATAATCATAACGCCCGGATATATCGGATGCCCTGGGAAATGCCCTTGAAAAACCTGCTCGGCAATCGTAACATTCTTATACCCTTTAATATGCTTATTTGGCTCTAACTCCACCACTCTATCAATAAGCAAAAATGGATATCTATGTGGTAATATTTTTTGGATTTCAACTACATCTATCATAAAAAACCTCTGAATACAAAGTGCTAGATTGTATCTAAATTTAGCCAAATATTAGTTTAATTTTATAAAAAATATCAAAATTTAGCCAAATTTAGAATTACTATTTGACCTTTATCGCCTCGATACTTGCAGGAAATATCTCACTATCAGCTTGTAGTGTATATTTGGCTGTTTTTATCTCATCTATTACGATTATAGGGCTTATATCAAATTTGGATTTAACGATCTTTTTGCGTATTTTTAGCTCTTGGTTTAATTTTGGCGGATTATAGATTAATTCTAATGTATTTTTATACTTAAATCTGCCAAGTTTGTTAAATTTAGCTAGACTTATAAGCTTAATATCATCTTTATTAATAGCGACAAAATTAGAGCTTTTTTCAATGCTAAATTTAGAGCTTTTTAATCTAAAATGAGAATAAAATAAAAAATAGCTAGGTATAGCGATATTATCAGCCTTTAAACTACCAAATCTCAATCTATAATTTAAAATTTTCTCTCTTATTAAATCAAATTTAATCTTTGATTTTTCTAATTTTCTTACTTTTTTATATAATTTTAATCTATAGCCTATCGAGCCTGGCTGAATTTGAGCGCCAAGTGGCTCGCACAGCTCATCAATCACGGTTTCATTATGTCGCTGCTTGATTAGTCCATAGATACAACCGCAATAATTTTGGTGATACAACTTATCATTTTTTGCTAGCTCAAACTGCTTTTGAGTGCCACCATTTTTTCTTAAATCCACTGCGATAGCTTCTAAATTTGTCCCTTTTATAGCATTATTTAAGGCACTTTCTAACTGCTTAAAATCTTTTTTAGGACTCATTAATAGGGTTGTAGTAATCTTTTTACAGCCTAATTTTATCGCCTCTTTGGCACTATTTCCCACACGAAAATCAAAGCAATACGCACATCTTTTGCCCTTTTCAGGCTCATCTTCTAGCCCCTTAGTGCCTTTTAACCACTCTTCATACTCATACTCACCGCAAATCACCTCTACACCAAGCTTTTTAGAGCTTCTTTTGACATCTTGAAATCTTAGCAAAAACTCGCTATAAGGATGGATATTTGGGTCATAAAAATAGCCAATTATTCGCTCATTTGGATAGAGTTTTTTAAGCTCAGCTATGAAATAGTGGCTATCAACGCTACAACATATATGAACTAGCAAATTCGCCTACTTTGTAAGCTCATCTAAGACTTTAAGAGCGTGGCCAGCGGCTTTTACACTTTTATAAACTTTTGAGATTTTCCCATCTTTATCTATTATAAAAGTCGTGCGAACTATCCCTAAATACTCTTTTCCATAGTTTTTTCTAACTTGCCAAACTCCATAAGCCTTAGCCACTTCTTTATCCATATCACTAAGCAAAATATGCCTTAAGCTATGTTTTAAGGTAAATCCAGCGTGGCTTTTAGGACTATCAGGGCTTATACCTACAATAACGCAATCATTAGCGATAAACTCATCATAATTTGCGCTAAATTCACACGCTTCAGTGGTACAGCCTGGCGTATTATCCTTTGGATAAAAATACAAAATCACATTTTTACCCTTAAAATCTTTAAGCGAAATTTTAACCCCATCAGCATTTTCTAGCTCAAATTCAGGCGCTTTATCACCGGCTTTTAAGGTAACTTTACGCTCTAAATCCTCTTGGGTGAAATTTGGATTTTTAGCCTCCATTATTTGCCCTCTTTCATAGCTTGGACAGATTTACCACCAAAATATGTCGCATCACTTCTAATCTCATCAAAATTTATAACCACACGCTCAGGCTTTTTGCCTAGATCATTTACCATAATATCAGTGATTTTCACAGCGATTTCATCGAGTTTTTGGCGACTTGGCATAGGGTCAGCTAGTTTGATATTTATAATTGGCATATCTTTCCTTTGTGAATAAAATTTGGGAAATTATATCTAAATTTAAAAAACAAAAGTTAAAATTCAAAATTTTGTTATTGCGTTACCATCTTTTAAAACTCATTATAGTTTTAAAATATTATTAAATCTGTGCGAAGCACAAAATTTTCGCAATAGGCGTTTTATCTTGTAGATGAAACGACGGCGAAAATTTGGAATAATTAACCAATTTAGAGTAATAGCCAAATAACCTTAAATAGTTATTTGTGGCGAAAATTTGAAATAATTAACCTTAAAAGGCTTTTACAGGGGGGGGGTTAGGGGTTGTTAAGGGGGAAGTCAAGGTGTTGCTATCCTTCGTAGCGTCGCAAACGATGATTTACATCGTTTTGCAGTTACGCTACTCAGATGCCAAAAAAGCGCTCCCCTTCCCCCTTAAAAAGAAACTTTTCTAAAGTTTATCGCAAAGACTAGCTTTGCTAGTCTGCGAAGTAAAAAAAATAAAAACGAAGTCAAAAAATAAATAAATCAAAAATAACTTAAATTAAAATTTTTTCTTTTTGACTTCTGCGACGACGACTTCAGCTATGCTATCAACTTCATTTGCTACTATATTGCTATCTTGTGCGATCTGTCTATTTTGTCTAGTTAGACCATCGACATTTACTATAGCTTCGTTGATTTGGTTTATAGCTGTTGTTTACTCGCTGATACTTTGGCTCATCTCATTTATGCTTTGGCTTAGGATATTGACATTTGCTTCGATTTCGCCTAGGGATTTTTGAGTTCTTTCAGCTAGTTTTCTGACCTCATCAGCCACCACGGCAAATCCCCTACCATGCTCTCCAGCACGAGCAGCTTCGATAGCTGCGTTTAGGGCTAATAAATTTGTTTGGTCTGCGATATCTCTAATTATTGTGATTATGTTTTTGATATCTTCGCTCTGTTTGATAACTTCACTAGCTCTATCATTTATAGAGTTCATTGAGCTACTCATCTCTTCAACCGCTGCGGCACTCTCTTGTAGGGATTCGCTTTGAGATTTAGCGCCTTCGTTTAGTGATGCGACAAAGCCTTTTAGCTCATCGGCTTTATTTTGTAGGTTGTTGGCTTGTTCTAGATTGGCTTTTAGCATTTTAGTAACTTCATCGCCTAGTAGATTGGTGACTATCTCTACTTCGCCTTTTGGATTATCTATCCTTACTGTGAAATCTAGTTGTTTGAATTTATCAAATACACTTTGGATAGCGTTAATATCGCTACCTACTTTTTGTTCTAGGACATCTAGCATTTTGTTTAGGACATTTTTGAGTTTTAATAGCTCTGGTGAAGCTGGGTTCAGAGTGATTCTAGCGGTTAGATTTCCGTTTTCTACTTCGCTAGCTCTTTTTAAAGACTCTTCAACGGCTTTTGAGTCTTTGTCTAAATTTGATTTTACAATTACGATATTATCGTTGATAGCCTTAGCCATTTGGCT
The DNA here is from genome assembly GCF_002139935.1 of Campylobacter lanienae NCTC 13004. NCBI lineage: Bacteria > Pseudomonadati > Campylobacterota > Epsilonproteobacteria > Campylobacterales > Campylobacteraceae > Campylobacter > Campylobacter lanienae. Next base: position 194,095 of record NZ_CP015578.1, on the reverse strand, counting down.
GATTTCATCGTTATTGGTAATTACTGCTAGGCGAGCATCGGCTCTTTTGTAATTTAAGAAATCGAAGAAATCTGATAGTAAAGCTCTGATATTTTCTATTCTAGTAATTAGCATTTTTGTAGCGAAGAATAGGAAAAATCCACCGATTATAGCGACGATGATACCTACAACTGCTAGGCTATTTCTAGCTGATGAGACTTCAGCGAAAATCTCTCTAGTAGGGACTAATGTAGCAAGACCCCAATTCTCATCTACATTATGCATATCTATTTTAGATAGGTTAAATTGAGCGTGCTCTTGTAGATTTTGGCTCATAGCTGCTGCTGTAGCATAATCAACTTCTTCATTATTTAGGACTGGGAGTAGTTGAGTTAAATTTGGATTTACTTGTTGGATAGCTAATCCTCTATTTTGTGGGTTAGGATTGGCTACCATTATACCTTTGTTTGAGATTAAGAAGCTTATATCACTTTTGTATAGTTTAATCTCTTTTAATCTATCTATAAAATATGTTTCTAAATCCAAATCAGCACCGATTATACCTATTGTTTTGCCTCTATATTTCACAGGGAAAGTCATAGAAGCCATTGTTATGTTTTTGCCCTCTATATGATCACTAAAAGGCTCGGTTAATCTTGGTTTGCTAAGGCCGTTTGCGTAATAATCTTTGCTTTTAAAGTTATCTTCGATACGCTCAAGTCTGTTGTGATAATTGACATATATAGCTAGATCGCCAGCTTGAGTATATCGTGGGTCGTTTGAATTTGGATTTTTGGCGTATATGCTATCATCTGTAGCGTAGAAGAATATACCAGCGGCTATTTTTTGATCTTTTATAGCTTCGCTTAGCATATTTGTTATGATGTCAACAGGCATAGCGATACCGGAATTTAATGATGATTCCATAGCTGTTTTATAAGCATTTAAGCCATCAGAAATTTTGTTAAATTCAGCAGCGATGTAATTTGCTTGTGATAAAGAACCAGCCTCCATGAAGGCAGCAGAATTCGACTCGGCCCTATTTGTGGCTTGATATGTGGCGATACCAGCAACGGTAGCTACTATCAAGGCGGTAAATACAAAACCCGCAAGAGCAAGTTTAACTGATAGTTTCATATTTTTAAACATACTTATCCTTTGAAATTTTTTATTGCATATTTTAACTCATATTAGATTTATAATAACTTAAAATATAAATTTAAGTTATTATAAAATAATTTTATTATTTAGATTAGCTAAAATTATTTTAGCAATTATTTGCAATTTAGAGTGTAATTTGTGCTATGGTTATTAAAATGCGATGGATAAGGCATAGTAAAGCTAAAGCTTTTATATTCTCCGCTTTTTAGATCCTTGACTATGAGAAATTCGCCTTTTTGTGAGCTTTTTGGCCCACGAGAGCCACTGATATAGGTATCAAAAAACCCACGAGCCTCAAAAGCACTAGCTTCTAGCTTCTCAACTGGGGTATTGATAAGCTCAATATTGATCACGCAAGAGTTGATATATCCATATCCTACATTTCTGATAATACCACTATAACTGATACTCTCATTGATTAAAGTCCTTTTGCCCATGAGATTTTCTATAACTGCTACTTTGGTGTATTTGTCTATAAGCATCATAGATATCACAGTTATACAGCTCATCACAGTTACATTAACTATTAAAAAGCTGATGGCGACTTTGACTCTTTTTTCTTTTAAAATTATAAGAGCGGTAAAGCCTATGAAAAGGACAATGATAATGATAAGAACTAAGATGTGAAATAGGTTAAAATAGCTCATTAGAAACACTCCGAATTTAAGATAGTATTGTAATTTTGTGGGCGAAAATCTTTGATTATAAATTTAATCTCTTTCATTTGACTTGGCATAATATCTTGGATTATGGTGGTTTGAGTGTGAAATGGAGATAGCCTGAATTTGAAATCTTGAATGCGGTTTTGACCGATATTATGAAAGCTTAATTTGACTCTACATATTTTAAATGCTCTTTTAGAAGTGTTGGTTAGATTAATATCAGCTATAAGGGTATCAGAGTATGATAACTGTCTAAGTGGTGCTATCACTAACTCTCTAGGACGCATTGTATCATCTATAAATTTAAGCGAATAAAATAGCCCCGCACCAAGCCCACCAAAGTCAAAAATAAAGATAAATAGAGCTAGTAGAGGCTTTTTAAAAAGTAGATAAAGAGCCAAAACAAGCAAGGCAAAAAAGAGCAAAATCACCCATGAGATAGCGACATAATCATAAAATCCAAAATTATTAATATAAAATTTGATAGTTGTAGATAGATTATTTATCACGGGAGTTTTTCTCTATTATTCCACTTACGCCCTCACGGCGTTTAAGCTCATCTAATATAGCATTTGGATGGATATCGCAATCAGCCAAAGCTATAATCATATGAAACAGCAAATCAGCCGCTTCATAGATAATATCGTATTTTGGGTCATTTGGCTTATGTTCGCCGAAATTTTCTAAATTTAAATTTGAGTATAATTTGAATCTTTGTAGCTCTTTTATAGCTAGATTAAGCTCGCAACTCTCTTCGGCCATCTTTTTTAGATAAGAATCTGGGGATTTGGAATAGAGCTTGGATATGTAGGATTTGTCACTTGGGTTTAATTTTCTATCTAGGGCTATGTGGTATAGATGGTCTAATATATCGTATTTTATCGTTTTATTAAGATCTAAATCGCTATTTTTTTCTAAATTTAAGTGGTTAAAAAAGCAAGATTTCGCTCCCGTGTGACAAGCGGCGTTGCCTATTTGCTCGACTTTTAATAGCAAAGCATCATTATCACAATCCAAAGATATAGATTTTACTATTTGGAAATTTCCGCTCTCTTGACCTTTTTTCCAAATTTGAGATTTAGTGCGTGAGTAGTAATGGGCTAGATTGCTACTTTGAGTTAGTTCTAGGGCTTCTTGATTCATATATGCTAGCATCAAGACTTCGCCACTGCTATACTCTTGGACTACAACTGGCAACAATCCATCAATCTTATCCCAATTTACTATCACACTCATCTAAAATCCTTAATTTTGTGCTGAAATTTGCTTTTGTTTGTCTTTTGTATCTACCCAAATATTTGGGACAGCGCCACCAGGAGTTAAGAAAATTTTCGCATCTTGATTGGTTTTTAAAGCTTCGTTAAAGCCTTTTTGAGTCTCAATTTGTTTGAGTTCTAAAAGATTATTTGTCAAGCTTCTTGCGATTTGTGAATTTGAGTAGGCTTGCGCATCGGCTTCGATTTTAACAGCATCGGCTCTACCTTGGGCTTCGATTTTAACGGCTTCGGCAGTACCTTTGGCAAGGGCTGCTTTTTTGAGTGCTTCTTGATTTGCTCTTTCAACTTCGTATTTGGTTCTTTCGGCCTCTTGTTTGGCTATTTGAACCCTTTCTATCTGCTCTTTTACCTTTGGTGGCAATATTATCTCTCTTAGTTGGACGCTAGCTAACTCTACAGGTTGATTTGGTTGCTTGTCGATATCAGAGCGAATTCCCATATCGATAGCTGCGGCGATATCGTTTCTGCGTTCTGGTAGCTCTTCGGCTGTGTATTTACCTGTTACATTTCTAACTACATTTCTCACTACTGGGTCTATAATTTTATTCTCCCAACTAAAGCCCCATGCGGCTATGGTTTGCGGTGCGTTTTGTGGATTTAGGCGGTATTGGACGGTGATATCCATACTAACAGGAAGCCCCCTTGAGTCAAGGACTGAAATTGTATCTTTGGTCTCTATACCGCTACCTCTCAAATTTGCTTCGTTTCTGCCTTCTGTGGAAGTGTAGTTGATTTGGCGGACTTTGGTATCAACTGTGCGAACTTCTTGGATAAAAGGCAAAAAGAAGTGAAACCCTGGCTGGAGTGGATTTGGGTCAAATTTACCGGCTGTAGATTTGATGCCTACTTCACCGGAGTTTATAACCACAAATGGTTTAGCAACTACCAAAATCACAATAATAGCTATCAAAGCATATATAATACCACTAAATTTGCCTAAACCACCGCTTAAATTTGGTACATTTGGCTTTTTGAAGTTAAAATTTGGCTTTTTATCATCGCTATTTGAGTTGCTATTTTTTTTGTTGAAATAATCATTTAAATCTGCCGGCAATTCTCATCCTTTTAATTTATATAAGTAAGTAGATTTTCGTATTTTGGATTTTTACCCATTACTAAATCAAAATATGCCTCTTGCAAGGCTTTTGAGATTGGGCCTCTTTTACCATTGCCGATGATTCTGCCATCTATGCTACTAATTGGTGTAACTTCAGCTGCAGTACCAGTAAAAAACGCTTCATCAGCATTATAGGCTTCATCTCTTGTGATTCTTTGGCGTAGGAGTGTGTATCCTAGATCTTTGACTACTTGGATTACATTTTTTTGTGTGATACTCTCTAAGCTTGTATCATTTGGTGGGGTTATTATCACGCCATCTTTGACTATAAAAAAGCACTCACCACTACCTTCAGAGATAAAGCCTTGCGGATCAAGCAATAAAGCTTCATCGCAACCAGCTTCGCGTGCTTCGAAATTTGCCATTTGAGAATTAAAGTAGTTTGCGCTTGCTTTAGCCTTTGCCATCATAGAAAATGGAGCCGGCTTTATCCAAGATGAGATTTTGACTTTTATCCCTTTTTCTAGCGCTTCTTCGCCCATATACGCACCCCACTGCCACGCTGCGATGGCTACATTTGTAGGGCAACCAATGTGGCTTACGCCCATTTTGCCATAGCCTAAAAATACAATTGGACGGATATAGACATTGTCTGTGTAGGTGTTGCTTTTTAGTAAATTTACGTGAGCTTGATTTATCTCTTCTTGAGTAAATGGAATTTTAATCCCACAAACCTTAGCTGATTCAAATAGCCTTTTTGTGTGAGCTTCAAGAGATAAAATCGCTAATCCCTTTGGTGTCATATAGGCTCTAACGCCTTCAAATACGGCATTTCCATAATGTAATGAGTGAGTCAAAACATGAATTGTAGCCTCATGCCATTTAACTAATTTGCCATCATACCATATGTGTTCTGCTTCTGGTAGTGCCATCGTAGCTCCTTTGTGAAAAATTTTTAGGCGATATTTTATCTAAATTTAATTAATAAGTTTATAACTTTAAGTCTATTTGGGCTAAATTTAGCCTTAAAATATCTTTTTCTCCCACTCAAGTGCTGAAGAGATAATGGTCTCTAAACTATCTTTTTTAGGCTTCCAAGAAGTGAGATTTCTTAATTTTGATGAATCAGCGATCAATATAGCCGGATCGCCCAATCTCCTTGGAGCATCCATAACTTCAAAATCCACTCCGCTAATTTTTTTAGCCATATTTATCACCTCAAGTACGCTAAATCCATGCCCATAACCTACATTAAATATATCACTATCATTATCATCAAGATAATCAAGCACCGCCAAATGCGCATCGGCTAAATCCTCAATATGGATATAATCTCTAATACAAGTCCCATCTTTAGTATCATAATCTCTACCAAAAATACTCATATTAGCTCTTTTGCCGGTTATGGTTTGTGTGGCGACTTTGATTAGGTGAGTGGCGTTTGGATAGTTTTGACCGATTAATCCATCCAAACTGGCCCCAGCGACATTAAAATATCTTAAAATTCCAAATTTAAAATCGCTATTAGCGGCCGCAGCGTCTTTTAAGATTTGCTCGCTCATAAGCTTACTATTACCATATGGATTTATCGGATTTTGCGGGCTGTTTTCGCATACCACGCCATTTTCTGGCTCGCCATAAGTAGCAGCTGTAGAGCTAAATATAAATTTTTTAACCCCAAATTTCAATGCTAGATTGATTAAATTTGCCGTGTTGGCCGTGTTGTTTAGATAATATTTTAGCGGATTTTGCATACTTTCAAATACCTCTATATAGGCCGCAAAATGTATAATCGCATCAAATTTATGAGTAGAAAAAATCTCTTCTAATAAAGCCGTATCAGCTAAATCGCATTTGATAAACTCAAATTTCCCCACACTCTCAAGTGCTACCAAGGCGTCCCTAGACCCACTATAAAAATTATCAATTACAGTTATTTTATCGCTATTTTTCTCCAAAAGCGCCTTTAAAACATGTGAGCCTATGTATCCAGCACCACCTGTGATTAAAATATTCATTTTTACTCCTTAAATTTATTTAGCTTTACGGCAAAAATATACCATCAAATCGCTATTTTCGTATATTTCAAATTTAAATTTTTGATATAGATTAATAGCTTTTAAATTATCCTTATAAGCCTTAGCTAGGATCTTGCTAACCTTTAAAATATCAAAAGCATAATCTATGATAACACTCATCAATATATCCCCCATTTGGCGTAAATTTGGATTGGCATATATACCAAATTCACACGAAATTTCACTTATATTGACAAACGAAACCACGCCGATTGGCTCGCCGCTTTGATAAACCAAAAAATACCTTTTATCGCTACTATTTTTTAGAGATTTTATAAAGCTCAAATGCTCCTTTAAATCAATATGCTTATTTACCATATATTTAGCGATTTTAGGGTCATTTCTCCACTTATAAACTAGCTCTATCTCAGAGCTATTAAAATCTTTGAAATTTACTAGCTTAATCTTATCAATAATCCTTTCTAGCATCTATCTCCTCGCTTTTATCCACCCAGCCATATTCGCACCACTCAAATTTAACCTCATCGATATTTTTAAATTTATTACACTCCCATTTCTCAAAGCCTAGCATTCGCATTGTTTGGCCATATTTGTAACCCTCTTTTTGCTCTTTGGTCTTTGGCTCATAATAAATCACCGCATTTAACGCCGCTACTACTAAGCATAATATTGCTAATTTTCTCATCATTCGCTCCTTTTGATTCTTAGAAATATTGGAAATCTTGGTTTATTATTTTTGGTTAAATTTTGAAATTTATATGTGATTATGGTGCCTATCTTTGGTGGATTTGCTCTCATTTCATCACTAAATCCAGAGCCAATTTTAAACTCTATTTTACTAAATATATCCACGCAATTTAGCGATCCCATTGTCCTTTTTAATCTACCTTTACCTTCATTTATAGCGACTATTTCACACTCGCTATCATGCCATTTTTTCAGCTTTAATATCGATGAGCTGCGACCGCTAATATATTTGGCATTTGGGTCACGCACCACCACGCCCTCTGCGCCACTAGCTACTAACTCATCTAAAAAAGCAAAAGCGTGATTATTGTCTTTGATCTCAATCTGCTCAATAACCCTTATAAATTCACTTGGATTTGCCTTTAAAAAATTATTTAAATAATCCATTTTTTGATACAAATTACCATCAAATTTAGGCAGATCAAATACCATATATTTGATTTTATCCCATGCTCTATCATCTGGCGTTTCATCTAAAACAGTAGAGGCGATAAACTCAAATTCCCCCACCCCACTCCACAGCTCACCATCAAGGGCAAAATCCGGTAGCTCATTTATAAACTTAGTTGGGGCATTGATAATCTTACCACTACGACTTTTTAAGACCTTGCCATCCCAAATAGCACGAACTCCATCGTATTTTTCGCTCATTACCCAGCCGGTTAAATTCTCATCTTTATACTCTTTAAGTAGCATAACCTCGCCAAAAGAGGTAGCACAAAATAGCCAAAATAGCACTAAAAATCTAATCAACTTTTATCCTATCAAACTCATTTTGTATATATTGACAGAATACTGGAGTATAGCTCATATCTGGTTTTTTATCCTTTAAATACTCGCTCATTAAATTTAGATAATCAATATAATCATCTATATTTAACTTCCCACGAAGTAGCTCATATTTTAAAAACAGCCAATATGTATTTAGCACATCAGACTCACAATACTCATCGATTTTATCTTGTTTATTATTATAATACAAGCTCATCACCTCATCACCACAAACATCATATTTGCCCGGTAAATTCAAGCTAGAACAAAGTAGATCAAGCTTAAGCCCACTCACAGCCTTAAAATCACTAATATGATCAAGCAAATCTAAGTGAAAAATCCCATCATATCTACTTCTATAATTACACCACTTATCCTTGCCATTTGCTCTATCATTGGTATTAAAATACTCACTAGCATCAAGATTATATCGCATTGCCCTTATCATTAGCATAGGTAGATCAAAGCCCCTGCCATTATAACTAATCAATCTTGGATTATGCTCATTTATAAATTTAATAAATTCAGAGATTTTCTCTTTTTCGCTACTACCTGCTATGGTAGATACTCTCTTAAATCGCCCAAACTCATCAGCAATTACAGCGCTAATCGTAACAACCTTATGAAAACAAACAGGCAAAAACTCACTCCCACTTTGCTCCTTTTGCGCTTTTAGAGCCATTTTAGCCACGCTCTCATCATCGCCATCATAGCCATACGCCACTCTCAAAGAATCACTATCTGGAATAGTTTCGCAATCAAAAACACAGATATATCCGCTCATAATTACCAACTTTTAATCAAATTTAGATAAAATAATAGCAAAAAATTTTGGAAAATTAGTTGAAAATAGCAATTATTAGATTATCTGCTCTTGGCGATATCATTCATACTAGCATTGTGATACAATTCATTAAAAAGCATTATAAAAATGCGGATATTACTTGGTTTGTTGATGAGAAATTTAGCTCAATTTTAAGGCTTATTAGCGGTATCAATATAGCTACCCTGCCTTTAAAAGATAAAAAATTTTATAAAAGTTATAAAATTTTAAGGCAATTTAGGGGCAAATTTGATATCATCATTGATTTTCAAGGGCTTATAAAATCAGCAATTGTAGCAAAAATTTTAGGCAACAATATATCTGGATTTGATAAAAATAGCATTAAAGAACCGCTAGCTTCGATATTTTATAAAAGCAAATTTAAGATTGATTATAATGAAAATATCATAAAGCGAAATCTAAGTCTAGCTAGCTTGGCTTTGGGTTTTAAGTATAGTGATGATGAGATTAGACACAAATCTGCTTGTTTCATCCTAGCTAAAAGCCCAAAACCATCTAAAACTATCCTTATAGCGCCATTTGCTAGCGAGCCAAGCAAGTGTTATAATAAATTTAAAGATATTATAAATTTATTAAAAGATTATGAGATAAATATAATTTCTGGCAACCAAAATGAGCTACAAAAAGCAAAATTAATAGCCCAAAATACCCACGCTAAGGTTTTAGAGCCTATGAGCTTAGAGATGGTGGTTAGTTTGCTTTGTGATACTGGATTAGTCATCGGCAATGATAGCGGTATAACTCACCTAGCTTGGGCGCAAAATAGAGCCTCTATCACGCTATTTGGCAACCGACCAAGTCATAGAAATAGCTATCAAACACGCATTAATCGCACCATCGATATAGGCAAGAAAATTGATGCTAAAAATATAGATAAGAGCGATTATTGTATCAATGATATACCGGCTATTAGCGTGGCGAATTTAGCAAGGGAGATTTTGAATTTGGAGAATTTGTATGATTGATTTTGTATATTTTTTGCTTTATAAAATATTTAAATTTATCGCAAACTACACGCCTATGAAGTTTCAAAATCTGCTTTTAGACGCACTTGCTAGGCTGTTTTATAAATTTGATAAGAAGCATACAAATATAATGAGAATTAACCTTAAAATGTGTAAATTTGATAATATAGAAAAGATTATTTTAGATACTTATCGCAACTTTGCCTACTTTGGTATGGAGTTTTTGCGTAATCAAAATAGCTCAAAAGAGCAGATTTTATCCAAAGTGGAGTTTAAAAATGAAGAAATTTTGGATAAATTCAAAGACCGCCCCATCATCATCACAACCGCACATTATGGCAATTGGGAGCTTTTTAGCCTTGCGATGGCGGCGAAATTTGGCGCTGTTAGCATCGTAGGTAGAAATCTTGATAGCCCTTCAATGGATAAGATTTTAAGCCAAAAAAGAGCTAAATTCGATATAGAAGTAATACCTAAAAGCGGTGGCGCCAAGATGATTATCAAAGCACTACAAAAAAGGCGCCTTCTAGGGATTTTAGTCGATCAAAATATCGATATTAGAGATGGATTAGAGTGTGAGTTTTTCTCTCACAAAATAGCTCACACACACGCTGCTAGCATCTTTGCGTCTAAACTAAATGCGGTGATAATCCCAGCTTTTATCCAAAGATATGGCGATAAAAATTTAATCATCTTTTATGATCCAATCGATATTAATGCCCTAAATGGGGATAAAATTCAGCTCGCCACGCAATACCAAAGCGACGCTACGCAAAAAATTATAATCTCAAAACCAGATGAGTATTTTTGGATGCATAAGAAATTTAAACACTTCTACCCAGAGATATATAGATGAAGATATTAGTTATTAAATTTAGATTTATCGGCGATGTATTATTAACTACGCCTTTGATATCCAATCTCAAAGCCCACTATCCAGATGCCTCTATACACTTTGCTCTAAATAGCGGCACGCAAGCAGTGATAGAAAATAACCCGCAAATTGATAAAATCCATATCTATGAGCGAAATTCAATCAATAAATCAAATATATTTAAAAAACTTTGGCTTGAGATCAAATACGCCCTTAGATTAAGAAAAGAGAAATTCGATATCGTGATAAATACCGAAATGAGCGATCGTGGGATATTTTTAGCTAAATTTTGCGGAGCTAAAACCATAGTCTCACATAAAAGCAATAGCCAAATTTTAAACAAATTTATCACAAATATCTCTAATCCATCAGGCCACATCGTAATGCAAAATTTATCCGCTATAACCGCCCTTAATAAAGAAATTTTAAGCACAAAAGTGAGTTTGTATTTTAAAAATTATGATTTAAATTTGCCGCCAAATTTCATACATATTCATCCAATGGCTAGATTTAATTATAAATGCCTTAGCGATGAGATTATGGCTAAAATTATTGATTTTTGTGAGCTTAAGCTAGATAAAAGAGTGGTTTTAACCTGTGATAAAAATCAAAATGAGATAGATAGAATGGGGCATATTTTATCTTTGTGCGCATCAAAACCAATTGTATTTATGGGGAATTTAACCTTAGATCAAGTGGCGTTTTTAAGCTCTCAATCAGATCTTTATATCGGTGTTGATACTGCTATAATGCATATTGCTGCGGCAAATAATATCCCTTGTATAGCGCTATTTGGGCCTAGCTATACTGGCGTGTGGGGGCCTTGGGATAACTCTAAGTTTAAAAGCTATTATCAAAACAAAAATGGAATTCAAAAAATGGGTCGCCACACAGTGATCCAAAGCACTCTAAAATGCGTCCCATGCGGCAAAGAGGGCTGTAATGACTCACAAATTAGCGATTGTCTAAACTCCTTAGATATAAACTGGATTATAAATGAGATCAAAAATCACTTTATTAGCTAAATTTAGAAATATAAACCAATTTATAAGCCTAGCTATGCTAAAATAAAATTATGAAAAATATAGAGATATTAGAGTTTAACTTCACCACCAAAAACCAAAGATTTATAGAGCGATTAAAGGCCATTTTAAACGCAAAAGGCTTTAAGGCTAGTAGCAAGAACTACGATAATATCAAGGCTACAAAACTTCTTAAAATCAACAAGCTAGCCAAAAAACAAAAAAATGATAATTTCTATATCTGCTTAGATAGATTTGATAGTGCTGATATATATTTGGCTTTTGATGGAGTTTGGCAAATATATAAAAAATTAGATAAATTTTGGTTTTTAAATCCGCTTAAAATCATAAATACCATAGTCGAAAAAAACTGCATAAATAACTCTATAAAAATCATAACAAACTCAAATTTAACTCGCTATCAATTAGAGACAATCTACGATATAAAACCAGGCAAAATCACCACCATATATCCAGGAATCAACCTACCAACTCAAATTCAAAAAGGTAGCGCCAAATTAGAATTAAGCAAAGAGCTTGGCATCGATATAGAATTGCCAATTATCCTATTTGTCTCAAATGATCTAAAAAAAGATGGAATAGATAAATTCATAGAGTTATTAGCCCAAATTCAAAGCAAATTTAATGCTATAATCATCAGTAGCGATAAATCCATCGCAAAATATAAAAAACTAGCCAATAAATCAAATATTAGAGCAATTTTCAAATCCACCCCCAAAACGCTAAATCGCTATTATGAGGCTGCTGATATATTTGCCCTGCCTTCGCTTTATAACTCATTTAGCACTCAAATTTTAGAAGCTTTGAGCTATGGTTGCGTATGTTTTAGCAGTGATAGTAACGGCGCTAGCGAGATTTTGGATGATGAGTTTATCGTAAAATCCATAGATGAAACAGCTAAATATATCGATAATCTTCTTAATGATCATAATTTAATGCTTGAAATATCAACTAAAAATATAAATCTAGCCAAAAATTTCACAGCAGATAAAAGCATAAATGAGATAGCAAAGGTAATTAGTGAAAATATTCATTGAGTTGCCAACTTGGCTTGGCGATGGAGTTATGAGTAGCGCTGCAATAGCCAATATAAGAGCGAATTTCAAAGATGTGGATTTTACATTTTTTGGTTCGCACGCCTCAACGGCTCTATTTGAAAAGAGCGGAAATATCATCATAGACAGATCCAAAAAATCCAAATTCCGCCTACTCTATCTATATAAATTCGCCAAATCCCTACCGAAATTTGATGCTTTCATCAGTTTTAGAAGCCACCTTGCCTCTAAGGCTTTAGCGTTTTTTATAGATGCTCCAAAAAGCGCCATCTATAAAACAATAAATCCAAAAGATCATCTTGTAATCGACTACTTAAATTTCAGCTCCAAAGCCCTAAATATAGATATTTTAACTGACAAATTAGAGCTTGACTTTACTCCGGTTAAATACCCAAAGCCAACCCTAGGTATAAATCCAGGTGCTACCTATGGAAGTGCCAAAAGATGGTATCCAAGTTACTTTGCCGAGGTGGCGACTGAATTGAGTGGTAAGTTTGATATTGTGATATTTGGTGGGATCGGCGAAAGTGAAATTTGCCATCAAATTAGCAAAATTCTATCTACAAATAGCGTCCCCCACCAAAATCTCTGCGGCAAGACAACTATCAGCGAACTAGCTAGTTATATAGCTGGGCTTGATCTATTCATCACTAATGATAGTGGCCCCATGCATATAGCCGCAACCTTCAAAACTCCTACCATAGCACTATTTGGGCCGACTAATTTTACTCGCACTAGCCCATACAATAACCCAAATGCTAGACTAGCTCATCTAAACTTGGATTGTATGCCTTGTATGAAAAGAGTATGCCCTCTTGGCACTCATGAGTGTATGAAGGCACTAAAACCTGATGTGGTTTTAAATTTAATTAATGAGCTTAACTAAACGCCCCATCCACAGCTGCGCAAATCGTATGAATTATCAAAATATGCATCTCTTGGATTCTAGCTGTGTCATTAGATGGAACTACGATATTTATATCACACGCATCATTCATCGCTCCACCGCCCTTGCCACTTAATCCAACGCTTTTTATACCATTTTCCTTAGCTACTTGGATAGCTTTTAAGACATTTTGACTATTACCACTAGTGCTAATCGCAACTAATAGATCTCCAGCCCTACCAACTCCGCTAAGTTGCCTTGAAAATATCATATCATATCCATAGTCATTGCCAATAGCAGTTATCGCAGATGTATCGGTACTAAGTGCTATAGCCCCTAGAGAGGCTCTCTCGCTTTTGTATCTACCTGTAAGCTCAGCGGCAAAATGTTGAGCATCGGCCGCACTTCCGCCATTGCCACAAATGATTATTTTATTACCATTTTTAAGCGTATCTATAACGATATTTGCCACCTTCATCACTTGCTCTTCCACAGACAAAACCGAATTCGCCACCTCTAAATGCGACCTTAACTCATCACTAAATATACTCATAATCACCCTTTAATTTCTTATTTTTTCTATTATATTTGTAGTGCTCTTGCCCTCTACAAATTCAATCAACTCAACTCTTTTAGCAAACTCGCTACCTACAACCACCTTGCCCTCATAATCAGCACCCTTAACTAGCACATCAGGCCCAATAGCCTTAATCATCTCATAAGGCGTATCATCATCAAATATCACTACAAAATCCACAAATTCCATAGCGCACAGCATAGCCGCCCTATCAAACTGCGTATTTACCGGTCTGCTATCACCTTTTAAGCCCCTAACTGAACTATCTGAATTCAACCCAACGACCAATATATCACCAAGCATCTTAGCCTTTTGTAAGTAGCTAATATGCCCAAAATGTAAAATATCAAAACACCCATTTGTAAATACCAAGCTCTTGCCGCTTCTATCAACTTTCAAAAGCTCATCAAGTTTTACTAATTTTCGCTCAAAACCTATCTTTTTGCTCTTTAAGCTCTCTATCTCTCCCCAACTAGCGTCCGCACTTCCTACCTTTCCTACCACAACGGCTGCGGCTAAATTCGCATTATCTATAGCATCTTCGATACTCATCTTACTAGCTAGGCAATACCCCAAAGTAGCCAAGACACTATCCCCCGCACCCGTAACATCAAAAACCTCTTTTGCTAAAGCTGGGAATTTAACCATCTTTTGAGCCAAAAGCCCTATCCCATCTTCACTTAAAGTGATCAAAGAATACTCAAGCTCGTAATTCATCTTCATAGTTTTTAGAGCTAATTCCAGTTTCTCATCACTATCAATCACAAACCCCAAAGCCTCGCTTGCCTCTTTTTTATTCGGCGTTAGAAGTGTTGCGCCCTTGTATTTACTATAATCTTTCCCTTTAGGATCTACTAAGACCATTTTGGCGCTGTTTTTGGTAATTGAGATTATCTGTTTTGTTAGATAATCACTCAAAACTCCCTTACCATAATCACTTAACAAAACAATATCATAACTATTCAAAATGCCTTGGAATTTACCCACTATCTCATCAGCGCAATCAATATCGCTAGTGCTCTCTGTATCTAGCCTAAGAACCTGTTGATGAGTTACCATTACACGGCTTTTTTGGCTAGATTTGCGTCCTTTTTGTGCGATCACTAGCTCAGCTTTTGCGCCACGATCTTTTAAAAGCTTTAAAATTTCACCACCTAACTCATCATCGCCAACTACGCTTATTACGCCAACTTCAGCCCCAAGAGCGATCAAATTCGAAACTACATTCCCACAACCGCCTAATCTTTTGGTTTCGTTTTTGATATTTACTACTTGAACTGGGGCTTCTGGGCTTATGCGATCACAACTCCCCCATATATAGTGGTCAATCATCAAATCCCCAACTACCAACACTCTACTCATTTTCTAAACTCGCTATTATAAATTCGCTTTATCGCTGGCAAATACTCTCTTATCCCATCTTCAAGGCTATATTTTGGCTCATATTTTAAGCCAATTTTTGTAGGCGATATATCAGCTTGAGTGAAGTATTGATATTGTGATGCAAATGGATTTTTGATATATTCATTGCCTAAGCTTACGCCGATTTCTCGCTGTAAGATATCAGCGATATCTTGAAAGCTTCTAGCATTGCCCGTGCCGACATTATAGACTCCGCTATCGCCATTTATCGCTAATTCATTGGCTAAAATTATATCTTTTATATAAACAAAATCCCTTTTTATCTTATCACTTCCTTCAAATAACCTTGGGGCATTGCCACTTAGAATTTGTAATCCAAATTGCAATACCATAGATGCGGTTTTGTTTTTATAAAATTCCCCATCACCATATACATTAAAATACCTAAGCCCAACTATATGAAGTCCCGTTTTAGCGTGATACTCTCGCCCCATCTCATCCATCATAAGCTTGCTAAACCCATAGACATTAGCCGGATTTTCACCTACACCTACACTTTGTGGGCTTGGAGCGTCCCCATATGTAGCACCGCTACTAGCATAGACCACTTTAGAGCCATTTTGGTATGCGATATCTAAAATATCTTTAAATGAGTTTAAATTCACTCTCATAATCTCATCTTGTTCAGCCACCGTAGTATCAGAGATAGCAGCCTCGTGATATATCACATCTGGCGCAAAATCACGCATTTTTTTGATCGTATCAATATCGCAGATATCACCACAATATATATCGCCTCTAAAGCCAATTAAATTTTTATAATGGCCAAAGCTTTTTAAATTTCCATTGCTAAAAGTCTCATTAGAGCGGAATTTATCCACCACCAAAACTTCATTTTCACCCATAAAATGCTTAGCCAAATTCGACCCTATAAATCCTGCTCCACCAGTTATCAATACTCTCATCTTAACCCCTTTATATACTCCAAAACATCCATCACGCTACTAAATTTATCCCCATCAAGCAAAAAGCCCTTGCCAACTCCAGCGCCACTAGCTGCGTCAATATCACTTTGCTTATCACCTATCATAATTGAGCTTTTCATATCTATATTAAATTCGCTCAAAGCCTTTAAAAACATACCAGACTTCGGCTTTCTACACTCGCAATTATCATCAGGCGCATGCGGACAATAGTAAATTTTTTTGATATTCACACCTTTGGCTTTAAACTCATTTATCATATACTCACTAAGTTTATCAAAATCAGCTTGAGTGTAGTATTTACGGCCTATGCCAGATTGATTTGTTACGACAAAAATCTCAAATCCAAGCTCTATAAAACCCCTTAAAGCCACAAAAATCCCAGGCATAAACTCAAAATCTTCTATACGATACACATAACCGGGGTCTTTATTTATCACCCCATCACGATCTAAAAATAGTGCTTTAATCTTTTTCATAAAGTGGATTTTATCTATATTTTAGTTTAAATTCACTTAATATAGATAAATTTATTTGATAATTTATATCCCTAAATTAAAAATTTAATTTTAATTTTTAATCTAAATTTCAGAATATTGCCACTATAATACTCTTATAAAATCTCCCAAAAAAGGATATAAAATGAAAAAAATAGTTTTATTAGTTGCATTAGCCTGTGTTGGTGCATTCGCTGCTGATGGTGCTGACATTTACAAAAAATGTGCAGTTTGTCATGGTGCTAAAGCTGAAAAAAAATATCTAAATAAAGTTCCAGCTCTAGTTGATACAGATCCAGCTCAAAGATTAGCTGATATGAAAGCTTATAAAGCTGGCACTCTAAATGATGGTAAAGGCAAAATCGGCATGGGCGCTATCATGAAAGGCCAAATGGCTACTTTAAGCGATGCTGATATGGAAGCTGTAAGCAACTATATTTCAACTCTTAAATAACTCTATCTAGCTAGGTTTATCCTAGCTAGTTCTTTTAAATATCTTTTTCCTAATTTTAATCTGGCGGTCTATAACTCTTATTTTTCATAAGCTCTTTTTTACGATTTTCTAAATTTACAGCATCATTTAACGCATCTTCACTATCAAATTTTGTCCCATCTAAAAATTTAGAATAGTCATCAAACTGCTTAGTTTTCACTCCCCACAAAAGCCCCAAAAGTGCCAACGCACCAAGCAAAGTAGAGATCCCAAGCATTATAGCTATCACAGCGCCCATTTTTATCCTTTTAATCTTATTTTAGTTGAGTTTAAAACCACAATTATAGAGCTTAAAGACATAGAGATTGCCGCAAATAGCGGTATTATATAGCCCATCATAGCAAGCGGAATTGTAAGAGCGTTATAAATCAAGGTAAAAATCAAATTCTCTTTAATAGTCCTAAAAGTTAGCTTAGATAGCTTCAAAGCCCTTAAAAGCGAATTTAAATTATCATCTAGTAAAACTACATCGCTCTTTTCTATACTAATTTGCGCTCCACTTCCCATACAGATCCCCACACTAGCTGTGCTTAATGCCACTATATCATTAACTCCATCACCTATCATCACCACTGGGGATTTGGAATTTAAATCTTTGATTATTTGAGCTTTTTGGATCGGGTCTTGACTAGCGTAAAATTCATCTATATTTAGCCTATTTGCAATCTTTGTAGCCACACTAGCGTTATCGCCTGTTAGCATTACTACCTTATATCCATCTTTTTTTAAGCTATTTATAACGGCTTTTGACTCATCTCTTAGCTCATCTTCAAGCTCAAATTTCGCCACAACTTCTTTTCCCACAGCAAAATAATACCCTAGCCCACTCGCTTCAAATTCCCCAAATCCCATTTGCGCCATAAACTTCGCACTACCGCCATAAATATCCAAATCCCCATATTTCGCACTCATACCTAAGCCATTATGGTTAGTTATATCACTTAAATTAAGCTCTTTAGCAATGATAAAATCCCTTATAGCCACACTCACAGGATGAGTAGAAGAAAGGGCTAAAGAGTATAATAAATCTTGATTATACTCTTTAAATTTTGTCGCTTTAATCACTTTAAGCTTGGATTTTGATAGTGTGCCAGTTTTGTCAAATACCACACAACTACACTTAGCCAAGCTCTCAATCACCTTAGCTTCTTTAAATATTATCCCACCACGCATCGCACTACCTAAGGCTATAAGAGTAGCCACAGGCGTAGCAAGGCTTAAAGCACACGGACAAGCTATTATAATCACACTCACAGCTATAATTATCGCCGTGCTAATCTCCCCACTATCAAAAAGCCAAAACCCAAAGGTCATAAGCCCCAAAATCAAGATAGTTAGCGAAAATTTAGCTGAAATTTGATTAGCTAGAATTTCGATTTTTGGCTTTTTAAAGCTCGCATTATGTAATAAATCAATTATCTTACTAAGAATAGAGCTTTTAAATAGCTCACTAGCCCTATACTCCACGCTCCCATCTACGCACACAGCTCCGCTTATAATCTTTTGACCCTCGCTTATAACCACTGGCAAACTCTCGCCATTAATACTAGATAGATCAAAGCTCCCAGCCCCACTAACCACGACCCCATCTATCATCACTCGCTCACCACTTCGGACTTTGATTATCTCGCCAGGTTTTATATCATTTACATCTTTTAACTCGAATTTCCCATCTCGTTTTACATAAATTTGATTTACCAAAAGCGCCCCAAGAGAGTCTAGGGTATCGATTGACTTTTTCTTGCTAATTACTTCAAGAAATTTACCTATAAATACAAATGTAATTATCATAGCCACAGAGTCAAAATATACTTCGCCACTTCTACTAAGCATAGCATAAACTGAGTAAAAATAGGCTATATTAGCTCCCGCACAAATGCTTAAATCCATATTAGCTTGGCGATTTTTAATGGCAAGATACGCCCCTTTGTAAAACTCACTTCCTGTATAAAACAGCACAGGAGAGGCCAAAACAAACTCAGCAAAATGTAAAATATCTTTGATATCATCGCTCATTCCGCTAAAGTACCCACCATACAAAGCCACCGCCACCCACATAATATTCATAGTACAAAATAGCCCAACAAGCATCTTAGAGTAAAATTCTCGCCGTTTTTGACTCGCTCTTAAATCTGCTTTTTTAGGATCATATGGGATTGGCGTGTAGCCTATGGAGTTGATTTTGCGTAGGATCTCATCTAATTTTATTATACTATCGTCCCATTTTATATAGGCTTTATGAGTGGCCGAATTTAAGCTAACTTCGATAATCCCATCGCTTGAGATTAGCACCTTTTCATTGAGCCACACACAAGCTGAGCAGTGAATTCCATCGATAATAAGATAAATTTCGCTAAATCCATCGCTATTTTTGACATAATTTTTATAAAATGCTTCGCTATCTATTTGGATTAAATTTGGTGCTTTGAAGTGCTTTTGATTGCCTAATTTATCATAAAATTCGCCTAAATTATGCGAATTTAAAAAATTATAAACGCTCATACATCCATTACAGCAAAACTCATTGCCACTTTCATCAGTGATCGCCGCTCGTTGATCAAACTCACCCTTACAATGCAAACAGATAAAATTTCCCATATCAAACCTAAATTTTTCTAAGATTTTATAATAAATTTGCTTATATAAGGCTCATAAACTTAAATTTATTTTGCGATAATCGCTTAAATTTTTAAGCAAAGTTAGGATAGAATTAAGTTTTTTAACTATTTTAAGGGATAAAAATGCGTGGATATAAGATTTTTTCTGGGACAGCAAATGTAGAATTTTCTAAAATGGTAGCCAAATATTTAGGAATTCCCCTAAGTGAAGCAAGTATCAAAAGATTTAGCGATGGCGAAATTAGCGTTCAAATCGGCGAAAGCGTGCGTGGCAAAGATGTATTTATCATTCAACCAACCTGTGCACCAGCTAATATAAATTTAATGGAGCTTTTGATCCTAACTGATGCTCTAAAACGCTCAAGCGCTAGCTCTATAACCGCAGTTGTGCCATACTTTGGCTATGCTAGACAAGATAGAAAAGCCGCCCCAAGAGTGCCGATAACAGCAAAATTAGTAGCCAATATGATGCAAACTGCTGGCATAGATAGAGTAGTTACTATGGATCTTCACGCTGGGCAAATTCAAGGCTTTTTCGATATTCCTGTTGATAATCTATATGGTACAATCGTATTTTTAGACTATGTAAAAAATAAAAATCTTAAAAATCCTATAGTCGCTAGTCCTGATGTAGGCGGCGTAGCTCGTGCTAGAACCTTGGCTAAGAGTTTGGATTTGGATATGGTAATTGTAGATAAACGCCGTGAAAAGGCCAATGAAAGCGAAGTTATGAATATAATAGGCGATGTAAATGGCAAGGATGTAATCCTAATCGATGATATGATCGATACAGCAGGCACAATAGTCAAAGCCGCTGAAGTATTTAAGAAAAATGGCGCCACAAGCGTAATGGCCTTTTGTACTCATCCGGTTTTAAGCGGGCCTGCGTATGATAGGATAAATAGCGGAGTCTTAGATGAGCTAGTCACGACTGATACTATCCCACTCAAAGAGCAAAGCCCATATATCAAGGTCTTAACCACAGCGCCACTATTTGGCGAAGTGATCCGCAGAGTATATCACGATGAGAGCGTAAATAGCTTGTTTTATTAAAGTTTTATGTGGGTATTGCCAAATTTACAATACCCACTTTGGCTCATCTCTATTTTCTCACCACTAAAACAACACTATCCCAATCAATACCATACGCCTCATCAAGCCCAAAACCGCCACATTCTGGCTAAATTAAAGCTTAAAATCAAAATTAAATTTCAATTATTAGATTAATTATTTTTAAATTTAGTTATAATCCATTCTTAAAAGCATTAAAGGAGTATAAATGGCAAAACTTCAATCAGTAGAACCACAAATCGCAGACTTAGCAAATGGTTGGCTAAAATCATATGGACTAGACTACAAACTAGAACAAGAATCAACTGGCAATAGCCAAATTGACAACGCATTAAATGAATATTACTCAAAAAATGGCGGACAAGGTGGCAATCGCCCTGATGCTAAACTCTTATTAGAAGATAAGTGGGGTGTGGTATATCCTATCCTTATAGAGTATAAAGGTTATAAAGATAAATTAATAAAATTAGATGATAAAAATCAAGTAGCAAATAAAACTGATAAAAACGAACCTGATTTTAAAAATATCAACTCTTATGCGCTAAATGGCGCAGTCCATTACGCAAATGCGATTTTACACTATACAAATTACGAAGATATTATTTCAATTGGAATGAGTGGCTATAAAGATGATTTTGGTGCTTTAAAGCACGAAATCGCCGTTTATCTCGTCTCAAAAAGCAATTTTGGTATAGGTCAAGAAGTAGGCAAATTTAGCGATTTTTCATTTTTAAAAAAAGAAAATTTTAATGATTTTATAGACAAAGTAAAAGAGCTAAGCCTAAGCGATGAAGAAAAAGCACAAATCAAAGAAAAATTAGACCTAGAAATAGCCACAAGCTTAACAAAACTAAATAATGATATTTACAAAAACGAAAGCGGACTTGGAGAAAATGATAGAGTCTATCTAGTAACGGCTTCTATCATCGCTACAATTGGAATTCCAAACGCTGTAAAGCCACTAGAAAAAGCCGAGCTAAAAAGCCTAAATGAAGATGGTAATAGAGATGGCGATATCTTAATGCGAAAAGTAAAGGCGTTTTTAAACAAAAAAGCTATCCCAGATGACAAAAAACCCTCATCACTCGCACACTAGAAAATACCATTTTAAGTGAAAATTTAAATAGAGTGATAAATGGCGAAACCCAACTAAAAAGAGTTTTTAGCAAGATTGTAGATGACCTTGGGATTTATTATAAAACTGATTTAAGCACAGATTTTACTGGCAAGCTCTTTAATGAAATGTATTCTTGGCTAGGATTTAGTCAAGATAAGCTAAATGATGTCGTGCTAACGCCATCTTATGTAGCTACACTTTTAGCTAAACTCGCTAGAGTAAATAAAGATAGCTTCGTTTGGGACTTCGCTACTGGCTCGGCGGGGCTTTTGGTCGCTGCTATGAATGAGATGATAAAAGATGCCAAAAATGAGATAAAATCATCAGATGAGCTAAGAATAAAAATCGCTAATATCAAAGCAAAGCAACTTCTAGGGCTTGAAATTTTGCCTAGCGTTTATATGTTAGCAATTTTAAATATGATTTTAATGGGCGATGGTAGCTCAAATATCTTAAATAAAGATAGTTTAACTGATTTTAGCGGAAATTACGGCTTTGGTGAAAATGATGGAGTAGAATTCCCCGCCACTGCCTTTATCCTAAATCCCCCTTACTCAGCTGCTGGCTGCGGTATGGTTTTTGTCCAAAAAGCCCTAAAAATGATGAAAAAAGGCTACGCCGCTATAATCATACAAGGCTCAGCCGGCTCTGGCAAAGCAAGCGAATATAATAAAAAAATCTTAGAGCAAAACACACTAATAGCAAGTATAAAAATGCCTATAGACCTTTTCATCGGCAAATCAAGCGTCCAAACCTACATTTATGTATTTCGCATAGGTGAAAAGCACAATAAAGATGAGATGGTTAAATTTATAGATTTTTCAAATGATGGCTACACTAGAGCAAATCGCAAAAAGGCAAAAGCTAGTCTAAATCTTCGTGATACAGGCGATGCAAAAGCTAGATATGATGAATTAGTAAATCTCGTGCGCTTTGGCAAATCTAAGCTAAATATTTTTACAGACAAAGAATACCACGAAGAGACAATAGACCCAAATAGTGGCTCTGACTGGAACAAATGTGCGCCTATTGATACAACGCCTACTTTAAACGACTTTAAAAAATGCGTAAGCGACTATCTAGCTTGGGAAGTAGCTCAAATCATAAAAAATGAAACAACACAAAATTTAAACCAAAAGGATTTACTTTAGCAAAGAGCTAGAAAAAATAAAGTGGAGTGAGTTTAGAATCGGGGATTTGTTTGATATTGTAGGAACAAAATCTCTAGATAGCAATGCGGTGGATTTTGTAGAACATGGAATAAACTTCGTCGGCAGAACCTTTGAAAACAACGGCATCCAAGGCAAAATTAAAAAGCAAAAATTTGAGCCAAATGCGCCATTTACTATCACAGCGACCGTTATAGGCAATTACAAATATGTCAAATATCAAAAAGAGCCTTATTATTGCTCACAAAATATTAATAAATTAACGCCAAAGCCTATTTTTATAAAATGGTCTGAAAAAATCGCCATTTTTTTAATGACAAATATTTGGCGTTTTGTTTCTATGTATGATGGACAACAAGGCGGTTATAAACTAGATGATATAAAAAATCATAAAATCAAACTACCCATAACCGCTAGTGGCGAAATAGATTTTGATTTTATGGAGAGCTTTATAGCGGAGCTAGAAGCGGAGCGTGTGCGTGAGCTAGAAGCGGAGCGTGTGCGTGAGCTAGAAGCCTATCTAAAAGCCTCTGGTCTAAGTGATACTACTTTAAACCCTGATGAAAAGAGCGCTTTAAATACTTGGAATTCTAGAATTTGGCAAGAGTTTAGAATTGGGGATTTGTTTGATATTAAAACTACTTCACAAAAATTAAGCAAAAAAGATAGCGTAGAAAATGGGAAATTCCCTATTTATTCAGCAGAAAGTCAAAATGGTGGTATTTGTGGATATTGTAATGAAATTCCAGCCTTTACAATCAGCAATGAAAAACCATTTTTTGTAATTTTTGGAGACCACACAAAAGCTTTTAATATAGTAAAAAATGATTTTTGTGTGGCTGATAATGTAAAAGTTTTAGAGCCTAAATTTTTCAACATAAAATTTATTTTATTTATTATTGCTGTTTGGCAAAAAGGAATTCCAAATTTAGGCTATGCTAGACATTGGAGTGTAGCAAAAAATATTCAAATAAAACTACCCATAACCGCTAGTGGCGAAATAGATTTTGATTTTATGGAGAGTTTTATAAAAGCTATCCAAAAAGAGTGTATAAAAGGAGTGGGTAGCTATTTAAGCAAAAACATAGCCACCACAAAAGAGATAATTAAAAGATAAATAAATTTAAAGATTGAAATTTATTAATCCGCCATTTTATAATTATCAAATTTAGCCTTAAATTTGATAATTTATCTCTTTTTATCCCTTTTTATCTCATTTATCTCAAAATATAATTTTATTAATCCGCCTTTATACCAAGTTTTGGTGGCTTTGATAAGGGCTTGGCCTAGTCTGTATGGTGCGCTTTGTTTTTCAGCTAGAGCGGATCTGTAATCTTCGTAATGCTCTATTGGTGGGACTTTTAAATTTGGTTTGGTTTGTATGATTTTGCGATACTCTATCTTTTGGCGTCTATGCTTTAAAGCGATAGCTAATAAAATAAAAGGCAATTTAATCTTGCCAAATATAGTTGTGTGATTTTCTATCATCGCATAACCAAGTTTGTAAGCTAGGTGATATCTTATTCTCTCTATGGCGTAATTGGCTTTACAAATGAAGCCACCTTTATACTCGCTGCCACCGCATTTTAGCCATTTTTGGTAGTATTTATCCCAAATTTCGCCCCAAAATTGATAAACTAGCTCATTATTCCAAAACCGCCCATCTCGCCCCCAAGCGTGGATTATCGATGCTCCTATGCTTTTACGCCAAAATGTGCTACTAGTGTATTCATAGCCTAGATTTTTGACTTTAAATTTATTATCTAAGATTAATAAGCTAAGCACGCCTTGGTCATTGGCTCCATATTTTGCGCTGTAATTGTAAATTTGATTATAGCACTCTTTTGGGTTTGGGATTGTATCATAGTAGGCCACAATCCCACTCCTATAAACTCTACAATCTTTAAATTCGCCATTATAATCCCTAAGTGTTGGATTTAAAAGGCTCTTGCCCCTATGAGCGCTAAAGTGATAACCCTTCAATTTAAATAGCTCACCAACTCCTTTAAGTAATAAAATATCAAAATCAAGATATACTATACACTCACACTCATCAAGCAACAAAAGTGGCTCAAACATTCCATAAGCCATATGTGTCCAGCGAGAGAAAAAGGGCGAATTTAAGATATTTTGGTTATTTGTGTGTGGCTTTAATCTCTTAGCAAAATCATCCTTGGTAAAGCTAATAAATTTAACCTTCGCCCCACCAGCAACCCTAGCAAACGCTTCTAGCTCACTTTGAGTAAATCCATCATGAACGATATAAAATATATCAACTTCACCGCCCATTACCTCAGCGATATTTGCCACCATTGTCCCGATAGCAAAGGCGGAGTTACTAGTCGCTGCTAATAAAATTCCATTTTTATATGGTTTTTTCATAGATTAATATCTATGCTCATCGATGATAGCACGAACTAGCCTTACAACCCCAAATATCAGCGTCAAAATCACAAAAATTGTGATGATATTATACATTTTATTTGGATATGCAGCGCTATCTGGTACATATGGGCTTTGGATCACTACTACTTGCTTAGCCTTTCTACCGATCTCAATTCTAGTTGTTTCAACAGCTGTGATAGCTGTCTTATATACATCCTCAGCAAAGCTTAAATTCAGATACAAAGCCTCAAATTGCGCTACAACATCATTTAATTTATCTTGAGAAGCATTGGATGCTACCTTGCGTCTTTCTTTTTCTAACTGCTCTTTATGCGCTCTTAATTCGGCTTTTAACGCTACAATTTCAGGCGCATTGTCATTGAGATAACTTCTCATAGTGTTTAATTCGGTCTCTTTTTTGGATATTTGAAGCTCTATTTCGGTGATAAATCCAGCCTTGGTTTTAGCTAGGCTTTGAGGGTCAAATACCCCATACTCATTTTGAAAAGCCAAAAGCTCATTTTTGGCATCTTTATATTTTTGTTTAGCACTCTCTAGCTCACCTTGGGCAAACCTTAGCTGCTCTCTAGCGATATTGTGCGAAATTTCATTTATAAATCTCTCACACTCTTCTAAAATAGCGGCCGAGATATTGCGAGCATCTTCAGGGCTAAAGCTCTCTACAGCGACATTTAAAAGCCCTGTTGCATCATCAAATAATATATGAATTCTATCTCTATAATATTTTAGATAACTCTCTTTGCTAGTTGATGGGTAGATACGGAAAAATAGATCTATTTTTTGCTTTTCATAAAGCGATCTTAAATTTATCTTTTCATCAAGTTTTTGGAGCATATCAAAGGATTTTATATACTCTTGTAAAAGCTTGATATCTTCAGTTGAGCTAGATGCTACCCCTACTAAACTCTCTATTCCGCTTAAAGATATTGGTGAGCTACCATCTGTGGATTTAACGCTTAGAGAGACATTACTAACATATCTATCAGCAGCGATAAAGGTATAATAAAATATCACCACAATCATTATACAAATAACAGTTTTAAAACTATCAAGTCTATTTAGACGCTCTTTGTGTTGTTTTAGATCCTTAATAGATCTTAAAATCATAGCTCTTTTATTCAACTGCATATCCTTTTATACATTTCAATTCCCTCTTTGACATCGTCATAAACTGTCGCCGTACCATAATTGACCAATATCACCTTATCGCACCACTGCTCTATCTCGCTCATATTGTGAGAGACCATTATTACTTTAGAATTGCTTAATTTTTCTTTATAAATAGCGTCGCTTTTTTGTTTAAATTTCGCATCGCCCACAGCCCCAGCCTCATCTATCAAATAATAATCAAAGTCAAAAGCCATACTAAGCCCAAATCCAATTCTAGATCTCATACCAGAAGAGTAGGTATTCATCGGTTCATCAAAGTATTTACCAATCTCGGCAAATTCCTCAATATAACGCACCTTCTCTTCTAAGGCCTCGCCCCTATATCCATAAACTCTAGCTACAAACTTCACATTATCCCTAGCTGAAAGTGCGTGTTGGAATCCACCAGCTAGGCCAACAGGCCATGAGATTTTCTTATCCGTGATGACTCTACCGGCATTTGGAATATCAGCTCCGCTCAAAAGTCGCATAAGAGTGGATTTACCAGCGCCATTTCTACCGATTAGGCCAATACTACAATCATCAGGAAATGTGAAGGTAAATTCACGAAAGACAAAGTGCTTATCACCATTGCTTAGTGGGTAAAATTTGGTCAAATTGTCTAATTTTATCATGGTCTGCTCGCTACAAGTTCTCTTCTTTTATAATAGTAAAACCAAAATCCTATGAATAATAGCACTATATTAAAAACCAATGGATAAGCCAAATTCACACCATCAGCTAGCGGATATCCATCAAAATAATAATATTTTATACTCTCGCAAATATGAAGCATAGGGTTATAAAGCATATATTTTAATATATTAGATGGAATTATCCAAATAGGGAAAATCACGCAAGATAGTATATACAAACCAGTTGTAAAATATGTCAAAACAATCTTAAGTGGCTCCATAAAATGCGTAATAATCGCAAATATCACACCAAGGCTAAATCCAGATAGTACCATCAGACAAAAGCTAAAAGTCATAGCCAAAAAATCCCTAGGCACCACATCATAGCCCATTATCCATCCTGCTAAAACCATCACACAAAAAAATATCAAAGAGTACATATAAAACTCAAGCAAAGTTCTAGCTAAAAATACATGAATTGGTCTAACCGGCTTATAAAAAAACAGAGTTAAATTCCCAGCTATCCCACCCATAAGCTGCGTAACGATATTTCTAAACATAAAAAACGGAATTATCCCACAAGCCAAAAACATAAAAATAGGCGTCCCACCAGGCACAGATAAATTCGTAATATACTCACGGATCAAGGTTACTAAAGTAGTGATCACAAGGATTTGCATCAGTGGCTCACCAACTACCCAGAAGTAACCTAGATGCCTATTTTTGCCAAATCTAGTTTTTAGCTCTCTAAAAAATAGCGCCCTTATGACATTTAGCACTATATCCTCCGCAAAATTGTTTGATAAATTATAACAAAATAAGGCTACAAATCGGCCCAAAAACTATTTAAATTCCACCCCATCTTTTAGATAATAGCTCCCAATTATCTGTGTATTATCCACCAAATATGCCCTAAATTTGGCATAAAGCTCACTATCAACTCTAGATTGAATAGTCCAAAATTTATCTAAATTTATATCTTTTGTTGTAAGGCCTTTGATATCATACATAGATTTTCCAAGGCAAATTACAGGCTTAGAGTAGCTTAAGGCGTTTAGCCCAACGGTGCTATTGATTAAAATTACAGCTTTTGAGTTTTTGATTATCGTAGGCAAATGAGCATCAAATACAGCCATCACACGCCCTTCAACCTTATAAATTTGAGCTAAATAGCTAATATATGAGCTATAATTTTTCTTGCCTCTATCCATTGGATGATGCTTAAAGATCAAAATCATATCCTTAGGCGCATTCTTAGAAAATGATGAGATAATATACTCAATAAAGCTCTCCATAGTCTTAAATCTAGAGTGAGTTCTAACCTGAAAATCATCATGAGTTTGAAGTGCTACAAAATAGTATCTCCCACTTAACTCCCCATCTAAACGCTCATTTAAATTTTTTTCGCTAAATTTATATTTAATCTTTCTAAAAAGATTGCGAATCCCATAAAATCCCTCTCTAATAGGCGAAAAATCACGATGATGAATATAGTTAGGATATAAAAAATAGAATATATTTGCTATTAGATAATACTGCACCGCCCACCACGCCATCAAGGCATAAGTAGAGGTGGATTTAGCTGAAAATGGCTTGGTTAGTGGCTTGTAAGCATCATAAAATTCCCTATCTCTAGGCATTTTAGAGTGGTTATTGACCCCATAAGACTCCATTGTGATAAATCCAGGCCGCAAATACCCCTCTTCAAAGACATAAACACTAATCCCCAAATTCCTAGCTATCTTAATAGCCATTTTGTGATAAAATCTACAATCCCCAAATAAAAAGACAATATCAATATTATTATCTTGATAAAATTTATTTATAAATTTAGGCCACTGCTTTGGCTTGGCTTTATATGCGATATAATTTTTACTTTTAGAAAAATAGGCATCGCCAGCATTAAATCCAATTCTAGTTACAAAAGCGCCCTTTTTGGTACAAATCTTATCAAGCTTATTAAAAAAATCCCCCATAGGGCCTTGTAAAAGCAAGACATTTTTGCCTTTAATAGCTGTAATTCTCTCTTCTAATCTCATCTTTTTATCACAAATAAAACTACATATAAAATTTTCTGCCCTATTCTAGCATATAGTGACCAGACCTTATGTAAAAACGCATTTATCGGCTTTTGAAGCTCTTGCTTTTGCTCTTGTAAAGCCAAAACCAAATCACTAGCCCCACAAGGCTCTAAACTCACCGGATGGATATATCTAGGATAGATTATATAGGCTCCAGCAATTAATTCATCTATATTTAAATTTCTACAACGCCTTAGAAGTTGCTTTTTATCATCGCTCAGCCCCCATCCAGCCCAAAACGGCCTACCATAGCAAATAACCCTTTTACCACGCAATATAGCCTCTAAGCCACTTGTAGAGGTCATTGTGTGAATCTCATCAGCTATATCAAGTAGCACAGGCATACTCACCCCAGTTACAATCTCATCGCAATATTTTAGCGCTTCGCTCTCATCTACTTGGCCTATTCTATTGCCACTTAGCACATCAGGATGAGGCTTGTAGATGATATGAGCTTTAGGAGAGCTTAATCTAGCTTGTTTGATTAGCTCGATATTTTTCATCCCATCAGCGCCGATTTTTACACTAGCGTCATCTTCGACTTGACCAATAACTAAGGCTATTTTTTTGCTATTTTTAGGGGTAATTATACCATCTTTATCATCATTATATTTTGAAATTTTGCTATTTATTAAATTTTGTTTTAATTTTATTGCCTCTTCTAACTCATAAGCGCTGAATTTATGATAATTTAATATATTTTCTAATCTGCTTGGTTTTGTGGTATCAAAATATATCCCAACATCATCAAAAACCAAAGAATACGGCCTAGTAAGATCGCTTCCTAGCCCAATGGAGCGGATAAAGCCATCTTCCACCCTTATTATACTCACGCCATTTTCATCGCACCATTTCTGTAGTTTTGGATACTCTTTTTTGCCCCAGATATAGACTAATGAGCTAGGATTTAATCCCTTTTTTAATGCTAAAAGAAGTGGATCTTTGCTAAATGTGCTTATGAAATTTAAATTTCCACCCAAAAATGGCACCATAAATTTCCGCTTCCAAATAGAAAATCCAAATAAAAATTTTTTATTATTATCCATATTTAATTTAGAATTTTTTATGATATTTATCTGTGGCAAAAGGCTGTTTAGGGTAGTTTTATCGCCTTTATATGGATCAATATATTTAGCATAAATCATATATGCCCCAGCAAAGAGCTGCTCTATACTTAGCTTTCTATTTCGCCTACTTGGAGCTTTTACCCTATCATCACTTAGCCCCCAACCAGCGTAAAATGGCACTCCAAAACAGACGCATTTACACCCACACATCAAGGCCTCAAAGCCCATGCCAGAGCTTTTGGTATATACCTTATCTATATGCTTTAATAGCGAAATTGGATTTATATCTTGAGTGATGATTTTGATTTGTGGGGGCAAATTTGATATATCTATATCAGATTTTTTCTTGCCATTTAGTGCGTCAGGATGAATCTTTAAAAGTATATTAGCACCGATATTTTCATCTATAGCAGCCCTTATCATCTCACCGCTACTAACCCTATCCCCAAGACCATAAATCAGCGACGCATCACCGCTAGTTTGGGCTATTATGAGGATATTTTTGCCTTTATTTAGCTCATATTTTTCTATTAATTCTTGTGTGATATCTGGGGCGTTATTGTATTTTGAGATATTGTGCGTGGTGATAAAATCCATACACCACCTAGCCTCTTGTAAAATCTCATCGCTAAATTTATAATTTGCCAAAATCTCTTCTAGCCTGCTTGGCCTAGTGGCATCATAGTAAATCCCGATATCATCTTCAACTATGCTAAACGCCTTCGCACCATCAATCCCAAGCCCAACCGAGCGGATAAATCCATCTTCTAAAAGCCGAAACTCCCCATCAAATTTGGCGGATAAATCAATAGCATTTTGACCTGATCTTTTGCGTCCCCAACCATAAAATTTGCTATTTTTGTCTATGGATGTAAATTTAAAATATTTTTTAATTTTATACAAGCGGATTACATTTTTTATCAATTTTTTAGAACTACTATAGCCATCAAATTTCATACCAAACCTAATTATTATATAAATTTGGCAATTATACCTAATAAAAAATAAAATAGATATAAATAAATTTAATACAAAATATATCCAAATTGGCTAGATTGCTGACCAAATTCAGCCTTATTTTATAAAAGTGCCATTATAATCCCTTAATCAAAAATGAATGGATAAATATGTTTAAATTCAAATCTACAATTCTTATGCTATCTTTAAGTGCTACATTTGCTCTGGCTGATGGGTATTTTATCGGATTTAGTGGTGGCTTAAATCATAGCTTGGTCGATGAAGATAATTATGATTTAATATCAGATAATAATCTCTTATTATCCCCTAAATTTGGCTATCAAATAAACAATACGCACAGATACTATCTATCATATGAATATGGTGGCAAATCAAGTGGTAGTAGAAGCTATGATATCGAACTAGCTGGCGTAGTTATAGCAAATGAGTGGGAAAAATATGAATTTACTTCTCATAGATTTTTATTAGGATATGACTACACTCCACTAATACGGCAAAATTTAAGAGCCGATATAGGCGTATTTGCGGGATACGCCTTGGGTAAATTTGATGTAGAAAATAGCTTAATACAAGATATAGCCCCAGCAATCCCTAGCTATCTTGATGGATATTTAGCTATGGAGCAAAATTAGGTGCTTTGTATGAAATGGATGATAGATGGGATATAGAATTTGGTGCAAAAATTATGCGTACAATGTATAAAAGTAAAGATTTGGATATAAGCTTTGATTATGGTGGCACAACCTATAAGATAGAA
The DNA here is from genome assembly GCF_002139935.1 of Campylobacter lanienae NCTC 13004. NCBI lineage: Bacteria > Pseudomonadati > Campylobacterota > Epsilonproteobacteria > Campylobacterales > Campylobacteraceae > Campylobacter > Campylobacter lanienae. The sequence continues at coordinate 161,775 of NZ_CP015578.1, read as the reverse complement.
GATAAGCCATTTAGACTAAAACAGCTTGATATGGGAGCATATCTTGGCGTGAGTTATAGGTTTTAATTTAAATTTATTTGTTAGTTTTAAGTAATATTTTATATAATTTAGCTTTTAATTTTTATAAGGAGTTTTTATGCAAGGATATTCTTTAGCATCATCAACTTGGGATGAAAAAGAGTTAAACGCCATTAATGAAGTTATCAAAAGCGATATCTTTACAATGGGCAAGAAAGTAGCCGAATTTGAAAAAGATTTCGCTAAATTTGTCGGATCAAAATACGCCGTTATGACAAGCTCAGGCTCGACAGCGAATTTAATCGCAACTGCAGCATTATTTTATACCAAAAATAATAAACTAAAAAGAGGCGATGAAGTAATCGTCCCAGCCGTATCTTGGAGCACTACATATTACCCACTTCATCAATATGGCCTTAAACTCAAATTTGTTGATGTAGATTTACATACACTAAATTATGATTTAGAAGCGTTAAAAAACGCTATAAGCGATAAAACAAAGATGATAATGTGTGTAAATTTACTCGGAAATCCAAATGATTTTGACGCTATTAAAGCTATGATTTGTGATAAAAATATAATTTTATTAGAAGATAATTGCGAGTCAATGGGTGCCGAATATAAAGGCAAACAAGCCGGAACATTTGGTATTATGGGGACATTTTCTACATTTTACTCTCACCATATGGCTACTATGGAGGGCGGTTTTGTCGTTACTGATGATGAAGAGCTTTATCACATTTTATTATGTCTTAGGGCACATGGCTGGACTAGAAATTTGCCAAAAGATAATCTAGTAGCACCAAAAAGCGATGATTGGTTTAGTGAATCGTTTAGATTTGTATTGCCTGGATACAATGTCCGCCCTGTTGAAATGAGTGGGGCAATTGGTATAGAACAGCTAAAAAAACTTCCAAATTTCTTAAAACATAGAAGAGAAAATGCCAAGCTCTTTAAACAATATTTTGATAATCATCCTGATTTTATCATACAACAAGAAATTGGCTCTAGCTCGTGGTTTGGATTTTCACTCATTATAAAACCTAACTCAAAATTAAAAAGAGCTGATATTATCAAACTTTTAGAAGCTAATAATATAGAGTATCGCCCTATTGCTACTGGTGATTTTACTCAAAATGAGGTTATCAAATATTTTGATTACGAAATTTTTGGCGAATTAAAAAACGCAAAATATCTACAAGAAAATGGCTTTTTCGTAGGCAATCACCAAATAGATATTAGCAATCAAATCAATTTGCTAAATAGCGTTATAGGGGGGGGGCAGACCTCTAAATAATAAATTTCAAATTTCTATCGCTTATCTTAGCGAGCTAAAGGCTGCGTGATGGCGATAGAATTTGATATACAAGAATCTAAAAAACTAAAAGGCGTTTATATCATCACTCCTAATAAATTTAGGGATTTAAGGGGTGAGATTTGGTCAGCATTTACTAGCGAAGCTATCGATAAACTCCTTCCAAATAATCTAAGATTTATCCATGATAAATTTATTTACTCAAAGCACAATGTAATCCGTGGCATTCATGGCGATAAAAATACATACAAATTAGCTACTTGCGTATATGGGCAGATCCACCAAGTAGTAGTAGATTGCCGTGAAGATTCTCCTACATATTTACAATATGAAGAGTTTATAATAGACGCTGATAATCAAAAGATGATTTTAGTCCCAGCTGGTTTTGGCAATGCTCATTATGTTAGCTCACAAAGTGCGGTCTATTATTACAAATGTGCGTATATAGGCAAATATACAGACGCAGATGAGCAATTTACTTATGCTTGGAATGACCCTAGAATAGGCATAGAGTGGCCTACAACTAATCCGATTTTATCAGAGCGAGATATGCTTATCACGCAAAATTAAAACTTAAATTTAAGTAAAAATTAGGCAAATTAATGTAATAATTATGGGCTAAATAAGCCCATTATCAAGGAAATAAATGGAGAAAAACTCTAAAATTTATATCGCAGGACATAGAGGTCTAGTCGGTAGTGCTATTTTACGAAAATTACAAAATGATGGTTATCTAAATTTGATATATAAAACACATGATGAATTAGATCTTACTAATCAGCAAGAAGTTAAAAAATTTTTTGAGATAGAAAAACCGGAATTTGTGATACTCTGTGCCGCCAAAGCTGGTGGAATAGGCGCCAATAGCAAATATAGAGCAGATTTCATCTATCAAAATTTAATGATAGAGTGTAATGTCATCCATCAAGCATATTTAAGTGGTGTTAAAAAATTGCTTTTTATAGCTTCAACTACAGTTTATCCTAAAAACGCCACCTTGCCAACTAATGAATCTTGGATGTTAAAAGGTGATTTGGATTATGCTAATAAGCCTTATGCCTTATCCAAAATCGCTGGTTGTTTGATGTGTGAGTCATATAATTTACAATACAACACAAATTTCATATCCATAACTCCTACAAATTTATATGGTGACAATGACAAATTTGATTTAGAAAAATCACATGTAGTCCCTGGAATTTTAAGAAAAATGCACTTAGCCAAACTCCTAAATGAAAATAGATATGATGAGCTACTAAATGATTTAAATATACCAAATTTAGATGAAGCTTTAGTTTATTTAAACAAATTTGGCATAAATGAAAATAGCGTAGAAATATGGGGTGATGGCACTCCTACAAGAGAATTTTTACATAGTGATGACCTAGCAGAGGCTGCCTTGTTTATCATGAAAAAGATAAATTTTAAAGATCTTATCGATAACTCACAAGAGATACAAAATACCCATCTAAATATAGGTCCAAATAAAAATATTACAATTAAAGAGCTAGCAACATTAATCAAAGAGATAGTTGGATTTAAAGGCGATTTGACTTTTAACGCTAATCGCCCTAATGGAGCAATGAATAAACTAACTGATTGTTCAAAAATTCACTCTTTAGGCTGGAAACATAAAATAAATTTAGAAGAAGGAGTCAAAATGCTGTATCAATGGTATAAAAATGGGGGGGGGTATGAGCTAAATTTAAAATCAATAAATAATTATAAATTTACCCCAAGTCCTTACACTCTTAAAAGGAGTGTAAATGGATAAAACCTCTAAAATTTATATCGCAGGACATACAGGAACACTTGGCTCTGCTATATTAACAGAATTAAAAGAGCAAAATTACACAAATTTAATTTATAAATCAAGACTTGAATTAGATCTCACAAATCAAAAAGCTGTAGCTGATTTTTTTAAAACACAAAAACCCGAATATGTATTTTTGTGTGCAGCAAAACTTGATACTTTAGGGCTTTTTACACCTGCTAATGTAATTTATGAAAATAGCATGCTTCAAGCAAATATTATAAATTCTGCCTATGAAAATAATGTTAAAAAGCTTATATTTTATGGCTCAGCTTGGGCCTATCCACAAAAAGCCAATAATCCTATAACCGAACAAGATTTATTAAATGGCAAATTAGATACCAAAGCCGTGGCGTATGGTTTGTCAAAAATCATAGGCACAAAAATGTGCGAAGCTTATAATCTACAATACAACACTAATTTTATAACCCTATATCTTTCTAATCTATACGGGCAAACGGCTGAATTTGACCTTACAAAAGCTAAAGTTTTGCCGGCTTTACTTAGAAAATTTCATTTGGCTAAACTATTAAATGAAGATAAATTTGATTTAGTTTTAAAAGATTTAAATCTTGACAAAAATGAAGCTAAAAAAGTTTTAGACAAATTTGGTATAAGCAAAGAATATGTAGAAATTTGGGGAAGCGGAAATGTTGTGCGTGAGTTTCTTCATGCTAAAGATTTGGCAGATGCTTCTATTTTTGTTATGAAAAATGTAAATTTCGATAGTCTTAAATCAGAACAAGAAACACACTTAAATGTTGGCAGTGGCGAATTTTTAAGTATTAAAGAATTGGCATTTTTGATTAAAGATATTGTCGGATTTAATGGCGATATTAAATTTAATACAGATAAGCCAGATTCTACAATGGATAGAATGCTTGATACTTCAAAAATCAAAAGTCTAGGCTGGAAACATAAAATAAATTTAGAAGAAGGAGTCAAAATGCTGTATCAATGGTATAAAAATGGGGGGGGGTATGAGCTAAATTTAAAATCAATAAATAATTCTAAATTTACTCATTTATATTCAAATTGCAATTTCACTATGCCTTTTGGCTTAGGCTCAAAGGCTGCGTGATGGCGATAGAGTTTGATATACAAGAATCTAAAAAACTAAAAGGCGTTTATATCATCACTCCTAGCAAATTCAAAGACTTAAGGGGTGAGATTTGGTCGGCGTATTCAAGTGAAGCGATATTAAAACTTTTACCAAATGGTTTGAATTTTGTCCTTGATAAATTTACACTTTCAAAACCAAATGTTTTAAGAGGCATTCATGGCGATCATAAATCTTGGAAGCTTGTAACTTGCGTAACTGGTGAAATTCACCAAGTTGTAATAGATTGCCAAAAAGAATCCCCAACATATCTACAATATGAAAATTCATTATCAACTCCGATAATCAAAAATTGATTTTAATCCCGCCACGATTTGGCAATGCTCAATATGTTAGCTCAAAATGCGACTCTATGTATTATTACAAATGGGCTTATGAGGGCGAATATGTCGATGCAAGTGATCAATTTACATTTGCTTGGAATGATCCTAGAATCGCAATTGATTGGCCTACTAATACTCCAATTTTATCAAATAGGGATATTGAAGCAATGACACAAGATCATACAAAAGGATTCTAAATGGATAAAAACTCTAAAATTTATATAGCTGGGCATAATGGGCTAGTAGGAAGTATGATTTTAGCAGAGTTGCAAAAGCAAGGCTATAATAATATAATCTACAAAACGCACGATCAATTAGATTTGATAGATCAAAAGTCTGTTGATGAATTTTTCAAAACTCAACTACCTGAATATGTATTTTTCAGTGCTGCTTTTGTGGGTGGATTTATCAAACAAAAGAAATATCCGGCTGAATTTTTATACAATAATATCATGATGCAAAATAATGTTATTTGGGCTGCGGCCAAATACGGCGTCAAAAAATTAATATATTTAGCCTCAGCATGTGTCTATCCAAAAGACGCCCCATTGCCGCTTCGTGAGAGCTATATGCTAGAAGGTGCATTTCAGCCAAATAATGAGAGTTATGCTATTGGCAAGGTTGCTGGGATTAAACTATGTGAATATCTAAATTTAGAAAAAGGAAAAAACTTTTTATGTGTTGCTCCAACTAGTATCTATGGAGAAAATGATAATTTTGATTTAGAAGATTCTCATGTTCAAGCTGGAATTTTCCGTAAAATTTATCTAGCAAAATGTTTAAATGAAGGAAATTTAGATCTATTATCTAAAGATTTGGGCTTAGATAAAGAGTTGGCTTTGGAATTTTGCCACAAACACGGCATATATGATACTCATATACAGATGATAGGCACAGGCGCTGCTGCTAGGGATTTAGCTAATTTTTGTATATATTTAGCCTCTAATATAGATTTTAAAGATCTGTGCGAGTATGATGAAAACGGAAATTTGATAAGTTCTTTTGTAAATTTCACAAATGAAGACCCAATTAGCATTAAAGAGTTAGCTCATTTGATAGCTAAAATTATGGATTACAAAGGTGAGCTTCTCTTTGAAAAAGAGCTTAGCAAAGATGATGGGACTCTTAAAAAATCAATGAGTAAAGATAAATTTAATAAACTTGGCTTTAAAAATCAAATTTCTATTGAAAAAGGCCTTAAAATGATGATAGAAGCATATAGCGCTAGGGGGGGGGCAGAGCGTAACTATCTAATTTTCTTTTATGCTCTTTATAGACTTCGTAATATTTCTCTTTATTATACCAATTTTAATACTAGTAATAAGGAGAAATAATGCTATTATATCAATTTTTAAATCAATATTATTCTCAAATTTCAGTTTTAAATTTAGAAGAGCTTAGGGATAAAACTATCTTTATAACAGGCTCTAATGGCTTGATAGGTTCTAATTTTGTAAGCTATTTTTATTATTTAAATAAAAATTTTAATTTTAATATTAAAATTATCGCTCATAGCTTTTCAAAACCTATTTGGTTTTTGCCTCAAGATGATAATATAACATATCTAAATTCAGATCTCAATAATCTAAAAATAGATTTTAAATTTGATTATTTGATACATGCTGCTACATATGGACAGCCTAAAAAAGTGTTAGAAAACAGAGTTGGCACTATACTATATAAATAGTGCTTCGTTAATACAATTGAGATAAAAAGGCCAAAATATTTACGCTTTGATGCTACGGCGCTTTTAAACTTAGAATATGACGCTTATGATATTAATAATGGTTTTAAAGATATTAAAGATATTTTAAATTCTCTAAGTTAAAATCAAACACCGCTAATTTAGATTATTTTTAGCAAGCTAGTGATATACTAGTTTGCTAAATTTAAATTAAAGGCGCTAATATGAAAGCTCTAATTACAGGATTTACAGGGCAAGTTGGCTCACAAATGGCAGATTTTTTGCTAGAAAATACGGATTATGATGTTATAGGTATGATGCGTTGGCAAGAACCTATGGACAATATCTATCATTTAAGTGATAGGATCAATAAAAAAGATAGAATCAGTATTTTTTATGCAGATTTAAATGATTACTCTAGTCTTCAAAAACTTTTTGAGAGTCAAAGACCGGATGTGATCTTTCATTTGGCCGCACAGTCTTACCCAAAAACTTCTTTTGACATACCTATAGAAACATTACAAACAAATATCATAGGCACAGCAAATATTTTGGAAAACATTAGAATTTTAAAGGCAAAAGATGGATATGACCCTGTAGTGCATATCTGCTCTTCAAGTGAAGTTTATGGTAAAGCAAAAGTAGGGATTAAACTTAATGAAGAAACAGCTTTTCACGGTGCAAGTCCTTATAGCATAAGCAAAATTGGCACTGATTATTTGGGAAGATTTTATGGCGAAGCTTATAACATTCGCACTTTTGTTACAAGAATGGGAACGCATAGTGGCCCAAGAAGAAGCGATGTGTTTTTTGAAAGCACAGTTGCAAAACAAATTGCTTTAATTGAAGCGGGTTATCAAGAGCCTGTTATCAAGGTTGGAAATCTTTCGAGTGTAAGAACCTTTCAAGATTGTCGTGATGCTATAAGGGCTTATTATCTACTTTCTCTTGAGAGTCAAAAGGGTAATATTCCTTGCGGAGAAGCTTTTAATATAGCAGGAGAAGAGGCTTTTAAACTTCCTGAAGTTATAGATATATTGCTAAATTTTAGTGATATGGGGGGGGGTATTGAGGTAAGACAAGTTGAAGATAGGATGCGTCCTATTGATGCTGACTATCAAATGTTTGATAATAGTAAAATAAAGAGTTTTATCGATTGGAAAGCTGAAATTCCTGTTAGACAAATGCTTAAAGATTTGCTAAATCATTGGAGAAATGAAATTAAGAGAGGCAGAATTCCTTTAAATCGATAAAACCATCGATTTAAAGGAAAAATATGTCAAAAAAAGTTTTAATTACAGGTGGTGCAGGTTATATAGGTTCGGTTTTAACACCGATTTTACTTGAAAAAGGTTATGAAGTTTGTGTGATTGATAATTTGATGTTTGATCAAATCTCTCTTTTATCTTGTTCTCATAATAAAAATTTTACTTTTATAAATGGTGACGCTATGGATGAAAATCTCATTAAGCAAGAGGTAGCAAAAGCTGATATTATTATTCCCCTAGCTGCTTTGGTTGGAGCTCCACTTTGTAAAAGAAATCCAAAATTAGCTAAAATGATCAATTATGAAGCTGTAAAAATGATAAGTGATTTTGCAAGTCCTTCTCAAATATTTATTTATCACAATACAAATAGCGGTTATGGTATAGGAGAAAAAGATGCAATGTGCACTGAAGAATCTCCCTTGCGTCCTATCTCAGAATATGGGATCGATAAAGTGCACGCGGAGCAATATTTGCTTGATAAAGGAAATTGTGTAACTTTTCGTTTGGCTACTGTTTTTGGAATTTCACCTAGAATGAGACTTGATTTACTTGTTAATGATTTTACCTATCGTGCATATAAAGATAAATTTATAGTGCTTTTTGAAGAGCATTTTAGACGCAATTATATTCATGTTCGCGATGTGGTTAAAGGATTTATTCATGGAATTGAGAATTATGATAAGATGAAGGGTCAGGCTTATAATATGGGATTAAGTTCTGCAAATTTGACTAAAAGACAGCTTGCTGAAACGATTAAAAAGTATATTCCTGATTTTTATATCCATTCAGCCAGCATAGGCGAAGATCCGGATAAAAGAGATTATTTGGTTTCAAATGCTAAATTAGAGGCTACAGGTTGGAAACCAGATAATACTTTAGAAGATGGCATTGAAGAACTTTTAAGAGCGTTTAAAATGATGAAAGTTAATCGCTTTGCAAATGTTTAAATAATATTATATAGAAGTTAAGTATATTTTGCTATAATTTTATAATAAATTATAGCAAAATAAGTAGTAATTCAATGAAAACCATACGCACGCAAACTCCTCTTCGCCTTGGTTTAGCAGGTGGTGGAACTGATATAAATTTATATTGTGATAAATACACAGGTTATGTTTTAAATGCAACTATATCTTTATATATACATTGCACTTTGATCGAAAGAGAAGATGGAAAAATCATTTTTGATTCGCCTGATACAAATTCTTACTCTGAGTACGAAAGTAAAGAATTCTTAGGAAATGATGGAAAATTAGATATTTTTAAAAGTATTTATAATCGCATTGTAAAAGATTTTACAAAAAAACCTTTAAGTTTTTCTTTGCATACATACTCAGATGTACCAAGTGGTAGTGGTTTGGGCGGAAGCTCAACTTTGGTTGTAGGGGTTATAAAAGCCTTTGCAGAATGGCTTAATCTACCTTTAGGAGAATATGAAATCGCTAAGCTTGCTTATGAGATAGAAAGAGAAGATTTAGGCATAGTAGGCGGAGCACAAGATCAATACGCCGCAACTTTTGGTGGCTTTAATTTTATGGAATTTTATGATAATAAAAGAGTCATTGTTAATCCTTTGCGTATTAAAAATTGGATAGCTAGTGAGCTTGAAGCTAGAACTGTGCTTTATTTTACAAATATTACAAGAGAAGCAAAAGATATAGAAGAACATAAAAAAGGAAAGCTCGGAGATGAAAAATCCCTTGAAGCTATGCACGCTATAAAACAAGATGCTATAAAGATGAAAGAAGCTTTGTTTAAGGCGGATTTTGATACTTTGGCACAAATTTTAGGAAAATCTTGGCAGTCAAAAAAAATCATTTCAGAAATCGTTAGCAATGATGAGCTTGAAAGAATTTATCATTTAGCTATGCAAAATGGAGCTTATAGTGGCAAAACTAGTGGAGCAGGAGCAGGTGGATTTATGTTTTTCTTTGTAGATCCTACTAAAAAATATAATTTAATCAAAGCTTTAAACAAAGAGCAAGGTTATGTGCAAGATTTTTCATTTACAAAAGAGGGGGTTAAATCATGGAGAATTTAAATTCTTATATAAAAGAACATTTTCAAGAATCAATTTTAGTAAAAGAGCAAATTTTAAAAGATGAGAATTTGATAACTCTTATTAAAAATGCTTCATTAGAAGTCATAAAAGCTTATAAAAATGGTAACAAAACTTTACTTGCAGGAAATGGTGGTAGTGCTGCAGATGCACAGCATATCGCAGGGGAATTTGTAAGTAGGTTTTATTTTGATAGACCCGGTATCGCAAGTATTGCACTTACTACAGATACTAGCATATTAACAGCTATTGGCAATGACTATGGTTATGAAAATTTATTTGCAAGACAAGTGCAAGCACAGGGTGTTAAAGGAGATGTTTTTATAGGAATTTCTACAAGTGGAAATAGCGCAAATATCATAGAAGCCCTAAAAGTATGTAAAGAAAAAGAGATAATCTCTATAGGACTTACTGGTCAAAGCGGCGGCAAAATGGCTGATTTGTGTGATTATTGTATCAAAGTGCCATCAAATTGCACCCCTAGAATTCAAGAATCTCACATTGTTATAGGGCATATTATTTGTGCTATCGTAGAAGAAGAGATATTTGGAAAAGGTTTTAAATAGATGAATAGCCCTAAAGAAGCAATCATCTTATGTGGCGGACTTGGAACACGCCTTAAAAGCGTGTTACCAAACCTGCCAAAACCTATGGCACCTGTTAAAAACAAACCTTTCTTAGCGTTTATCCTAGAGTATTTAAAAAGACAAAATATCAAAAAAGTTATCTTAGCCGTTTCATATAAATATGAAATAATACAAAATTATTTTCAAAATTCATATTTAGATATGGAGATTGTCTATAGCATAGAAGATGAGCCACTAGACACTGGTGGAGCGATTGTGAAAGCCTTAAAATTAGTAGATCAAAATAGCGTATATATACTTAATGGTGATACAATTTTTGATATAAATCTAAACAATTTAAAACTAGATGATAGCAAAATTTGTATAGCTTTAAAACATATGAATAATTTTGATAGATATGGGAGTGTAAATATCGATAAAAATCATAATATAACAGCATTTAATGAGAAAAAATTCACACCCGATGGATTTATCAATGGCGGAATTTATTTAATTACAAAAGATATATTTGATATATTTAATTTACAAAATAAATTCTCATTTGAAGAGTTTTTTCAAAATAATTTTTTAGCTCTCAAAGCTAGAGCCTGCGTGTTTGATGACTACTTCATTGATATTGGAATCCCGCAAGACTATCAAGCTTTTATTGATATTAATTAATTTTCTTAAAACCTATATTTCAACCAAATTTGATAATAAATTAATATATTTTATAAATTTAATCATCAATTATCTTAACTCAATCCACCGGTTGGATTATAGCTGCTTGTTTGATTTCAGGCATTATCGCCCAAAGCTTAGCTAGATCTACGCTAAAGCCCTCTCTTAATTCACATCTATTTATTCCTACTCTTTGCCATGGCTCTAAATTTGGGTTAAAAAATGTGCTTATACACTCTTTACCACCTAGGACTAGTGATCTTATCTCTACAGCATCACTTAGTAGTGGAATGAGTTGAAATACAGTCTCAAACTTCTTTCTATCTAAATCCCCAATACAATTCTTTAAAGCAAAAAATCCACTCTCATCTATTCCTAAGCACTCATTTATATCATTAGCTGATACAAACTGAACATACTCTAAACCTAAATTCGCAAAGCTATCAACCCTTTTAATATCATCAATTATAGTTGGTTCAAATGCCTTAACCTCTCTTAGATTATAATTAAAGGTCTCATCTGATTTACCTAAATTGACTACTAAAGGCATACCTGTATCAAGGGATCTTAGGCTTAGAGGTAAGGTAAATGGATCAAACCCATCTTGGTTGTTTGAATTATTTGATTTTAAATTTGGTTTATCATTTAAATCACTGATTTTAATTCTATCTGGAGCTTTTGTTTCATCTGGGGCTTTGCTTATATCTCCAGCAAATCCCTTAGAGCTATCAAGCTTTAAAAAGCTCATATCTTGCTTTGGTTGATCTATTTTAGCTCCGCTACAACTGATGATAAATATAGATATTAAAGATATTAAAGATATTTTTATAGCTATTTTCATGGAAATCTCCTAAATGTTACAGGGAAGTGGTCACTTGCTATGTGAGTTCTAAATCCACTAAAGAATGTGCTAGCTGATATTGGTGGTAGTGGTGCTGGTGCTATAGCTCTATTAGAGTTACCTACTACAGCGTAATCTAGAGTTCTTCTAGCGCTTATTTGAGTTATTGCGTTATTAGTAACTATCCTAGTTCTAAGTCTTAGCTCTAATTCAAATGTGCTAAGCAGATCTACTGGCTCTCTATTAAAATCTCCCATTATAATCCAATTGGTATTAGCTAGGGTTGGGGTGCTTTGAAAGAATAGATCTATATTATGCACAATAGCTGAAGCATCAGCTCCACCATTAGCTAATGCGTGAATACTAAAGAATGCATCATTATTAATTCTAATTCCTAGCATTGGTCTTGAGGCTGTTGTTGGAGGTGGTCGTAAGAATACTTCATCAGCTTGTCTTCTACTAGCTAGGGCTAAATTTACTCTATTACCACCTAAATCTGTCCTAGCATAGTATATAAAGATTAGATCAGGTCTTAGTCTGGTGCCTATATTCCATACATGCTCAGTTACAACTACACTAGTACCAAATGCTCTAAATTCTCTTCCAGTTGGCTCGGCTGTAGCGGGTAAGGTGCCAGCTTCTTGGATAGCTAAGACATCTATTCCATTAGCTCCAGAGAACATTTGAGCTATACTAATGCTCCATTTAGCCTCGCTACTAGCACTTGAGCCTTGCATATTCCAAGTGGCTGTTTTAAAATCATCTATATTAGCATATAAACTTATAAAGCTAAATAATAGTATTATTAATATATTTTTCATTGTTGATATCCTAAGAGTGGAGAAGTTGGTGCTGCTTCAGGGATAAATACCCATTGTTGATTAAAATTTGGCTTAAAATTACACTCTCTCATAGCAAGACTATAGTAGCTGCCAGTTTGAGTTAGTGAGCCAAGATCTGTTGTGATACACTTACTAGAAGCACTAGATTTGATCTGAATGGCGCCATTGTCCATAGCTGATAGTTGCCATTGTTGGGATTTGTTATTGATATCGCAATTTCTGTGAGTGATACCACCACCTTCATCATGGATACAAGTATTAGTAAGGAAATTTATAATCAAAGCTATATCATTACCTAGATTTAAAACTTGCCAAGACCTAGCTCTACCAAACTCTTTAGAGTTATCTAAGGTATATCCCCATAGCCAATTACCAGGAGCTAATGCCCAAACTGTGATTGCTGAGCCACCCTTTGGGTTTATTATAGTTAGTGGGGTGGATTTAGATCCAAGAGATGGGGATGAGCCTAGAGTAGCTGGGGCGGTTAATAGCGGTGGCTGGGTTATTTGGGGTGGTTGATTAGATGAATTTGACTGATTATTTGATGGGGTGGTATTTGCTAATGGATTAGATGGATCTGCTAAATCAAGTTTATTAAATATAGGTGTTTTTAGAGAATTATGAGTGAAATTATCATCCATTATAGGCGGATAATATGGCGACTTGCTTGAAGAGCAAGATATGAAAATTAAAGATATAAATAGCATAAATAGCAAATTTCTCATTTGTGGCCTTTGAGTTGGTGTGCTTTATCAATTTATCTTTTGAATTTGAATTTTTATTTTTAAATTTAAAAATTGATATTTTAAATTTTATTTTTCAAATTTATATTACTTGAATAATTATATTATTCTTGATTAATTTTGATAATTGATTTTAAAACTGATTGTAGCTAAATTTGATTTAAAGGAGTATAAAGAGGTTTAAAAAGAGATTTATAATAGTTGATTATATTTATTTGTGTTTTAGGTTTGTTTGGACTATTTCATTTAGATTTTACTAAATGAAATAGTTGGTATTTATGAATTTTATTTATGGTGTGGTTTTAATGATTTGGTGATTATCTTTATGCTCTTTGGTGATATTTTTACATTTAAACCATAGAGTTAGGTAGCCTAGTTTTAGTTTAGATTTATCAGCATTTATTAGAGCCTCTCCGAGTTTGTAGCTTAGATGCTCTTTTATCTTTATAGCCTCATTGTAATCTGGATATGATTCAAGTGGTGGAAGCTTTAAGCTTGGGTTAGCTTTAATTTTTTCTTGATAGAGTTGTTGATTTTTTTGGTGGGTTTCTTTGATATAGCTTAGAATATAAGGCATTCTTATATATCCCCATAAGCTTTTTGAATTTGCTATCATAGCTTCGCCAAGTTTATAAGAGAGTTGGTTTTTAATGCGGGATTTGGCGGTGCCGATAACTTGTTGATTTATATTTTCTGTACTTGCTAGTTGCAAAATTTTAATTTTTTCTTTTAGCTCTTTATTCTCTTGGATTGTATCATAACCATATCCTAGCTCTTTTTCTAAGATTTGAGCTTTTAGTTTTTTGTTTATTAGATCTTGTTCTAAATTTGAAATTTCTAAGGATTGTTTTTTAATTGGATAGGAGTTGATCTCGGTGTTTAGGGTGTTTAGTTGGTTGTTTAAATAGTTGATAGTATCTTGGGATGTTTGGAGTTCAATAGGGAATTTTAATTTCAGATATTCTTTTGAATAAAAGTTAAATACTTCTATAAAATCTCTTCTTTGTAAGAAAAAATCTCTATACAATTTATAATCGATAAGAATTGTAAAAACTTCTGGATAAATGTATGCCTCAAATGCATCATACGGATAGTTTGTGAAAAAACAATATCACCTTCATTGATATGTCTCATATCTATAACTGGCATTCTAACAAAGGGATTAAATGGACAAAAGCAGTGTTTTTCTGGTAGTTTAAAATATTTCATCATATCATCTACTATATAAAAGTCGATATATTTTGAAATATTTAGTGGTGTAGCAAATAAAACATCCAACCTAGTATATAAAAAATAATCATATTTTATATTATTTTCTATTTCGTATCTTTCTCTTAATCTATTTCCTCTTTTTTTGGATTCCACTACCCCATGAATCCCATCTTCTAAATGCTCTATCAAAATAGCTTTTGGATTATATATCTGTTTTATATCATCTATATCGCTTTGACTAAGCGGATAGATATCAAATATATCTTGGCCTTCATGCCAACTTCCACTACTGCTACTACTCATATCCCAAGTATGGATAAATATATCTATCTCCCAGCCATCTTGTTGATTTGGTTCGACTATATACTTAAAGAAACTATCATATGTCTTCTTATAGGTTCTTGTATGCCCAAAAAATTGTATTGCTAATCTTTTTTGAACCATAATTATCCTTTAATAAATTTTATATACTTTTTCAAATCATCTGGTGTGCCTATGCCGTGCATATCATCAAATTTCATTAAAAAGCAGCCTATTTTGGCGCCATTTTTGATAGCATAGTTATATGAAGGAGCTGTGTAAAACTCATTATTGACCCTATTGTTTCTAACGATCATATCGATAGCTGAATCTACAAACAATCTTCCCTTAGAAAAGAGATATATCCCCACAGTGGCGATATCTGATATAAGCTCTTTTTCTCTTACTTCTATTATTAGGTCTTTATCCATCTTGACAAAAGACCATTTGGGGCTTTTTTCTAAATCTTTAAAGCATAGAATTGAGCCATCTAAGCCCCTATCAAGTGCGTCATCAATGTATTTTTGGATATCTATATCTACGATTTGATCTGAATTTGCTATCATCAAAGGCGTATCATTATCTATAAGTTCTCTAGCGTGTAAAACAGAACAAGCAGTGCCCTCTGTCAGAGTCTCTACGCATACAAAGCTAACATTATAATCTTTGGCTATTAAATTACATAGCTCTTTTTCTTGTTCGAAATGGGATTTTTGTAAAATGATTATATAGTGTGCATCATCAACTTTTAAATTCTCTAAAACTCTTACAATCATCGGCTTACCTAACACATCTATAAAAGGCTTTGGCTTGGTATATCCTTCTTTGGCAAATCTACTCCCAGCCCCTGCTGCTGGTATCAAAATATTTATTTTACTCATTGTTTTCTCCATATTTTCCTAGATATTTATCATTTTTAGCGGCTGGGATTTTGACTACTACATTTTGAGAATCTTCTAAAGCCTCAAAATCTGTATCTTCAAATGGGGCTATCGTGATGATATCGCCTTCGCTATATATCACGCCGTTCATTTTGACTTTGCCTTTGGTTATCACTGTGATTTCGGTGGCTATTTTGTGGTAATGCCTCTCTTCATAATCACCTTTTTTGTAGCTTTTTACCCCTACTTCTACTTGATCTGATTTTAATACATTTGGTTCAAAATCACCTACAAACCAACCCCGAATCATACTATCTAAATTATCGATTTTCATTTTTTGCCTTTTTATGCTCTTTTATTATGCGCCTAATCTCAAATAGCAGCCAATACCCCCCCCCACCGGTGATAAAGCCTTTGTTATTAGCTTTTATCAAAGCCTCTCCAAGTTTATAGCTTAGATGGTTTTTAATCTTTATGGCTTCATTGTAATCTGGATAGGTCTCAAGTGGTGGGAGCTTAAGATTTGGATGCTTTTTGATGATTTTTTCGTAAGATTTTTGTTCGTTGTTATGCTCTTTTTTGATATGGTTTAATTTAAAAGGCATTTTTATATAGCCTAATAAGCTTTTTGAATTTGCTATCATAGCTTCGCCAAGTTTATAGCTTAGATGGTTTTTGATTATTTGTGTGGCAAGTCTAGTGCTTAATAATTTAGGGCAATTTAATATATCAAAGAATAGAATATAATCTTGATCTCTATTTGTGTCTATATTTTCTAAATCTTTTAATAGGGCTTTTTGGATATTTGGTATCCTTGGGTTATAATCTATCTTGTTATATTTGATAAAATTTGTATTGTTTATTTTTAGACCTATAAACTTTACACACCGAACGAGTATGCTGTGGTCTAAAAATCCAATTGGAGCACAGCAAATACCACTTGGAAAATATTTAAAATAATCTAAATGCCTATATCTGCTAGCTTTATCAAATAGCGATAAAAGCTCTATCATAGCATATCTTTTGCCATAAAGGGATATATCCATCATACCCCAATCATACTCTTCGCATATTATTTCATTATCTTGTTGTAATGTTTCGATAAATTTTAAATCAAAATCTATAGAGTATATTTTATCTGGTCTTAATACAATGATATAGTCGTAGTAAAAATTATTTTTTGTTTCATATTCTAATAGCAAATTAACAACTTGCCAAAATCCATAAAACATTTTAGTTGAATTCACAATCTCCAAATTTGATGGATATTGCTTTAAATACTCTTGTTCGTTTGATAATTTTATTGATTTGACATTATCTAATCGTTTTATCTTTTCTAATAAATCATTATCTATATGTTTATCTATCTCTTTTTCTAATATTTTATATACTTCTGGAAAAAGTTTTTTAAAATCACTATTAGATCCTATAAATTCTTTAGGGGCAAATTCGATAATATCTTGACTATACCAATTCCTTATCCAGCCCACACCTAAGCCACCTACACCTGGCCAAATCTTATAGCTATCCCATGAAGCTATAAAGACATCTGGATTTAACGATTTGAATTTACCAATAGTGTCATTTAAATATTCTATAAAATTCTCACCCCTAAAAGCTCCGCTTATACATAATGCTACCTTAGCCATCTACCACCTCATACAGATATGCCCTAAGGGCTGAAATTTGGTTATTCTCATTCCACTCTATGATATCTACGCCTTCTAAATGCTTATCATCTAAAATCAGTACAAACTCTATAAAGCTAGTTTTGTCATCTGTGTAGATATTTTTGGCTTTGAAATTTAAATTTTGGCAATTGTTAAAAATATTTAAAATAGCTTTTAGGCATTTATCTTTGCCTTCTAGTCTTTTAACGACTGGATCTTCTAATGAAAACTCATCGCTTAACATGCTTGATATAGCATCCAAATCTTTTGCGTTAAAGCTATCTATATAATCTTGAGTTAATCTTTTAAGCATTTTTAATCCTTTCATAATCTCTAATCTTCTCCATACTATAAAAAGTATGATATAACTCATTATCTATCTTATATACTCCAACATTTTTACCCATTAAAATAAGCTCATTTAAGGTAGGTGCTATATAGAATTGCCCATTTAGATGGGAGTCGTTGATTATCATTTTTTGACTAGCTTGGATAAAATCCACACCTTGTTTGTAATAATAAAATCCCGCAATTGCGTTTTTGCTAATTGGCTTTTTCTCCACTGCTTCTATCACATTTGAGTTATTATCCACTCTTACATAGGCCCATCTAGGATGGATAGAGTCAAATGCGATTACCCCAGCATCATAATCTTTGAAATAATCTAAAACAATATTTAAATTTATATCAAAAATTTGATCTGCGTTAGCGATGATTAGTGGTGAGTTATCATCTATATAATCAATAGCCAAAAGAGCGCTACACGCCATACCTTGTGTAGGGTTTTTAAGCGTGATGATATGGGCGCTTGGGTCTAATACCTTGATAGCTTCATCTAGGTGAAATTCGCTTACATCATCATCTTTAAGTATAAAAATGAATTGCTTGTTGGTAATCTCTTTATAATTATCTATCAATATCTCTATCATGGTTTTGCCACAAATCTCAACAAAAGGCTTAGGAAAGATAATCTCATCTTCTTTAAAAAAATTGCTTTTCCCCGCTAGTGGAATAACGATATTTATCATAAATCCCCCTTTTGAAATTTAAAAATATGCTCTTTGATATTCTCATAATTGACATCGCTAACTTCTTTTACTATCATCACATTAGCCCCACTTGCTCTTGCTGCTTTAATGCCATTTTCATTATCTTCTACTATCATACACTCATTTGGTTTTAACCCAAATTTGGCTATAGCTTTGTTATACATCTCTGGGTCTGGTTTGCCGTGCTTGACATCTTCATTAGAGATATAAAAATCCAAATATGGATTAAGGGCAGCTTTTTGCATCATTACATCAATTGTATTATAGATAGAATTAGAACAAACTGCCATTTTATACCCCTCTTTATGTAGTTTAGATAGGGCGTATTGGTGATAAAATCTAGGCTTACAAGATTGATAGACAATCTCCATTGTATAAAGTTGCTTAATTTGATTGATAAAATTATGTAAAGATTTAGGCAGTTTTCTATCAACTGATAATATCTCTAGCTTTTTCTTTGTCGGTAATCCATCAAATGTGGTTAAATGCTCTAAATAGCTAATCTCTAATCCAAATAGCCTAAGCGCTCTATTTAACGCTTCATAATGCCAATCTTTGGCTTCTATCAATACTCCATCCATATCGAAAATTACTGCTTTAATTTGACTCATTAAAAAACCTCCTAGCTTCTGCTACTTTATCAGTACATAACATTAAATTTGGATTATTTAATCTAATTTCAATCTCTTTATACTCTTGCCACTCTTTGGTGTAATCTCTTTTGTGTAAATCTGGTGAGACTATGCAAATTTGTTTGTTATTTTTAAGGTGAGATTCTATGATTTTTTCATCTATCCAATGTGTGTGAAATTCATCTAGCCAAACCCCTTTGGCATCTTGATAAAATGGCGGAGTAGTCTCATACTCGCTTTGGCGTGTAAAGAGATTTAATCCATGCTTTATATACCCTAGCGCATCTGGAACGGACATATCAAAGACAAAGTAATTTTCTATTTTATATTTTTGAAGTATGGATTTAAGCTCTATTTGTAAGCCATCTGATTTAATATTTAGAGCTAGAGTTGAGTTGGTATGAATATTATAGTTAGAGTATAGAGATAGAAAATCATCTAAACTTAAAGAGTCTTTTGTAGCGATATCATGGGAGATTACAAGTGAGCCATTATAATCTCTAATATCAGTCTCTACCCCCCCCCTATAAGGTTGAGATATATCTTTTAAGCAATATTCAAATTCCTTTTTAAATGCTATGAGATGGTTTTTTTCACTGCTATATTGCCACCAACCACGATGGGATAGTATCTGCATCATAAGACCTTTGATTTTTGTTAAAATTTAAAGTCTCATTTTAGCTAAATTTTATTTAAATGGGTATAAATTAAACGATAAATTAATTTGATATTTTAAATTTATTGATTTTTAATAGCGAAATTTAGCTTAAAAATTTAGATAGACAAAATAAAATTAAATTTATTCTCTCTATCTAATGCCCTTACAGATCTATCACCACTTTAGCAGCGATTGCTAGTTGATATAGAATTTGGGTTAAGATACTTGTAGCTTGTAGCATTTTGGTCTCTACTTTTGGTAAAACCAAAATCGAATCCCCCGGATAGACATTCTCGCCACTTGAAGCTCTGAATTTACCGGCTTTGCCATTGGCTGATACTAGGATAACTCTACTACTATCGGCCCTAGAGCTTAGATCGCCAGCCATCTTGATATAATCTTCAATATCAGAATCCGCCACATGGGTAAAGGCCCCTGGCATAGAGACTTCGCCTTGGACGATGACGATATTATCCTTAGTTGGGATATATATGGTATCATCTTCTTGTAATACGATTTGGTAGATATCATCTTTATTACTAATTACTACTTGACCTTTTGGCTCTACCATTCTAGCACGCTCTATAAAATCCAAAATCGCCTTAGCTTCAGTTGCTCTAATTTGCGCTTCTTGAGTTGTATCTGATGAAGTTGTAAGGGCGATGGACTCAAGCTCTCTTAGGTACGATTCTATCAAATTTTTTTGCATTTTAGCCACGCTTTTTCTAAATAGCTGAAGTGCATCTATATTTGACTGCGGATTAAAGCCGATCTTATCCATAAGATCCCCAAGAGTAGCCCCCTTTGGCATCACTATCGCTCGTGATCCGCTATGCTCTCCATCTATATTTACACGCACCTCTCTAGCAGAGTGATCAGTCATAAACTCCACCGCATCACCGGCCCTTAGGCTAACAGAGTCGAATTTAGCTAGTGGATAGCTATTGATTTGAATTTGGCTATTGTCTGTGTGGCTTCTTACGATTGCTTGAGTTACGACTGGTTTGATACCAGCTAGTCTTGATAGCTCTTTTAAGCTCATTGTGCCGTCTTTGGCTTCAAATCTATATGAGCGAAGCACCTCTCCGCTAGCACTCATATACGCCCCTACACTACCTACTAATATCACATCGCCATTTTTAAGCGCAAACATCTCGATCTTGCCATCTACCATAAAATCATACAGATCTATACTCTTATATGGCTGATTATTGCGAACTACTGTAATATTACGAAAGCTACCATATTGCGGATTTATACCACCGGCCTTGTCTATAAACTGAATCAAAGAATCAGAGCTAAGTCCTTGATATAGGCCTGGTTTATTGACATTTCCTGTAACAAATATAGAGACATTTTGATAAATTCCCATATCCGCATAGACATGAACATTCTCTTTAAATACCCTTTTTACACTCTTTGATATAGTCGTAACTAAATTTGAGTTTTTCACACCTAGAAGTCTGATAACGCCAACTTTTGGCAAAAATATATTACCTTGAGAATCAACCGTTAATTGCTGCTCAAACTCATACGCACCCCATAACTTCACATTTACCACATCACCAATAGCTAAAATATAATCTGGATTATAGATATGTTGGCTCACCATAGTGAAGTTGCCATTAAATAAATTCTCGCCAAAAACGCTTTGAGTAGTGGTATTGGTATAGATACTTTGATTTAGATCTGGCGAGGTGGTTTGATTTGTGGTATTAGATTGCGTGGTTAGTGCTGATGAGTTTATTGAATTTATAGATTCTGTTTGCAGTGCTGCCGTAGCGGTGGTAGCGATAATAGCTAAAATTGATAACAATCTTTTCATTTATAATCTTTCCAAATTTCCTTTAAAGCTTGAATTTTACTTAAAATCCATTAAAATATAGCTTAAAATCTTAGCTATTTTTATTGAATTTTCTTTTGCCTATTGTCTGTTCATTTAGCCTTCTACTAAGCATCAGATCTATAATTGGTTGCTCTCTTTTGTTGGCTCTTTGGCAGTGGTTTTTTTGGAATTTATCTGTTATAAAAATCACGATTTTAGCCCATCTTTTATGACGCATTCTCCAGGCATGGCTAGAGACTGACTCCCACGCATAGCCGTTAAATATAGTTGCATTGACAAAGTGATCAAGTGCTCTAACCCCTTGTCTAGCACGAGTTGGATCGCCAAAAGTGCCTACAATAGTAATATAAATATAACCAATTATTGCTAGCGGCACCAAAGCACAAAGCAAGATAGTCCCAGCTAATTTCTCTTTTAATCTCAAATTTAGTGCCTTTGAGTCATCTTAATCATCATTCCATTTGCTGAACGGATAGTGAGCCTGCCTACTACATCAGGGATGAAGCCATCTTTTAACTCTAGTTTAAATTCCCTTAAAATATTAGCCAAAATTATGATTGCTTCTTGCATAGCAAAGCCATGTCCGATGCAAACTCTCTCACCTAGGCCAAAGGGCATATACCTTTCTTTTGGGATATTTTCATTATGCCTTTCTGGCCTAAACTCATGTGGGGCTTCCCAATAATCATCATGCCTATGTATCAGCCACGGAGCTACCACTACGCCAGCGCCCTTTTGTAAGACTTTATCTCTGATTTTTATCTCATTTTTGTTTTGACGAGCAAAAAAGCCAACCGGCGGATATAGTCTTAGTGCTTCTTTAAAAACATTGGTTAGATACTTCATATCTCTTATATCAGAAATTTCAAATTTGCTATCTTTGTTGATGCTAATTATCTCATTATAGGCCTTTTGTTGCGCATCTTGATCTAGGCTTAGGCAATATAGCGTCCATGTAAGTGAGCTAGCTGTGGTCTCATGACCTGCTAAAAATAGCATTGAGACCTGATCTAGGATCTCTTCAAAGCTAAATCTCTCCCCGCTATCAGCATCAGTAGTGTGTAAAAGCGAGGATAAGATATCGCAATGCGTATCATTAGCGTAGTTATCATATCTAGGTTTGATGATATTTGAAAGATTTTTTCTAATCACCGCTCCGGCTTTTATCCTTTTGTTTTCGCCAAGCAAATTTGATAACCATTGTGGCACACAAAAAAACTTTCTAATAGCCGTTTTGGCAGTCTCTTCTTGGAAAGTTACAAAAGCGTCTAAAATCTCCTTGCCCTTTTCTTCATCTAGTTTTGCGCTCATTATCGTGCGAAATATCACATCAGCAGTTACAAAGGTCATATGCTCATCAACTTCGACGACGGCGCCATCTTCATACTTTCTAAATCTCTCCATCATATCAGCAGCCGCACTACTCATAAGATCAAAAACTTTGCTAATCCTAGTCATCTCAAAGCTAGGCCGCAAAAGCTCTCTTTGCTTTTTCCACACTTCGCCATTGGTGGTAAATATACTCACGCCCAAAAGTGGCTTTAAAAGCTCGTGTAGCATATCGCTTTTTGGAAATTCCTTTACATTATCTACCATAATTTTGCGAACTTCTTTAGGATCATTTACCACAAAAAGATCAAATCCAGGCATTTTGACTCTACCAACTCGCATTTTATAGCTCTTTTCATATAAACCATCAAGCCACGATCTGCGTTTTAAGAAAAATGTAGTGATGAGTCCAGCTTTGCTACTATGCGGTTTTGGGTGAAATGGACAAACTCCCATAATTGGCTCCTTAAAATTTCTTATCTTCAAGTCTGTTAGGGTCTATGGTTAAATAAAAATAATCATACCCACCACGAATTTGAGTTGCTTTAAGATACAAAAAATGAACTTGATACCACTTATATCTTATATTTTTGTATGTTTTTTTATCATAAATTTTAAAAAATCCAACTGATATTAGCTTTGGTGATTTAGCATTTCGCCTTAAAAGCTTGATATAATCTACCTTAAAAAAGCACGCTCCATCAATCTTAGAGCTAAAATCCAGCCAGGTGATGCCAGAATTTGCTACTATCTCAAGCTCTTTTTTAAATTTATCTGCGTATTTATGAAATGATACAAGCGGAATACATCCGCCTATTAAAACAAGCTTTAAATTTGATATATTTAGCCCTTCAATCTTGCTTTTTTCTATCACTCTTGCCACGCTACTAATAGCTATAATCGCCCCAACGCTATGAGCTACTATCATCACTTCGTCATTGCTAAATTTATTATTTTTTAAGCTTTTTATAATCTCATTAGCAAAGCTCTCATTTCTCTCATTAATGCCTTTAATCTCGCTTCTAGCATATTTATAACAAAATCTATAAATGCTAAGTAGCCAAAACATCCCCGCATTCATCCCTAAATAGAATATCCCCTTAGTAGCTAGATAAAAGAGTAAAATAGAACAAATAATCCACAAAATATAATTTTGGATAAAATAGCTAAGCCCGTAACAAAAAAATCCCGTCAAAAAATATGACAACAATATAAAAACTATAGGATAATATCCAGCAATTAGCTGAGTGCGTGAGTATCTAGCCACCATATAGACAGCGCCGGATATAGGGTAATTAAAGAGCGCCACAAACAAAGCCCCAAAAACTTCAAAAAATCTTTTACAAAAATGCTCTTTTACTATATCGTTCCAAATGAGAAAATTATATTTGGTTTTAACGCCCTTATAATAGGCATTAAAATAGAATAGCTCATCTTTTTTGAGTTTGCTTATATTTAGCTCATTTTGCTCTATTGCGCTTGTTTTATGGATATTGTTTTTAAAGATGGAGTAGTAGTATTTTGGGCTTCTAGGATCAAATCCAGCTATATAAAACACTTCTCGCACTACACCCCCCCCCATATTTTTATTTTATTAATTATGAAATTTATAAAGTGACTATTCTAGCAAATTTAATCATAATCAATACTTAAATTAAGATTAAAAATACCCTATTAGCCTCACTATAAACTAGTTTTTAAATTTGATTTTTTCTATCCAATCATCTAGAGTTTTTTCAAATCCAATAGAGTTGCTATGATAGAATTTAATATCTTTTTGCATATACTTTTGCTCCACCCATCCACCAAAATCATGCGGATATAGATAGTCTTTTTTGGCCTCATCTGTATTAATAAGATATGGCGGCACTGGTAAGGCTGGATTTTTAGCTATATAATCAAGTGCGAAATTTATAGCCTTGTAACTAGAGTTGGATTTAGGCGAACTAGCCAGATAGACGGCACATTGACTTAGGATAATTCTAGCTTCTGGATAGCCTATTTTTGATGCTGCTAGCATGGTATTTGTGGCTACATTTAGGGCATTTGGATTGGCATTACCTATATCCTCGCTAGCAAAAATCACCATCCTTCTAGCCAAAAACTCAGGCTCCTCCTCAGCTGCTATAAGCCTTGCTAGGTAGTATATCGCCGCATCGATATCACTACCCCTTAGGCTCTTTATCATCGCACTTATTAGGTTATAATGGGTATCTTTACTACTGCTACCTTCGCTAAAGCTAGAGCATCTTAGGGTTTTTAAAATCTTTAAATTTATATTTTTATCCACACTTAGGGCGTATTCTAGCAAATTTAGCATACTTCTAGCATCGCCACCGCTAGAGCTGATGAGATAATCCTTAGCACTCTCATCAATCTCAAAATATACACTCTTTTGAATATCAGCTAATAAAAGCTCTAAATCCCTATATGATAGTGGTTTAAACTCAAATATCATCATCCTAGAGCGGATTCCGCTACTTACAGAGAATTTGGGATTTTCGGTGGTGGCGCCAATTATAATACATTTTTTCTCTTCCATTGGGATCAAAAGCGTCTCTTGTTGAGTCTTGCTAAGGCGATGAAATTCATCGATAAATATAAGTGGTAAATATAGTGAGCCGTCAAATTTAGCTATGATTTTACGGACTTCTTCGCTTTTTAAATTCGCCCCATCAAGCTCGAAAAATTCATAATCCATCTCCTTAGCAATGATCTTAGCCATCGTAGTTTTGCCACTTCCGGCTGTGCCGTAAAACAAGCTATGTGGTATATTTTTATTCTCTATAAATTTCGTAAAAATTTCTCTAATATCATCTTGACCTACCATTTGGCTGATTTTTGTCGGTCTAAATTTAAGGCTTAAATTCATATTTTTCCTTCTATCTATGATGGTTGAGTGAAATTATACAATAATAAAAATCTTTAAATAGCTAAATAGTAGAAAATGGATAAAATAGCGATAGATTAGCGAAATTTAAAAGCGATTATGGCTCCAAATTTCGCTAAAAAGCGTGATATAATAACGCTTAAAATTCACTTAGTGAGAGCAGCCACAACCGCAACCACCGCCGATAGCTTTCAATGCTGCGTCGTAGTTTGGCTCAGTTGTGATTTCGCTAACTAGCTCTTTATAAACTACAACACCATTTGGATCAATTACGAAAATAGCACGAGTTAGCAATCCAGCAAGCGGACTACTAGCTAGTAAAACACCATACTCTTTGCCAAATTTCGCACCTCTGAAATCACTAGCCACTCTTAAATTTTCGATTCCTTCAGTCGAGCAAAATCTCCCCATAGCAAATGGAAGATCTAACGATATAACCGTAGCTTCAACATTGCTTTTGCTAGCTACTTTTTGGTTAAATGTTCTAGCTTCAGTCGCACAAACTCCTGTATCTAGGCTTGGGACTACTATTAAGACTTGGAATTTCCCACTTGCGCCGCCTACTTTTAGGCTAGATAGATCCTTAGCTACTAGATCAACTTCTGGCGCTCTTTGACCTACATTTACGCCTTTTCCTTCTAACTCTACTGCTGTACCTTTGAAAGTTACTGACATGTTAAATCCTTATATAAATTTAAAAATGAAATAATACAAAATTAAGATAAATAAACTCTTAATAACTCTTTTGGACTACGATAGTTCCAGCTAACAGATCGTGTAAATTCCGCTTATCTCTCCTAAAAAAGCAAAAAAACGACCCACCTATAATAAAAGTGGTAATAAAGAAAAAATATCTAAGCAGATAGATGATCAAATTCGCCTTTTTGCCATTTAAGCCAACTAGATAGATCCCTTGTGCCTTATACCCAGGACTTTGAGCCTTAAAAACAAAAAACAGAGATTGTATCAGCCCAAAAACTAGCCAAACCAAAAATATAGCTAGTTGATTGCTTTGAAACTCATCCTTGCCATTTAAAATTATATAAGTCATAAGATACAAAAGCGGAGCCGCTATAAAAAACATATCCATAATAAACGCTTTTACCCTACTAAAGATATTAGCGGCTACTGCCTTACTCATGCGTTGCCACGGCTCCCAGGCTTGAATGCTTTTGAGCCATTTTTACACAATGGACAAGACTCTGGCGGATAAATTTCAAACTCAAAATTACCAAGAGCAAAAAGCGGTTTATTAATCGGCAATTTACAGCTATCTTTTCTTTCGTTATTTAATCCACTAACAGAACAAAATCCACGATTCGCAAGCGCCGCAAATCCCACTACAACGCCACCTAAACTCTCAATAATCTTCGCACTCTCTAAGGCCGATCCGCCTGTTGTGATGATATCTTCGCATATTATAAATCTCTCGCCTTTTTCAACGCTAAATCCACGCCTAAGGCTCATCACGCTATCTACCCTTTCAGCAAAGATAAATCTCTTTTTACCAGCTCTAGCTAGCTCATATCCGGCCAAAATCCCCCCAAGCGCAGGCGAGCAAACACTATCAAATTCAACTCCAGCTTGTGAAATTTGCTTATATAACTCATCACACAAAACGCCTGTTAAAATCGGATCTTCTAAGACCTTAGCACTCTGTAGATAAAATTGCGAGTGATTGCCACTACTTAGCAAAAAATGCCCCTCTAAATAGGCTTTGGCATCTTTGTAAATTTGTTCTAAATTCATATCAAACCTTTAAAAGTTCAGCTTCTTTATCTTTTACTATTTGATCTACTTTGGTGATATAATTATCGGTGATTTTTTGGACTTCGTCATAGCCTTTTTTGATCTCATCTTCGCTTAGGGTTTTGTCTTTTTCTATCTTTTTGATCTCATCATTAGCATCTTTTCTGATGTTTCTGATAGCTACTTTGGCTTTTTCGCCCATCGCTTTTGCCTCTTTGGCATTTTTTTGGCGATCTTCTGTTGTCATCGGAGGGAAAAATAGCTTAACACTCTCGCCATCGTTATTTGGATTTACGCCTATATTTGCCGCTTGAATCGCCGTAGCGATAGTTTTTAGCATAGATTTTTCCCATGGAGTGATGGTAATTGTGCTAGCATCAGTAGCTAAAACGGTGGCAACTTGATTTAAGGCAGTAGGGCTTCCATAGTAATCTACATGGACATGATCTAAGATATTAATGCTCACTTTGCCGGTGCGAAGTGTGGTAAAATCACGCTTTAAAGCCTCTAACGCTTTGTCGTTGTGTAGTTTTTGGTTGTTGTAAATTTCATTTAGCATATCTATCCTTTTAGTTGGCTGTTGTGTTATTTTCAGCTGTTGGTGCCGCTGGTGCTGTAGGTATTATGTTGGTATTTGGGGCTTGTGGTGCTTGGATTGAATCAAATTTCGCACTATCAACTACAGAATCACGCAAAGATTGATTATATGTATATCCAAGGGCTAGGGTGTTAATAACAAACAAAAAGCCCATAAAAAATGTAAATTTAGCCAAAAATCCAGCTGGACCTTTGGCCCCAAATAGACTTTCGTTGCTCCCGCTATAAACTCCAAGACCCATAGATGCGCTCTTTTGCAGTAATATAACAATAGTCAAAATGACTGCTAACAAAACCTGAATAATAAGAAAAACTGAACTCACGAGTATCCTTTGAATAGTGTAATTAACTGGCGATTATATCAAAATAAATTAAAAATTTAGTTAAGCCACCACAGCGGTGGCTATGATTATTCTCGGTTAAATATGCCAAGAAGATTAAGAAGAGAGATAAATAAATTTAAAATATCTAGATACAACGAAACTGCCGCAAGCACAGGACTATCATATCCGCCACGCAAAATCATCTGAGTATCATATAAGATATATGCACTAAATAGTATCGCACCAACTGCTGAAATAATGGTTGCTAACATTGTGCTTTGGAAGAATAAATTCAAAAGTCCAGCAACCACAATCACAATTAGCGTGATAAATAGCATTTTACCCATTGATGAAAAATCACGCTTAGTATTAAAAGCAAAAATAGTTAGCCCACCAAAAGCCACAGTAGTCATCAAAAATGCTTGAGTAATTATATGCCCCATACCAGCACCAATATAGGTATTAAGCGCTGGACCTAAAGTAAGGCCACTCACAAAGGTAAATCCAAATAGCAAAAATAGCGCTAGAGTTGGGTTTTTACGAGTGAAAAATAGCCCAAAAAGCATCGCAAATTCAAGGATCAAAAGCACCCAGCTAAAGCTTTTGACATAATCAACACCGATATAAGCACCCGCAGTCGCAGCCAAAAGAGAAGCACTAAGAAGCTTATAAGTTTGCTTAACAAAAGTCGCTCTAGCGCTTATGGATTGCTCACTCTCATAAGCGCGACTAAAATCACTTTGCTGTGATGAAAGATTTCTATTATATAGACTCATTTTTCCTCCAATTTAAATTTGCGCATAAGTCTAGCAAAATAAATTTAACACTAAATAAAAAATTTAAAAATATCTCACTCTACCCAGCTTAAAAAGAATACCTAGCATTTAAATTCACAGCCAAATCAGTATCGTAATCGCCGAAGGCTGATTTTTCTAAAGTTAAGCCAATTCTTAAATTCTCACTAGCTACCATATTTAGACCCAAATTCATAAGCATTCTAGAGTCTTTATCATTGTTTTTAGCGCTATCGCCATCTATTAGGATTTCAGCATTTTTCACCATCTCCCATTGATAGCTAAGACCACCAAGCGCATAAGCCCTAATCTTGCCTAGCCAAACCTCTCTAGCGAAGTTAAATCCAGCCCTACCAACTAGCAAATCAGAGCTTTTAATTTCCATTTCAAACCCATTGCTATTTATAGTTGCGCCACTAGTGTTGAGATAGACAAACTCGGCTTGAGGCTCGATATAAAAATTATTAAAATCAAATCTATATCCAAATTCCCCACCTAGATAGAGTGAGTTTGTATTATAATCACTATTTAAAAAGCTCAAACTCATATTTGGGAAGTTATAATCCATTTTGTGGTTATTGCTTGTGTATTTTGCGATGGCATCCACATACCAGCCATTATCAAATACTCCAGAGATATAAAATCCACCGCCGATTGTTTTGACATCGCCTTTTGCGTTATCGCCATCTATATCGCTACTTGTGTGAGTTACTGTAATACCGCTAAAGATAGATCCACCTGAAATTTGGCTTTGTTTATCAAAACCAGCTTGAACATGGGTAAATTTATTCTCAAATCCATCGCTACTGCCCTGTCCGCCCAAAATTCTAGCCCAGCTACCAGCAGTTGCGTTAATACCTCTTAACTCACCCATCCTTTTATTTAGATTATTGATATCAGCGTAGTTTATATCCATACTTAGCTTAGAAGCGTCGTTGGCCTCTTTGAGCGCTGCTTGATTTGTAGATTTGGTTATATCTATGCCACCATTATCATTTTTAGTAATGTTGTAATTAACCAAGCCTCTATTTACCACAAGCGGAGTGCTTAAATTTGGGTTATATAAGGCTATATCTTTGCCGTTTTTTTGGATTTTGTATAGGGTTGTATCGCCTATTGTTTCTAAGGCTAGATTAAGCTCACTATGTTTATTTACCTCATTTTGGACAGATTGAGTAATTAAATTTGTGCCACTTTCGCTAGAGATACCGCCTTGATTATTGGAATTTCCGCTGTTGTTGTTGCCATTTTCTGGAGTTGTGCTACCACTACCAGTATTACCTTGATTTGTGTTTTCGTTGCCAGTAGAGCCTTGGTTATTTAAATTTCCGGTGTTGCTTTGGTTACCACTATTTTGGCTACCTGAATTTCCAGTATTTTCTGTATTTTCGGTGTTGCTTGAGCCTTGATTGCCTTCACTAGTTGAAATTCCGCAAGCCCACTCACTGCCAGCTAAAACGCTTAATAAGCAATCTTTTCTATTAGAGCTATCCACATATGTGCCGTTATTTCTAGCTTCGTCTATGCTTAGATATGTAATACTATAAATCTCATAAAGATCCGTAACATAAGTATTTGTGCTAGCTACATAGTAGCTATAAAGAAAGCGGAAAGTTTCATTGCCTTTATTATCAGGGGCGTAATTGCCTATAACCTCTCTTAGAGTGAGTTGGCCAGCCTTATCTTTGACAGAGTCGCTCACATAGCCTTTTTTGATCTTGCCAGTTTTTTCATCGACTTCAATCCCCCAAAGCGTAACCGTGTGAGTATCATCAGTAAGCGCAGCTACGACCTTGCCTGTTTGGAAGTTTTCTATCAAAGATTTTGTGATACCTTCACTTTGATAGTTATATCTCTCAGTCCAAAATGGCGCTCCACTAATCTTAGTTGGACCATACTCTCTTTCTAAATATGTTGGATTATTGTTATTTTCGTAGATTTTGAAATTTGGCGAAAACTCTTCAAGATAGTAGATCATCCCACGATACGGTTGTAATCCACCTTGAATATGTGGATATTTCTGATAAAACCAATCTGTGATAGCTTCATTGCCTTGTGGTGCACCTTCTTTTAAATCTACATCGATTGTTAAATTCTTTTGCCACCAGCCAAGAGTGTTACCAGCTACGGCGCCCCAGCATTGATTTGGATGCTGCAAATACGCACTCCAACCACTATTTATACTCACGCCACTAGCCCAAAACTCACTCGCTGATAGAGATGAGCAAGTACAAGCTAAAATAATGATTTTTGAAACTTTAGAATTCATCGTACCCCCCCCCTATATTTTAAAGGCGCCGATTTTAACATATACAAACCAAAAATAAAATAAATTTTTATATGTCAAACCTAAATTTCTTATAAGATTTATTTATATTTCGATCGGAATTTGATTGATTTAACTACCTATCTTAACTCAATCCACCGGTTGGATTATAGCTGCTTGTTTGATTTCAGGCATTATCGCCCAAAGCTTAGCTAGATCTACGCTAAAGCCCTCTCTTAATTCACATCTATTTATTCCTACTCTTTGCCATGGCTCTAAATTTGGGTTAAAAAATGTGCTTATACACTCTTTACCACCTAGGACTAGTGATCTTATCTCTACAGCATCACTTAGTAGTGGAATGAGTTGAAATACAGTCTCAAACTTCTTTCTATCTAAATCCCCAATACAATTCTTTAAAGCAAAAAATCCACTCTCATCTATTCCTAAGCACTCATTTATATCATTAGCTGATACAAACTGAACATACTCTAAACCTAAATTCGCAAAGCTATCAACCCTTTTAATATCATCAATTATAGTTGGTTCAAATGCCTTAACCTCTCTTAGATTATAATTAAAGGTCTCATCTGATTTACCTAAATTGACTACTAAAGGCATACCTGTATCAAGTGATCTTAGACTTAAAGGTAAGGTAAACGGATCAAACCCATCTTGATTATTTGAATTGTTTGAATTATTTGATTTTAAATTTGATTTAAAGGAGTATAAAGAGGTTTAAAAAGAGATTTATAATAGTTGATTATATATTAAATTTAATTATATTTATTTGTGTTTTAGGTTTGTTTGGACTATTTCATTTATATTTTACTAAATGAAATAGTTGGTATTTATGAATTTTTTTATGGTGTGGTTTTAATGATTTGGGTTGTTTGGGCTATTTTTGTGATTATCTTTATGCTCTTTGGTGATATTTTTACATTTAAACCATAGGGTTAGGTAGCCTAGTTTTAGTTTAGATTTATCGGCATTTATTAGAGCCTCTCCGAGTTTGTAGCTTAGATGGTTTTTAAGCTTTATAGCCTCATTGTAATCTGGATATGACTCAAGTGGTGGGAGCTTTAAGCTTGGGTTAGCTTTAATCTTTTCTTGATAGAGTTTTTGATTTTTTTGGTGAGTTTCTTTGATATAACTTAGAATATAAGGCATTCTGATATAACCTAATAAGCTTTTTGAATTCTCAATCATAGCTTGACCAAGTTTATAGCTTAGTTGGTTTTTAATGCGGGATTTGGCGGTGCTATTATAATTAAATCTTGCTTTATTTCTTTTGTCTCTTTTTTTAAACAATTTAGCCCATCTTGTGTAGATAGTGATGAGTTGATTTTAACCACCGGCGGCGTAAGCAAAGCTATTGATTTGTCTTTAAACCTTGTTTCGTTCCATAAAAATCTCATATTATCTATAGATGATAACTTTGTAGCTAATGCCATAGCGTTAATCATTGAAAACAATCTACTACCAGTCCCATCGCTACGATTCATAACAACTAATTTTTTATAACTTTGATTCATTATCTTTACCCCAAATACTCTTTTCTAAATCATTAATAATATTCTTTGCTGCATTACTTTCAAGTAGCTTGCTTTCTTCTAAGGCTTTTAATCGCTCTTCTTTTTTATAATCATCATTTTGCAATATCACTCTATCTAGGGTGGATATTAACTCATCATTATCATATACTTTATAGAATGTATCAATGATTTTTTTAAATGGAGGCACTGGATGCATTTGGCAATTATTTGATATTAAATGTATAATTGGTTTTTTGGTGCAAAAATATTCTGTCAAAAATGAACCACAATCAGTAATTAAAGCTTTTGAATCAAAAAATAAATCTATATAACTAGAGTCATAACAACATTTTGCTATTTTTTCCCATTCGTTATAATAC
The DNA here is from genome assembly GCF_002139935.1 of Campylobacter lanienae NCTC 13004. NCBI lineage: Bacteria > Pseudomonadati > Campylobacterota > Epsilonproteobacteria > Campylobacterales > Campylobacteraceae > Campylobacter > Campylobacter lanienae. The sequence goes on along the minus strand of NZ_CP015578.1, from coordinate 128,391 downwards.
CATTCTATTTTTTGATTATCCCAATTGGTTTCTTGTATTAACTTAAATTTTAATGTAGGATGTGGTTTAAATGCCCAGGTTATTTCTGGATGATTTTTAGCATACTCTAAAATTAATTCACCATTTTGTAAAAATGTTCCAATCTGTTGCCTACCTCCAGATATAGAATGATGTGGCGCATAGATTATATATCGCCCTTTTGAAACCTCATTGCGCTCTTGATTATTCAAAAAATAATCTAGCATAGTATGACCGGTAGCCTTTATATTACTAAGTCCTGACCAAGCAGAAAAAATATTTTTATAAAATTCATTGGCTATATAGTACCGAAATAGATATTTGAATAAAGGTTGAGCTGTATCAAGCCATTTGTTTCCATAATTTGGAGCATGGTATGGAATATAGCATAATAAAGATTCTTTGGAAGTTTTTATATATGATTGAATTTTACTTATTCCCCATGGTTGTTGATAAAAAATAATATCCGCTTTGAATATGGCAAGATCTAAATTTTTTCCATTATCTAGATCATAAGCTAATACTGTTTTATGTGTATTTTTAAATAGCTGATAGTTTTGCAATACTATCTCTTTTTGTTCTTCTACATCTAGTTTAAGCTGATAATCTGCTATATTGATAGTTATCATCGGCTCAAATTTATCAGATTTTTCCATTTCATCATATAGACTTTGGGCTTTCCATTTAGAATTTTCACTAACCAAAAATAAAACTTTTAACTGCTTTTTACCTCGTAATCTTTTAATAATTTTTGCTTGAATCCTTGGCAGCTCTCTCATATCCTTATCTAATTTTTGGGCAGATGTAATCTGGTCGCAAATCTTTTTAAAATCTGTTCTACTAGATTTGGTAGGAAATACCCACCATAATTTCTTAATCCATTGATAATTTATCCAAAATCCTTTATGGTATTTCCATTTAAAGCCTAAAAAATTTACAATACGACTCTTACCATCGCTATGATTTTTATAGCTCAATGCTCTTTTAAATACATAAAATATCTGTCTATGCCAGTATGGGTGAGATATCATAGAGTGAAAATCATTATAATTTTGCTTACTAAGAATATCTTTTAAATTGCTTATATCAAAATTATTTTTTATTTCTATAAAAAAATTTCTTATTTCAGTATAAAAAATTTTTTTATCTTTCTTGGTTAAGGATCTAGAAATATGTCTATACCAGTATAAGGTTAAAGCTATTCTACATTTAAGAAATATGTTTATATGATTATTGCTCATATCTTGTTTATATTGATATATCTTATTAATTGAATATTGATTTGCAGCAATTAAATCCCCATATCTCTGACTTGATTTAGAAGTTTCAGAATTATTGCGAATTCTATAATTATATAAAATATTATTTATAGCAATAAATTTTTTGGCATGCAAAAGTGAAGACATGGTAAATATATGATCTTCATAACTATAAGAAGAGCCAAATCTAATATTATATTTATTTAAAAAATTTTTGCTATATATATTTGTAAACGGAAACATTGTAGGAAGATAATACTCTGGACATTCATCTACATTTATACTATCTAAATCAAAATATTTATGAAAATGTGTTAATCTTTTAGTGTTTGGTTCTAATTCGCCTGTATCATCAAGATATCTATTAAGAGAGAAAAATGCTATATCATTATCGCCTTTGCTGATTTTATCGTAGCATATCTCACAAGCATTAAGTTCATACCAATCATCAGGATCACAAAACATTATATAATCACCTTTAGCTATATCGATACCCCTATTTCTAGCTACTCCTGGACCTTGATTTATCTCTTGTTCTAAAACTATTATTCTATTATCTTTATTGGCGTATTCTTTAAGTATAGATAGGCTATTATCAGTAGATTTATCATCTATGCATATTATCTCTATATCTTTAAGAGTTTGATTTATTAAGCTATCTAAACACTCTTTTAAATATAATTCTACATTATATATTGGTAATATTATTGAAATTTTTGGCATTTTTTATTCCTTAATTATTTATATTAATACATCTTGCCCATAATATGATTTTTACCATGCTGACAATTATAATCCCTATAAAACATATATTTTGAAAATTCTCCAATATTCATAGATCAGATCCAAATTAACTTTAAACTTGCTCTTTTAACTCTTTAAGCATTTATCAACTCCTTTTTGATACGAAATGTGTGTTCTAAGCCAACATTTATATCATATAGTGGCTTCCATCTCATATTAATCAGCTTTTGAGCTGATAGAACAGAATCTGCTTGTTTGGAGTATCCTTTTTGCTCTATCTCATCTGGTAATTCAAATTTAAGATTTACATTGGCTATATTTGCTAAAATTTGAGCATATTGGGCTATTGTGGCTATTGAATGCGGATTTGCGATATTATAAACTTCAGATTTTACACCATTTAATAATATAAAAAGCAAGGCACTAACTGCATCAGCTACATAGCAATATGTTCTACGCTGAGCACCTTTGCTTTTCATAACTATATCTTTGCCTAAAAGAGCATTTCTTAAAAATTGCGCATCTGCTCTAGAGTTATCATCAGTAATTGTATGTCCATATACGTAACACAGCCTAGCAATGTTTGTATGTATTCCAAATTGATCGCAATATGATACGCACAGAGTTTCAGCGGCTCTTTTAGATTCAGGATAGCAAGAACGTGCTATCTTAGTATCAACCACCCCTAAATCATCTTCTGTAAAATCATGGTCTATATTATTTCCATAAATTTCACCACTAGAAAGATATAAGAATTTCGAATTTGATTTTTTAGCTAATTCTAAAAGATTCATCGTTCCAAATAAATTAGCTTTCATAGTGCCAACTGGATCTTGTGAATATGCAAGTGGATGAGCATTGCTAGCAGCATGGATAATATAATCAAATTTATCATTAATTTTTAATGGCTCATTTAAATCTTGTTCTATTAATTTAATATTTTGGTTATTAAATCTAAATTTAAGCTTGTCAATCGATCTTGACATAGCATATACTTTAGCTCCGGCAAAGCTCAAATAATCAACTAAATATGAACCAATTAATCCATTTGCTCCTGTAATTAGAAATTTTTTATTGGTAAAATCATAATTTAATAGTTGGCTAATTTTATTGTATTCATCTATTTGGATTTTAGTTATCATTTTTATCTCCAATTAATAAGGCTCTAAATATATCCATATCTTCTAAAGTTGTTAATTTAATATTTTTTTCAGATCCTTTTGAAAAATAAACTTTTTCTCCTATTTCTATCATTAAAGTACAGCTAGCTATAGAGTTTGTGATATTTAATTCCGCAGCTTTTTTATGGGCATTCTTTATAATTCCAAGCTTAAACCCGTGTGGTGTTTGGGTACGTTTTAGATTGTCTCTAGGATATGATGATTTAGAAGATACTCCATCTTGAGTTTCAAGCATAGCTTCTTGACATGGTATGCATGTAATAGCGTTATCATATCGTCTAGTCACATCAATACATTCGGTAATAATATCTTTTGATAAATTTGGCCTATTGCCATCATGAATTAAAACAATATTATCATCTCCGTAATGCTCTGCCAAACCCATAATTCCATTTTTAATTGATTCTTGCCCAACGGCTCCTGCAGGGAAGATATGCTTTAATTTGGTAATCTTATACTGTTTAGCATAACTCTCTAATATATGCTCCCATCCATCAAGACATACAACAGCTATAATATCTATCTCTGGATGATTTTCGAATTTTTCCATAGTATAAGCGATAATTGGTTTATCATAAACTGTTAAAAACTGCTTAGGAATCGCTTGCCCCATCCTTGATCCAATACCACCAGCAATAATTAGCGCAATTACTTCCATTACATCTCCAATTTATCAATAAATTTTACTTATCAAAATTCCTAATTTATAAGACCTATGTTTTAGCACTCTTAATGCATAATCTCTATCCCAGTAGTTATCTATATCAAATTCATATTTTTTAGTGTAGGATTTGTCTTTTAAAATTTGATAGATATAAAGTGGGGTTTTTAAAAAGTTTTTTAATGAAATTTTAGAACTAATTAGTATTAAACCAATCCAATAATACACACTAGAATGCACTAGAGCAAAGGCTCCGATATTATGCTCTTTGGCGTATTTTTTAGCTATAGGTAGATATCTCTTATACCCAAGCGGATCATTTGAGAAATTTGATAAATTCAAAGCCAGCATACAATAACGATTTAAAAAGGTTTTTTCTAAAAATTTATATGTATTTTTATTGTTTTTAAAATCCTTAATGGCAGATGAGAGCATAACAGCAGCACCGCCACAGCGATAATATTTAGAAAATATCATAGGATTATCATAAAAATATTTTAGATATTGTTTCAACCTATATGGGACTAGGCTATTGATTTTACCGCCGTAATTAATAGTGCTATCTTTTCTTATTGTGTAGTTATAGAGCTTTTTAGGCAGGATGCTAATTTTATTAGCCTTAGCAAACAATACAATCCCAAAATAGTTATCCTCGCCGTGGATATCTAAAAATCTTAAATTTATATTTTTTAGATAATTAACATCTATCATAACCCAGCAACCACTAGCAAAGCTATGTAAATTCATATTTTGGCTTAATTCTAACCAATCTTTATTTGAGATGATGGTTTTGTTTTGTAGATTATAGTTTTCAATACTAGTTGGAAATATTTATATTAATTATTATGGAATATTATTTTTTATAATAATTTTTTTATATGTATTTAAAATAAATTTCGATATAATTTCATTTTAGTTAATCATTTTTAGGTTTGGTAAGAAATATGAGCGATAAAAGCGTTGGCGTGATAGTGCCTATTTATAATACTAGTCAATACCTAGATAAATGCCTAAATTCTATATCTTCACAAACTTATAAAAATATTAAAATATTTCTCATAGATGATGGTAGCACAGATAAAAATGTAGATAAGATCATCCGATCTTACATCACAACTGACGCAAGATTTACAACCACTAAAATACCAAATTCCGGTCAAGGTGTGGCTAGAAATTTAGGTATAGAGCATTTTTTAAACATAGATAAAACAGATTATATACTCTTTGTCGATTCTGATGACTATATAGATGAAAATTGCATAGAAGAATTGATAGTAAATGTTGGTGATTCTGACTTTATATGGTTTGATTTTAGATATAAATTTATCAATTCCAAACCACATAATCACCCAACTAGTATTGAAAACTATAATCTTCAAAACAAAACCATCATCTCAAATAAAGAGTGCTTAGAATTAAGCCAAAAGTAGTTCTATAAGGAATTAAATAATGAAGCGTGTTTTGACATTTGGGACATTTGATCTATTTCATTATGGTCATTTGATGATTTTACAAAGGGCTGCAGGTTTAGGAGATGAGCTATTTGTAGGAGTATCATCTGACGCATTGAATTTTTCTAAAAAGAATCGCTATCCTATATATTCTCAAATGGAAAGAATGGAGATAATTAAATCTTTAAAGTGTGTAACTGAAGTGTTTTTAGAAGAGTCCTTGGAGCTAAAAAGAGAATATTTACTTAAGTATAATGCCAATATTTTAGCAATGGGTAATGATTGGGAAGGTAAATTTGATGAATTTAAAGATATAGTAGATGTCGTTTATCTACCTAGAACACCTAGTATATCTACTACAGAATTAATAGAAAAGATTCGTGTATGAGCATTAAAAATATAATCAAAAATACATATATAGAAACAAAAGGATATTTATATTGTTCTACTTTGATATGTTTTTTAATTAATTTATATATGCAAAAATCAACACAACAACGATACGCAAAGCAATTAATTAATATATTAAATAATATGCAAAATTATTTTGCATATTATTATAAGGCAAAATATAATTTTTATTTTGCCAATTATGAAGTAAGTCTTAAAAATATTAATATTTTTTTGAAAAGATATCCCTATCATGTAGAAGGCAGATATCTAAAGTCACAAATTTTATATTGCATGGGAAATAAAGAAAATTCTTGGAAAATTTTAGAAAATATTTTAGAATTCAGTGCAAGATTCAAAACTTGGCTTATGCTTAGTAAAATAGTAGAAAACGAATATGATTTTAATAAATTTGAAAATTTATATTATAAATATAATCAAAATACAAATAAACAAATTACGCTATATCTTATACATGCTGGAATCAAAGGTATGGCTTATAAACAGACTAAGCATTATTTAGAAGATTTAATTTTAAATCATAAATTTGATTCTAAAAATAAAATATCGAAAAAAAAATTAAATAACAAAGATGCGATAAATGCCCTAAAAGATATTAAATTTTTTTTTGATAAATTAAATATTAAAATATTTTTAGTTAGTGGCACTTTTTTAGGTTGTATAAGAGAAGGAAGAATACTATCTCATGATTATGATATAGATATAGGAATTTTTAATGAGTCTATAAATTGCAATATTGCTAAAGCTATATGTAAAGAAGGTCTATTTTGCATACATGAATACAATACCCCTGGTATTATAAAAGTAAAGCATATAAATGGAATTTTAATAGATATTTTTATACATTACAAAGAAGATGATAAAGTATATCATTTAGGCGGCAAAGCTAAATGGTATAATACGCTATTTGAGCTTAAAGAGTATGAGTTTTTAGGTGAAAAATATTTTGGTGCAAAAGATTTTAATCTATATTTAACTGAAAATTATGGAGAAGATTGGAGAATTCCAAAGACTTCTTTTGATAATGTATTAGATACACCAAATGCTATAATAATTAATGATGATCTATATATTTTACATCTTTATAAACTATTAATGAGTAAATATTCTATATATTGCCAAGAAAAAATACTTAATGAACTTTACAAGTATGATGAAAATAATTTTATAAATAAATATAAAATTCATAAAGGATATTAGATGTTAAACCCTCTATTTAATTACTATTTTTCTATGGGAGCTTTATACTATCATCGTAACAAAAACTATCAAAAAGCACTTGATTGCTATATTAAAGCGAATTCTTATAATAAAAATAATGCTAAATGTATTTTTAAAATCGGAATGTGTTATTTTAAAATGCAAGATTGGAATAATGCAAAAACATATATTCAAAATGCAATAGCATTAAATCCAAATCAAAAACACTGGAAAAAACAATTAGATCAATCTCAAAACCATATAGAATCTGGCGGCATATCCCGTGGAAAGCTTTGGTGGAAAGAGGTAGAGGATTTAAAAGATGAGATTGCAACCAAAGGCGGGAATTTTGTAAGATATAAAAATCTTGCTATTGCTCTTGAGATGATGTTAAGATTTAAAGAAGCTGCACAAGCTTATTCTCAAGCATTAAAAACATTGCAAGATTTATCTGGTATTGATGCTGAATATTATTATAAAATGGGTTATTGCTATGAAAAAGGCATGGAGAATCAAAGTGATTTAGATTTAGCAAAAGAGTTATACAAAAAAGCAATATCCATTGATGAAAGATTAGAATCAAATTTATATGGAATAGGTGTATTTCATCAAAATAAAAATTTATGGATAGAAGCCAATAAGGCATATTTAGAATATTACAATGATAACATATCAATTAATCATGATGATAATATGCTATATAAAATAGGAATGAGTTTTGATATGCTTTATGACTGGGAAAATGCAGCTATATACTACGAAAAGGCATTAGAGATTAATTACCATAGGCCTTATACTCATTATAGATTGGGTTTTGTTTATGAGAGACAAAAAGAGTATAAAAAAGCAGCTTATTGTTATCAAGAAGCTGTAGCTCGCAATAGCGAACATAAGCCATATTGGTATTATAGATTGGGTTATTGTCTTAATAAATTAGGCAAATTTGAAGAAGCAAATAAGGCATTTATAGATATGGAAATATTCCAGCGTCAGCCTAAATACACTAATAATTTATCTAAAAATCACGCATTTGTACAAAAAATGACCTATGTTGAATTTAACAAAAACGAATCCATAAAAGATAATATAATTTTATATCAATCCCATACTGCTAAATATATGAGTTGTAATCCATATGCAATTTTTTCTTATTTATTACAAAATAATGATTTTAAGCATTTCACACATATATGGGCAATTCAGGATTTAAACGATATACCAAGTAGATTTAAAAAAATAAAAAATATTATTTTTGTAAAAACTGGAAGTGTGTTATATTTAAAATATTTAGCAAGTGCTAAATATTTAATAAACTCAGGTAATTTTTTTAGATTTTTTACTAGAAGAGAAGGACAAAAATATCTAAATACATGGCATGGGATACCTTGGAAGCATTTGGGTAAAGATATAAAAACTGGATTTATGCCTTTTGAAGTAACTCAAAAAGATTTTTTACAATCCACACATATAATATCACCTAATAGACATACATCAGATGTATTGCTAAAAAAATATGATATAGAAAATATATATACAGGAATATGCTATGAAAGCGGATATCCAAGAATCGATTTAACTTTAAATTTAGATAGTAATAGGGCTAAAGAAATAAAAGATATCTTAAAAATTAAAAATAATCAGAAAGTTGTTTTATATGCACCAACTTATAGAAATAGTTTTGAGAGTGGAAATATTAATTTTAAAAAACTAATTTCTGATATAAAAATATTCCAAACTTGCGGATATAAGGTGTTGTTTAGAGGGCATTATGTCTTAGAAAATAAATTGTTAGAACAAGGCATTGATTTTGTTCCAAGAAATATAGATACTAATGAACTTTTAAACATTGTTGATGTTTTAATTAGTGATTATTCATCTATTAGTTTTGATTATATGGTTTTAGATAGACCTATTATATATTATGTTTATGATTATAATGAGTATGAAAAAGATCATGGTTTGTATTTTGATATAAGAATGATTTCATCTATATTTTGCAAAACAGCTCAAGAGGTTTTAAATATTTTAAAAGATGATAATAGGCTAGAAAAATGCAAACCAAATAAAGAAATTAAAAATATGTTTATTGCAAATGAGGATGGTCAAGCTACTCAAAGAGTGGTAGATATGTTTTTTTTAAACAAAATTGATAAGGAAAAAGTATATAAAGTACAAGACCAGAGCAAAATTAATATGCTTATTTATCCAGGTAGTCTAGATGTAAATGGAATAACATCTTCTTTTATTAATTTTATAAATTATATTGATACAGATAGATATGATATTAGTATTGCTGTAGATGTTTGGTTGTTGAAAAATGATCAAAATAAACTAAATAATATAAACAAAATAAAAGATAAAGTTCATATTTTAGGAAATCCAAATATTTTATCAATGGATTATGAAGAAGAGTATATTTTAACGCATCCTGTATTTAAAATTAGAAGATATAATGATAAGCAAGAACAAATTATGCAATCAATTTTTGAAAGAGATTTTAGATGCCTATATGGAGATTCTAAATTTGATGTATTAATTAATTTTGATGGCTATGGAGAATTATGGATATCTAGATTTGCATATTCTAAAAGCCCTGCTAAAAAGCTTATTTATTTCCATAGTGATATGCAAGCAGAATTTCTCTTAAAATTTCCATATTTGGAGAAATGTTTTAATCTTTGTAGATATTTTGATAAAATACTTTCAGTTTCTAATTTATTAAATGAGATTAATTCTAGTTTTTTACATAAAAAATACGGTATTGCGAGCGATAAATTTTCATTTATTAATAATATAATTGATTATCAAAATATTATTTTTAAAAAAAATTGGTCGCTTAAAAATAAAGATGAGAAAATTATTTTTGATTCTAGATATAGAATTTTTATTACTATTGGAAGATTTTCAAAAGAAAAAAATCATATAGCCTTAATTGAATCATTTAAAGAGATTCATAAAAAACACAAGGATATAAGGCTTGTAATTATTGGCGATGGTCCATTAAAAGGGCAAATGGATAAGATAATTAAAAAACTTAATATGTCTAATGTTATTTTTCTATTAGGTCGCAAAGAAAATCCATATTCATATTTAAATAAAGCAAATTATTTTATTTTACCTTCATTGCATGAGGGACAGCCTATTGTTATTTTAGAAGCTTTAGTCTTGCAAAAACCTATTATTGCATCAGATATAGCGGGATGCAGGGATGTTTTAAATAATAGAGGTGGCATCTTAGTTAAAACATCTAAAGAAGGATTTATGCATGGCATACAATGCGCTTTAGATAATAAAATACCTATAAAGCAATTTAATTACATAGAATACAATGATAAAATTTTAAGTGAATTTGATAAATTATTAGAAGCAAGAACTATAAAAGACTATAAGCCAAAGAAAATTTACGATTCTCCTTGTATTATAATGGCCAAACCAGATGGTTTTGGAATGAGAATTTTTTCATTAATTGCTGGATTAGTTTTATCTAAAAAAACAGAATTACCATTTTATTTTAAATGGGAACCCGTTGAAGATGTCATTGGAAATAAATATGAGATGTTTAACGCAAAACATAATTTATCCTTTTCTATAGGAGATGAAAAATTAATATTTGATAATGAATTTTTAGATAAGCATTTAATATTTGATAAACAAATCAGCAACAATCATGGCTTTATGATACATAATACAAAAAGGACTTTTGAAGATATTAAAAAGGGTCCTTATGAAAATCCTTGGGGATGGTATGCTCCAAGTATAGGTGGAGGTATAATTAGTAATTGGATAGAAAATTATTCTCAAGAAGAATGTTATGCAGATTTTGCTAAGGCTTATAAGGAAATTACATTTTCAAAAGAATTTGCTCTTATACAAAAAAATGCTAGTAATATCGCAAAAGAACTAGGGCATTTTATCGCTATCCACATAAGGGGTGCCGATATTATATTTTCTTCAACTTATAAAAAAGCTTCGCTGTATGGCTTTATTGGAGATAAGTATTTTCCTTATGAAATAGCTTTGGAATTAATTCAAGAAAAAATAGACAAACAAACAAAAATTTTAATTTTTACACAAGATATTAAGGCTAGTAAAATTTTAATAGATAGTGTTGGACGATGCAATATATATTTAGCTGATGAATTTGCTAAATCATATAGCGATTTGACACAAAGAGCATTTTTTGAAATGAATTTGATGTCTTATGCAGATATTATTTATACTCCTGGTATATCTTTGCAAAAATCTGCCTTTTCTCAAGTACCATCTTGTATTGCTGGAATTAAAAAAGATATCTCATTCCACGATGTGTATACCTTAAATGAACAATATGAAATACTTAAGAAAAATATATTAAAGTTAAATATAGATTCATTATATCATTCTATGGCGTATTTTAGACTTTATCAATTATCCTTAAAAATTAATGGCTATAACTCTAAAACACTAGAATATTTACTACAAGCAAAAAAACAAGATAATGATAATATAGCTTGGGACTTAAATATGTTAGATTTTTACTTGCATAATAATAATTTAAAAGCAGTAGAATCATGGCTTAAAGAAAATTTACAAGAAAAATATCAAGATATATTTGATACATTATTTATGCATAGCGGTCTTGTTTATAAATATCATATATCTCAATATTTAAAGCTTAATCTATCTAAACAGTATCCTTATATAGTTTATTTGATAATGAAGTTAGCTGAGTATAGAAAAGATGGTAAGAAATATAAACAAGCTTTAGAAATATTAGAAAAATATAATAAAGATATAATTAATGATTTAGGGGTATAAATGAGATTAGCAGTTCATTTATTTGGTCATGTAAGAACATATAAGCAAACTTATCAATCTTTTTTAAAATATGTTATAGAAATTAATAGACAAGATGGCTGGGAGATAGATATTTTTTTACATACTTGGAATAAATTTGATGAAGCTTCTCCTTTAGGTCATTACTATCCAGGTTTAACTAATGTTACTTTAAAAAATGAAGATATTAAAGAAATATTAACATTATATAATCCAGTAGATTATTTAATAGAGGAATTGCCTAGTGGAGTTATCGGACTTCCGCTGACTATTCAAAAAGTTAATCAAATAAGGCAAAATTATTCTAAGAAAATGAATATAACTTATGATTATTACTTATATACTAGACCAGATATTATGTTTTATTACAATTTAAAAATTAATGAATATCTTAAACTATATAAACCCATAAGAAATATAAATAATGGCTGGGAGGGAGTATTTAAGGATTATAAATTGCCATCACGGGTAAATTTTGTTTCTAGTAATGCTTTTAGATTTGGTGTTTTAGATTATAGAATGCCAAATGAAGGAGATTTGGTTTGGTTTAGCAATTTTGAAAATGATATAAGTCCACATGATGCATATAAAAAAGATAGTAATATTTTAAATATATTTATAAAATATCGTTGGCAATATGAATTTATTATATGGAGAGCAAATATGAAAAATATTGATCCATTAATAGATATTAAAAAATCTATCTTGCAATCAAAAGAAGTTGAATTATCAAAAATACAAACTAAATTACTAGATAAAATTGAAGAATCAAAAAATGCTCAAATTTTACTTAACTCTTTAAAAACTAAAAAAGATATTTTAGAAATCCAAATTCTAGAAAAACAAAATCATAATTTAGAATTAAAAAATAAAAAATTAGAAATTGATCTAGATATTTTTAAGCCATATGTGCCAATATATTTAAAATTTAATGCTAAAAACTCAGCTAAATATCGTATAAAAAATCACTTAAGCTATAAATTAGGTTCTGCTATGATAGCAAACTCTAAAAGCATATGGGGATATATAAGAATGCCTTATGTATTAAGCTATATAAAAGATATGCATAAAAAAGAACAAATAGCCTATAATGAAAAAATTAAAGCTAATCCAAGCTTAAAACTCCCACCACTAGAGTCATATCCAGATTACAAAGAAGCTTTAAAATGCAAAAATCACTTAAGCTATAAACTAGGAAATGCCTTTTTAAAAGCACATAAATATCGTTTTTTAGGTGGATATATTTGGTTATTATTCGAAATTAGAAATATTATAAAGGAAAAAAATGTTAAATGAAATTAATAAAAGCATATTAAATTGGGATATGCAAACAGTAAGAAAACAATATGAAATACTAATAAAAATTTCTCCACAATATATTCCTCTATATATTAAATTTTTATATCAATGTGGGTTATTAGAAGATGTGTTGAGTTTAAGTTCTAAAGAAGTTGATATTTCTTTGATCACAACAGCAAATTATGATGATTTTATTAATGGTCTAATTAAATTAGTTAATGATAAAATTGAAAATATAACAACCATAAATTATCCATTTATAGAAAATGAAATTTTAGAAATATATAAATTAAATTATATAATAAAAGAAAAAAAAGTAAGTGTCGATCTAGGTACTAAAATTATAGAAACTATATTTTATAAGCAAACAAATCAAAAAAGTATCTCTCGTATTTATGCCTATACAATATTATTTAATTATTTTAAAGAGCAATCTGAATGGAAATATTTTGTAAATATAAGAACTTTATCTATATGGATGAACGAATATTTATATAATACCAATGGTTCAAATAAATATACAAAAATATTAATTGAAATACTAAATAAGCATTATAATTGTTTCTCAAAAAGCGATAAGCCAAAAGTTGCAATTGTAGTAGCTGGGATTCTTCGCGGATTTTATCAAATGAACATTCATGCTATTGTAAATTATTTAGCAAAACCATTAAATGCAGATATTTTTCTTTTTTCATGGGATGAGTTTGCTACTTGGCATGGATTGCCAAATTTAGCAAATTTTTCTATGAGACACTTTCCTGAAATTAAACCGCTATTCCCTTTTGATGGAGCAAAATTAAAAAATACTTTTCCTAATACATATAAAAAACTTAATAAAGAACATTATGAAAAATTAGATAAACATTATTTTGAACAATGGCCAGAGTTTATTGGCATTATGCTAGAAAATCAATCTAATTTTGAAAATACTATAGTACATCAAATTAATAACAAAATATATAACCGTAGTAATTTTGAATCTGATGAATTTAAAGCTTTATCTTCTAATTTATTAAAAATGTATTATGCTAATCATAAAGCTAAGGAATTAATTATAGAGCATGAAAATAAAAATAATTTTAAATATGATTATATTATTAGAATTAGGCCTGATACTTTTCCTAGAAATATAGACTTAGCAGATCTGTCAAAGCTTAGAGAAAATGAAATTGCTTGCCATTCTTGGTCGGCTGGTATAGACGATAAAGTGTATTATGGCAGAAGAAATGAGATGATGAAATACCTATCACTATATGAATATGGGAAAAAAGATGATTTTAATTTTCATATTAATGCATTTTCGAAACCATTTGTTGTTGAAAGTTGTCATAGAACACAATTAGACTGGCTTTTGGCTAATAATTTAGTTTTACGCTCTTCAGATTTGCTTAACTCCTTTATGCAATCTTATAATAATATTTTTCATATTTCTTATTTTCCAGATATATCTGAAACATTAAAAGAGGATATAAAAATAATTAAACAAAATAAATCTATAAGTAAATATGAATTAGATTTTTGCTTAAGATGTTTTGATAGATATAAAAGATCTATATCGCAAAAACGTGAATTATTAAATAATAATTTTTATGAAACAATGTTATATTACGCTAAACACGCAAAATCAATTGTAGATATAGAGCTAAGTAAAGAAGAAGGCCAATTAAGTCTAAAACCAAAGGTTGAAATTTTGCAGTATAACTCACAACAAATTATCAACACCGCCAAATCCCGCATTAAAAACCAGCTAAGCTATAAACTTGGTCAAGCTATGATAGCAAATTCAAAAAGCTTATGGGGCTATATCAGAATGCCTTATATCCTAAGCTATATCAAAGAAACCCACCAAAAAAATCAACAACTCTATCAAGAAAAAATTAAAGCTAACCCAAGCTTAAAGCTTCCACCACTTGAATCATATCCAGATTACAATGAGGCTATAAAGATAAAAGAGCATCTAAGCTACAAACTCGGAGAGGCTCTAATAAATGCTGATAAATCTAAACTAAAACTAGGCTACCTAACTCTATGGTTTAAATGTAAAAATATCACCAAAGAGCATAAAGATAATCACCAAATCATTAAAACCACACCATAAATAAAATTCATAAATACCAACTATTTCATTTAGTAAAATCTAAATGAAATAGTCCAAACAAACCTAAAACACAAATAAATATAATCAACTATTATAAATCTCTTTTTAAACCTCTTTATACTCCTTTAAATCAAATTTAGCTACAATCAGTTTTAAAATCAATTATCAAAATTAATCAAGAATAATATAATTATTCAAGTAATATAAATTTGAAAAATAAAATTTAAAATATCAATTTTTAAATTTAAAAATAAAAATTCAAATTCAAAAGATAAATTGATAAAGCACACCAACTCAAAGGCCACAAATGAGAAATTTGCTATTTATGCTATTTATATCTTTAATTTTCATATCTTGCTCTTCAAGCAAGTCGCCATATTATCCGCCTATAATGGATGATAATTTCACTCATAATTCTCTAAAAACACCTATATTTAATAAACTTGATTTAGCAGATCCATCTAATCCATTAGCAAATACCACCCCATCAAATAATCAGTCAAATTCATCTAATCAACCACCCCAAATAACCCAGCCACCGCTATTAACCGCCCCAGCTACTCTAGGCTCATCCCCATCTCTTGGATCTAAATCCACCCCACTAACTATAATAAACCCAAAGGGTGGCTCAGCAATCACAGTTTGGGCATTAGCTCCTGGTAATTGGCTATGGGGATATACCTTAGATAACTCTAAAGAGTTTGGTAGAGCTAGGTCTTGGCAAGTTTTAAATCTAGGTAATGATATAGCTTTGATTATAAATTTCCTTACTAATACTTGTATCCATGATGAAGGTGGTGGTATCACTCACAGAAATTGCGATATCAATAACAAATCCCAACAATGGCAACTATCAGCTATGGACAATGGCGCCATTCAGATCAAATCTAGTGCTTCTAGTAAGTGTATCACAACAGATCTTGGCTCACTAACTCAAACTGGCAGCTACTATAGTCTTGCTATGAGAGAGTGTAATTTTAAGCCAAATTTTAATCAACAATGGGTATTTATCCCTGAAGCAGCACCAACTTCTCCACTCTTAGGATATCAACAATGAAAAATATATTAATAATACTATTATTTAGCTTTATAAGTTTATATGCTAATATAGATGATTTTAAAACAGCCACTTGGAATATGCAAGGCTCAAGTGCTAGTAGCGAGGCTAAATGGAGCATTAGTATAGCTCAAATGTTCTCTGGAGCTAATGGAATAGATGTCTTAGCTATCCAAGAAGCTGGCACCTTACCCGCTACAGCCGAGCCAACTGGAAGAGAATTTAGAGCATTTGGTACTAGTGTAGTTGTAACTGAGCATGTATGGAATATAGGCACCAGACTAAGACCTGATCTAATCTTTATATACTATGCTAGGACAGATTTAGGTGGTAATAGAGTAAATTTAGCCCTAGCTAGTAGAAGACAAGCTGATGAAGTATTCTTACGACCACCTCCAACAACAGCCTCAAGACCAATGCTAGGAATTAGAATTAATAATGATGCATTCTTTAGTATTCACGCATTAGCTAATGGTGGAGCTGATGCTTCAGCTATTGTGCATAATATAGATCTATTCTTTCAAAGCACCCCAACCCTAGCTAATACCAATTGGATTATAATGGGAGATTTTAATAGAGAGCCAGTAGATCTGCTTAGCACATTTGAATTAGAGCTAAGACTTAGAACTAGGATAGTTACTAATAACGCAATAACTCAAATAAGCGCTAGAAGAACTCTAGATTACGCTGTAGTAGGTAACTCTAATAGAGCTATAGCACCAGCACCACTACCACCAATATCAGCTAGCACATTCTTTAGTGGATTTAGAACTCACATAGCAAGTGACCACTTCCCTGTAACATTTAGGAGATTTCCATGAAAATAGCTATAAAAATATCTTTAATATCTTTAATATCTATATTTATCATCAGTTGTAGCGGAGCTAAAATAGATCAACCAAAGCAAGATATGAGCTTTTTAAAGCTTGATAGCTCTAAGGGATTTGCAGGAGATATAAGCAAAGCCCCAGATGAAACAAAAGCCCCAGATAGAGCTCCATTATTAAATGATAAAATAAAAACACCAATCTTAACTAGCTCAAATAATCAAGATGGGTTTGATCCATTTACCTTGCCTTTAAGCCTAAGATCACTTGATACAGGTATGCCTTTAGTAGTAAATTTAGGTAAATCAGATGAAACTTTTAATTATAACCTAAGAGAGGTTAAAGCATTTGAACCAACTATAATTGATGAGATTAAAAGGGTTGATAGCTTTGCACATTTAAGCCTTGAGTATGTTCAGTTTGTATCAGCTAATGATATAAATAGTTGCCTTGGGATTGATGAGAGTGGATTTTTTGCTTTAAAGAATTGTATTGGGGATTTAGATAGAAAGAAGTTTGAAACTGTATTTCAACTCATTCCACTACTAAGTGATGCTGTAGAGATAAGATCACTAGTCTTAGGTGGTAAAGAGTGTATAAGCACATTTTTTAACCCAAATTTAGAGCCATGGCAAAGAGTGGGAATATTAAGATGTGAATTAAGAGAGGGTTTTAGCGTAGATCTAGCTAAGCTTTGGGCTATTATGCCTGAAATCAAACAAGCAGCTATAATCCAACCGGTGGATTGAGTTAAGATAGGTAGATTACAGATTAAAAGTGCGGTAATTAACGATTAGTTTTATTTTTCAAGAGATTTTTATATTTTTTATGGCGGATCAAGAATAAATTAATAATAAAAATTCGTGTTTTAAGCCCTAAAAAAGGGCTTAAAGGTTTATTTAATAACGCCACACGCCATTCTAGCGCCGCCGCCGCCAAGTGCTTTTGGATGGTCGCTGTGATTGTCACCACCGATATGAACCATCAAAGAGTGGTCTTTTAACTCGCTTAAATCTTTGATTTTAGGAGATAAAACAGGATTTGTCGCAGTGCCATCAGACGCTACATATAGTGCTGGTAAGTCGCCTTTGTGGCCTTTGTCATCCCAAGGTAAAGAGTGATTACCACTATTTGCTGGATCCCAGTGGCCGCCGGCTTTCATACCTAAGCCCTTGTCAGTTGCGCCACAATCAGGATTTGCATGGACATGAAATCCGTGTAAGCCTGGCTCTAAGCCTTTAAGATCTGGGAAAAACGCCACGCCGTAATTTGTTTTAACCGCTATTACGCTACCTACTGGAGTGTTTTTGTCTTGTCCTAGTAAATCAACTTTGATCTCAATGTGATCTACACTTTTAGGATCAAAAATTGTCATATTAGCCGCTAATAAACTAGAGCTAGCAAGCATCAAAGCAGATGCTACAAAACCAAATTTTTTCATAATTTTCCTTTAAAATTGAAGTATGATTTATTATAACCAAAAATTATTAATAAATTAAGATTTTTAATACAAAATCCAAATTTTACCTATAAAATAGCCAAACCACGCCAAAAAGTATAAATTTCACGATTTTTCGCATTTAGCCTAATATCCCTTTAAAATCCACCTTTATATACCCAATCCAAAATATTTATCAAAGAATTTCAATAATTTTTCGATTATTGCTTGTTTTCTTTCATTTCTATTGCCACCGTTAAATCTACCCATAGGTGGTAGTATTTTTTCTATATCTGTTCCTATTGTTTTGACTTGACCATCTCTAAAAGAGCTATCTATAAACTTTCTCGTCTCGCTCTCTTTTAAATTTTCATCTTTTATTAAATCTTTTAGATCGCTCTCCTTTTGTTCTTTGACAAATTTCGCCCAATCTGTCATTACATCTGTATCGGCGTTAATTTTATTGATAAATCCATCTATTAGATCTTTTTTGGATCTTAATGACATGCTTGCTCTAATCGCTTTATCGATTGAGCTTCGTATCTCTTGGTTTTTACAATTTGATTTATGGTATTTTGTAACTAGCATTAAAATATAATCTATATTTACCTCTAATTGCCTTACAAGCTCCATCTCAAATACCAAATCATCTTTTATACTTTCGCTATCTTCTGATTTTGATTTGAACTCATCATTGAGATCTTCATATTCGCTAAGGTAATCTCGAAAATCCTCTTCGCTTAGTATCTCCATGCCTTTGAATTTGTCAAATGATGATAGGATATTTCTCAGTCTTAGAATGCTACCAAAGGAGATTATAAAATCCCTTTTGGCTGATTCTCCTATGATTTGCTCGTCTGGCGGATACTTTTGGATAAGCTGGGCTATTTTTTCTTCATAGCCCATAATATGCTTTTTGTCATCATCATATCCATAATAGTAATCTTCAAAAGATCTTAGCAGCACTATCCCGCTCGCATTTTTATCGCCAAATAGGGCTATTGCGTCATTTGTCTCGTCCTGTAAATCTCTAAAACATACGATATTTCCATAGGATTTTACAGAATTTAATATCCGATTTGTTCTTGAAAATGCTTGTATCAATCCATGTTGTTTTAGGTTTTTATCCACCCATAATGTATTTAGCGTAGTAGCGTCAAATCCTGTCAAAAACATATTAACAACGATCAATAAATCAACTTCTCTTTTCTTAACCTTATCAGATAGATCCTTATAATAGTCTTGAAATCCATTGCCTTCAGATGAGAAATTTGTTTTAAATTTTTTATTGTATTCGCTTATAGCAAAATCCAAAAACTCTCTTGAGCTTTTATCCAATAGCTCCGTCTCAAATCCCTCATCGTCTATTATTCCATCGGCCCTGTCTTCTTCATTAGCTGAAAAAGAGAATATCGTAGCGATGGTTAAATCTTTTTGCTTTTCTTCTAATTGCTTTTTAAATTCCAAATAATATTTTTTAGCCATCTCAATCGAAGCGACCGCAAACATCGAGTTAAATCCACTCATTCTTTGACCTTTTAAATCATAATATGAGCTTCTTTTTGTCTTTTGGTCAAAATGCTCTATTATATATTCAACTATTTTTTTAACCCTCTTGTCATCTGCCAATGCCCCTGCCTCATCGATTCTTGCGACTTCTTTGTCTTTTATTTCATCTTTTTTCTTAATCGTATTTACATAATCAATTCTAAATGGCAAGACATTCCCATCATTTATAGCATCCACAATAGTATAAGTATGTAGCTTATCCCCAAAGGCTTGCTCAGTGGTACAAAAATTAGGATTTGATTTATTAGTAGCATTTTTAGCAAAAATCGGCGTTCCTGTAAATCCAAATAGATGATAATTCTTAAAGCTCTTAGCTATCGATATATGCATACCACCAAACTGCGATCTATGGCACTCATCAAATATCAAAACCAAATGCTTTTGAAATGCCGGATGTTTGGGGTTTCTTTTTACAAATTCGCTTAACTTTTGGATAGTTGTAACTATGATTTTAGCGTTATCATCTTCAATCTGTTTTTGTAGTATTTTGGTATTTCTATTGCCATTTGCCGCACCCTTTTCGAACCTATCATACTCTCGCATCGTCTGATAATCCAAATCTTTTCTATCAACTACAAACAGCACCTTATCTATATAGTCTAATTTACTTGCTAGTTGAGCGGTCTTAAATGATGTCAAGGTCTTGCCAGAGCCTGTGGTATGCCATATGTAGCCACCAGCTTCTATCGTTCCCATTTTTTTATAATTTGTGCTTATTTGAATTTTATTTAGTATTCTTTCAGTGGCGGCTATTTGATATGGACGCATCACCAGCAATAACTCTTCAGCCGTAAATACGCAATATTTGGTTAATATATTTAGTATCGTATGCTTTGAAAAAAATGTCTTAGTAAAATCCACTAAATCGGGTATTACCTTATTACTCGCATCAGCCCAGTATGAAGTAAATTCAAAGCTATTGCTTGTTTTCTTGCTTCTATTTTGTGTTTGGGTTTTTTCTTTTATATGGCTCTCTCTTGTGGTGTTAGAATAGTATTTTGTATTTGTGCCATTTGAAATTACAAATATTTGTATATACTCATATAGCCCACTACCAGCCCAGAAGCTATCTCTTTGATATCTATTAATCTGATTAAATGCTTCTTTTAAGGCTACTCCCCGTCTTTTTAACTCTATATGAATCAAAGGCAATCCATTGACCAAAATCGAAACATCATAGCGATTTTCATAGTTTCCGCCCTTTTCTACATATTGGTTAATAACTTGTAATATATTATTATGGATATTTTTCTTATCAATTAGATAGATATTTCTACTCGTTCCATCATCTTTTTTTAATACTTGGATATGATCTTCTTGGATTTTTTTGGTTTTTTGGACTATTCCATCATTGTTATTAGCGATACTATTTTTATAAAATCTATCCCATTCATTATCACTAAATTTATAATCATTTAATATCTCTAATTGAGCTCTAAGGTTACTGATAAGTGCCTTTGAATCATTGATTTTTAGATATTCATAGCCTTGCTCACTAAGCATTTTTATAAATTCATTTTCTAAGGCTGCTTCGCTTTGATAACTATCAGATTTTTTCTTTAATGGCTCATACTCAGCCACCACAGTAGAATTGCTCATTTCCATAACTATATTGTATTTATTCATATTATTTTCCTATTTTTCTTATTTGATTTTTAGCTTCTTTTTCGGCTTTTTTTAAACTTTTTATATACTCTTTTTCAACTGGGGATAGTTCGTTATTTTGGTATTTTAAATATTCGTTTTTAGCTTTTTTTAAAGCTTGTTCGTGGCTTATATTTCCCGCACCGGTTAATATTTGTCTGTTTCCAGATGTAAGCACGGAGTCTAACATTGAAATATAATCACTCATATACATTGGTTTATGTTCAAAAGCATTGATTTCTGCTAAATCAAAATAACCTGAAACTAGATTATTCAAAACTTTTAATTCATTTTCATCTAAGTAATTTTTGGCTATTTTTGCATCACTCCACACAGGAAATTTGCCTTTAAAATTTTTTAATCCCATAAATTCTTTTTTGGCATCAGCTCTTTGATAAATAATCTCAGCTGCGGTATGACCATGTGTAGCATAATGTAGCTTGTTTTGTACTATTTTAAAAAATTCGATTGATTCTTCGCTTTTTGGATCATAATCAACACTAGTCGCATAAAGATCCAAAACTTGTCTATAAAGCACTTTTTCAGAAGAACGAATATCTCTAATTCTATCTAATAATTCTTTCCAATAGCTCCCACCGCCATTTCCTTTTAGTCTTTCATCATCTATAGTAAAACCTTTTATCAAATACTCTTTTAACTTTTGAGTCGCCCATCTTCTAAAATTAGTTGCTACTTTGGATTTTATCCTATATCCAAGTGAAATTATCATATCTAAATTATAATATTTTACATTTCTTTCAACATTTCTATTGCCTTCTTTTTGAACTGTCAAGATTTCCTTGATAGTTGAGCTTTCGTTTAACTCTCCTTCTTCAAAAATATTTTTTATATGCAAACTTATATTTTGCTTAGTTGTATCATACAAAACTGCCATTTGTTGTTGCGACAACCACACTGTTTCATCGATTAATCTAACATCTATTTTAGTGCTACCATCTTCTGGCGTATAGATTATAATGCTATTTTCTTCCAAAATCATCCTTTCTTATCTTTCATTTATTAACTTTTTAACTCCTTAAAAGTTAATAATTTATCTCTATAATACTCATATTGCTTTTTTCTTGCTTCTATTTCAGCGGGAAGACCTTCAGAAAGGTCGTTACATAATTTGTCAAATTTTTCTAAAATATTTACTATCTTATTTTGTTTTTCTAATGATAGTATAGGTATTGGATACTTATTTAACATAGGTCTCCTAATAGATGTTACAGAAGAATTAAAAGCATTTTTTTGTATATAATCATAAAATGTTGACTTCATATAATAATAAAAATATTTTGAATTTACTTTATTGTTTGTTATATTAATTCTGTATGCTCTTTGATGTAATGCATATTTTCCATCAGTGTAATGAAATATTTTTCCAACTCCTACTCCATCACCTGATGTTATTATAGAATTATCATCGTACTCATAATTATTTTTATAATACACTTGTTGAGAACGAACATAAAATGGATATTGTCCATCTTCAACTGCTTCATTTGTATTACTACTACCCGTACCTATATCCGCAATTGATTCTAAACTAATAAATTCAACATCATCATTAAAATTGAATAATTCTTTTGAATAATACTCATATTGCTTTTGCCTAGCTGAAAGCTCTGCTGAAAGCTCTGCTGAAAGCAATGTGAAATTATCCAATATACGGACAATTTCACATTGCACTTCCAACGGAGGCACAGGAATACTTATTGATTTTATAATTGATAGATTTATACTTGTTAAAGCACCTTGAGCCATTCCTTTTATATTGTTATACATACTTTCTACATAATAATATAAAAATTTATAATTAACTATTTCAGAAGGTTCCATTGCGCATACAGATTGATTTGCAGTTATTCTTTTTATATTAACGGCACTCCTAGCAACTGTCGCCCCAGTCATTGCAATTAAAACAGAATATTCCTTTATCCATTTTGCAGAAGATTCATTAAGGCCTTTTTCTGTAATTTTAATTTCAGCATCATCTATTATATTAAAATTTATCTCACCTGATCTTAGCCAAGGAATATTTCCGCCATAATAATCTTTATTTGATGTTCTTGGTGTACCACCAGCAAAAACATTATCACATACTTCTTCAATTTTTTTAAATTCCACCCCATTCGGGCATAATTTATTGATTAATTCTTCTAATTTACTCACAGATTACGCCTCGATTTCTAAGATGATTTTATCTATTTCCTTGCGAAGCTCGTTTTCTCTAGCTACTATTTGGGCTATTTCATTATTTAGCTTTACTATATCTATTTTTTCTCTTGTGTCTTCTTGTTCTACATAGGTTGATACTGATAGATTGTAGTTATTGTCTGTTATCTCTTTATTTGGGATTAATTTGGCAATGTGGTTAATATCTTTTCTATCTTTAAATATTTTAACTATATTATCTATATTTTTATCGGTTAATCTATTGTTATTAGTTACTTTGACGCACTCTTTGGAAGCGTTTATAAAGAGTGTGCTATTATCTTTTTTACCCTTTTTTAATACCATTATACAAGTTGCTATACTTGTCCCAAAAAAGAGATTATCAGGTAGTTGGATAATCGAGTCTATAAAATTATTATCAATTAAATATCTTCTAATCTTTTGTTCTGCTCCGCCTCGATATAATATCCCAGGAAAGCATACTATAGAAGCTGTGCCATTAGATGCTAGCCACGATAATGAGTGCATTATAAAGGCAAAATCCGCTTTTGATTTGGGCGCTAAAACTCCAGCCGGAGAGTAGCGCTCATCATTTATCAAAATAGCATTATCATCTCCAGCCCATTTGATAGAGTATGGCGGATTAGATACTATCACCTCAAATGGCTCATCATCCCAGTGTTTAGGCATGGTCAAAGTATCTTCGCAAGCTATGTTAAATTTATCATAACCAATATCGTGTAAAAACATATTAATCCTACAAAGGTTATAGGTAGTCAAATTTATCTCTTGACCATAAAAGCCGTTTCTTACATTTTCTTTGCCTAAAATTTTCGCAGATTTCAAAAGCAATGACCCGCTTCCACAAGCTGGATCATAAACCTTATTAACCTCTTTTTTATCCAAAATAGCGAGTTTGGTAAGTAGTTCGCTAACCTCTTGTGGTGTGTAGAACTCTCCACCTGATTTACCAGCATTTGAAGCATACATGGACATTAAAAACTCATAAGCATCCCCAAATGCGTCTATATCATTATCCTTATAGTCTAAATTTATCCCAGCTATTCCATCTAATATTTTTAGAAGTTTTTCATTTCTTTTAGCAACTGTGGCGCCTAGCTTATTGCTATTGACATCTATATCATCAAATAACCCAGAAAAGTCATCTTCACTCTGCGTGCCTTTGGCGGAGTTTTCGATATTGTTAAATATCATTTCTAAATATTCATTTAAATTATCTTTTATATTTTTAGTTTTGCCCTCGCTATCTGTGAATGTAGCGCTATCGCTTTTAGCTGATTTAATCACATTACAAAACAACTCTGAAGGACGAATGAAAAATCCCTTTTCTGTGACAAGATTATCCCTTTCAAATTCGGCCTCGCAATCTTTTAAATTCGCATAATCAAAAGTAGCTTCGCCTGCTGCTCTCTCCCCTTCATTTATATAATTTGCTATATTTTCTGATATATATCTATAAAACATAATACCTAGCACATACTGCTTAAAATCCCAGCCATCTACTGAACCTCTCAAATCATCAGCGATGGACCATATCGCTTTATGTAATTCTTCTCTTTGGTGGTTGCTTGCCATTTTGATTGCCTTTAAATTTGATTTTGATAGCGTTTTTTGGCTTGTATTATATATTTTCATTGATTAAATTACAATATTTTAATCTGATTTTGTGTGGATAGATATGAAATTTGGCTTTTTGCGGAGTTAAATTTGGCTTTTTGTGTAGCGTTTTTAGGGTTGGGTGGCGAATTTTTGTGGGTGGTGTTTTTGGGTGCGGTGGTGGAATTTGCTCTTTGTGGGTGGCATTTTTGAATACTACGGCGGAATTTGGCGGTGAAATTTGACAATGGCAAAAAATTCGCCGGTGTTAGCGGCTGATAGTAATAGGAGGCCGCCCGAATTGGGCGGTTGTTGAGTGGTGGCTTAAGGATGGATTATAAATTTATTTAGATACTTCTAGGATTTTTCGGCCATTGATATCTTGGGTTGGACGGTTGTTTTGACCTATTATATTAGTAAAAAATTTAATCTGTTCATCTGAAGCAAAGGCGTTATCTTTATTTATTAGCCAAATCACACCCTCAGAGCATGGTGGCGTAGTAAGTGAGCCAACTAGCTCAATATAATTTTGAAGATTTTTGACTAGGTCGTTTAAGGCTAAATTCGCTAGTTTTCT
The DNA here is from genome assembly GCF_002139935.1 of Campylobacter lanienae NCTC 13004. Classification (NCBI taxonomy): domain Bacteria; kingdom Pseudomonadati; phylum Campylobacterota; class Epsilonproteobacteria; order Campylobacterales; family Campylobacteraceae; genus Campylobacter; species Campylobacter lanienae. The sequence goes on along the minus strand of NZ_CP015578.1, from coordinate 102,347 downwards.
ACTCTCTCCAACCTTAGTAGGTGCGTCTGCCCAAATCTCTTTAATCACAGGATTTTCATCGCCTTTATCAAACATAATCGCCAATACCAAAAGCTCTTCATCACTAGCCTTATGAACTAAATGAGCTACCATAGGATAGTGCTTTTTATCAAAAGTATATTCTGATGGCGTGTGAAAATGCATCTGTAAAAGCTCGAATTTTTTGTTTTGAAATGTTAGGGTGCTACCTGGATTGAAGTTCACTTGTAAAGTGTGTCCGTTATTGATAAGCTCTTTTGGGCTATTTTTATAATCAAATATAGGCTTTTGTAGCGTAGATTTCGTAGTTTGAGCTATATCAATTGGTGATTGATTTTTGCCATATTTACAGGTGCGAAATTCATCCGCCAAATCTCCCCAATGCTCTGGCGATCCATCACCGCTATAACCCCAATGTGGCGCACCATGATGAGTATTAGAACCACTCGCACCAATTAAAAAACCAAAAAGTAAAATAACTAAAAATCTCATAATTTCTCCTTAGGGTGAATTTAAAATAAATTTAATCAATATAATTTAATCAATATAATTTAATTATATGAATTAAATTTATTTTATAATAAAAATTAGTTATTATACTCGCCATAAACATAAATTTTTCTTAATATTTATATTTTTATATGTGACGAATTTCATTAATTTAAATTTGAAATTTGATTTAGCTTAATCTAGTATAAATTTGCTATTTTGCCTATTGTGATTTCATAGCCATTAAATGATATAAAAGGGATTTTAAACTAAATTTAAAATGATTTTTGGAAGTAATTTAGAAATTTGAAAATTTATATCTAGATATTGGCTTTTTTGGCCTTGCGGTGGGCTAGCGAGATTAGCGGATATTGGCCTATTGTGTGCTTTTTAATCTTATCATTGATTTTAATTCTAAAGATAAAAGTCTTGCTATTTGGGCGAATTCTTACTATTATGTTGCGTGTGCTTCTTATCTTTTATTATTAGCTCTTTTGCGTTTTGTGGTAGGGTGATAGATTTTAGTTGGCTGTCTGTTGTGAAGTTTTTCATTTTCATTTGGGTATCCTTGGGTATTCCTTTGGGTGAAAATAACTGAAATGAAACGATATCAAATGAAAGCTTAAATCAGTTCTAAAATCCGATTTTTAGGGCTTTTTGATGATTTGTGAAAGTTTAAGAAAAGTATTGAAATGGAGTGATGGTGCGGACGAGAGGACTTGAACCTCCACACCGTAAGGCACCAGATCCTAAGTCTGGCGTGTCTGCCAATTTCACCACGTCCGCAAATAAATTTGCTAAGCCAAAGCTTAACAAAGTGGTACGCCCAAGAGGATTCGAACCTCTGGCCTACGGCTTAGAAGGCCGTTGCTCTATCCAGCTGAGCTATGAGCGCATATGAAAACTCAGCTCTTATATTTGAAAGTGGTGCGCCAGGTAGGACTCGAACCCACAACCTACAGATCCGAAGTCTGTCGCTCTATCCAATTGAGCTACAAGCGCGATCTTGCCACACATAAATGGGGTGAGTGATGGGAATCGAACCCACGACCCTCAGGACCACAATCTGATGCTCTAACCGACTGAGCTACACTCACCACATGGTCGGGGTGAAAGGATTCGAACCTTCGGCCCCTTGGTCCCAAACCAAGTGCGCTAACCAGACTGCGCTACACCCCGAAGTATAGTCTCACTATTTCAAATAAAGAGCTGAAATTATATCCGAAAAAATGCCATTTGTCAATTAAAATAGGCTTAAATTTGGCAAAAATATATAAATTTTTAACCTATTTTTGCTCTTTTTGACCTCTTCTAGAATAGAGATTTATCATCTCCACAACCAAAGAAAACGCCATCGCAAAATATATATACCCTTTTGGTATATGAAACTCAAGCCCTTCACCCACTAGCGCCACGCCTATTAAAATCAAAAACGCAAGAGCTAAAACTTTAATAGTAGGATTGGACTCCACAAATCTGCTAATAGCCCCACTAGCTAATAGCATCACCCCAACAGCCAAAATCACCGCTAATATCATAATCTCTATGTGATTAGCCATACCAACAGCGGTAATAACGCTATCAAGCGAAAAGACAATATCTAAAATTCCAATTTGGATTATCGTCATCGCAAAGCCTACTCCAACCTTGCTAGAAATGCTCTCTTCTTCGCTTTGATTAGTTGCGTGAGAGTGTAATTCTAAGGTTGATTTAGCTATCAAAAATAGCCCACCAGCTATCAAAACAATATCACGCCCCGAAATCTCTTGACCCATAAGAGCAAAAAGCGGCGTTGTAAGCTTCATAATCCAAAACAGACTCAAAAGCAACATAATTCTAGTCACCATAGCAAAGCCAAGCCCCATTATCCTAGCTTTGTCTCTTTGATTAGCTGGAAGTTTGCCACATAAAATCGCTATAAAAATGATATTATCAATACCCAAAACTATCTCTAAACTAGTTAGAGTAAGCAAGCTTATCCAAGCCTCTATAGAGTAGATCCACTCAAACATTATTTGCCTTTAGCTAGAAGTTTGATAATTGTTTTTGGTAGTAATTTGTGTTCGATTTTATGAATTTTTCTCTCCCATTGCTCTTTTGATCTATTTTTGCGTGGGAAACTCTTTTGCGCTATTATCTCGCCTGCATCTAGCTCGCTGCTTACCCAATGTATGCTGACACCGCCTACTTTCATATCGCTATTGTAACTCTCATCGATGGCATTTGCCCCTTTAAATAATGGCAATAAGCTCGGATGAAGATTAATCGCTTTGATATTATCTGTAAAAACAGGCGTGAGAATTCGCATAAAACCGGCTAAAACACTCAAATCAATATCGTGTTTTTTGATCTCATATACTAATGCTTGGTCAAATTTCTCCCTAGTAGGGTAATCTCTGTGATCTATCACCACCGTATCAAGGCCAAATTTCTTAGCTCTTTTGATCCCTTTGGCATCTGGATTATTACAAATCAATAAGGCCACATTGATCCTTACACCTTTAAATACCTTGCCATGTACTTGCTCTAAAATAGCTTGTAAATTTGAGCCACTTCCACTAAACAAAATTGCGATATTTTTTACAACCATTTTAATCCTTTTATAATATCATTTGGGGTAAAGCTATAGTCATTTCCCTTATAAATTTGGGCTGATTTTTGATGAGCTAAAACCCCATTTATAGCTGATTTAAGCGGGGTAAAGTGATTAGCTAAATATCCTAATATAATCCCAGATAACGCATCCCCGCTGCCACCGACAGCGAGCTTAGAGCTACCTTGGGAAGCTACATATAATACCCCTTTTTGAGCGATTATCACATTAGCGCCTTTTAATACCAAAGTAGATGGGAATTTAATGCTAAATTCTCTAGCTAACTCAAAGCGGTTATTTTGAATTTCATCTACGCTAAATTCACCCATACCGCATATTTTCATCAGTGAGCTAAACTCCTTTGGGTGTGGGGTTAAAACCGCCAAATCACTTAAAGCAAACTCCTCCACCCATGAGTGATAAAAGGCATCCGCATCCACTACGCATAATTTTTTGGCGCAAACTTTATAATCAAATTTAGCCCCACCAAGCCCCATACCAAAGCCGATAATATCAGCATTATCAAAGCTAGTTTTAAGCATAATTTGCGGATCTAAATTTAGATTATTTTGGCTTAAATTTACCATGCTCACCCTACCAGCGCCCATATTTAAGGCTGAGCTTGCCGCAATCTTTGCAGCACCACTCATATCACCACAAGCGATGAAAACATGCCCAAAATCGCCTTTACTCGCATTTTCTAAATTTCTATTAGGCAGTTCTAAATCATCTAAAAGCACGAGATAATCACTATCTCCATAGCTGAATTTCTCATCATTTATACCTAAATTTGCTTGGATTATCTCACCTACAAAGTCCTTAGCCCTATCAGCATAAAGCCCAAGTTTTAAAACCCCCATACAAACGCTAAAATCAGCCTTAAAAATCTCACTTCCCATACTCATCTCACCTACGCCACTAGGGATATCAACGGCGATTTTAAGGGCGTTTAGGCTATTTAGTTTTTTAATTACATTAGCGATTTTTGGCTCCATTTCACCCTTAAACCCACTACCAAAAATCCCATCAATAACACAATCAAATTCACCCAAATCACAAGACAAATCTGCGATTTTAACTCCTACATTTTTGGCGATATTTAGTTGAATTTTGGCATTTTGATTTGGACTGCTTTTGAGAAAAATAATACTACAATCATACTCCCCACTAAGCATTCTAAGGGCGGCTATAGCGTCACTTGCATTATTTCCTTTACCGCAAACTGCTAGAATTTTGCTACCTGATTTTAAATTTTGGCACACCACTTCAGCCACAGCCCTAGCGGCATTTTCTTGTAATACTAACTCGCTTATACCTAGATTATCCACAGCATTTTTATCAAATTTAGATGAGTTTGTATAGAGCCTTTTCATCTTTTCATCCTGTAGCTTAAACTCTCCATTATATCAGCTTTTGATATGATCTCATAATCTTTTAAATCCGCTATTGTCCTAGCGACTTTAAGGGTTTTATTTATCCCTCTTTGGCTAAGATTATAGCTAGAAATTGCCCTATTTAGAGTCTCTTTGGCTTCGTTATCCAAAATGCAAAATTTCGTTATATCACCATCGCATAATTTGCCATTTAGCTCACTTTGACCCCGTTTAATCTGATTTGTAAAGGCCTTTAAAACCATATCGCTCATCTGCTTTGAACTTAGCGTAGCTTCATCAAATTCACTAATCTCGCCCATCGCACAATATAGATCTATACGATCCAAAATCGGCCCAGATATGGTATTTTGGTATTTTGCTATCTCTTTATCGCTACAAATACAAGTGGCATTTTTGCTAAATAGATTACCGCAAGGGCATGGATTCATCGCAGCAACAAATAGAAATTTAGTATCATAACTGACTTTGGAATTTACCCTTGAGATATTGATTTTATAATCTTCTAAGGGCTCTCTAAGACTCTCTAAAATTTGCTTGCCAAAGTGCGGAAACTCATCAAAAAACAGCACTCCGCCATTAGCCAAAGCCACCTCACCTATCTTCGCAGCAGTGCTACCACCACCAAAAATAGAGCTTCTAGTGCTTGTGTGATGCGGACTTCTAAAAGCCCTAACAGCGCTAAAATCACTATTATTTGAATTCAAAGATTCATAAGCACTAGCTAGCAATATCTCTTCTAAGCTTTGTGGTGGCATGATATAGGGCAAGCGCTTTGCGCTCATGCTTTTACCGCATCCGGGGCTACCTTCAAATAAAATATTATGCATACCAGATGCGGCGATGATACTCGCTCTTTTGGCTCTCTCTTGGCCTTTGATATCTATAAAATCAAGAGTATAATTTAAATTTGGGACAAATTTACGCCCGCAAATCTCTATAACATTATCAAAAATCGGATGAGTGGCACTCACTTTGGCATTAGCCCTAATCTCATCATTTAAGAAAAAATCCCTAGCTTGGCTTAAATTCTCAACAGCATAAACTTCAAAATTAGGTATCATAGCTGCTTTTAAGGCGATATCTTTTGGGACTAAAATTTTGGCTGATTCAACACTAGTGCTAAGAAACAATAAAATCGAAAATAGCTCAGCCGAGCTTCTAAGCTTTCCATCTAATCCAAGCTCTCCAAATACGAAATAATCGCTATCAAATTTCTCTTTTTGCAATAAAATCAAAAGAGCAATAGCCAAATCAAAATGTGAGCCATCTTTTTTGACATCGCTTGGACTTAAATTTATGATAACTTTCAAGGCTGGAAGGGCAAAATCTCTAAGGGCTAAAATAGCGGATTTAACCCTAGTAGCCGACTCTTTGATAGTAGCACTAGCAAGGCCTACTATCTCAAATCCAGGCAAGGCTCTAATAAAAGTTGATTCTATATCGATTATATGTAATTTATTGCTTAGAGATGCTGATTTTAGGGATTTCATAGCGGTTTGCGTTTTGGCTTTTTCTTATACTCTTTGTCAAATTTTTTACGCTTATTAAAGCCTATTTTTTCTATAAATAGATGGCCATCTAGATGGTCATTTTCGTGTTGTAATGCCACGGCTAATAATCCATCAGCTTCGATCGTGTGAGGATTGCCAAATCTATCTTGATATTCTACAACCACGCTAGCAGCCCTTTTGACCTCTTCATAATACCCCGGCACACTCAAACAACCCTCTTGATAGAGTTGTTCGCCATCTTTTTTGATAAATTTAGGATTGATTATCTCTAATAAATCGGCTTTGTCTTGAATATCATTGTCATTTACTAAATTTATTATCAAAGCTCTAATAGGCCTACCAACTTGTATCGCAGCTAGGCCGATTCCGCTTTTAGCGATCATTGTTTCATACATATCATCCAAAAACTCACCAAGCTCAATATCAAATTTATCCACCTCAACACTACGCTCAAAAAGCCTTTTGTCAGGATACTCCAAAACCTCTAAAACCACACTACACCTCTACACTCTCAAATAGCTTAATGTCTTTTCCACTTCTTGGCAACGCATCTAAAAGAGCCGATAAAATCTCTTCTATACTGCTATCTGGATTGATAGCGCCAACAGCGATTTCCATATTCATATCTAGCTCATCTTCGCCCATAAAAAATGTAGTTTGGTATAATAGTTCTGCGACCCTTTGGGCTGCTTTTTTGGCGCTTTCTAGATCTGTATGCTTCATCACCATAGCAAAGCACCCATCGCCATAGTGTGCGACGATATCACTTCGGCGTGAAGTTTTAAGTAGAATTTTGGCTATGTTTCTTAAAATTCCATTTTTGTCTTTTAGGCTTGGAATGTTATTTAAAACTACATCTTTGACACGAATTAGCATAATGCTGACATTATACTTATATCGCTTGACATCGTTAAACTCATCGTGAAGAATCTTTAATAGATATTTTTTGTTATAAACTTCAAATTTAGAGTCATAAATAGAGTTATCTTCTACATTTTTAAATATCTTATCAACCTCTTCATAACTAGTTTTAATAGCGCTTATATGGCGTTCCATTAGGGCATTAAACTTCTCAAGCTCCAGGCCAAATATCTTTATGCTACCTTGAATTGTAAGCGGATTAGCACTAGTGCTCATCTCTTTTAAACGATTTTTGGCTATACCGTTCATGATGCTTAAATTTTTGTATATTAATATTATTACTTGCATCATAGAGCGGATTTGAGCGAAGCCGGTTTTGATATCTTTTTCTATCATGGCTTGGCGGTCTAGCTTATCTTCTTTGCTAAAATCCAATAACTCCAAAACTTTCTTTTGAAAATTCGCAGGCTTACCTTCTAAAAGCTTTCTAAAATATATATCAAAATTATCCGGTGTTGGCTGGATATTCTCAGCAATCAACTGCTTTAAGACAGCGGATGAAAATTTATTTAAATCTACATTTTCGCTATCTGGAGTAGCCGCCACGCTAGGCCTAGCTGCCGGAGTGGCAACTGGTGCTATGCTTGGTTGCTTTGTAGCTGTTTTTGTGCTTTTATCTTCATCTAATGTAACCATCACAACACCTTAAATTCTATTTAAAACTTTTTGTCAAAATCGTATCTACAATACCATATTCTACCGCTTCACTAGCACTCATAAAACAATCTCTATCTGTGTCTTTGATAATTTTAGATAGCTTTTGGCCTGTATTTTTAGCTAGGATAGTGTTTAAATTCTCTTTGATTCTTAAAATTTCTTTAGTTCTAATCTCCATATCTGTGGCTTGGCCTTGAGCTCCGCCTAAGGGCTGATGGATCATAACTCTAGCATTTGGCAAGATATATCTCTTGCCTTTTGCTCCACTACTAAGCAAAAATGACCCCATACTAGCAGCTTGACCGATACAGATGGTACAGACATCAGGCTTGATATAATTCATCGTATCATATATACTCATTCCGCTAGTTACCACGCCACCTGGGCTATTGATATATAGATATATATCTTTATCTGGATCTTGCGCTTCTAAAAATAGAAGTTGAGCTACGATCGCACTTGCCATGCGATCTTCTATCTCATCAGTTAGCATAACGATACGATCTTTAAGCAAACGAGAGTATATATCGTAGCTTCTTTCGCCTTTGCCGTCATTTTCTATTACATAAGGTATCATTATTTGCTCTCATCTTTTTTGTTAAATAGATCTGAGAATAGTTTTTCTTCTATTAGAGCCATTTTAACAGCTGGGATCATACCTTGTTTTTTGTAAGTTTCTAAATGCTCTTTTGGATCAGCACCATATCTATAAGCTTCAAAATATATTGTTTGTAAAATTTCATTATCAGCTACTGTGATATTGCGTAATTTGGCTAATTCATCGATGATAAAGGTCAATTTAACGCTTTTTAGAGCGTCATCTTTGTATTTTGCTCTTTGTGCTTCTAGTGCTTTTGGATCTTCTTGGAATTGTTTGCGTTCTTCATCGCTAAAACTCATCCAATTATTTCTAAATTGCATATCGATCTCTTGTTCTACTATGTTGTTTGGTAAATCAAAGCTGAATTTCTCCACAGCTGCTTGAGCGAATTTAGGTTTTAGCTCTTCGATTACTAATTTTGACATTTTTTCTGCTTTTATCTGATCGCTTATGCGATTTTCTAGCATCTCTTTGGTTGGGTTCTCTTCATTTGGTAGAATTTTTTTAAGAGTTTCTTCATCTAATTTAAGTGGCTCTTTGCCTTGAATTTCGTGTAATTTGACCTTAAATACAGCTGCTTTGCCTGCTAAATGAGCTGCGCCATACTCAGCTGGGAAAGTAACATTAATATCTCTTTCTTCACCAACTTTAAGCCCTATCATACCATCTTCAAATCCTGGGATAAACTGACCGCTACCGATTTCAAGTAGATACCCCTCAGCCTTGCCACCTTCAAAAGCCTCACCATCAACAAAACCTTCAAAATCAAATTTCGCCCAATCGCCCTTTTCTAAGCTCTCTTTTTCTATCTTTTTAAGTGGGGCTAGCATATTTAAAATTTCATTGATTTTGGCATCTATTTCGCTCTTTTGTGCTTGTGGCTCTTCGAAATTTGGGATGATGCTTTCATATCCATTTAGATCTACGCTTGGGTGAAATGAAATTTCAACCTCAACATCTATATTACCATCTTTATCATCAAATTTAATCACTCTTGGTTCTGATATTATATCTGAGTTTGCTTTCTCAACTTGCTTTACAGATTCATTTATAAAATCTCTATAAAGCTCACCACGAGCGTCATTTTCTAGATCTTTGCCATATCTTTTGATAACTTCAGCTACTGGGACTTTGCCAGGGCGAAATCCGTCAATTTTCACATTTTTAGCCGCTTTTCGTGCTAATTTTTCTACTTTTTGTTTTATCTCATCTGCTTTTAGAGTTGTTGTCGCAGTAGCATTTACTGAATTTGTAAGTTTAGCATTAACTTCCATTATTTTCCTTTTGACAAAAATTTGGCGCATAATATAGCAAAATTTTGCTTTATTTAAGTATAAATTATCAAATTTATTTGCACTCAAGTCAAAATATTGTAAAATCATACAAAAATTTTTAAGGTAGATTATGTTTGATAAAAGCAAGATGGCTGAATTTGAAAATTGCGTTAAAAAAATGCTTGAAATCATAGGCGAAGATCCAAATAGAGATGGCCTTATCAATACACCAAAAAGGGTGGCAAAAGCCTATGAATTCATAACTCAAGGCTATAATCAAAGTCCGATTGAAATTCTAGGCGATGCGATGTTTGAAAGTAGCAATAACGAGATGGTATTAATCAAAGATATTGAATTTTACAGCATTTGCGAGCATCACTTGCTACCTATAATTGGTAGGGCTCATGTAGCCTATATCCCTGATGGCAAGGTCGTAGGACTAAGCAAGATCCCAAGAATGGTAAATATCTACGCTAGAAGACTTCAAATTCAAGAGCAGATGACAGAGCAGATCGCTCAAGCCTTACAAGAAGCCATAAACCCAAAAGGCGTAGGCGTAGTAGTAGAGGCTAGGCATATGTGTATGGAGATGAGAGGGGTAGAAAAGATCAACTCAGTTACTACTACTTCGGCTCTTCGTGGCTCTTTTATCAAAAATCCCGAGACTAGAAAAGAGTTCTTTGATCTCATAAATTCCCCAAAATCGGTAAAATTTTGAGCCTAAAAAATATACAAAATCGCCTAGCCAAAAAGATAAATTTATCTAGCATTTTTGGGGTAATTACACGAATAAATGCTAATAATATCGAAATTTCAGGTCTTCGCCCTAGCATTGGCGATATTGTTAGGATTGTTAGCATGGATAGTGATAAAAATGAATTAGGCATGGTAACTGGTCTAAATCATAATGGCGCTAGTATAAGCCCATTTGGGTTTGTAGAAGGGTTTAAAGTCGGCGATAGAGTCTATGCGAGTGATCAAGGGATGAGTATCCCTGTGGGAGAGGCCTTGCTAGGTAGGGTTGTAGATCCATTTATGAATCCAAAAGATGATAAAGGGCCAATAGAATGCTATAGCTTTATGCCTATAATGCGCTCTCCAATTCCTGCTATGAAGCGTGGGCTAATTGATGAGAAATTTAGCGTTGGGATTAAGAGTATTGATGGGCTTTTGACCTGCGGCAAAGGGCAAAAAGTGGGGATTTTCGCTGGTTCTGGCGTAGGCAAATCCACGCTAATGGGCATGATAGTAAGAAACACCCTAGCCCCTATAAAAGTAATAGCATTAATTGGCGAGCGTGGTAGAGAAGTTCCCGAATTTATCCAAAAAAATCTAGGCGGCGATCTAACCAACACAGTAATAATAGTAGCTACAAGCGATGATAGCTCTTTAATGCGTAAATATGGCGCCTTTTGCGCTATGAGCGTGGCTGAATATTTCAAAGATCAAGGCAAAGATGTGCTATTTATGATGGATAGCGTAACTAGATTTGCTATGGCTCAGCGTGAAATCGGCCTAGCCTTAGGCGAGCCACCAACCTCAAAAGGCTATCCACCAAGCGCTCTAACCTTATTGCCACAACTAATGGAAAGAGCCGGAAAAGAAGAAGGCAAAGGCTCTATCACGGCATTTTTCACCGTTTTAGTAGAAGGCGATGATATGAGCGATCCAATAGCTGATCAAAGCAGATCTATCCTAGATGGGCATATAGTTTTAAGCAGAGAATTAACTGATTTTGGTATATATCCACCTATTAATATTCTAAATTCTGCAAGTCGTGTAATGAGCGATATCATCACTAAAGAGCATAGACAAAATGCTAATAAATTTAAAAGGCTATTTTCTATGCTTAAAGAAAATGAGGTTTTAATCCGCATTGGGGCGTATCAAAAGGGCGTTGATAAAGAGCTTGACTATGCTATTAGCAAAAAGAGCGCTATGGAAGAGTTTATAAAGCAAAATCCAGATGAGGGGGTGGAATTTAATCAAACAATAGATATGCTAGCTAAGATAGTTGGTAATTAAAATATTTAAATTTAAAGGAGAGATAATGAGATTAAAATCACTATTAGCAGTAGCGTCGCTTGCGTGCGCATCATGGGGGCATTTTGGCGTGGTAATTCCATCAAATTCTACTATAGATGAGCCATCTCAGGCCAAAGAGATAATAACATATAAATTCACTCACCCATTTGAGGGTATGATGATGAGCTTAGATAAGCCTGTTGAAGCTGGAGTTTTTGTTGGTGGCAAAAAAGAGCTAATCTCAAATTTAAGCGAAAAAAAAGATGGCAAAATGAGCTATTACGAAGCACAATACAATATCAAAGAGCCTGGAATGTATCAATTTTATATGGATCCAAAACCATATTTTGAGCCTGCTGAAAATATCTTTATAAGGCACATTACCAAAACTATAGTAAATGCCTATGGATACGGCGAAGGATGGGATGAGCCAATAGGATTAAAAACTGAGATTATCCCGCTTACTAGACCTTATGGACTTTATAAGGGAAATATCTTTTCAGGCAAGGTCTTATACAAAGGCAAACCGGCTAAAAACACAATTGTAGAAGTAGAATATTTAAATTCAAAATCTCTTAAAGCCCCTGGCGAAGACTATATAACTCAAGAGGTTAAGACTAATGAGCTTGGTGAGTTTAGCTTTGCTATGCCACTTGCTGGTTGGTGGGGATTTTCTGCTTTAAATGAAGATGATGAAACAATCAAAAAAGATGGTAAAGAGTATCCTGTAGAGATCGGCGCAGTTATCTGGGTAGAGACTAAGGATTATGAATAATGCATATTAGTGAAGGAGTTTTAAAGCCTGAAATTATCATCCCAGCGGCGGTTGTCGCTGGGGTTTGGGTGGCTTATCTTATCTATAAATTAAATTTCAAAGATATCCCTAAAATCGCCTGTATGAGCGCTATATTTTTTGTAGCTTCTTTTATACATATTCCCCTTGGGCCCACTTCGATACATCTGATATTAGGTGGTTTGGTGGGTGCGTTCTTGGGCGTAAATGCGATCTTAGCTATATGCGTGGGGCTTTTACTTCAAACTCTCTTTTTTGGCTATGGGGGGATTAGCGTTTTGGGGGTGAATTTGCTTATGATAGCGGCGCCTACGATATTTGCTAGGTATTTTGTCAAACTATCTTTTAAAGAGCAAAAATACCAAAAAATCTATCAATATATATGCTGGTTTTTAGTCGGTTTCATTCCGCTTTTATGCTCATCGCTTATTTTGAGTGGAGTTTTGGTCTTAAATGGCAAGGAGTTTTTGGCTATATCTGGGCTTGCTTTGGCTGCTAATTTCCCACTAATGATAATTGAGGGGATAATAAGCCTATTTGCTATAAGTTTTATTAATAGAGTTAATAAGGAGCTTTTAAATTGATAAGGCTAATTTTGATACTGCTTTGTGGTGTGAGTCTGCAAGCTCACTCTTTGAAGGTTTTTGCTAGTCAAGATGGCGATTTTGTAGTGATTAAGAGCTATTTTTATGGTAATTCGCCTTGTAGAAATTGTAATATCGATATCATCAAAGATGATAAAATCATACAAAATGCCAAAACTGACGAAAATGGCGTTGCTAGGCTTAAACTAATGGCAAATGAATTTGATATTTTGGTTGATGGCTCTTTGGCTCATGAGAAGAGAATTTCATTTTCTACTGATACGAAAATCACTATAGAAGATGATAATCAAATTTCAAAGATTATCTATAGTTTGATAGCTATTATTTTGATTTTTGGGATATTATATCTGATTAAAAGAAAATGATAAATCCATCTATCTCTATAGCGTGTTTTGCGGTTTTTAGCTTTTTTGTGGCTCTTAGTGGAAAGATATATTTGACTCACTTTTTGCCACTTATATTTTTGGGCTTAATCAAATTTAGATATATTTTTGAGATTTTAAAACGGCTTGTTTTTTTGAATTTTTTCATTATTTTGGTCGTTATAAGTGTGCTTTTAGCGGATAATTTAAATTTAGCTTTGCTTATATTTGTAAGGTCAAATTTGATTATTTTATTTGGACTTTTGTCATTTCATAAGCTTAACTCATATAGCCTAGCACTAGGCGTTTCAGGGCTTGGAATGGGTAATAAAATTAGCTATTTATTCTATTTTTGTGTTAGATTTATAGAGATAGGCAAGATGGATTTTTACAAATTTAAACGCACTTTAAAAGCTAGAAATTTCAATCACAAAACTTCGATTTTTGTATATCAAACATACGCAAATTTAGTCGCAATGCTATTTTTAAGTGCGTTTAAAAAATCTCAAATGTTAGAAAAAACAATGCTAGCTAGGGGATTTGATGGGAAATTTTATAAATTTAAAAATAGCATTAAATTTGGATTTTGTGATATTTTGCTTATAATTTTGGTTTTAATCGCACTGATTTTAAGGCAAGGAGTATTGATTTGAGCTGTTCTGTAACACTAAAAAATATAAAAGCTAAAATAGCAAATAGAGTTTTGTTTGAGAATTTAAATTTAAATCTCTCACACAAAGAAAAGGTCGCTATCATAGGTCAAAATGGCTCTGGCAAATCAACCCTACTTGAGATAATTGGCGGTCTTAATAAGCCTTGTGATGGTAGTGTGGAGATATTTCACGAGCCTATGAGAGAGCTAAGTGAGTTTGAAAAATATAGAAATTTAATAGGCTTTTTGTTCCAAAATAGCGATGATCAATTTATCGCTCCAAGTGTTATTGAGGATGTGGCTTTTAGCCTTTTGGCAAGGGGTGTAAGCAAGGATGAAGCAAGAAAAAGAGCTGAGTTTATGCTAGGTGAACTTGGGATTTCGCACTTAAGAGATGAGATAGTCTTTTATCTCTCTGGTGGTGAAAAAAAGCTTGTGGCATTAGCTGGGGTTTTGATAACCGAGCCTAAAATTTTATTACTTGATGAGCCCACAACTGCGCTTGATTATGATATGCAAATCAAGGTAGCAAATATCCTTGGTAGCTTAGATATCGCTCAAATCATCGTCTCACACGATAAGGAATTTATAAATAAGGTAGTAGATAAGGTATATTTTTTAAATCAAAATGGACTAAGCCTAGAAGCTTAGCCAAATTTATATCACTTTTTCTTAAATGGGCAGCTTTGTTTGCCTAATACCCTGTATATTGGGCAAAAGCCTATTAATCCTGTTATCAAAGGCACCAAACCTATCAAAGCCCACCAACTAGCATAGAAATACCATACTCCAACTATCACCAAAATACCGATTACAACTCTTAAAACTCTTTCAAATTTAGACACAATTTCTCCTTAATATTTGTATAATTATAGCTAAATTTTTAAATTTTATCTGTGATTATCTTGGATTTTATGAAATTATAATTTTATATAAACACCTTAAAAAGGGGCTTAAGCATATATATCAAGCTTTAAATATGTCCTAGAGTAATTTATCTCAATTCCATCAAAGCTACTTTGGCTAACTGGTTGGGTGGATTGGGTAGTTTGGGTATCAGTAGAGCTGGTATCTGTGTTACTATTTGTAGCACTTATGCTAAGCTCTTCTTTGGTGTATTCTATGCTTAAGAGCTTTTTTTCTTCCTCTTTTTGCCTAGCTATCTGCTTTTCTAGCTCTATTTGAGCGAAATCTAACGCAGGTTTGCCCCAAAATTTTACCTTCGTATCAATAAGCTTTCCGCAAACATCTACAAGAGCCATTATCGCCTACCAATTGCAAATTCCAAAACTATGGTGAAATAATCTAAGAAAAAAGATTTTTCTCATATTTGATTCTCCATTTGTGGTTTAAGGGTATATTTAAATTCCCTTGAATTCATCTATCGGTAAAATCACAAATAAATTTAATTTTTTAAACTTAAAATAGCATTTTTATTTTATGTGTGTAAATTTGTAACATATATAAAAATAATTGTAATAATATGGTAATATTTTGATAATTTCACTATAAATTTTATAGCATTAGCTTAATTTAGCCACGCAGCCCACTGCCAAAATGGCATTAAATTATATGTGATTTTATCAAATTTCACAATCTGACTTTGCGAATTTGAGATTATATCTACCCTTTTAATCCCCAAATCATCACAATAGTTGCTTAATTTCTTAGCCTTTAACAAAGCAAGCTCCAAAGGCAAAAATGGCAAAATCAAAATCCCCAAATTCATATCAGAGATGATAAAATCTAGTTGATTACTATACTTTATCTCCTTTTTTAGCTTTAAAAGCTCACAAAATACCATATTTGCGATTGTGGCTTTAGGATCTTTGTGGATACTTAGGGCTGATTTTAGAGCAAAATCACTGAAATATACCCTCTTTAAACTGGTATCATCGCTAATGTGCTTAATGGTTTTTATCAGATTTTGGTCTTGAAGTTCTATGATATTTTGGTATAATCTATCTTTACTAAGCTTCATATGGGATTTTAAATTTTTATAAATTTGATATGAATTTAGTGGTTGATGGATGAAATTTGCGACATTTGCTAAAATTTTTGTATTTAGCTCACCTTTTGATGATTTAATATATTTTTGTAAAAATCCACCAATCTCAAATTCGCTTAAAAATGGACTAAAAGCCAAATTCCCACGATTTAAAAAGTGGCTAAAAAGCGTCTTAGCTTCATAATTTTTATGGTAAAAAAGCATAAACTCTTCATAATCCAACCCCAATATCTCAACCTCATCAAGTCCATCTATATAAAGCGAATTTAAATCGGTAGAAATGATGATATTATCGCATTTAGGCAAGGTTATCGGCTCTTTTAAATTCTCAATTGCCAAAGCCTTTATCCCTTTAGCCTTGATAAATTCATCCAAATTTAGCTCCACACCAAAGCTTCTTACATCATCAAGGTCAATATACAAAAAATTATCAAATTTGCTCAAATGATTTAAAATAAGCGAGCTTTTCCCGCTACCATTAACACCTTTTAATAGGATTTTGGGGCTTTGAATTTGAATTTTACGCTCTAAAAACTCTCTATATTTTGGCGGATTTTGATAAAGACTCTCTAAAATACTCAAATTTCATCCCTAAAAAGTGAGCTTTCAAGGGCTTTTGGCTTAAAGCTAAGTCTAGTTAAATCATTTGATCCAAATCGTCTAAGTGCCTCTATATGAGCCTTAACTCCATAGCCTTTGTGCTTGGCATAGCCAAAATTTGGGTATAAGCTATCAAAAGATCTCATCTGTCTATCTCGGCTTACCTTGGCTATTATGCTAGCTGCGCTTACTTGTGGGATTTTCGCATCGGCTTTGATCATCGTGCTAATCCCCTTAATACCATAATCACAATTACCATCATAGATTATCAAATGATCTTTAAAGTGAAATTTCACCACTCTCAAAGCAGCTCTTAAACATTCGCTAAGACCGATTTGGTCTATAATTTTGTTATTAAAATATATAGTTATAAAATTCGATTTCAAAATCAAATTTTGGTATATCTGCTCTCTTTTTTTGGGGGTGAGCTTTTTAGAATCAGTTAATCCAAGCTCACTCACATCAGCCTTAAAAGCACATCCACATACCACCAACTCACCGGCCAAAGCACCCCTACCAGCTTCATCTACGCCGCAAATGCTAGGCATAATTATCTAAGTGTGAGAGTATATCCATTGCCACTTTGGCGAAGCCCGTAGTGGTAGTTGCCATCTAAGAATAATACAACTCTATAATAATCTTTATGAGCTCCAATTGTTATCTTTTTTAATGGGCCTTTATAGACTCTTATGGTTTGGGTATTGAATTCGCTATTTTTATGAAAATCCATAACAATTTTATCCGGTTTATTGATGATAAAATCCCTTATCAATCTATCTTGATTGATAATTTCGATTTTTGAGTTAAAAATATCGAATTTGATAAAATCCATAAATGAGACACTATCTAGTGGCGGTTCTATCTTAGGTGGGACGCTAAGTGGCTTTGGTGCGGCCTTTTTGGCTGCGGCTTGTTTGGTCTGTTCATCTGTGGTAGTAACTGATACATCAAGGGCTGGGGTAGTCTCATTTGTCACTGGGGATTGCGATGAGATGATGATATCATCATGCCAATCAAAACTTGCATTAATATCAATACTCTTTTGCTTTATACTACCATCTATGGATTTGTAATTAAAAGTCGCACTCACTAACTCTCTAGCATCACTTGGAAATTTGGCTATGATTTTATCTAGTTTTGGAGAGTTTTGGCTGATATTTGTAGAGTTTAGCGTAGTGGTATTGATATCATCTGGGACAAATGGATTCTCTCTAGCTAACAGCACCATAGCACAACTTGCTAATAAAATAACTCTTTTCATCTTTTACTCACTTATAACTATCTGGGTCTAGCCCGATTAACTCAAAATACTCTTTTTGTAAAGCTGAATTTAACTCTTGATATCTCTTTACTTCGCTATTTAAGTTATCTTTTTGCTCTTTTAGATCATATAAGACAGATGCTGAGCGACTGCCAAAAAAGACATTGCCAACATAAATAGCAAATATTATCGTAACTAATATAAGCAAAAAGTATGCGACAACTCTTCTAAATGAGCTAGATTTTTTATAATCTAGCTCGACCAAAATTGGATTCAAATTCTATCGCCTAGATATTCGCTTGTTTCGCACTCAATCTCTAATAAGCGATTATATTTTGCGTTTCTTTCGCTTCTGCTTGTGGCGCCTGTCTTTATCTGGCCGGTATTTAGAGCTACAGCAAAATCAGCTATAAAGCTATCTTCACTCTCACCGCTTCTATGACTCATTATACAGTGGTAACCATTTCTTTGAGCTAGGCGGACTGTTTGCATAGTTTGGCTAACTGTGCCAATCTGATTTGGCTTGATTAATACTGCGTTTGCTATGCCTTTTTGGATTCCTTCTTTTAGAATCTTCTCATTTGTTACAAATAGATCATCGCCAACTAATTGAATTTTATCTCCCAGCCTATCTGTTAGCACTCTCCATCCATCCCAGTCATCTTCGCTAAGGCCATCTTCAATTGATACTATCGGATATTTTTCGCACAATTTTGCGTATTTTTCTACCATCTCTTGACTTGTAAATTCCTTGCCTTCTAGCTTATAGACCTTACCATCATATAGCTCGCTAGCGGCGACATCAAGAGCTAGTTTGATCTGTTCATTTGGTTTATATCCGGCTTTTATAATAGCTTGAGTTATTAACTCTAATGGCTCTTCATTGTCTTTTAAATTTGGCGCAAATCCACCCTCATCACCAACAGCGGTGCTATGGCCGGCGTCATTTAATAATTTTTTAAGTGTTTGATATATCTCTGCTACAGCTCTTAGAGCATCGCTAAATTTGTTAAAACCAAAAGGCATAATCATAAATTCTTGAAAATCCACGCTATTATTAGCATGAGCTCCGCCATTTATGATATTAAACATCGGCACAGGAAGAATAGAAGCATTAGCCCCGCCAAGATATTTATATAGCGGAAGTTTGCTCGAATTTGCCGCCGCTCTAGCTACTGCCATGGATACGCCAAGAGCTGCATTAGCACCGATTTTGCTAAAATTATCAGTACCATCTAGTGCGATTAGAGCATCATCAATCGCTTTTTGGTTTAAAGCGTCTTTACCGCAAAGCTCTTCTGCTATCATTGAATTTACATTTTTAATAGCCTTTAAAACGCCCTTGCCACCATATGCTTCTCCGCCATCTCTAAGCTCTAAAGCCTCTCTTTTACCGGTGCTAGCACCACTTGGGACTATTGCTGAGCCTGTGCTTCCATCGCATAGTGTTACGAAGGCTTTTATCGTAGGATTTCCACGACTATCCAAAACTTCTATCGCTTTTATATCTTTAATTACTGGCATTACTCTTCCTCGCTTTCATTTTCATCATCTGCACTACTCATCATGCTATCGCCTATATTTTCACGGATTTTAGTTGTGATCTCTTCGGCTATATTTAAATTCTCTTTTAAAAACGCCTTGGCATTTTCTCTACCTTGGCCTATTTTGGTGCTTTCATAGCTAAACCAAGCACCACTTTTATCGATTATATCTAGCTTAACTCCATAATCTACGATCTCACCTTCTTTGCTGATTCCCTCGCCAAACATTATATCAAATTCAGCTACTTTAAATGGTGGTGCTACTTTATTTTTAACTACTTTTACCTTAACTCTATTTCCAATTGGCTCGTCGCTCTGCTTAAGTGTGGCGACCTTGCGGACATCTAGGCGAACTGAAGCGTAGAATTTAAGCGCATTACCGCCTGTTGTAGTCTCTGGCGTGCCATAACCCATAGCGCCAATTTTCATACGAATTTGGTTGATAAATACAACCGTAGTTCCCATTTTATGGACGATACCAGTAAGCTTTCTTAAGGCTTGACTCATTAATCTTGCTTGAAGACCTACATGCTGATCTCCCATATCGCCTTCTATCTCGCTTTTTGGCGTGAGTGCTGCTACGCTATCAACTATGATTAGATCCACTGCCCCACTTCTAGCTAGAGTCTCTACAATATCAAGAGCTTGTTCGCCAAAATCAGGTTGAGATATATATAAGTTATCAGTATCTATACCTAAATTTTTGGCATATTTGACATCTAAAGCATGCTCGGCATCCACAAAAGCACACACGCCACCAGCTTTTTGGCATTCAGCTATCAAATGCAATGTAAGAGTGGTCTTACCAGAGCTTTCAGGGCCGTAAATTTCGATAATTCTACCCTTTGGTACTCCACCAATTCCAAGGGCGATATCAAGACCTATTGAGCCGGTGCTAATACTATCAATAGGCTCAATCTCCTTATCTCCTAGTCTTAAAATAGTCCCCTTGCCAAAAGCTTTATCTATCTGTTTAAGGGCTAAATCAAGACTTTTTTTCTTATTTTCGTCCATAATTTTCCTTGTGATTTTGATTATACAAATGGGGTAATTGTATCTTAAAAAAGCTAATACACCGATAAAATTTGGATATTAATTTGAAATTTATTTAAATTTGCTTAGTGGTTTTTAACTAAGATTTTTGAAAGATGATTATAAACTCACTTCCTATATCTTTTTGGCTTTTTAATTTTACTTTGGCGTGGTGCATATTTAAAACTGATTTAACTATTGATAGTCCTAATCCTGTGCCACCTACTTTTTTGCTATAACTTTTATCCACGCAATAAAATCTCTCAAATATCCGCTCTTGTGAGCTTGGCTCAATTCCTATGCCACTATCTTTAATGCTAAGCTCTACGCAATCTTGCAAATTTCTTATCTTGATTTTGACATAGCCACCTGGGTGATTGTATTTAATAGCGTTATCACATAGATTGAAAATAGCGTGTTCTAATAGCTCTTTTGAGCCGTGGATATAGGCCTCTTCAAGCTCAAATTTAAACTCAATATCATATTTTTTGGCTACGCTTTTTAAGTTAGAATAGACTTTTAAGAGTAGATTTTTAAGCTCTACTTTGGAAAATGGGATATTTTTGGTATGGGATTCATCTAAAAATGATAATTTCAAAATATCTTCTATTAGGTGTAATAATCTTTTAGATTCATTATAAATTGTATCTATAAAATGCGGAATATCATCACTTTTTACAAGATTATTTCTAATCATCTCGGCATTTCCCATTATAGAAGTTAGCGGGGTTTTAAGCTCGTGAGTTACATTAGCGCTAAATTCTTTGCTTAAATTTTGGTTTCTTTTAAGCTCTGTAATATCGCAAATAACGATAATTAGCCCTTTGAATTTGCCTTTTTGCGAAAAAATCGGCGAAAAGACAATCTCACACTCCACCAAAGTCTCTTGCATAAACACTATCTGCTCTCTTATCTCGCAAGATATCTTGCCATCTTTGAAATCTCTTAAATTTTGTAATAAAAGCTTTAAAAATAGATCATTTTGAATTTGAGATATATTAGTATGTTTGGCTAAATTAGCAAAGTATTTTTGAGCGCTTGGATTTATGCTTAGTATCTCTCCGGAGCGATTGATGATGATAAGGCCATCTTTCATACCTTTGGTTAGAGATTGTAGCTCTTGTCTTTTTTGTTTTAGATGTTTAAATTGGCTTTTGATAATTTTGTTTTGTTTTTTGAGAGTTTCTATCAAAACTCTAAGCTCTGGATATGGTAAATTCTCATCTAAATTCTTTAAATCTATATTGTAAATTGGGCGTAAAATTATATGCGTAAGGTATTTAGCTAATAAAAATGAAAATATCAGCACCGCTATAATCTCAGCAACAATATAAGGTATAAAGCTCATAAATATCGCATATAGATAATCTTGTTCTTTTGAAATTCTTAAAACAAATTCCCCTTTTTCATTAGAGATTTTAAGCCCATAATATAAATTTCGCTTTAAAAGTGTATTAGAATAGCGTATATTTGTGGATTCTCCATATTCTATCGCCTCTTTAAACTCGGCTCTATTGCTGTGATTATCCAAATTTAGATTATTGGCAAAATTATCATATATCACAACTCCATTTTGGTCAATTATGCTAATTCTATAAGTCTCATCTAGGTCTTTTAAGCTTTGTATAGAGCCATTTTGGATAGATGATAAAACCTCACTTTTAATGCTATAAGCATAATTTTTCAATCTATCAAAAAGCTCATTTTTAAGCACAGATTCTATAGAAAATATCAAAAATATATTGATAAATAAAGCTAGTGCTAATGTAGAAAAAATAATGAAATAAAATACCCTTTTTTGCATCCTACTCTCTTACTAACTTATAACCAACTCCGTGAATTGTCCTAATCATATCTGACATATTACCAAGCTTTTTTCTTAGTGTTTTAATATGCATATCTATCGTTCTACTCTCTTTATCATAGCTATAGCCCCATATCATCTCTAAAAGCATATCACGGCTAAAAACTTGATTTGGATTTTGTAATAAAAACCCAAGTAATTCAAATTCTTTTAAGGTTAATTCCAAAGGCTTGCCATTAACTTTAACAATATGATTTTTATATGAAAACTCCAATCCATTAAAGCTTATATCGCTATTTGGCTCTTCTTTGGCTTTGCGTCTAGAAATCACCCTAATACGAGCCAAAAGCTCCATCACTCCAAAAGGTTTTGCGATATAGTCATCAGCACCTAGATCAAGGCCTTTGACCTTATTTATCTCACTATCAAGAGCTGTAAGCATCAAAACACAAATATCTTTATATTTAGCACTATTTTTAAGATCTTTTAAAATCTCAAATCCATCGCCATCTGGAAGCATAACATCAAGCACTAGAATTTGAGGGATTTGATCTTTTAAGGCTTTATAAAAATCCTTAGCTAGACTAAAGCCTTTTACTGGGATATTTTGGGATTTTAAAGCATAGCAAATAAGATCTAAAATCGCCCCTTCATCTTCTAAGACATAGATCACTTAAATTCCTTTAAATTTACCAAATTATAGCAAACTTACCCAAATTTCCCCATAACATAATCTTGAGTTTTTTTGTTTTTTGGTTTGTTAAATATCTTTTTTGTATCATCATATTCGATCACTTCGCCCATCAAAAAAAACGCCGTTTTATCCGAAATTCTGTGAGCTTGTTGCATATTATGAGTTACTATTATGATTGTATAATCTTTTTTGAGCTTTAAGACTAACTCCTCTATTTTGGCCGTGGATATAGGATCAAGTGCGCTAGTTGGCTCATCCATCAAGATAACTTCTGGATCTACAGCTAAGGTTCTAGCGATACATAATCTTTGTTGCTGGCCGCCACTAAGCCCTAAAGCCGAGCTATATAATCTATCTTTTAAATCATCCCACAAAGCAGCGTCTTTTAAGCTCTTTTCTACTATGCCATCTAGGGTATCTTTATCTTTTATGCCATGAGTCTTAGGGCCAAAAGTGATATTATCATATATACTCATAGCAAATGGATTTGGCTTTTGAAATACCATCCCTACACGCTTTCTAAGCAAATTTATATCATAATCTTTGCTATAAATATCCCTATCATGAAACAATATCCCCCCTTCAATCTTACAACCCTCTACTAAATCATTCATACGATTAAGGGTTTTGATAAATGTAGATTTACCACACCCACTAGGGCCTATAAAGGCTGTAACTTCGCCTTTAGCAATCTCCATATTGATATTTTTTAATGCGTGAAATGTCCCATAATGTAAATTTAGTTTATTAATATCAAAGCACTTTTTCATCAACTATCCTTTAAAATCTTTTTAGCTACAAAATTTGAGATAAAATTCATAAAAAATACAATAACAATAAGCACCATCGCCGTGCTATAAGCTTCATTTATATGTAGTCCCTCGCTAGAGATCGCATACATATGCACACTTAAAGTTCTCCCTGAGTCCATCGCTCCAGCGATTTGTGCTACACTTCCAGAGGTATAAAGTAGCGCCGCACTCTCACCAACTATCCTGCCAATACTTAGGATAACACCGGCTAATATCCCAGCTGTAGCACTAGGCAAGATGATAGCAAATATAGTGCGAAGTTTGCTAGCCCCAAGAGCCAAAGATGCCTCTTTATAACCTATTGGGACAGATTTTAGAGCCTCTTCGCTACTTCTTAAAATAAGCGGTAAAATCATAATGCTAAGCGTTAAAACCCCAGCTATAAAGCTAGTCTTAAATCCAAAATATATAACAAAAGCAAGATAACCAAATAACCCATACACAATACTTGGAATTCCCACCAAAGTATCAGAAGTAACCCTAATGAGATTTAAAATTTTGCTATCTTTTTTGCTATATTCATTTAGATAAATCGCCCCAAAAATCCCAAGTGGCATAGCAATAGCCAAAGAGAAAATAACCATATTTATGGTATTTATAAGGGCTGGCATCAATGATACATTAGTGCTATTATACTCCCACTCAAAGAGGCTTGGCGAGATATAGATAATACCTTTAATAAAGATAAAAAGCGTAATCCCAAAAAATACAAATAATACGCTAAAAATAGAAAATTTCAGCAAAAATGACAAGAATATTGATAGATAGTCCCTACTCACTTTTTACCCCTTTTTAAAACGCTAAAACTAATATTTATAATCAAAATAAATACAAAAAGCACAACCGCATTGGCTATTAGCACATCTTTATGTAAATTTGCCGCATAGCCCATCTCAAGCACGATATTTGTAGTTAGAGTTCTTACTCCATCACTTAGTGAGTGTGGGATTTGAACCTGGTTTCCTGCTACCATGATAACAGCCATCGCCTCGCCAATAGCTCTACCAACGCCTAAAATCACAGAGGCCAAAATACCGCTTTTAGCTGCTGGGACTATAGCGAAAAAGACAGCTCTTTCAGGTGATGCCCCAAGGGCTAAAGCACCCTCATAATAGCTCTTAGGCAAGGCCTCAATAGCTGCTTTTGATACTAAGATGATTGTTGGTAAGACCATAATTGCTAAGATTAAAGAAGCTGCTAAAATACTCTTTCCAGATACACCGCCAAAGATATTAGCCACTAAAGGCACGACTATTACTAACCCAAAAAATCCATAAACAACAGATGGAATCGCCCCTAAAAGCTCAATAGCTGGCATAATAATCCCCTTTAATCTCTTAGGGCAAAAATATGCCAAATACACAGCACTTAAAACCCCAATAGGCACACCCAAGGCTATAGCCAAAGCCGTTACATATATACTTCCAATAATCATAGGAAATATACCAAAAATCTCCTCGCTAGGATACCAATCCATACCAAAAATAAACTCCAAAAAGCCTATTTGTGATATAGTTGCAAAAGCGTTAAAAAACAAAAATAGAGCTATAGCGCCAACAGCAAAGATAGAAAATCCAGCGCTAAGGGCAAAAAGCCCTTGAAAAAATCTCTCTTTAAGCATTATTTTACTTTTTTCCAAGTGGTAATATCGCCTGCAAAGATCTTTTTAACACTATCTTTGCTTAGCGAGTCGATTGGATTTGATTTATTTACTATTACAGCTAGTCCATCTAGGGCTAAAACTTGAGTTTTTAAGCCCTTTTTTAGCTCACTATCTTTAAATTCTCTTGATACCATTGCGATATCGGCTATTTTTTCTATAGCTGAGTTTATGCCTGTGGTAGAGTCGCTTTGTTGGATCTCTATAGTTGCTTTTGGATTTAGTGATTTATAGCTCTCTTTTAATTTTTCCATTAATGGAGTAATTGAGCTAGATCCAGCAACTACGATCTTACCGCTAGGTTTTTTTGAGCTAAATTCATTATTATATAGTGCGATATAACCAGCTTTTTGGATTATGCTTTTAGCTTGATTTGAGCTAGTGTAGCCTAAAAAGTCATTTACTAAGATATTATCGCTACTTATAGCTAGATTAAATGGGCGAAAAATAGAGTAAGATTTATTATTGATATTTTCTACACTTGGAGCAACTCCATCTATTTTAACAGCTTTTATTGAATCATTTAAAGAGCCAAGCGAAATATAGCCAATTGCGTTTTTTGAGTTTGCAACTGTGGTTATCATAACTCCAGTTGAGTTGGTTACTTCAGCTTTTTTAGAAGTAGCGTCAATTTTTTTATTGCCAACTTGCTTTTTAACATCAAATATATCCACAAACGCTCCCCTTGTCCCAGAGCCCATCTCTCTAGATATTGGATAGATATTTTCAGCTAATAAATAGCTATTAAGACCAAATAGCACAAATAGTGCAACGAGATATTTTTTAACCATTTTAACTCCTTGAATTTTAAGTTGCAAAATTATAAATAATAGTTGTAAAGTCAAAATGTAAAAAATGTAAATTTATCGTAAAGTTTTTTACAAAATAAATTTAAAAGAGTTTAATATTAATTGTGATAAAATCGCTCTTTTTTAATTTTAAGGATTTTGGATGTTAAGATCGGTTTTACCGCTTGGATTTATCGCAGCTTCTAGGTTTTTTGGGCTTTTTATTATTTTACCTGTTCTTAGTCTTTATGCTCTTGAGCTTGATGGGGCTAATGAGTTTTTAGCTGGGCTTACAATTGGGGTTTATGCTATTACACAGATGATTTTTCAAGTGCCTTTTGGCAGTTTAAGCGATAGATTTGGGCGTAAATTTATGATATTTATAGGATTGATAATATTCATAATTGGCTCACTAATTTGTGCTTTAGCAACTGATATATATGTAATGCTTCTTGGTAGATTGCTACAAGGTTGTGGGGCTGTGGGTGCTGTAGCGACTGCGATGATAAGCGATCTAATAAGCGAAGATAAACGCTCCAAAGCCATGGCTATGATGGGTGGAATGATTGGCATTGCCTTTGCTATCTCTATGGTTCTTAGTCCGCTTTTAAGCCGTGAATTTGGACTTTCTAGCCTATTTTATCTATCGATTATAATAACTATTTTTTCTATATTTTTACTCTTTAGCATAGTGCCAAAAGAGCCTAAAATTCACCATCACGAGCCTAAAGCTCCACTCATAAATCTACTAAAACAAAAAGATCTAGCCATAATGAATTTAACCAATCTAATGCAAAAGATGGTTATGAGCTGTGCGTTTGTAGCTATCCCTATTGTCTTAGTAAAATCACTAGGATATGATAGTAATAATCTATGGATTGTATATTTGATCTCTATGATTTTTGGCTTTTTGGCTATGGGTATGGCTGGATTTTTAGGCGATGCAAAGGGGCATAGCAAAAAGCTTTTATTAATTGGTGTGGTGCTTTTCATCGCTTCATTTATAGGGTTTGGAGTGGCAAACTCATCGCTAATTTTTATCATATCTGTGGTTATATTTTTTATCGGATTTAATATTCATGAGCCAATTATGCAAAGTTGTGCTAGTAAATTTGCTAAATCCAACCAAAGAGGCTCAGCACTTGGGATATTTAACTCATTTGGCTATTTGGGTAGCTTTTTTGGCGGGGTAGTTGGGGGATATTTATTACATAGTTATAGCATTGCTACTTTGGCTGTGGTTTTGGGTATTTTGCTAATTATTTGGCTGATAATACTACTAAATTTAAGCGATCCAAGAGTTTTTAAAATTATCCACCTACCAAATGCAGATCTATCAAAATTAGAAAATGTAGATGGAGTAGTCGATCGCTACTATCAAAATAATCAAAATATAATCAAATTTAACTCTACAATAATTAGCCGTGATGAGATTATAGCCATTTTAGGAGTATCAGATGAAAAGCTATGATGAGAGTATCCAAATCTTAAAAAGTGTCGCTCCAAAATGGAAAGCCATAGAGCGTATAGCCCTAACTAACGCACTTGGCAAGATACTAGCTAGTGATATTATAGCTCAAACCCCATATCCAGCCTACCCCACTTCTAGTATGGATGGATATGCTATTAAATTTAGTAATCAAAATAGCAAAATCAAAGTAATAAACCTAGCTAAAGCCGGCGATAACGATGATATAAATATAGGCGAAAATGAGTGTGTCAAGACTCTTACTGGCGCCTTAGTCTGTGATGGAGCTGATACTATCGTGCCTATAGAAAATGTCAAATTAAGCGGTGAGTATATAGAGATTACTAGGCCTGTATCGCAAGGATTTGCCATTAGAGAAGTTGGTGAAAGCTATAAAGAATCAGAGCTACTACTAAGCTCTCGCACCAAACTTGGATATTGTGAGCTAGCTCTTTTGGCTGAATTAGGATATAGCTATATCAATGTCTTAGCCCGACCTAGAGTTGCGATATTAAGCACTGGTAGTGAAGTTTTGGATATAGGCCAAACAAAAGAGCATAAAGCTCAAATTTATAGCTCAAATAGCATATCTATCTCATCTTTGCTTAAAGATATGGGCTGTGAGCCAATCATTATGCCAATTATCAAAGATGATAAAGAAGCTATCAAAAACGCACTCTTTAATGCTTTAAATTCAGCCGATTTCATCATCACAACTGGCGGAGTTAGCGTTGGGGATTTTGATTTTATGAAAGAGATAGCAAGAGAGGCGAAAATCATCATAGATGGCGTAGCTATCAAGCCTGGTAGGCATATCAAAGTGGCTAAAATCAATGATAAATTTATATTTGCTCTGCCTGGATTTGCCTATTCGGCTATAGTAACTTGTGTCTTATTTTTCAAAGAGTTTATAGAGCAAATTTTTGGGGTTAATACAACGAATAAATTCAAAGCTATCTTAAAAGATGACTATATCAAAAGATCCCCATTTGAAGAGTTTAGCGCTGCTACCATCACCAACGAAAATGGCACCTTGCTAATCTCTACAAAATCTAAAAAAATAGGAAGTTCAGCCATCATAGGCAATCTTAGCAATGGTGCGGTATTAATGCGAGTGCCAAGCCATAAAGATGGGTTAAAAGCCTCTGAAGTGGTAGAGTATATAAAAATTTAGCCATCAACGGCTAAATTTCAAAACCTCAAATCCATATTTTGCCCCTTCAAAGCCTAAAAATCCTATAGTTCCTTTGATATTTGAGTCTATTAAAAGCTTAGCTTTAAGCTCTTTTTGACTTGAGTGTATGGTAATTTCATCTCCATTTTTTAGCTTTGCTGCGATGCCAAAGTAGCTCCCAGCACGAAACTCATCACAGCAAGAGTGGGTAAATATCACAGCATTATCGTAGTTTGGGATCTCTTTAAGCCTTGTTAGTTTGCCACTTAATGCGACCTCATCGCCATCTAAATTTACTATTTTAAAGCCAAATTTAGCTTGTAATAGCGACAAAATCGCCTTTATACTGCTCTCATTAACTGCGAAAATCTCATCGCTGATTATACAAGTATCACAATTTTTAATAAATTGGCAAATCTGCGGTAACTCCTCTTCTCCTATGTTCGACTCTCCGCTTAACTCACCCTCATCTAGCTCATCCCAAAACTCCCCACTAAAGCCAAACTCCAGCCCGATAAGAGCCAAAACATAGCTTATCGCACCGATTTCACACTTGATAAACTCTGCTTTTATACCATCATCAAGCGGACTAATAACCATAATCTCATCATTTTTAAACTCGCCAACAAGCTTTGGAGATTGTAAAGATAGCTTACTAACAAGACTTAATATCTTCATAAAAATCCTTTAAAATTTGATTAATTATATCAAATTTGGATTAATTCAGACTTTAAATTTCTAAGTTCTAGCCATTTTCATCAAATCAGTTTAATCACAACAAAAATTATAAATAAACAAAATATAAATACAACATTAATATAATTATATTATCAAAATATATATGATAATGATTATATAAATATAATGAATTAAAGCACGAATATATCAATTTTTATTATTTAAAATATTATAAATTTATTGATTTAATCATATGAAAATCAATATCAAAATTAATAAATTTAAGTTTGGATTTATAATCGTTAATATATAATTTCAACATTAATCAACAATGGGTAATTTATGGAACAAAATGGTCAAATTTCGCTAAGCAATTTACAAGTAAAGCCAAGTGATTTAGAGCTTTTAAGCACTTATTTTAGCATCATTCATCACTCTAAAGGTAGGATTAGACTTCGTGCGAGTTTAAAGCTAAAAAACGCCGCCCAAGATAGCAAAATAGACGCTAAAGAGCTAATGGAAAAATTAAGCAAAATCTCATCTATAAAGGAGATTAAATTTAATAAATTAATTGGCTCACTAACCATCTCTTATGATGCTAATCTCATTGAGCCAAGCCTGTGGGAAGATGCTATAAATGGGCGAAATTTAGAAAAAATAGCAAATGTAATAAATGAAAATTTAAAGGATATAAAGTGAGTGTAGATAATCTTTTAAAAGCCTTAGATGATGAATATAAGGGCTATAGCTTCTATTTTGCTTCTAGTGACTTTGGACAGCCATTTACAAATCTTTTAGAGGTTAAGGCAAATCATATAAATGCGTTAATATTTCATCTAAATTCCCTAAACGCACCAGTCCCACCTAATCCATATAGCTTTAACGCACCAGCGAATTTAGAAATTGCCATCACCACCGCATTACAAAACGAACAAGCTAGTATAGAGCTATATAATACTCTAAGCGTAAATGAGAGCGACCCACAAGTGCTAGATACATTTTACAGACTTCAAGCTGATAGTTATAATAATCATATTCCAGCACTACAAAACTCTTTAAGCTCACTCCAAAATAGTAAAATTTTAGAGCAGTTAAATCAAGGCAAAGCCTTGCTAGATGAAACCTCTGTAATGGTAAATAAATTAAAAGATGGCTCACTAAGCCAAGGTGAATTAGAAGGGTTTTTAGGTAAGTTAAATTATGGATTAATAGGAGGTGCGATAATGGGTGCCTTTGGGGTGATTATCGCAAATGAATTGCTAAATAAAGATAAGGAGTAAATAATGGCACTACCATTCATAGCTGGAATCGCACTTGGTGCGGGAATTGCATTTGCATTTACCAAAAGAGATGAGATAGCAAAATCTTTCAAAGGGTTAAATTTAGATAAAAAATTAAAACTCTTAAATAGTCCTACTTTAAAAAGCGTTAAGGAAAAAGTGGTTAAAAAGCCTAGAAAGACCAAATCAACAGCTAAGCAAACCACTCAAAACGCTGAAAATCCAAGGAGTTAAATATGATAAATACAGGCACACCCCGCTCTATTAGCGGTCACGCAGTAAGCGGTGGTATCGTAGCGTTTATGGTGAGTGGAGCATATCAATACGCTAAATTCAAAGATGGCAAAACCACCAAAAGCCAAGCCATACAAACAACGCTAAAATCCACGCTAGAAGGTGCTATAATCGGTGCTTGTGCCATTGCAGCAGCAAATACCATTGGCGATCCTAATAAAAGCACCATAAACAAAATAGCACAAGCTGGTGCATATATCGCAATTGGTGGGGCATTTGCTTACGCAGCTCAAAATCTCTTAAAACCAAAAGAGTGTAAAACATTACAAAATCAACAAAAAAGGATAAATAATGATAAATAACAATCCATATATTCAAAATTTAAACACAACACCAAATCAAACTAATCAAAATACACAAGCCAATCAATCTAATCAAAATGGCTTTTTAGATGGAGTTTTTGGCAGTGCTAAAAGTGGAGACTTTTTAAAAGGAGCTCTAATCGGTGCAGCCGCTACATATATACTAACAAACCAAAACGCCCAAAGAGCCATTTTCAAAGGATTTGCCAAGCTCTCTACGCTTTTTGAGTGTGGCTTAGAAGAGTTAAAAGAGCGTTACGAAGATGCAAAAGCAGAAGCCAGTGAGTAAGATATGCCTATAAAGCTCCTACACAAAACAAAAAATAGAGCTAGATTTAGCTACCATAGCAGTGCTGATCCACTGCTACTTAGAGTGGCTATAGATTCAATCCACGAAGTAAGCAGTGTGCGGATAAATAGCATTATAAAAAGCATAATCATAACCTATAGTGGCTCATTAGATGAGATTCAAAATCAAATTATAAATATATTAAATTCAAACGAAATTCAAAGCCAAAATAAAAATAAAAAAGATAGCTATATCGCCTTAAGAAGTGAAATTCCAAGCTCAGTTGAAGTTGTCCGTGCTGCTAGTGCTTTAGCCATTGCTCCATTTCTTACTACTCCTAGCTTAAGCTTGATTTTTAGCCTTTTAGCCTCTTTCCCACTACTAAAAAGTGGATTAAAAGAGACAATTAGCCAAGGGATAACCTCAAGAAGTCTTGAAGCAGCCGCGGTGGCAATCTCGCTATATCTTAAAGATTATAAAGCGGCAAATTCAACCAATTTTATGCTAACTTTAGGAGAATACATAGAAGAGCTAACTATGTATAAAAGCGATGATCTCATCAAAGAGCTATCCAAGCAAAAAGGCGGTATGGCGTGGGTGCAAACCATCATAAATGGCAAACCAGTGCTAAATCAAATCCCAAGCCAAGATATTCAAATCGGCAATATCGTAGTAGTAGGTGCTGGGGATACAATCTACATTGATGGCCATATAGTAGATGGCGAGGCTCTAATCAATCAAATTTCAATGACAGGAGAGGCCACCCCAGCTAGTAAAAGTCGTGGCGATAGGGTTTTAAGCGGTACAATAGTCCAAGAGGGCAAGATTAAGATTTGGGCTGAAGCTGTAGGCGATCAGACTGCTACAAATCGCGTAAAATCCTATATCCAATCCACCCTAAACGAACGCTCTAATCAAGAATTAACCGCTTCTAAAATGGCAGACTCTCTAGTCCCAATTACCCTTAGCCTAGCTGGGCTTAGCTATGCTATGACTGGAGAGCTTATCCGTGCTGCAAGTGTATTACAAGCTGATTACTCATGTGCTTTAAAGCTCACAACGCCAGTAGCCTTTAAATCAGCCATCTCAAGTGCTGCTAAAGAGGGAATAATAGTAAAAGGTGCTAAAAGCTTAGAAAGCCTTCAGCTTAGCGAAATTTTTGTCTTTGATAAGACTGGAACGCTTACAAATGGCGATTTAGAAGTGCTTAAGGTATATTCATTTCACAAAGAGTGGGATGCTAATCAAGTATTAAATTTAGCCGCTAGTATCGAAGAGCACTACTTCCATCCAGTAGCTCAAGCGGTGGTAAAAGCTGCTAAAGAGGATAATTTTCATCACTTTCATCACGATGAAGTAACATTCATAGTAGCCCACGGAGTTAAAAGTGAAGTAGGCAAAAAAAGTGTGATAATTGGCTCAAGACACTTCTTAGAAGATGATGAAAATATCAGCTTTAAAGATCATCAAAACAAGATAGAAGAGCTACTAATAAACGGCGATACTCCATTATACATTGGATTTGATGGCAAGCTCCTAGGCGTTATACTACTTAAAGATAGCATTAGACCAAATGCCAAAAAAGCATTAGCAAGGCTCAAAAAAAGCGGCGTAAAAGAGTTTATAATGCTTACAGGAGATAGCCAAAGCAAGGCTAGTAGCATTGCTAAAGAGCTTGGTATTGAGAGATACTACGCTCAGCTACTCCCAACAGACAAAGCTCATATCCTAGATGAAATTATGCAAAAAGCACAAAAATCAGGTCAAAAGGTCGCCTTCGTAGGCGATGGGATAAATGACGCCCCAGCATTAGTCAGAGCCGATACAGGTATAGGTATGCATAAAGGTGCCGATATCGCCAAGGCAAGTGCGGATATAGTCTTACTCCGTGATGATATAGAAGCGGTCGCCGATGCTAGAGAGCTTGCTATATCGTGTTTATCTAAAGTCAATAATAGCTTTAAGGTCACAGTGGGGGTAAATTCACTCATATTGATACTAGCAAGTTTAGGCAAACTCTCACCTATACAAACGGCCATCGCACACAACGGCACCACAATAGCGCTATTATTAAACGCTCTTAGAAGAATCAAGATAAAAAAGGATAGATAAATGCCCGTTTTGTTAGCAATTTCAGCGGCTGGGAGCTTGGTTTTGAGTCTTCAAACTTGCTCTCAAGCCTATAAAAAGATCAAAAACAGGAGAAAATATGAACGAAATAAGCAAGATTAAAAAGCCCAAAATCACCCTAGAAACCAAAAGAGAAATCGCCAAAATCGGTATGAGTAGCACCCTACTTGCGACTGCTGGGACGGCGCTATTTATGAAAAACAAAACCGCCAAAACTATACATATCATAAGCGGAGTAGCCTTAGTGGGATTTTGCTTGTATCACGCCTCTTTATACCCTAAAAGCAAATAAGCCTTGCCAAAAGAGTAAGGCGATCAAATTCATAGCCAAATTTGCAACATAATTTAAATTTCTCTCATATTTCAAAAATTCTCTACAAAAAATAAATTTAAAATTCAAATTTTCTAAAACTAAAAATTTTAAATATCAAATGAGGTGCCTCGCTCAAAGGAAACCACCCCTTTGGGGTCGCATTCGCTGGTTTTGCGGGGTTTTAGGTGGGTCAAGGGAAAATGGGTCATATTCCAAATTTTCGCCGCAAAATAACTATTTAAGGTTATTTTGCTATTGCGAAAATTTTGTCGCAAAGGTAGACTCTGCTAACCTGCGAAGTAAAAGATAATTTAATTTAAGTGGGAAGGGGAGCGCTTTTTGGCAGCTGAGTAGCGTGAGAGTAAAACGATGTAAATCATCGTTTGCGACGCTACGAAGGATAGCAGATAGCAACACCTTGGCTTCCCCCTTAACAACCCCTAACTCCCTGGAAAAGCCTTTTAAAGTTGCTGCGCTTCGCACAGATTTAACTAATTTATTAAAAACTCTTTTGAGTTTTTAATAAAATTTCAAATTTGCTAAAAAAGATTTGGAGTGGATAACTGGAGTACCCCACGAAGTGGGGCTTTAGTGCGTTTCCAAAGTGCTAAACTTTGGTCGCAAGACTAGCTTTAGCTCTAGCGAAATAAAAATAAAAGCGAAGTCAAAAAATAAATAAATCAAAAATAACTTAAATTAAAATTTTTTCTTTTTGACTTCTGCGACGACGACTTCAGCTATGCTATCAACTTCATTTGCTACTATATTGCTATCTTGTGCGATCTGTCTATTTTGTCTAGTTAGACCATCGACATTTACTATAGCTTCGTTGATTTGGTTTATAGCTGTTGTTTGCTCGCTGATACTTTGGCTCATCTCATTTATGCTTTGGCTTAGGATATTGACATTTGCTTCGATTTCGCCTAGGGATTTTTGAGTTCTTTCAGCTAGTTTTCTGACCTCATCAGCCACCACGGCAAATCCCCTACCATGCTCTCCAGCACGAGCAGCTTCGATAGCTGCGTTTAGGGCTAATAAATTTGTTTGGTCTGCGATATCTCTAATTATTGTGATTATGTTTTTGATATCTTCGCTCTGTTTGATAACTTCACTAGCTCTATCATTTATAGAGTTCATTGAGCTACTCATCTCTTCAACCGCTGCGGCACTCTCTTGTAGGGATTCGCTTTGAGATTTAGCGCCTTCGTTTAGTGATGCGACAAAGCCTTTTAGCTCATCGGCTTTATTTTGTAGGTTGTTGGCTTGTTCTAGATTGGCTTTTAGCATTTTAGTAACTTCATCGCCTAGTAGATTGGTGACTATCTCTACTTCGCCTTTTGGATTATCTATCCTTACTGTGAAATCTAGTTGTTTGAATTTATCAAATACACTTTGGATAGCGTTAATATCGCTACCTACTTTTTGTTCTAGGACATCTAGCATTTTGTTTAGGACATTTTTGAGTTTTAATAGCTCTGGTGAAGCTGGGTTCAGAGTGATTCTAGCGGTTAGATTTCCGTTTTCTACTTCGTTTGCTGTTTGGATAGCGGATTTGACTGCTTGATTGTCTTGGTTTAGCCCTTCTTGGATCTTTTGGACATTGCGGTTTAGCTCGATTGCCATCTTGCCTATTTCATCTTCTGCTTTTGGTTGAAGATATGGTGGTGGGGTTTTGCTCTCGTGATTTAGGAATTTGAAAAATCCAAATAGCAAATTTGAAATATTGTTGATTCTAAATACGATACCAACATTGATATAGTAAAAGATAAATAGAGCAATGATAATAGCCGTTATCAAAACGCCTATGATATTATAAAATATCAATTTTCTAACTGGTTCATATATAGATGATACTGGAGCTGCTGCTATGATACCGAAGGTAGCTGAATCTCTAGCGATTGATATGGTTCTTAGAGCGGCCATCTCTTTTACCCCTGCTACAGAGTAATACTCAAATATCCCTGATTCTTTGCTTTTGATGGCTTGGATTATTTGAGCGACGCTTACATCTTTGTTTATGGTTTGTAGATTTTTTGAGATATATTTATTATCTTTATCTACTGCCACAATGCCATTTTCATTTATAACAAAAATTTGAGAATCTTTAAATATCTGTCTATCTGGATGATTCATAATCTTAGATATGGTATTTAGATCTGCTACTGCGCCTAGGACGGCTATGACTTGGGAGTTTTTGTTTTTTAATGGGATATTGATATCTAAGATACCTAAATTTGAATTTCCCACATTTATAACTGACGGATTGCCTACTGCGCTTTGGCCTGTGCGGATGGCTCTATTTAATCCATCTAATGCGCTAAATCTATCATCAGCTTTGATGGTTCTTACACCACCTACGGCTTTTGTATTATCGTCTGTTTGAAGGATTAGCAAATTTGAGTTATTTAGCTTGAAATTTGGATTGGTGCTATTTTGTGTGTAGAATGGATCTAAGATATATAGATACGCATACACAGCATCACCAGCAGAATCCAAAACTCCCATTAGAGTATGTTCTAGCTCTTTTTCATCTCTTTTATCTTGGATTAATCGCTCGAAACTAGCAGCATTGCTCTCTAATGCTACATACATTTGAGACAAGAAAGAATCCGCTAAATTCGCATCTCTGTCAGAGGCGTTGATTAAGAGCTTTTTAGCTTCTTCGCTTTGTAAATTTGAGGTAATTGTGATGATTACCCAACTCATGATCGCTAGACAAAATACCACTATAGAGACTATAGAGGCGATAGTCTTGGTGCCAAGTTTAAGTTTGTTAAACATGATTTTACCTTTGTGTAAAGTTAAGGATATCTCACTCAAATGCTTAAAAGGCAACGGGAAATAAACCAAAAATTGCGAAATTCGGTCGTTATTGTAAAAAAAAAAAAAAATGAATTTAAACTTAAAATATGTCATAAAATATATATTATAATTAAATTTAATGTTATTTGAATTTAATTATACTTTTATTTATAATTTAATTGTCTTGAATTTTGTGATAATTTTGTTATATTTCATTGAAATTTTATATTTGATTGGGTGGGGCGTGTGTGAGTTCATTAAATTTGTCTGAATTTGCGTGGTGTGGCTTGTGAATTTCAGTGAGTTGATTAAATGTATTAATAGATGAGAAGTAAGTAGTCTTACTTCTCAAATTTAGCTTAGCAGCATCTTGAGCTGCCGGCGCCATATTTTTTCTCTAAAGCCTCTTTGAAAAACTCTCTTTGGCTTTTTGGGGTTTGATTTGGGTGAAATTTCTCCATATATTCTACATATTTATCATAGCTAGGCATCCCCACTAATAAGTGAGAAAACCTATCAATTTTCTTATAAAATGCTGATATTTTACTCCAAATTCGCATACTTACCCCTAGTGAGCGCATCCGCAGTGATGAGAGTTACAACCGGCTTTGCCCTCATAATCTTTGGCATTGAGATATGGCGATTCTGCTAGTGGGATTATAGGGTCTTTGCCGCTTATTGCCCTAGCGACGACTCTTAAAGTAGCGATCAAGACAATTATCGTAATACCCATAAATAGAGCGCATAGAATAGCGTTGATAAGGTTATTTCTAGCGATTTGACTAGCTCTGCTATAGGCTTTTTCGGCTGCTACTAGCTCTGCGTCATCTAGGGTGCCTGAATCGATTTTGACTCTTAGATCGGCGGCTTTTTGGCTATTGATTTGATATGCGGCGACATGGCTTACTGAGTCATGGACTCTATCACCATTTGCTGGAAGTAGCTTTTGGACTCCGGCACTCATAGTAGAGATCAATACCCACGCTACTGGGACGATAACAACCCAAGCTAGTTTGGCTCTTTTCATTTTAAATAATACACTAACAGCTAAAAGCAAAGCTATGCCGGCTAGAAGTTGATTACCCACACCAAATAGCGTCCATAGTGCTTTTACCCCGCCTGTTGGGTCTGTGATACCCATATATAGGATAGATCCCCAACCAACTACGCATAGAAGTGTGGCTATTAAGCCCATTG
The DNA here is from genome assembly GCF_002139935.1 of Campylobacter lanienae NCTC 13004. NCBI lineage: Bacteria > Pseudomonadati > Campylobacterota > Epsilonproteobacteria > Campylobacterales > Campylobacteraceae > Campylobacter > Campylobacter lanienae. The sequence goes on along the minus strand of NZ_CP015578.1, from coordinate 64,322 downwards.
GGATTGAGCTGATATTTGCCATTGGTTTATAGAAGTTACCTAAAACATCTTGTACCATAAATCTCCCTGCCCTAGTACCCGCATCAACGGCTGTTAAGATAAATAGAGCTTCAAATAAGATAGCGAAGTGATACCAAAACGCCATTGTGCCTTCAAAGCTTGGCATTTTAGAGATTAGCACAGCAAAACCAAGAGCAAATGTAGGAGCGCCACCAGTTCTGCTTAAAATGCTTGGTTCGCCAACTTCTTTAGTAAAAGCTAGGATATTTTGTTCTATCATTTCTGGGGTAATTTTGATAATATCTCCCGCAAACGCATTTATGCTAGCTGCGGCGGCTTTGATACCGGCTAAGTAACTTTGAGTAGCTTCGCCTTGGAATACACCAAAGACCTCACCAGCACTTCTAGCTGCTGTTATAGCCTCTGTAGTGCCTAGACCTGCTGGGGCGACATTGATAGCGAAGTATAGATCTGGGGTTATGATGATAGCTGCGATTAACGCCATCACACCAACGGCTGACTCCATAAGCATTGAGCCATAGCCTACCATTTTAGCGTGGCTCTCTTTTTCTAACATTTTTGGGGTTGTTCCACTAGAGATTAAAGCGTGAAATCCACTAATTGCCCCACAAGCGATGGTAATGAATAAAAATGGAAATAATTTACCGGCAAAAACTGGCCCTGTGCCATCTGTGAATTTAGTAACCATAGGCATTGCTACTTGGATATTTTGATTACCTGCAAAATCGCCCAAACCTAAATAGATTATAATCACCGCCATAGCAAATATAACGCCGATTTTAAGGAAAGTAGATAGATAATCCCTAGGTGCTAAAAGTAGCCAAACAGGCAAAATCGCCGCTATAAAACCATAGATAATAGTGATGAAAGTCAAAGCCACTGGAGATATGGTAAATACATTAGCCCAATACGGATCAGCGGCCACATAATGACCACCCCAAAGCGATAACATAAGCATAATAAAACCAAATATAGAGGCCTCTCCTATTCTACCTGGGCGGATAAATCTCATCCAAATTCCCATTAAAATAGCGATAGGAAGAGTCATAGCAATGGTAAATAATCCCCATGGAGATTCAGCCAAGGCATTTACAACCACCAAAGCCAAAATAGCCACGATAAGCATCATAATACCTAAAATTCCAATCATTGCTATAGTTCCTACGCCTTTGCCAAGCTCCATTTTTATCATCTCGCCAAGGCTTCTACCATCTCTTCTAGTTGATAGCCATAAAACTACAAAGTCATGGACAGCACCGGCAATCACAACGCCCACAACAAGCCAAATCATACCCGGCAAATAACCCATTTGAGCTGCCAAAATCGGCCCTACTAACGGCCCAGCACCAGCAATAGCGGCAAAATGGTGGCCAAATAAGACAATTTTGTTAGTTGGGACAAAGTCACGGCCATCATTTTTTACTACTGCGGGAGTGGCTCTATTGTCATCTAGGCCTAAGACCTTTTGAGCTATGTATTTAGCGTAAAATCTATACGCGATTGAGTAGATACACACAGCTGCGACTACAAACCACAGGGCATTTACCGTTTCACCCCGATCTATTGTTAATTTAGCAAATCCAAGCACAGCCAAAAATACGACTGCCGCCCAGATAACTATGCTTAACACCTTTTTATTCATGTTACCTCCGATTAAATTATTTTGATTTTGCGATTGTAGCATATTTGTAATCAAATCTAGCCTTAAAGTGTATAAAATAGAAATATAAATTTATATTATGTTACGATTTTACACATTAAGGAGAAATTATAGGTGAATTTGGGCTATTTGTTAGAATTTGAGTTTGGAATTTAATATTTTAGCTTATATTTTTACTTTTTTTAAGTGATAATGTAAATTTAATTTAAATACAAAGCCATAAAAGCAAATTTAATTAATTTAATAAATTTATTTAAGTTTTAAATAAGATAGCTTTTAAAGTGTGAATTTATAGGCTTTATGATCTTAAATTTGAATTTATAATATTAGTAATTATAGCTAAATTTAGATAGATAATAAAATTTATTAATAATATTCTTAAACAAAAAATTAATTTCTTTATGATATTGAATTGATGGTGATCTTTTTGATACAATTGCGTCCAAATCAATAAAGTAAATTTCAAGGAAAAGGCTTTGGAGAGTAATCTTGTATGGAGTTTTTATCTCTATGTTTTCATCATTTTAGCACTTTGTGTGGCTTTTTATTTCACCAAAAAGATTGGCCCAACTGGCAAAAGCAATAGCTCAAAAGATCGAATTTATGAGAGCGGAATTGTAAATTTCTATGGCGGGATAAATTCTAGTATAAATGTCAAATACTATCTTGTGGCGATTGTCTTTGTGATATTTGATATTGAAGCTGTGTTTATGTATCCGTGGGCGGTGAGCCTTAGAGAGCTTGGCCTTTATGCTTTGGTTGAGATGTTTGTCTTTATGGCTATTTTGCTTGTGGGATTATACTATATTTATAAGAAGAAGATTTTAAGATGGGAATAGAAAATTTAGTCAAAAATGATCTAATCTTAACTAGATTAGATGCGCTTTTTAACTGGGGTAGATCCAATTCGCTTTGGCCGATGATATTTGGGACGGCCTGTTGTGCGATTGAGTTTATGAGTGCTGTATCATCAAAGCATGATTTAAGCCGTTTTGGTGCTGAAGTTATGCGATTTTCGCCTCGTCAAGCGGATTTGATGATAGTAGCGGGGACAATATCATTTAAACAAGCTCCGATTTTAAAAGAGATATATGATCAAATGTGTGAGCCAAAATGGGTTGTTAGTATGGGTGCTTGTGCTAGTAGTGGGGGATTTTATGATAATTATACCACACTTCAAGGGATAGATCAGATAATACCAGTTGATGCCTATATCAGTGGCTGTCCGCCAAGGCCTGAGGCGATAATCGATGCGATTTTAGCTATCCAACAAAAGATAAAAGCCGGTAGTATCAAAGATCGCCATAGAGATTTTAAGGGGCTTTTAGATGGTTAATTCGTTTATATCTAAATTTAATTCTAAAATCTCTGAATATAATGGCATTATCACGGCTATAATCGATAAAGAGCGTATTTTTGAAGCGGTTAAATTCGCTCGTGATGAGATGAAATATGAGATTTTGGCTGATATTGCTTGTGTGGATAATTTGAATTTAAACAATCCAAAAAGATTTAGTTTGTATTATATATTTAGCTCTTTAAAGGGTAGTAATTTTATTATTCAAGTTGATCTTGACGAGAATGAGAGCATAGCAAGCGTTAGTCAAATTTATAAAAGCGCTAATTGGGCTGAAAGAGAGTGCTATGACCAATATGGAGTTAAATTTGATAATCATCCAAACCTTAGACGCATATTAAATCATAAAGAATTTATTGGACATCCATTGAGAAAGGATTATCCTATTGATAAATATCAAATTCTAACTCAAAGTGATAGCTTGGTTGATGAGATGAGAGATCAGCTCTTAAATCTCGGTCTTGCTAGTGAAGAAAATGATGAATTTAAAATCAAATATACATTTTTAAATATCGGCCCATCACATCCTGCTACGCACGGGACGATACGCAATTTTATGGCTTTAGATGGTGAGAAAATAGCTGCTTGTGTAACTGAAATTGGCTATTTACATAGGGGATTTGAGAAGTCTTGTGAGACTCATACCTATGCCCAGATCATACCATATACCGATAGGCTAAACTACTGCTCTGCTATGCTAAATAATGTCGGATATGCTAAGGCGGTAGAGGATATCTTGGGTGTTACCTTGCCTGATAGAGCGATTTTTATGCGTGTGATTTTGGGTGAGTTGGCTCGCATTATAGATCATGAGGTTTGCCTTGGGGCTATGTTTGTGGATATGGGGGCGCTTACAAATTACTGGTATTTATATAATCCTAGAGAGAAAATTTATAACTTCTTATCTAGATTGACTGGCGCTAGATTTACAAATTCATTTGCTAGAATCGGCGGTATGGCGCATGACTTTTATGATGGTTGGGAAGATGAGCTTTTGAGCTATTTAAAAGAGGTTGAAAAGGGTCTTGATGATACTCTAACTCTTATAGAAAAAAATAGAATTTTCTTAGATAGAGTTCAAAATATCTGTAAAATAAGCGCTCAAGACGCTCTAAGCTATGGATTTACTGGACCAAATTTAAGAGCTAGTGGCGTGGATTATGATTTAAGAAAAGATAAGCCATATTACTATTATGATAGCTTTGATTTTAATATCCCTGTTGGTAGCTGTGGCGATATATATGATAGGATGTTTGTGAGATTTTATGAGATGAAAGAGAGTGTCTCTATCATCCGCCAAGCGATCAAGAGAATTCCAAATGGCGATATCTGTATCAAAGACAAAGATATAATTCTCCCGCCAAAAAGCGAAGTATATGGCAATATTGAGGCTTTGATAAATCATTTTAAAATCATTTTTGATGGGATTAAGCTCCCTGTGGGGCATTTTTATGGTGCGACTGAAGGGGGCAATGGTGAGCTAGGATTTTTCATTGTTAGTGATGGTGGTAATATGCCATATCGCTTAAAGCTTAGACCGCCTTGCTTCTATGCTTTAAACGCATTTAGCGATATGGTTAGAGGTGGCTTGATCGCTGATAGTATATTGAATTTAGGTAGTATAAATATAATTGCTGGGGAGCTAGATAGATGAGTTTTGAATTTACAAAAGATGAGCTAGAAGGCTTAAATAATCTTCGCACCAAAGTAGATGATGATAGGGCGTTAGTATTACCAGCTCTTTGGATTTTACAAAGGAGACAGGGATTTATCAGCTCTGAAGATATATTGTATTTAGAAAAAACTCTTGGGATTAAGGCTATATTCTTTGCTGAAGTTATGGGCTTTTACTCTATGTTTAATGAGAGCAAAAAAGGCAAATATGAGCTTAAATTTTGTAAAACCATAACTTGTAAATTAAGAGGCAGCGATGAAGTGATAAAAGCCGCTAGCGATCTTCTTGGGATCAAGATGGGTGAAACTACTAGCGATGGGCTTTTTAGCCTTGGGGAGAGTGAGTGCTTGGGATATTGTGAGAAGGCGCCATGTATGTTATCAAATTTAGAGCAAATCGGTGATTTGACTAAAGAGAGTATAACGGAGTTAATAGAAAGGCTAAGGAGAGAAAATGAAGGTCGTTAGTGCTAGATTTGATATACCTAATGCCAATAAAATAGAAGTCGCTAAGGCTCATGGGGCATATGCGAATTTAGATGAAATTCTAAAAATGCCAAGAATGGATATAGTAGATGCGATTGATAAAAGCGGATTAAGGGGCAAGGGCGGTGGCGGTGGCCATTGTGGAACCAAATGGAAAAATATGATAGCTTGGCCTAGCGAAAAACGATATTTGGTGGTAAATGGCGATGAGAGCGAGCCTGGGACTTGTAAAGATAAGTATATTTTCAATCTTGATCCCCATCTATTAATAGAAGGTATCATAATCTCAGCTTACGCTCTTGGTGCGTGTAGAGCCTATATCTATATTAGGGGCGAATATGAGAAAGAGTATCAAAGTATCCAAAGAGCCATTAATGAATCCAAAGATGAGAGGCGTGGCCTAGAAATTATAGTTTGTAAAGGTGCTGGGGCCTATATTTGCGGTGAGAAGAGCGCACTTTTAGAGAGTATTGAAGGCAAAAGGGGGCATCCTAGATTAAAACCACATAATAGAGCTGAGCCGGATTTTTTGTTTGGTAGTGCGTGCGTGGTAAATAATGTCGAAACCATCGCTAGCGTGCCTTTCATAGTTAAAAATGGCTGGGAAAAATATAGAAGCGTAGGAACCCCAAAATCCCCTGGTACTCTGCTATTTGCCGTAACAGGTTGTGTGAATACTCCATGCGTTAAAGAGATGCCATTTGGGACTAAAATGATTGATTTTATCAATGAATTTGGCGGTGGCGTATGGAAAAATAGAGAGCTAAAAGCCGTTATCCCTGGCGGATCATCTGCTGCGGTATTAACCAAAGATGAAGTTATGAAGGCTACTTTGGATTATGAGAATTTATGGGAGTATAAAAGTGCTCTTGGGACTGGCGGTATGATGGTTTTTGATGATACGATCAGTATGCCTAAGGTGCTTTTGAATTTGCTTGAGTTTTACACAGAAGAGAGCTGTGGGCAATGTACCCCATGTCGTGAGGGATGTGGCTGGGGAATGCGAGTTGTGGAGCGAATTTGTAAAGGCGAAGGAAGCAAAAAAGATCTACAAATATTAAAAGATATCTGCTTTATGCTAGATGGAAAGACAATTTGTGTATTTGCTCCAGCGGTAAAAGATGTAATCATAGGCTTTATAACCAAATTTGAAGATGAGTTTTTAGCGCTTTGTAAGGATTAAAATATGGTAGAGATTATAGTTGATGGCGAGAAATTTAGCGTAAATGAAAAGGGCAATCTAATCACCGAGCTAAAAAAGCATAATATTGAAATTCCGCACTTTTGCTATCATGAAGCGCTTGGCGTAAGTGGTAATTGTAGAATGTGCCTAATAGAAGTAGTAGGTCAAAAACGCCCCCAAATAGCATGTGATACACCTATAAAAGATGGTATGGAGATCAAGATAAATAGCGAGCTTACAAGGGCTGTTCAGCGTGGAATTTTAGAGCTTGAGTTTATTAATCATCCGCTTGATTGTCCTGTGTGCGATCAAGCTGGTGAGTGTGATTTACAAGATTATTATATGAAATTTGATCTACAAGACTCCAAAGTAAGTCTAGCCGATAAGGTAAAAAAAGGCAAAAGAGAGGATCTTGGCTCTTTGGTAGTCCATGATGAAGAGAGATGTGTGCTTTGTAGAAGGTGTGTGAGATTTACTCAAATATGTACCCAAACTAATGAATTAGCCGTGGGTGGCCGTGGTGAGCATAGCCATATAATGCTAATGAATGGCAAGAAAATAGACAATCCATACGCAGGAAATATAGTAGATATCTGTCCAGTAGGAGCTATGACTTCGGCTGATTTTAGATTTAAAAAGCGAGTTTGGCACCTACAAAAGACCCCCGCAATCTGCCAAGGGTGCGAAAGGGGATGTGCTATATGGATCGATAGCAATAAAGCAAAATATCAAGATAGCAAAATTTATAGATTTAGACCTAGAGAGAGTAGCGTAAATGGCTATTTCATCTGTGATTATGGCCGTTATAGCTATAAAGATGAGCAAGTAATTAAGCGTGATGATAGTGCGAAAATCTCCGCTTTGGCTCTAGATATTAGGACAAATGGCGATCAATATGATATCTTAGCTTCAAGCTCATTAAGTATTGAAGAGATGAGTGCTTTAAAGATTTTGGCTAATGAGTTTAATATGGGCTTATATGGATTTAGCGATTTTAGAGATGAGAGCTTTAAAGATGAGATTGGATTAAAGCTTAGAGTACCGAATAAAACTGCTAATCGTGTGGGATTAAATAAGCTTGGCATAGATAAAAATTTAGATAAAAAATCTAAAAATTTAATAGTTTTTCATCTTGGTAGGGATTTTGAGTTTATCAATAAATTTGAATTTGATAATCTCATCAAAATCGGCTCAAATAGCGATGCTGATATAGTCTGCGCTAGTAGCTATCACAGAGATGGCCACACCCTAAATATAGATGAAAAATTGCGATTTAGCAAGGGGGCTTTTGAGCCACTTAGCCCTAAAATTTGCGATATTATCGCTGAATTTATAGGTCGTAGGGTAGAATTTGATATGAGTATATTAAAGGCGTTTGCATGAGTGAAATTTGGCTAATTATATTTAGGATTGTGTTTATTTTGATCTTTATTTTGGCTTTGATACCTGTTTTGGTGCTATTAGAGCGTAAAATTTCAGCTTTTATCCAAGATCGCCCAGGCCCAAATAGAGCTAATATCGCCGGTATAAGGCTCGGCGGATTGATCCAAGCGATGGCTGATGCTTTAAAACTAGCTATAAAAGAGGATTTTACTCCAGCAGCTATTAGATCCAAAGCGTTATTTACTATCGCTCCGATGGTGCTATTTTTGATGAGTACGCTTACTATAGCTGTGATTCCATTTAGTGAGTATTTTAGCATTGATGGGGTCAAATACCTTATGCAAGCAATCCCATTTGATGGCGGTATGCTATGGTATTTGGGATTTGCTAGTCTTAGTATCTATGGTATTATGCTAGCTGGTTGGAGCTCAAACAATAAATACTCTCTCTTAGGCTCTTTGCGTGCAGCTAGTGGGGCTATAAGCTATGAAATTCCACTAGGTCTAGCTGTTGTGAGTATGATTATCACATATAACTCTATTAGTTTAAATGACTTTGTAATAGCTCAACAAGGCTCATTTTTAGGCCTTCCTGCGTGGGGGATATTTCTTCAACCATTAGCGGCGATTATCTTTATCATCTGTGCTTTTGCTGAGACAAATAGAGCGCCATTTGACCTAGCTGAAGGTGAAAGCGAGATAGTAGCTGGATATCACCTTGAGTATAGTGCGATGAGCTTTGCTATGTTTTTTATGGCTGAATATATCGCAATGACTGCTATGAGTGCGCTTATAGTTACGATATTTTTTGGCGGATACTCATTGCCTTATCTATCACAGGCTGATTTGGCTGCTAATTATGAGATTGTGCTACTTAGCATAGCTGGCGTGGCCACTATCTTTGGTCTATTATTTATCTGGTGGGTTAGCAAAAATAATGTTACTAGATATAAAACAGATCAAGATCATAGAAAAAAAGAGAATATCATATATTACGCCTTAACAGCTCTGATAGTGGTTATAATCGATATTATATGCTTATATTTTTATGGAAATTTAGGTGAATTTGGTGCTGAGATTGTAGCTACTGCGGTGAATTTAGTGGTATTTGCACTTAAAACCTTTATAGTGCTACTTGTATTTATCTGGGTTAGATGGACTCTACCTAGATTTAGATATGACCAAATTCAACGCTTAGGCTGGGAAAAGCTCATGCCCTTAGCAATTTTAAATATTATTATTACAGCATTGGTGGTGGTTTATGTCAGTTAAAGTCAAAAAAATCGAACGAAAAAAAATGCCACTTTTAGAGCGAATTTATATATTTTATATCATCGCTGGGATGGCTAGAACTTTTAAGCATTTTATCAGAAATTTACTCAATACCAAAAATATTGAATTCCTAGAATATCCCGAGCAAAAACCCGATGATATAAGCCCTAGATATCGTGGTCTTCATAGATTAACCAAATATGATAATGGCGAATTAAAGTGCGTTGCGTGCGATATGTGTGCTACAGCTTGTCCGGCTAAATGTATATTTATAGAAGCCTATGAAGTCCCTAGTAGCAAAGAAAAAGCCCCAAAAGTCTTTAATATAGATCTTTTGGAGTGTGTATTTTGCGGGCTTTGCGTGGAGGCGTGTCCTAAGGATGCTATAAGAATGGATAGCGGGATATTTACAAAGGTTGAAGGTAGTAGAGATAGCTTTATTAGCGATATAAATGAGCTTAGTAGTAGAAAAAGGGGAGAGTTTTGATGGAGAATTTTTTGTTTATTAACTTCTCATTTTTAGCTATTTTGGGAGCTTTGGGTTTGATTAGCTTTAAAGCACCTATCCATGGGGCTTTATCTATGATTGTCACTTTGGTGGCTATAGCTGGGTTGTATCTTTTATTATACGCTAAGACTCTATTTTTAATCCAAATAGTAGTATATGCTGGGGCGATTATGGTTTTATCGGTTTTTGTGATGATGTTTTTTAATATCAAATCAGATAGCTTATGGGCTAAATTTAGCTTTATACAGATGATTCAAGCCGCTTTGCCTTTAGTCGTTTTTGGCTTTTTGGCTTACTGGCTTGCCTTGATGCCTGGTAACTTCGAGGTAGCACCTGAGGGATTTGGAGAGATCGCACCACTTGGAAAGTATCTCTTTTTTAACTGGGGATTTAGCTTTGAGATGATTTCTCTACTTTTAACCGCTGCTTTGGTAGGGGTTGTGGCGATTTTAAAAGGCAAAAATAATGGTTGAAAATTATATATTTGTAGCGATTTTGCTCTTTGTGATTGGAATTTTTGGTGTTATTTTGCGTAAAAATATCTTTACTATTTTTATGTCTGTTGAACTTATGCTAAATGCGGTTGCTTTGCTTTTTGCGATATTTGCTAGGGTTAATTTAAATTTAGATGGTCAAGTGATTGTAATGCTAGTTATCGCTATAGCTGCAGCTGAGGCGAGCTTTGGTCTTGCGCTCATCACCTTGCTTCACAAATCAAAACAGAGCCTAAATATAGATAGCTTTAAAGAGTTAAAGGATAGCGATGCTAGTTAATATCGTAATTTTAGCACCAATTATTGGTAGTTTGTTGCTTGGGGTTTTATATCTTGCTAGAAAGAGTCTTGGATTATCTCAAGGATTCTTTGCTTTTTTGGGGATGGTTGGGCCTGTAGTTAGCTTTGTAGCTATGGCTGTGCTGTTTATTAATAGCTATGGTAGCAGCTTGAATTTGGATATATTTAGCTGGCTTGATATCGCTGGATTTAGCATAAATGTGGGATTTTATCTTGATGATCTTAGTCTGGTGATGGCGATATTTGTGGCGTTTTTAGGTATGCTTATACATCTGTATTCTATAGGCTATATGGATGGCGATGAAGGCTTTGGTAAGTTTTTTTGTTATATGAATTTATTCTTAGCCTCTATGCTGATTTTAGTTTTAGCAAATAATCCGATTTTGATGTTTGTCGGCTGGGAGGGCGTGGGCGTATGCTCATATCTATTAATCGCCTTTTATTTTAGCGATAAAGATAATGTCAAAGCCGGCAATAAAGCCTTTATATTAAATAGAATTGGCGATTTTGGCTTTTTGATTGGGCTGATTGCGTTGTATCTTGCTAGTAGTGGGGTTAAATTTGATTATATTGGCTTAAATGAAGTGAGCTTTAGCCCTGGTGTAGCGATATTTATAGCATTTTGTTTCATTACTGGAGCTTTGGCTAAATCAGCTCAAATTCCACTATACACTTGGCTACCTGATGCGATGGCTGGGCCAACTCCGATTTCAGCCTTGATCCACGCTGCGACGATGGTTACAGCTGGGGTTTATATGGTTGTTAGATTTGAGTTTTTGTTTGCTGGGCTTAGCTTGCCAATAGAAGTTTTAGCTGGGATTGGTGCGGCTGGGGCGCTCTTTGCTGGGATTATCGCTACAAAGGCTACTGATATTAAAAAGATTTTAGCCTACTCCACTATGAGTCAATTAGGATATATGTTCGCTGCGCTTAGCTACAGCTCTGGGGCTGCTATGTATCATCTATTTACTCATGGATTTTTTAAAGCGCTTCTGTTTTTGAGTGCTGGGGCCATCATTATAGCGCTTCATCATGAGCAAAATATCTTTAAAATGGGGAATTTAAAAGATAATAAATCGCTATATTATCCAATGCTTTTTGGTATGCTCGCAATTAGTGGGATATTCCCTTTTGCTGGATTTTTCTCCAAAGATGCCATTATTCTTGGGGCGCTTCTTTCTGGGCATTATACTATATTTGCTATTTTATTATTTACTGCTGGGCTTACTGCGTATTATTGTTTTAGGCTATTTTTCTTGGTATTTTACTCACAAAATCCCGCACCAAAGCAACATAAGGTGCCATTTAGTATGCTTGGGGTGAATTATATCCTTTGTCTATTTGCCTTAGGCGGTGGATTTATGGCGATATTTTTAGATATTGATCATCCAACTTTAATGGTAGAGATAGTGGCTGGAGTTGTGAGCATGGCGGTATCTGCTATTGGGATTTTCATCGCTTATAAGAAATTTTACAACTACAAAAACTGCGAAGAAAAAATGGGTAAATTTGAGAGCATTGTAGCAAATAAATTCTATATAGATGAGATATATGATCTTGTTTTTGTGGCGAATTTAAAACGAATTAGCCACTTTTTGCGTGAGATTATAGATGATAAAATTTTGTATCCGTTTGTTGAGTTTAGCGCTTTGATATTTAAGGCATTTAGCCAAATTTATGCTAGATATACTCAAAGCGGTTTAGCTAGTTCATACGCATTTTATATGCTATTTTTCATCTGTGTTATTATCATATTTTCAAAGGCTATTTTATGAGTAGTATCTTGAGTTTAATTATATTTATACCATTTTTATTGGGGCTTTTTATAGCTCTATTTTGTAATAATTTTTGGGGCAAGATTATAGCCTTTGGCGGATCTATTTTGGTTGCTATTTTGGCTATTATTATGGCCCTTGGCTTTGATGGGGCTGGTGGAATGCAGTTTGTAGATATCGTCCCATTAGTTAAAAACTATGGCATTACATATATGGTTGGTGTAGATGGGATTAATATCTATCTTATTTTGATTATTACGATATTTTTACCTTTTTTGTTTTTTGTGCTTAGGTATCAAGAAAAGGGCTTTTGGGCAAATTTGCTATTTATAGAGAGTGGGTTTTTGGCTGTTTGTAGCTCGCTTGATTTGATCTTTTTCTATGCTGGATGGGAGATGATGCTTTTGCCAATATTTATAATGACTGGCTTGTATGGTAAGAGCGTTAAAAGAGCTAAAGCTATGCTAGATATGATGTATTATGCGATATTTGGGTCGATGATTATGCTTGGGGCGATTATCTATCTTGGCGTGGCACACTATTTGGAATTTGGATTTTATAGCTTCGCTTTGGCGGATTTGGTGAATTTAAATTTAAGCCTAAGCGTAGAGCGAATACTATTTTTTAGCTTTATGATAGCTTTTGTGATTAAACTTCCTTTGTTTCCATTTCATATGTGGCTTAGCGGGGCATACACGCACTCGCCTAGCGTGGCTACCTTTATGCTTTCAGCCATTGCGTCTAAGGTGGCGGTGTTTGCGATTTTGAGATTCGTGTTGCCGATATTTTCGCTTAGCTTTGTTGAGTTTTCTAGCTATTTTGTGGCACTTGGGATATTTTCTATGATATATTTTGGGATAATTGCCCTTAGGTGCGATGACTTTAAGACTCTTTTGGCCTTTGCTTCAGCGTCGCATTTGGGCCTAATCTTAGCTGGGGTTTTCAGCCTTGATAGCGTAGCAATGAGCGGGGCGTTATATCAGATTATAGCTCACGCATTAACTAGTGGAGCGATGTTTTTGATGGTGGGTATCATCTCTAATCAGCTAGGCACTCGCAAGGTTAGTCAGCTTGGTGGTATAGCTACTAAGGCTCCGATTTTTGCTACGCTATTTGGCATTATGATGCTATCAAGCGTGGGGCTTCCTACTACCATCGGTTTTGTGGCTGAGCTTTTGATTTTAGTGGGATTATTTAAATCAAATTTAATCTATGGGATTATCGCTACAACTTCTATTATCATCGGTGCGGTTTATATGTTTGTGGTTTATCGCAAGGCGATTTTACAAAGTGTAAATGAAGTTACAGATAAATTCAAAGAGCTTAGCAAATCTCAAGTTATAGCCTTTGGTTTGGTGGCGATTGTGATATTTGTAATGGGTCTATATCCTAAGCCGATCTTAGACCTATCGCAAAGCACGATCCAAAGCCACTATGAAAAATACATAAAATCAAATTTAAAGGGGCAATAATGATAGCTTTAACACCTTTTTTACTATCAATCGCCGCTATTGTAGCTAATATATTTTTAAGCGTTACAAAAATCAATAAAATATCGCTTTTAGGTATAAATTTAGCCTTTTGGGCTCTTATTTTAATCTCGTTTTTTGTTTTTAGGGTTGAGCTTCTTAGTGGGGATTTGCCATTTTTTTGTGCTGAATTTATATCTCTTGGGCAATTTGAGTTTATATTTTGTGTGATTATAGCCTTTCTTACGATCATATTTTTGGCTACGGTATATTTTAGCGATGATGAGAGCTATTTTAAATCTGAGCTAATAGCATTAGCAAATTTAGCCGCCTTTGGTATGATGGGGATGGTAATCTCAAGCGAAATTATAACTACTTTGATTTTCATCGAGATTGCCTCCATATCCATATATGCGATGATAGCATTAAATTCAAACTCAAAAAGCATTGAAGCAGCCTTTAAATACTTCTTACTCTCATCATTTATGAGTGCGTTTTACTTGCTTGGGGCAGCTTTGATATTTGGGACTACTCAAAGTACAAAATATGAGATTCTTAGCAAACTCTTATCACCATCTTTGATTACCACAATTGGCGTGTTAATGGTGATTGCGATGATATTTTTTAAGATTGCGATTTTTGGTTTTTATCGCTGGAGTATTGATGTATATTATGGAGCTAGCACTAGTATAACTGGATATTTAGCTGGGGCGTTTAAACTAGCTAGTTTTGGGCTACTGATCAAATTTGCCCTGCTTTATAGCGGTGACTGGGATGAAATTTTAGCGATTATATTTAGCGTAATTGCGATATTTAGTATGTTTATCGGTAACTTTTTGAGCCTTAAAGAGATAGATGTTAAAAAGATCTTGATAGCTGCTGGGATAGTTCATGCTGGATATATCTTTATAAATTTAGCTAGTTTAAATGTAGAAAATCCGCTATCTGCTGGGGTGTATTATATCGCTATTTATGCTATTACAACGGGATTTGCCTTTTTACTCTTAAATGCGTTTTTTAAAGATCAAAGGGTTGAGATCGACTCTCTTGCTGGAATTTATAAGAGCTCACCGCTTGGGGCGTTGGCATTTACTCTTATCTGCCTTTCATTTATCGGATTTCCATATACGGTGGGATTTTTGGGTAAGGTTTATGTATTCTCAAGTGCCTTTGAAAGCGGTAATGCGTATTTGGCGATTTTTGGTATTATAAACACCATTATATCAGTATATTATTATCTAAGAATTATTATTAGTATATATTTTAAATCACCAACTCAAGCTATCATAATCCCAAAATGTAGAGCTGTCTGGATAGGAATTTTAAGCATTTTAGCCACTTTATTTATCGTGCTTGAAGGAGTTGGAGCTGGATCAATTTTAGGATATTTTAATCTTATAATGGGGTAAATTTGAAGTTGTTTTATATCAATTTTATAGTTTTTTGGTAAAATTACGCCTAACTGAATTTGGGGCGAAATATGAGTAAATTAATAATAGTTGAATCTCCAGCTAAAGCTAAAACTATAAAAAATTTCTTAGGTTCTGAGTATAAGGTTATAGCTAGTAAGGGGCATATTAGAGATCTGCCTAAATCTAGCTTTGGGATTAAGATAGATGGGGATAACTTTACTCCTGAGTATAGGATTAGCAGCGATCACTCTGCTATCGTAAAAGAGATTAAAGAGCTTGCTAAAAGTGCCGATACCATCTATCTAGCGACCGATGAGGATAGAGAGGGTGAGGCTATAGCTTATCATATCGCCACAGCAATTGGCAAAAAGCCCGAAACCCTACCTAGAATAGTATTTCACGAAATCACAAAGGGCGCTATCGAGGCGGCTTTGGCAAATCCTAGAAAATTAGATATGAATAGCGTAAATGCCCAACAAGCAAGAAGGCTATTAGATAGGATTGTTGGCTATAAGCTTAGTCCGCTTTTAAATATCAAAATTCAAAGAGGTTTAAGTGCTGGGCGTGTCCAAAGCTCAGCGCTTAAAATTCTAGTCGATCGAGAGCGTGAGATTAGAGAATTTAAGCCTATTGAGTATTTTAGCATTGATGCTAAATTTAAAGATGATTTAGAAGTTGAGTTAATCGAATTTCAAGGCTCAAAGATAGAAAAGCTCACCATCACAAACGCCCAAAGAGCCAAATATATCTTAGATAATATAAAAGATGATAAATTCAAAGTCAAAAGCATAGAATCCAAAGAGCGTAAAACTAACCCCCAACCACCTTTTATGACCTCAACTCTACAACAAAGTGCGTCAAATAGACTTGGCTTTAGCCCTAAAAAAACCATGATGTTAGCCCAAAGTTTATATGAAGGCGTCCAGACAAATAGCGGTTTTATGGGTGCTATAACCTATATGAGAACAGATAGCCTAAATATAGCCAAAGAAGCCCTAAACGCTGCTAGGGAGCTTATAAAGAGCGAATTTGGATCAAAATATCTACCAAAAACTGCCAATATCTACACCACACAATCCAAAGGCGCCCAAGAGGCTCACGAGGCGATCAGACCTACGAATTTGAGCTTTACACCACAAATTGCCTCACAATATTTAGATAAAGATATGCTAAGGCTATACACCTTGATTTATAACAGATTTTTGGCTTCACAGATGAGCCCTAGCGTGTGCGAAATTCAAAATATCATTATAAAGGGCGAAAATTGCGAGTTTAAACTCTTAGGCAAGAAGGTTTCTTTCGATGGATTTTATAGAGTTTATGGCGATATGGATAAAGATAAAATTCTCCCACCTTTAAAAATCGATGATAATATGAGTATCCAAAGTATCAAAAGCACCAAACACGAAACCGAACCACCTAGTCGCTACTCTGAAGCTGGCCTTGTCAAAAAGCTAGAGAGCCTTGGAATTGGCAGACCTAGCACCTATGCGCCTACTATTTCACTTCTAACTAGCCGTGATTATGTCAAAGTAGAAAAAAAGCAATTAATCCCAAATGATATAGCATTTACTATAACTTCAGTATTAGAAGATAATTTTAAAGATATTGTAGATAGCGAATTTACTTCTAAAATGGAAGAAAAACTTGATGATATAGCCGAAAATAAAGCCGATTGGCAAGAGGTTTTATCTAATTTTTATCACCCTTTTATCAAACAGATTGATGAAGGAAAAACAAATATAAAAAGCCAAAAAGTAGCCGAGCCAATAGGTGAGAAATGCCCTGATTGCGGTGGGGAGTTAGTTAAAAGAAAGGGTAGATTTGGCGAGTTTATAGCCTGTTTAAATTTCCCAAAATGTAAATATACCAAAAACCTAGCTAACTCTAATAAATTTGAGAAGAAAGAGCCATCTAAAATCGGCATTCAATGCCCTGATTGCGGTGGAGAATTGGTCGAGAGAATTAGCAAAAAAGGTAAATTCTATGGCTGTGCCAACTATCCAAAATGTAATTTTCTAAGTAAATATAAACCAATTATAGACAAATGCCCAAAATGTAATACACAAATGGTCTTAAAAGAGCTTAAAAAAGGGGATTTCAAAGAATGCCCACAATGTAAATTTAAAGAAGAGGTAAGTAATAATGAATAAAGTAGTAATGCTATGTGCGATATGTAATGTTAGTAGTGGCAACTGCCCTGAAGATTGTGCGTATTGTACTCAAAGTGCTCATGTAAAAGCTGATATAAATAGATATAAACAAAAAAGTATAGAACAAATTTTAAAAGAGGCCAAAATGGCTAAGGCAAATAAAGCTCTTGGCTTTTGCTTAGTTACTAGCGGTAGGGGGCTTGATGATAAAAAGCTTGAGTTTATCTGCCAAACTGCCAAAACATTACAAAAAGAGGTGCCTGAGCTGCTGCTGATAGCATGTAATGGAAGTGCAAGTTATGAGAGCTTAAAAGAGCTTAAAAATGCTGGAATTTTCAGCTATAATCACAATCTTGAAACAAGCCGTGAATACTTTCCTAAAATCTGCTCTACTCATAGCTGGGATGAGAGATTTCAGACGAATTTAAACGCCAAAAGAGCTGGGCTTGAGCTTTGCTGTGGCGGAATTTATGGTCTTGGAGAGAGCAATCAAGATAGAATAAGCTTTAGAAACTCACTAAAAGAGCTAAATCCATTTACTAGTCCAATAAATTTCTTTATCCCAAATCCCGCTTTAAAAATCAAAGAGCCAAAGCTTAGTGCCGATGAAGCCTTAGAGATATTAAGAGATAGCGCTAAGGCTCTGCCTAATACTAGAATAATGGTAGCTGGCGGTAGAGAGGTAATCCTTGGCGATAGGCAATATGAGATATTAGAAAATGGAGCTAGTGCTATTGTCGTGGGGGATTATCTTACTACTAGTGGCGAGGCTGCTAGCAAGGATATAGAAGAGCTTAAAAAACGAGGCTTTGAGTTTGCAACACAGTGCCATTAATGAGCTTTCTATTTTACTTGTTTTGGCGTTTATAATCTTTATATCGCCATATTTTTCTAAAATTTCTAAAATCCCAATCGCCCCTATAGAGATTATGATGGGGATAGTCTTTGGGTTTTTTGGGTTTATACCACATAGTGAGCCATTTAAGATAGTAGCTGAAGTTGGGTTTTTTTATCTAATGTTTTTGGCTGGGACTGAGATAGATCTGAAATCTTTTTTTAAAATAGAAAAAAGCATTATAAAGCTAGTTCTTTCTTATCTAACTATTTTATATATTGTAGCTGGGATCTTTAGTGCGTTTATATCGCCGGCGTTTTTGGTTATTGTGGTGGTGCCACTTATGTCGGTTGGAATTTTATCTACTCTATTTAAAGAGTATGGTAAAAACGAGCCTTGGCTAAATACCGCTATGATCGCTGGTGGCATAGGTGAGGTGCTTAGTATCGCTCTTTTAACCCTTATGTCAGCTTATATTGAATTTGGTAATTCTATTGAGTTATTTAGTAGTATATACTATCTTATACTATTTATTGTGCTTTGTGTGCTTGGATTTAAGGGGCTTGAAGTGCTATTTTGGTGGTATCCAAATCTCAAAATTCTACTAATGCCTCACGATGATAAGAGTGAAAAGGATATCCGCCTATCTATGGCGCTATTTTTTAGCACTGTAGCGGTGATGATATATCTAAATTTGGAGATTGTCCTTGGGGCTTTTATCGCTGGGAGCTTTATCGCTACATTTTTTAATCACAAAAAAGATCTTCCACATAAGCTAGGTAGCTTTGGGTTTGGATTTTTGGTGCCAATATTTTTTGTCTATATTGGTACAACCGTGGAGCTTGAATATCTTTTGGTTCCTGGAGTGCTTGATAATGCTATGAAATTGATGATATTTATGATTATTGTGCGAGTGATATCTTCAATGATATTTGTAAAGCGTTTTGGATTATATGATAGTATTCTTTTTGGCTTATCACTCTCAATGCCACTTACGCTTTTAGTAGCGGTGGCTACGGTAGCTTATAATGCTGGAAATATAGCAAAAGAGCTATATTTTGCTTTTATTATCGCTAGTATTTTTGAGGTGATTTTGTCTATGATATTAATAAAATTTACAAATTATCTTAAATTTCGCCTTAAATAATTAAGTTAGATATTTAAGGGCAATTTAATTTAAATAAAATTTAGATAAGATATAAAAATTTTAATCAAAGGATAAAAATGAGTAACACAGTAACATTAACCGACAATAGAAATGGAAAAAGCTATGAATTTCCTATTCTTGATGGTACTTTAGGGCCTAGCGTTATAGATATATCTAATCTATACAAAGATACTGGTATGTTTACATTTGATAGGGGCTATACTAGCACCGCAATGTGTCGTTCAGCTATCACATATATTGATGGTGAGGCTGGGACTTTGATGCATAGAGGCTATGATATAGCGTGGCTTGCTGAAAATAAAAGATATTTAGATTTGGTATATCTATTATTTAATAGCAAACTCCCAAGCCAAGAGGAGCTAGACGCATTTCGCCAAGAGCTAAAAGAGAGAAGCTATCTAAATGAAAAGATGATAAAACTATTTGATTGTTTCCCTGATAAGGCTCATCCGATGGCGGTTTTACAAGCAAGTGTAGCTACTATGAGTGCTTACTATAAAAGAGATATGAACTTTGATAATATGCAAGATTATATGGAATTAGCTAAAAGAATGGTAGCTAAAATCCCTACTATGATAGCATTTTATTATCGTCATGTTCGTGGCTTTCCAGTGATTTATCCAGATTTAGATCGTGGATTTACAGAGAATTTCTTATATATGTTAAGAGCATTCCCACACAATAGAGTAGATCTAAAACCAATCGAAGTTAAAGCCTTTGATACAATCTTAATGCTTCACGCTGACCACGAGCAAAATGCCTCTACTACGACTGTTAGGACAGTTGGCTCTACTCACGCTCATCCATACTCATGTATAAGCGCTGGTATCGGTGCGCTTTGGGGGCATGCTCATGGTGGTGCTAATGAGGGCGTTATAAGACAGCTTGAGATGATCGGTACTCCAGATAGAGTTGATGAGTTTATCAAAAAAGCAAAAGACAAAAACGATCCATTCCGCCTAATGGGCTTTGGGCATAGAGTCTATAAAAACTTTGACCCAAGAGCCAAAGTCTTAAAAGGATTAAGAGATAAACTAATCGATGAAATCGGTATAGATAGCAATCTAATTAAAGTCGCTACTAGAATCGAAGAGATAGCTCTAAATGATGAATATTTTGTATCTAGAAATCTATATCCAAATGTGGATTTCCATAGTGGCGTAATCTTAAAAGCTTTGGGAATTCCGAATGAGATGTTTGCGGCTATATTTGTAATGGGTAGAGTTCCAGGATGGCTAAGCCAATGGATGGAGCTAAAATCTCAAGACAATATCAAAATTGTTCGCCCAAGACAGCTATATGTCGGACCTGTCTCTCAACCTAAATAACCTACATCAAGTCGCCCTAAAAGCCGCTAAGGCCGCTGGGGTGGCTATCTTAAATTCATATAACAAATTCGAAATCCAATATAAATTTGATAACTCCTTATTAACCACGGCTGATTTAGCAGCTAATGATGCGATATATGAAATTTTATCCAAAACTCAAATTCCAATATGCTCTGAAGAGAGTATTTTGGAATTTGATAAAAGAGATGAGAATTCAATATTTTGGCTAATCGATCCACTTGATGGGACTAGGGAGTTTGTATCTAGGAGTGGGGAATTTTGCGTTTGTATAGCTTTGATTTATCGCTCTAGACCGATTTTAGGAGTGATATACTCGCCTATTAATGATGAGATATTTAGTAGTTTTCAAGGCTCTAGCATATACAAAAATGGTAAAATCATAGATATAAATAACCGCAATTCACTCATCACAGGTAAATCACAAAATATCGATAATTTAGACAAATTCGCTAAAAATTTCAACCTAAATATCGTCAAAATCAGCTCCGCAATCAAATTCACATATCTAGCCCAAGGACTTGCTGGAGTCTTTGTCAGGTTATATGGCTCTAGCTTATGGGATACGGCTGCTGGGGATTTTCTGCTTTATCAAAGTGGTGGGATTATGCTATCGCTAAATGATTTAAAACCGCTTAACTACGCCAAAAAAGATACCCTAAATGATAATTTCATAGCCCTAAGCCGCTCTCAAAAATCAAATTTAAATTCCTATCTAAACTACATAAATCAAATTCAAAAATAACCAAATTGGTAAATAAATTTGATTTATGATATTAGCTTAAATTTTATTAAAATTCAGTTTAAGTTAAAATACAATTGGATAGAATTTAGCATTTTGTTATTTTTATAAAAAGAGAGTAGATGAGCGAAGTAATCGGATATAATGTAAATGGTAAAATAGTAGATACTCAAAGCTACACCGGCGGTGGTAGCGAGATTAAATTTGACAACTCCAAAGAGGCGCTTGAGATCATCCGCCACTCCTGTGCGCACCTTATGGCTGCGGCTATTAAAGAGCTTTATCCTAATGTTAAATTTTTTGTTGGGCCTGCGATTGAAGATGGCTTTTACTATGATATGCGTGTAAGCAAAAGCGATGGAAGCAAGCTTGGCGAAGATGATCTCATCACTATAGAAAAGAAGATGAAAGAGCTAGCCCTTGCTAAAACTCCAATTATCAAAATAGCCTCCACCAAAAGTGAAGTAGCCACCAAATACGCAGATGACGATCTCAAGCAAGAGGTCTTAAAGCGCATTCCAGATGGCGCAGTGAGTCTATACTCTCAAGGCGAATTTGAAGATATTTGCCGTGGGCCACATATCCCAAATACGATTTTTGCTAGGTTTTTTAAACTAACTAGAATTGCTGGGGCTTATCTAGGTGGCGATGAAAATCGTGAGATGCTAACTAGAATTTACGGCACCGCATACGCTGACAAAGATAGCCTAAATGAGCATATAAGAATCATAGAAGAGGCTAAAAAGCGAGATCACAGGAAGCTTGGAAGTGAGATGAAGTTTTTTACCTTTGATGATAGCATTGGTGTTGGGCTCCCTATTTGGCTACCAAATGGTTCTAGGCTTAGAAGTCGCTTAGAGCATAAATTATATCGCACTCACAGACTTCGTGGATATGAGCCAGTTCGTGGCCCAGAAATCCTTAAAAGCGACGCTTGGAAGATCAGTGGCCACTATACAAACTACAAAGAAAATATGTATTTTACCACAATTGATGAGCAAGAATATGGCATAAAACCGATGAATTGCGTAGGCCATATCAAGGTTTATCAAAGCGAAATTCGAAGTTACAGAGATCTACCACTTAAATTTTTTGAATACGGCGTGGTTCATAGACACGAAAAAAGCGGAGTCTTACACGGATTATTTAGAGTTCGTGAATTTACTCAAGATGATGCTCATCTATTTTGTATGCCGAGCCAAATTAAAGAAAATGTATATGAAATCCTTGATTTTGTAGATAAAATTATGAATGCCTTTGGCTTTAGCTATGAGATGGAGATATCGACTAAACCAACCAAAGCTGTGGGCGATGATGAAGTATGGGAGATAGCTACAAAAGCCTTAAAAGACGCCCTTGATGAAAAGGGATTAAAATATGGCATTGATGAAGGCGGCGGGGCATTTTATGGACCTAAAATAGATATCAAAATCACTGACGCTTTAAAGCGAAAGTGGCAATGCGGTACAATTCAAGTAGATTTTAACTTACCAGCTAGATTTGGATTAGAGTACATAGATGAAAATAACGAGAGAAAACAGCCTGTAATGTTACATCGTGCGATTTTAGGTAGTTTTGAGCGTTTTATAGGTATCTTGCTTGAGCATACGGCTGGGGAGTTGCCATTTTGGATTGCGCCTACTCAAGTTGTGATTATACCGATTAATGATACTCATCTTGATTACGCTAAAGAGATTTATGCCAAACTACTTGATATGAATATCGATAGTGAAATTTTTAGCAAAAATGATACATTAAATAAAAAAATCAGAAACGCAGAAAAACAAAGAGTACCTATGATAATAGTGCTTGGCGATAATGAAGTAGCAAACAAAGGTGTAGCTTTACGAGATCGTAGGGCTAGAGAACAAAAGGATATGAGCTTGGATGAATTCTATAGCTTAGTCCAAACCAAAATAAACGAGGTGAATATTTGAGCAAGGATAAAGAGGTTTATCTAAATGACGAAATCCGCGCAAGCGAGGTTAGATGTGTAGGAGATGATGGCACAGCTTATGGGGTCATCAGCAGAGATGAAGCGCTAAATATAGCAAACAAAATGGGCTTAGATCTAGTATTAATAGCAGCTGATGCTAAGCCGCCTGTGTGTAAAATAATGGATTATGGCAAATTCCGTTATCAACAAGAAAAAAAGCAAAAAGAAGCCAAGAAAAAGCAAAAAGTAATCGAGATAAAAGAGATTAAGCTTTCAGCCAAAATAGCGCAAAATGATATAAATTATAAGATCAAACACGCTCAAGAATTTTTATCTGAAGGAAAATATGTCAAATTTAGAGTCTTTTTAAAGGGTCGTGAGATGACTACTCCTGAAATTGGCGTGAGTTTGCTTGAAAAAATTTGGGATATGGTACAAGAATATGCCGATAGAGATAAGGCGCCTATCTTAGAAGGTCGTTATGTAAATATGCTAGTAACGCCTAAAAAATAGATAAAATTATGCTTTAGCCTTTCCAAAGCCTAAAAAGCGTTCAATAATCTATAAACAAATCCCCGTATTTGGGGCTTTGTTTTTTATCAAAGCCAAAATAATAAAATCACCACTATCAATATAATAAATTTAAATCAAAAATATTCGCTAAAATAGAAATTTAAAATCTTTATCAAATTTAATTAAATTTAATAATACAAAACCAATCTAAGATTCATAAATTAAGATAATTTAATCTTAATCACAACCTTACAAGTCATACAAGAGAATTTCTTGCCTTCTAGAATTTTTTCATGTATATGGCTAGGGACAAGATGAATTTTATGCGGACAACCACAAGTATATCTGTATTGTTGTGGTTTTTCTTCTACTAGCTCGGATTCCGAATGCTGTAGCTGCGCTTGACGCCACTTTTCTATCTTGGCATCCTCTTTTAATATATGCTCAACTAGCCATTTTTCGGCGATTAATAGCAAATTTTCTTTTAGGTCATTTACATTTTTCGCTGTTTTGATGAGGCCCGCCATACTAGCTATAATATCTTTATGGATCATCGTGTGTTCGTGTAAATTTGGATAGCCGATTAGCTCCATATACTCTTGTTCATCTTTGAAATGTTCTTTCATATACTCAAAAAATTCAGCCACGATACCACGGATCTCTTCACGAGATACATTTTTATTAGCGTAAATAAATGATTTTTTGGCAAGATCAAATAGCTTTTGATGTTGTAAATCTATATCCGAATTACCAATGCTATATTTGTCATCCCAGCTAGGCACCATATTCAAACTCTTTATGAAAAATTCTAATGCTTTTATTATACTAAATTTTTGCTATATTTAGCTGAAAATTTTTTGAATAAATCAAATGTGTAAATAAATTTTATAAATTTAGGATTATATTGCCAAATTTAATATCATCATCACTTATAATAACCTCAAAATCATCTTTAAATTCAACAATTCTAGCTAGGCGATAACTACTAAATTTATTAGCGATAAACCCATGTCTAAGGGTCAAAATCCTGCTACTTAAAAGCTCTTCATCTATGATATCCGCACTTATAATCCCGAAATTTGAGCTATCGATACTATAGGTAAATCCATCGCTATCTTTTATCTCATCACGATCAAGATCTAAGCTCAAATACTCAAACTCGCCAAGCGCCCCAAAACCATATTTTAGGGCACTTAAATTCAAATAGTCTAAAATCTTAGCTAGATCTCCTATATAGTAGTGTCCGGCTTTGAATTTAGCGTTTTTCATACAGGTATTACTCTGATATTTGGGCTTAAATTCTCTTGTAAGATATTTTCAATCGCATATAGCGTTCCAGTAGCGCCACTAGCGCAACCGCTACACGCACCTAAATATCGGATATAAATATCGGTTCTACCGCCTTCTGATTTGATATCTAGTATCTCCATATTTCCCCCATCCATCTCTAGCATAGGTCTGACATGTTCATCGATAATAGCCTCAACAGCCTTTAACTGCTTAACCACACTTAGCTCTTCAAAGCTTAGATCGCTATCAATTCCGCTACCACTGATCTTCGCATCAGCAATAGCTTTTAGCCTTTCAGACTCCATTTCAGATCTAACCTCAGCTAAGATATCCACTAGATAATACTCTCTTTTTTCGTGTCCGCCAGGCTTTATACAGCTTTTACAAAATGCCCCAGCTTTGGTATATTGAGTGATCTCTTCAACCGTGGTTAGATCATTTAATCTTATAACCTCTTTTATCGTCCCAAGGCTCACTCTAGCGCACTCACACACGATAATCTCATCTTCAAAATGTTCAGGATCTACGCCTTTATAGCTAGCGGCTGCTGCCTTGATAACATCATACGCCATAACAGAGCAGTGCATTTTTTGCGGTGGGACAGCTGGGGTATCTGGATTATCTCGCATAGCCCTTTCAACATCTAAATTTGTGATTTTGACTGCTTGATCTACTGTTTTGCCCTTACAAAGCTCAGCCATATAATCGCTACTAGCTATAGCCGTGCCACAGCCAAAGCTTTTAAATTTAGCATCTTTAATAACATCACTAGCCTCATCAACCGCCCAATAGAGCCTAACAGCGTCACCACAGCTCTCGGCGCCGTGGTCAGCGATGATTAGCTTACAGCCTATAGCCTTCGCATCTTCTTCTGTGATTTCACCCATATTTTTAGGATGATTCATCGCATCTTGAACTTTTTGAGAATACTCTTCCCAGATATTTCCGCTTATTAAATTTCCTTTTGCCATATTGTCTCCTTATAGTCCTGATTTATGCCATTTTGGTGCATATGCGTAACTGCTCGATATACTACGCAATCTATCCACAGCACGCTTAATCTTCTCAATAGCATAATCAATCTCTTCTTCAGTATTAAAGCGTGATAAAGATAATCTAAGAGCGGTATGAGCTAGCTCGCTATCAGCACCTATCGCTTCCATTATAGGGTTGCTTTCTAGATCTTCGCTCGCACAGGCTGAACCGGTGCTAGCTGCTATGCCTGCTTGATTTAGATCCCACAGCATTGCTTCGCCCTCAACTCCTTTGATACTAGCTAGAATCGTATTTGGGACGCGGTTTTGTCTATCGCCTATTACTCTTACATCTGGCAAAGATAAAAGCGCATCTTCTAGCTTATCTCTTAATCTACCTACATGGCTTTGCTCGTAAATTAAAAATTTATTGGCATTTTCCATCGCTTGACCCATTGCTACGATACCGGCGACATTTAAGGTTCCACTTCTTCTACCGCCCATGTGTTCACCACCATGAAGTAGGCTAGTTAGTGGTATTGAATTTTTGATATATAGTGCGCCAACACCCTTTGGAGCGTGAAATTTATGCCCTGAAAAGCTTAAAAAATCCACATTGGCATCTTGGACATCTACTGGGATCTTGCCTACTGCTTGGACTGCGTCTGTGTGAAATAACGCTCCAAATTCATGCGCTATACTAGCTAACTCTTTGATAGGGAAGATCATGCCAGTTTCGTTATTTGCCCACATTACACTCACAAGTGCAACATCATCGCTCATCACATTGCGTAGATCATCAGCCGTGATAACACCTTGGCTATTTACATCAATTCTAGTAATCTCAACTCCCAAAGACTCCAAAAAAGCACAGGTAGCACCGATTGCTGGATGCTCTACGGTGGTTGTAACTATACGCTTTTTATCCCCTTTTAATATCTTATCAAAATATATACCCTTTAATACCCAGTTATTGCTCTCAGTAGCGCATCCTGTGATAACGATATCATCCTTATCAGAGGCGTTTATGCCTGTATATAATTGATCTAGAGCTCTTCTTAGTGCTGGGTGAGTTTCGCTACCATAGCTGTGAAGCGAATTTGGATTACCAAAATGCTCTTTAAGAAATGGAAGCATCAACTCTAAAGCCTCAGGATCAATCATCGTAGTTGCATTATTATCTAAATAAACTTTCAAAAACTATCCTTTCCTTATCTCCTAAATAATTAGGATAAACTTTATCTTTTTAATTTTGGAATGATATAATATTTTATATAAATTTTGTATAAAAATTAAGTAAATATAGCATAAATTTTAATTATATTAAAAAATTAATTGCTATTTTAAGCCAAATTTAGAGTGATAAATGGAGATACCCCGCTTGCGGGGCTTTACTCCGTCTTGCGAAGTAAAGAAATAAAAATAATTTAAATCTGTGCTTCGCACAGCACCTTAGAAGGCTTTTACAGGGGGTTAGGGGTTGTTAAGGGGGAAGCCAAGGTGTTGCTATCCTTCGTAGCGTCGCAAACGATGATTTACATCGTTTTTGCTGTTACGCTATTCATCTGCCAAAAAAGCGCTTTTTATTTTTATCTACTTTTAACGTGGCAACAAGTCGCCACTAAAGTAGCAAACACTAAAGCCCCCATAAATGGGGTACCCCTTCCCACTTAAAAAAGAAATATCTTTAATATTTTAAATTTTATAAATTTTATAGTAAAGACAGATTTTAGCTCTAACGAAATCAAAACGGGGTACCCCACGAAGTGGGGCTTTAGTTTGATTAAACTTTTCTAAAGTTTATCGCAAAGACTAGCTTTGCTAGTCTGCGAAGTAAAGAAATAAAAATAATTTAAATCTGTGCTTCGCACAGCGCCTTAGAAGGCTTTTACAGGGGGTTAGGGGTTGTTAAGGGGGAAGGGGTAGCGTCTGCCAAAAAAGCGCTCCCCTTCCCCCTTAAAAAAGAAATATTTTTAATATTTTAAATTTGGTCGCAAAGTGGAGCTTTTCTCCGTCTTGCGAAGTAAAGAAATAAAAATAATTTAAATTATTGTAACAATCTTAATATATTTTGTTGGACGGCGTTGGCTTGGCTCATGGCGTAGCTACCACTTTGAGCTAGGATATTGAATTTAGAGAAATTTGCACTCTCGCTAGCAAAATCCACATCTCTTATCTGACTTTCAGCTGATTTAACATTGACTTGGGTAACTGTGATGTTATTGATAGTTGCTACTAATTGGTTTTGGACTGAACCTAAATCTGCTCTTAGTTTATCTAGCTTTTTAAGCGCATTTAATGATACATCTATCAAAGCTTGAGCCCCTACATAGCTATTAACCCCAGCAGGCAACTCCAAAATCGGATTTAATAGCTCTACTTGCCCCATCGCCCTTAATACATGCTCATCTAGCTTGTTTCTAACCAAATCACTTAGGCTAAGCGATACTTGCTCCCTTAGTTGAGAGCCTATTATATCATTTGTATCAGCGGCCTTAGCACTCAAACCGCCGATTTCAGCACCTTTTATATTGCCTGTAGTCTCTTTAAGATCCAAAGATGGTGGCGAGCCGTTGTTTGATTGTAGATAGAGCTCACCTAAAATTAATGCACTTGTGCTATCGGCGCCGTTGCCATCTTTCATAGATAAGCCCATTGCTTTAGAGTCATCTACGCTGCCAACTTCTATGAGTATTGGCTTACCATTGCTAGAACTCATTGATAAACGCTCTCCAACATTAGAAGCACTAACGCCAGTTATATCACTTTTGGCATTGATAGTATCTATCAAAATATTTGAAGGGTCACCTACATTAAAATGTATATTTGTCCCTATCTCTACTCCATTTATGCTTAATTTCGAAATAGTCCCAGGGAAAAAAGTTGTCCCAAATATCCTAGCATCACTAATAAACTCATTCTTCACGCTAGCTTTAACCCCCGTCTCGCTGCTATAAGAATTTATCTTATCAGCTATGACCCCTAGCCCATTATCTAATATCTCTTGACCAGAGATAGCATCGAATTTAATACCACTTACATGGCTTGGGACGGCGTTTAATTGCATAGTGAAATTCGCAGTATCGAATTTGTTGTTATCAAAAATCATAGGCGTAGTAGAGAGATAGTGAGTGTGGCCTATGGCGTTTGAGTTGGTGTTTTCTACGCTGATTTTGGCCGTTTGGTTGCTATAGGCACCGATTTGGAAATTTTTGTTAGTGAAATTGCCATTTAATAGCTTTTGGCCATTGAAACTTGTGGTATTAGCGATATTATCTAGTTCATCAAGAAGTCTTGAGATATCATTTTGGATTGCTTTTCTAGAGTCGCTGTTTTGGCTGTCATTGGCTGCTTGGATAGCTTTGGTTTTGATGGTGTCAAGGATTTTGATCTGCTCATCCATAGCTTTATCAGCTGTTTGGACTATACCGATTGCGTCATTGCCATTAGATATGGCTTGACCTAATGAGTTGGCTTGAGATTTTAAGCTATCAGCAATTACAAGTCCAGAAGCATCATCAGCTGCGGTCTGTATCCTAAGACCTGAGCTAAGGCGACCAAGTGAGCTAGTAAGCGCTCTATCATTGATCAAAGAGTTGGCATGGGCGTTCATTGCTGCTATATTAGTGTTGATTCTAAAACTCATTTTGTATTCTTTAAAAGCTTAATCCTTAACTTTATAGATAATTATATCGCACGAAATATTAAAATATTAATATTTTTGATGATCGTAATGGGTGGTTTTTGTAAAATTTATTGATTTTTTTAGTTAATTAGTAAAAATTTTTAATATATTTTAGTAATTTAAGCATAAAAATTTATCCACAAAAGAACCATAAAAATTATTCTAAAATATAAAAATTAAATTTGTAATGATAATATAATTAAATTTATCTAATCTTGCTAAACAGCTCCATCCACTGCTTCATTACCACCTCTTTGCTAAATTTATTTTTGACTATCTCTTTGCTTTTTTCACCCATTTTGACCCTTAGATTCTCATCTTGCATTAATATTTTTAGTTTATTGGCATATTCATCTAGATTATTATCAGTGATTAAAAATCCGCTTTTTTCATCTTCTATTATATCGCTTGGGCCTGTGGCGATATCAAAGGCTATGGTTGGCAAGGCATAAGACCCCGCCTCTATAAGCACCATAGGAAGACCTTCAAAGTGGCTTGTCATAGCATATATACTAGCGCTTAGATACTCACTCTCTACATCTTTAGTAAATGGTTTTAAGATTATAGAGTTAGATAAATTTAGATTTTCTATCTTAGTTTTTATCTGCTCTTTTAGATCGCCATCGCCTACAATGTGTAGCTTCCAATCATTAAATTCCCCACTATCTTGGATTAACTTCCATATATCTATTAGGCGCAAAAAGCCCTTTTCATCTACTTTTGTCATGCGACCCATTGATAGCACGACTTTTTGAGAGTAATTGGTGTTTGAATTTGGGATATTTGAGATGAAATTTGGGATTAAAAATATATTTTTATGATGGCTTTGCCAAAAATCAATCTCTTTAGAGGCTATAAGCACTATAGAATCAAAATAGTTATATCTAGCTAGGTAGCGTCCTTTTGAAGCTGTGTGTATGATTTTTAGATATTTTGTATTTTTATTTTTAAATAGCGGAAAATGCGGCGAGTTATTAAAAATCACAAAATCCTTATCTTTGAAATCACGCTTTAAGATATAGCTCTCAATAAATTTATAAAAGATTTTATAGAAGAAATTTTTACGCTTATCATCAAAAGATTTATCGTGTAAATATCTTAATTTCACTCTACTATCAAGCTCAAAAGCTTCATTTATCCCGCCTTTATAAAAGCTTAAAATCTCCACATCTAGCCCAGAGGCCGCGTAAACATTTGCTAGATTAGTTACAACTCTTTCAGCGCCGCCTTTTATAGTGATATCGCCTATTGTTAGCAATACTTTTATCGCCATTTGACTCTCTTTTCTTTGATGGTGTTTAGGTAAATTTGGTGGTTTGATTCTAGCATTTTTCTGCTGTTTTCAGCGTGATAGAGATGATACGCAATCCCTGAAAATTTAAGCCTTCTAAGCTCTCCGCCACTAAACAAAAATCTCGCCACAAACTCAGAATCCTCCCTACCCCAGCCGATAAAATTCTCATTAAATCCGCCGATCTCATCGCAATCAATTTTATAAAAGCTCATATTACAACCTCTAATTCCTTTGATGAAATCTCGCTTTTTAAAGAAACTTGCCCTAATGGCTGAGCTTTTATAGATGAGTTTTGAGAGTATGGAATTTCGCTTGGATTTAAGAGTTTTAAACTCGCTCGTATACCCTCCCCCATTTATCAATAAATCAGTTTGACTCTCATCCAAAACCACTCTTGAGCCTTGTAAAAACTGCTTTTGCTTGGCGAATTTGAGATGATCTAAAATAAAATTTCTATCTAAAACCATATCGCCATCAATGATTATGATATACTCACTAGTTGCTATATTTATGGCTTTATTGCGAATTTGGCTCAAGCGAAAGCCCTTATCTTCTTGCCAAATATGCTTTAACTCACAAGGAAAAATCGCCTTAAATTTCTCAATCAAATTCTTTGTAGCTACGCCACTTCCATCATCAGCGACCAAGACTTCATTTGGCAAATAATCTAAGTTTAAAATACTTTTTAAGACCTGCTCTAAATATTTTTCGCTATTATAAGTGGTGATGATTAGGCTCACGCTTGGCATTTGGTGGTTTAACTCATAGAGCTTGGCATACTTAAAAAACGCCCCAAGAGCATTACAAAGGCTAATCACAAAACCCTTATAACCATACAAAAATCCCTTTTTAAAGGCGTAATCACGGATGAATTTCCACACGCTATGTAGCACGGCTTTGCCGATATTGCTCTTTTTGGCTCTATTTTGTATCGCATAAAGGGTGGAGTATTTTTGCATCTTTTCTATAAGTGTGCTGATATCATCATAAGCGTAATGCCTTAATCCATTTTTAAGTTTTATTATATTTAAATTTTTGGCTTCCAAACTCTCATGGACGAAATTAGAATTAAATTTGGTTTGAGTTTTATTAAATAGCCTTAGGACAAAATCAGGATACCATCCACACGCCTTTATCCACTCGCCTTTATAGAGATTTTTTCTAGGTAGGGCGTAGATATTTTGGGGATTTAGATCTAAATTTGCTATCTCATTAAGAGCTTGAGATTCCAAAACCTCATCGCTATCAATGCTAAAAATCCAATCATTACTAGCATAGCTAATAGCTAAATTTTTAAGCGGCCCAAAACCGATAAATTCACTAGAATAAATTTTCAAATTATTAAATTTGGCTTTAAATTCGTTAGCGATTTTTAAGGTATCATCGCTACTTTGATTATCAAGCAAGATAATTTCATCAAAGCTTTTTAAGGATTCTAAGCACTCTTTAATGGTATTTTGGGCGTTTTTGACTAGGATACAAACGCTGATTTTGTTTTTCATCTATTCCTCTAAATTTTTAAGGTGCGGTATTTGGCTTTTAGGGTTGTGATAAAGCTATTAACTTCTAAATTCAAATGCTTTAAATCAGAACTATTATCAATTATATAAGTGGCAATTTCACGCTTTTTCTCAATCGAAATCTGCGATTCTAATCGCAATCTAGCCTCATTAAAATCAAGGTTATTACGCTCTATTATGCGTTTTAAGCATATTTGCTCTGGCGCATAAACCACGCAAACACTTTGAAATTCATCATAAACTGGCGACTTCTCAAAATACAAAGGTAGATCTATAAAATATGGATAGTTACTACTCTCAAGCTTACTCGCCGCAGCAAATATCTGCTCTTTTATGAGTGGATGAAGGATATTTTCAAGCTTTTTTTTAGCCTTAGAATCACTAAAAACTAAGCTTCCAAGGCTCTTTCTATCTACTTTATTATCCTTGATAAACTCGTTTCCAAATTCGCTTTTAATCTCATCAATAGACTCATCAAGCACTCTATGAGCGATCTCATCAGCGTCAATTATGCTAAATCCATAAACTCTTAATAGATTTACAACTGTGCTTTTGCCACTTCCTATAACGCCCGTTATCACTATAGCATTTTTAAACTCACTCAATTGAAGCTATAACCTCGATTTCTACTTTTACACCCTTTGGCAATTCTTTTACTGCTACAGCACTTCTAGCTGGATATGGCTCACTGAAAAACTCAGCATAAATTTCATTCATTTGAGCAAATTCAGATATATCAGTTAAAAATACAACTGTTTTAATAATATTTTTATAGCTTAAATTTAGCTCTTCTAAGATCCCGCCTACATTTTTCAAAGCTTGGGTTGTTTGGGCTTTGATATCACTTCCTACTACCTCGCCGCTAGCTGGATCTAGAGGGATTTGACCGCTACAATATACTAAATTTCCTACCACTCTATAAGCACTATACGGACCAATTGCTTTTGGGTAATTTGACATTTTATTTCCTTAAATGAAGTTTGGCTATATTAGCATAAAATAAGTTCAAATTTGCTAAAATCAGCCAAATTTTAGCTACAAAAGGATCTATTATGCAAGATTATGAAGGGTTTTATAAGGCCGCTTTTAAGCTCTTTGATGGTAGAGTTTATAAAGATTATTTACGCCGATTTTGCTATGGTGTGGAGGCCTCTTGCTACTCATATATACCAAAGCTAGTTTTAATGCTAAAAAGCGAAAAAGAGATTATAAAGGCTTTTGAGTTATCTCGTAAATTTAACACTCCACTATGTTTTAGAGGTGCTGGGACTAGTCTAAGCGGTCAAAGCTCGTGTGATACGGTGCTAGTTTGTTTGGATTTTAGCTGGGATCATATGAAGGTCAGTAGAGATGCTAACTCTATAAATTTAGGTTGTGGGGTTATCGGTGAAAATGCCAATAAAGCCCTAAAACCACTAGGCAAAAAGATCGGCCCCGATCCTGCTACTATCGCTGCGGCGCAAATTGGCGGAATTGTCAATAACAATTCAAGCGGAATGTGCTGCGGAGTCAAGCAAAACTCATATAACACACTAAAATCCATTAGAGTAATTTTAGGCGATGGCACCACTCTTGATAGCTCTGACGGCTTAAGTGTGGCTAGTTTTAGAAATAGCCATAAAGAGTTAATAGAGCAAATTCTAAATTTACGCTCTCAAATCCTAGCTGATACTGAGCTTTGTGAGCTTATAAGGCGAAAATATAAGATCAAAAATACAACCGGCTATAGCATTAATGCCCTTTTGGATTATAGCGATCCAATTGATATTATTACTCATCTATTTATCGGTAGTGAGGGGACTTTAGGTTTTGTAAGTAGCGTAGAATTAGAGTGCGTGAATGATGAGAAATTCAAAGCCTGTGCGCTTTTGTTTTATGATGATATCTTAAAAGCGGCTAAGGTTGTGGAGATTTTGGCTAAATTTGAAAATGAGATTTCTAGTGCGGAGATTATGGATTATGGCTCACTTAAGGCTGCTTCTAAATTCAAAGGCGTGAGCGAAATTTTGCCTGATATTAAAGATGGAGAAGTCTGTATCTTGATCCAGAGCCAAAACAACTCTCAAGATAGATTAAATGAGCAAATTCAAAAGATAAAAGATGCGATCAAAGATTATCCAACTAGTCAAGAGATGAAATTTAGCTTTGATGAGAGCGAATTTGCTAATTGGTGGAAGATTAGAAAAGGGATATTTCCTATCGCTGCTACAGCTAAAAGGCCTGGAAGTAGCGTAATCACAGAAGATATATGCTTTGAGATAAAAGATCTTGGAGAGGGGATTAAAAGCCTTCAAGAGCTATTTAAAAAGCATGGATTTGAAGATAGTGCTATAATTTTTGGCCACGCATTAGCGGGTAATTTACACTTTATAATCACGCCTGATTTAAACCAAAATAGCGAATTTGAGAGTTTTGCGAATTTGGTTGAAGATATGTCTATGATGGTTTCAAATTTTGGCGGAAGTATCAAGGCTGAGCATGGCACCGGTAGGATGGTAGCGCCATTTGTAGAGCTAGAGTGGGGAGCAAAAGCTTATGCCATAAATAGAAAAATCAAAGAGATTTTTGACCCACACACTCTAATAAATCCCGATGTAATCATCACAGATGACAAAGAGATATACAAAAAAAATATCAAGCAATCAGCCATTATAGGAAATGAATTTGATGATTGTGTGGAGTGTGGATTTTGTGAGAAAAACTGCCCATCTAATAAGCTAACTCTAAGCCCACGCCAAAGAATAGCCCTAAAAAGAGAGATACAAAGACTAGGGGCTTTAAGTGATAAAGCTAGCAAAAAGCTACTAAAAGAGCTAAAAGATGGAGCCAAATACTTCTTAAATGAGAGTTGCGCAGCCTGTTCTATGTGCGAAGAGCTATGCCCTGTTGGGCTAAATACGGCCAATTTAGCCCTAAATGAGAGAATAGCATACGCAAGCGATACAAGCAAAAAGATCGCTCAACTAGCAAATTCCAATTTCACCACCACGCTAAATGGCGCCAAATTCGCTCTTACAGCATCAAATTTATTAAACACGAATATGATAAGAAAGCTATCATTTAAAGCAAATGAGATTATCAAAACTCCTGTTTTAAGAGAGTATCTCCCACGCAAAAATAGCTATAAATTGATGGATAAAAACTATGGATTTAATGAAAGTGTGGTATATTTTTCAAGTTGTCTAAATAGATCTTTTGCCCCAAACCAAAATTTAAATGACAAACGCCCTATCCAAGAGGTTTTTGAATCACTATGTAAAAAAGCCAAGATAAATGTGATCTATCCAAATGAGATTAATGATATGTGCTGTGGGAAAGTCTTTACCAATTATCCAGATACAAAAGAGCTAAATAGAGCCAAAAATATCGATATCTTAAAAGTCGCTACAAATGATGGCAAATATCCTGTGGTGATAGATCACGGCGCTTGCTCTTATGAGCTGATAAAATCGCTTAAAGATAGATTTGAAATTTATGATTTGAGCGAGTATCTGCTAAAATTCATCGCCCCAAAACTCACTATTTCTAAAGCCAACCACGCTATAGGTCTATACACAATGTGTGCTAGTAAAAAGCTAGGATTAGATAGCACTATGAGTAGCCTAGCTAGGATCTGTACTAATGGGCAAATTTTGATTGATGAGAAGACAGCATGTTGCGGTTTTGCTGGGTATAAAGGGTTTTTTACCCCGAAATTAAATTTACACGCTACAATGAAATTCAAAAGATTTTACCAAAATAGCGCAGTCAATATCGGTTTTAGCAACTCTAGCACCTGTGAAATTGGGTTAAGCGAGGCAAGTGGATTTAGCTGGCAGCATATTGCCTATTTACTAGATAGCGTTAGCATTAGTCAAAAATAAGTTCAAATTTGCTAAAATGATGAAATTTAAAAGAGGTGAAAAATGATAAGTTATAAAGACGCTGGTGTGGATATTGATGCTGGAAATAGCTTTGTTGAGGGGATTAAGCCCTTTGTCAAATCAACTCTAACTCCAAATGTAATAGGTGGCATCGGCTCATTTTCTGGGGCTTTCAGGCTTCCAACTGGATATAATAAACCAACTCTTCTAGCCGCAACTGATGGCGTAGGAACAAAGCTTCGCCTAGCTATAGATAGTGGCAAACTTGATAGCGTTGGCATTGATTTAGTCGCGATGTGTGTGAATGATCTTATATGTAATTTTGCTACGCCTATGTTTTTTTTGGATTACTACGCAACTGGTAAATTAGATATAAACTCGGCCAAAGAAGTAGTAAGCGGTATCGCCAAAGGATGCGTAATAGCCAAATGCGCTCTAATAGGTGGCGAAACGGCTGAAATGCCTAGTATGTATAGTTCTGGGGATTTTGATCTAGCGGGATTTGCTGTGGGCGTGGCTGAAGAAGATGAGATCGATAGGAGTAAATTTGTAAATGAAAGCGATATTTTAATCGCACTTCCAAGCTCAGGACTTCACTCAAATGGCTTTTCACTAGCAAGGGCGGTGATCAAAAAAGAGAAGTTAAATTTGGGTAGTGAATTTGAGGGTAAGACGCTTTTAGAGACGCTTTTAGAACCTACTAGAATTTATGTAGATGAGTTTTTACGCCTTAAAGATAGCATAAACGCAATGGCTCATATCACTGGTGGCGGTATAGTCGAAAATCTCCCTAGAGTCTTGCCAAATGGACTTGGCGCAAAGATCCAAAGAGGTGCTATCAAAACGCCAAAAATCTTTGAATTAATCGCCAAAAGCGTAGAGCAAAGCGAGATGGATAGGACATTTAACTGCGGTGTCGGTATGGTGTTAGTGGTTTCTAAAGATAAGGCGGATCATATCTTAGCTAATAGCGATGGCTACATTATCGGCGAGATTGTCAAAGGCAATGGGGTCAAAATGATTTAAATGGTGGTATTTAAATTTGATTAAGTGGTGAAATTATAGCCACTTAATTGGCGTTTTAGAGTGAGCTAGTAAATACTCATTACACTTGCTAAAATGCCGTGAGCCAAAAAACGCTCCCCTTGCTAATGGACTTGGGTGAGCAGCTTGTAAAATTAGATGCGAATTTGGGTCTATCAGTGGCGATAGTGCCTTTGCGTGATTACCCCAAAGCATAAAAACGCAATGATTGAATCTCAAATTTATAATTTTGATAACTCCACTTATAAAGCCTTGCCAACCTATTTTGGCGTGTGATGCGGGGCGGTTTTTCTCTACTGTTAAAGCACTATTTAAAAGCAAAACTCCCTGCCTTGCCCAATCACTCAAATCACTACTTCTATTAACCAATATATCGCTATTTATATCGTCTATAAGCTCTTTAAATATATTTTTTAAACTCGGCGGAATTCTCACACCTTGTGGCACACTAAAAGCTAAACCCATTGCTTCTTGAGGATTGTGATATGGATCTTGACCAATAATTATAACCTTTAAATCACTTGGTTTGCATAAATTAAATGCATTAAAAATAAGCTCTTTTGGTGGATAAATCGTAGCGGTTTGTGAGTTTAAAAATTTAATTATATTAGCGAAATTTTGGCTATTTAGCTCATCTTTTAAAAGCTCTTGCCAACTAGGGTCTAAATAAGAGATTAAATCTAAATACATTAAAAAGCCTAGCAAAAGCTAGGCAAATATTATAAAGCTTTTTTAACCTCTGCTACAATGCTAGCAAATGCCGCTGCATCATTCATAGCTAGGTTTGCCAAAACTTTTCTATCTAATTCGATGTTTGCTTTTTTAAGACCATTTATAAATCTTGAGTAGCTAATATCGTTTAATCTACACGCTGCATTAATGCGGATGATCCATAATCTACGGAAATCACGCTTTTTAGCGCGTCTATCACGATACGCATATACTAAACTTCTTTCTAACTGCTCTTTAGCTTTTCTAAAATGTTTATGTCTAGCACTATAAAAACCACGAGCTAGTTTTAGAACTTTTTTGTGTCTGCGGCGTCTTACAACACCAGTTTTAACTCTTGCCATATTTATCCTTTACAAATTGGCGTCCAAATTTGGAACTTGCCCCATAAAAGGGAGGTTAGAATGACTTAAATTGTCAAAAACTCATATACAAAGCATTTTTTTCACAGCTGAGACATTTGTACTATCTACATATTGAGATTGTCTTAGGTCTCTTTTGCGCTTAGGTGACATTTTGGTTAAGATATGGCTTCTAAATGCGGAGCCTCTTTTTATCTTATTTTTGCCAACTTTAAAGCGTTTAGCTGCACCACGAACAGATTTCATCTTTGGCATACGCTTTTCCTTTACTTTAAGATAAGCTCGGATTATATCAAATTTGAATTTAAAACTATATAAAACTAGCCAAATTTAATATTTTTCTCAAATTCATCAAGCCTTTTATGTATGCTTCTAAGCTCTGTAATTGTCGTCCAATTATCTATAAATACGCTAAAACTACTGCGAACTTGACTAAATGCGTTGCTAACTTGGATCAACACTCCAAGCGTTATAACTCCGCTAAATAGCCCATTTCCCATAATTATAAATGGCACAATAACCATAAATTGCGAAAATGAAATAAGCCAAACATTGAAATATCCATAGTGTAAAAATAGCCTATAATAGTTAAATCTAAGCCCAGTAAATAGCCCCAATACACTCTCAAAACTCGCATAATTTACCTTATCATCTTCAGCATAAACTAGCTCTTTTCTAAAAGCCGCTTCACTCTTTTGGATATTGTATTCTAGCTTTGGTAGCTTTATACCTACAAACCAAGATATTATAAGCCCACCTACACTAACAGCTAAGGCTATCCAAACTAATGAGCCGGGAATTTCTTTTAAATATGGTAGATCCACTCCACTGCTAAGTCCCCATAAAACTGGGATAAATGCTATTAATATCATTATAGCTTTTAATATCTGTAAGCCCAAAGTTTCAGTGATTTTAGCAAATCTATAAACATCTTCTTGTATCCTTTGACTAGAGCCTTCTATATCGTGCTTACACGCTCTCCATCTATTTAGATAGCCAAAAGTCATAGCCTCTCGCCACCTAAAAACCCAATGGCTAGCAAAAAATGTAGTGATAGTAGCGATAATCACATAAGGCATCGCAATTAATAAAAATCTATAAATTTGCTCCCAAAACTCATCTACACTATGATCTTTGACATTTTGCATAATATCGTAAAAATCTTTATACCAATCATTAATCGCTACATTTAATCTAGTTTGAAAAATCAAAGATACAATAATCACAAAAAGCCCACCATAAGCCCAAAAAGCCCATTTTTTACTCTCAAAAAAGCTTGAAAACATATATTTGCCTTAGATAAAATAGCTCGATTATACAAAATAATTTTTAATTTTAAATTTACGCATAAAATTTAAGTTAGATATAATTTTTTAAAAGATAAAATTGCTCTTAAATTTATTACAAAGAAAGGAGAATAGATGGAGTTTTTAACACAATTAAGCGATGGCAAACAATTTGCTATTCAGCTTTTGGTTGTTTTGATTTGTCTATTTTATGGTGCTAGAAAGGGCGGTATAGCTCTTGGCTTGCTTGGCGGTGTTGGTATGTTCGTGCTTACATTTGGTTTTGATGTGGCTCCTGGCAAACCAGCTATTGATGTTATTTTTACTATTTTATGCGTGGTTGTAGCTAGTGCAACCTTACTTGCTAGTGGCGGTCTTGATGTAATGCTTCAAATTGCTGAAAGAATCCTAAGGAGAAATCCTAAATTCTTAACAATCCTAGCCCCATTTGTAACTGCGTTTTTAACAATTCTATGCGGGACTGGACATGTGGTTTATACAATGATGCCAATTATCTATGATATCGCTATCAAAAATGGAATTCGCCCAGAGCGACCTATGGCCGCAGCATCAGTTAGCTCGCAAATGGGTATCATCGCAAGTCCTGTGAGCGTGGCGGTGGTATCTTTGACAGCTATGCTATTAGCTCCTGGTGTTAAGCATTTAGAGGGCTTTGATGGATATTTGAATTTACTTGCGATCACTGTGCCATCAACCTTGATAGGTGTTTTAGCCGTTGGGATTTATAGCTGGTTTAGAGGTAAAGATCTAGATAAAGATGAAGAGTTCCAAACTAAAATTCACAATGACCCTGAATTTAAAAAATATGTCTATGGCGACTCTAAAACACTTTTAGATGTCAAACTCCCTACGATAGAGTGGGTTGCTATGTGGATATTCTTAGGTGCGATCGCTATTGTGGCTATCCTTGGTGCCTTCCCTGAGCTTCGCCCTGCATTTGATAATGGCAAAGGCGTAATGAAGCCGATGAGTATGGTATCTGTAATTCAAATATTTATGCTAATTACTGGCGCAATTCTTATAATAGCAACTAAGG
Source organism: Campylobacter lanienae NCTC 13004 (assembly GCF_002139935.1). Taxonomy (NCBI): domain Bacteria; kingdom Pseudomonadati; phylum Campylobacterota; class Epsilonproteobacteria; order Campylobacterales; family Campylobacteraceae; genus Campylobacter; species Campylobacter lanienae. The sequence continues at coordinate 23,532 of NZ_CP015578.1, read as the reverse complement.
TAAAAGCCGGCGAAATCGCTCAAAACGCAATCTTTAGATCTGGTATGATAGCTATTGTAGCGGTATTTGGTATATCTTGGATGGCTAATACAATGTTTAGCGTTCATACTCCGATGCTTAAAGAATCATTAGGTGGTATAGTTCAGCTATATCCATGGACCTATGCTATTATGCTACTTTTGATATCTAAATTTGTAAATTCACAAGCTGCGGCTTTGGCGGCGTTTGTACCATTGGCTTTGGGTATCGGGGTTGATCCTGCTATTATCGTGGCGTTTGCTCCGGCTTGTTATGGATATTATATCCTTCCTACATATCCAAGCGACCTTGCTACGATACAATTTGACCGCTCAGGCACAACAAAAATAGGCAAATATGTAATCAACCATAGCTTCATTATTCCAGGCTTGCTTGGGGTATTTGTATCTTGTGTATTTGGTTATATCTTTACTACTTTTGCAGGATATCTATAATTCAAATCAGCTAGGATCAACCTAGCTGATCTATGATCTTTATAATATTTTTTATATTCTCTTTAGCGCTTTTGTAACTGATATTTAAAGGTGTTTTTAAATTCGCAATTATAGTATCAGAGTCTGTGTAGATATATAAACTCAAATAACCATCTTGAATAAAATATGAGCTTTTAAATCCTAGCAAATTCTCTTTAATCTCTATATTTTTACTGATTTTACCACTGATTAAAAGACCATAAAATATAATTTCATCGCTATTTTTCACACAGATATCACGCACATCAAAACCATTTAAGCTAAATAGTCCAAACTCGCTAACATCGCCATTAAAATGGTTATTAATACGAGATAAATTTGGCTGATTTAAGCCTAATTCTTTGATTAGCTCATCTCTTAGTCTCTCTTTTAAACCTAGCTCAAATTTAGCAAAAAATTTAAATTTAAACCAAAAATATATCCAAAGACCGGCTAAAAATCCACCGATTAAAGCCAAAAAAGGATCAAAAAACCAAAGCACCAAAGTAATTACAAAATCCACAAAAGCCGCTAAAATCAAGATCCAAATGAGCTTATATCTTATAGATTTTCGCTCTTTTTCTAAATTCTCCATCAGCTATTAAAATACCTTTTAGCTGGGTTTTGATAGCTTAACTCTCTTAGTCTCTCCACTCTTTGCTTGGTTGTAGGATGAGTGCGAAAGAGATTAGATATCCCACTTGCGATACCGCCGCTAAATGGACTTATAATAAACATATGAGCGGTTTGTTCATTAGCATTTTTCACTACGCCACGCTGATTGCTACTCTCTAATTTCAATAGAGCGTTTGCTAGGTCATTAGCGCTAGTTATCGAAGCTGAAAATCTATCTGCTTCAAACTCCCTTGAGCGTGAGATACTCATCTGGATTATGGTAGCAGCTAGCGGCATTATGATAGCTAGAGCGATCATTAAAATGGGATTTTGGCGGTTTTGATTGCTTCCTAGCATAGCACCAAATTGAGCGAAATTCGCCAAAATAGCAATCGCCCCAGCAAAGATAGCGGCGATAGAGCCTGTTAGGATATCATAGTGCCTTATGTGGCCTAGCTCGTGAGCGATAACTGCTGCTATCTCATCCATATTTAATGTATCGAGCAATCCCGTGGTGAGTGCTACGGCTGAGTTGTTTGGGTTGCGTCCGGTGGCAAATGCGTTTGGGATTGGATCGTTGATTATATAGAGTTTTGGCATTGATAAATTTGCTTTATAACATAAATTTCTAGTGATACTATAAAGCTCATTAGATGGCTCGATTTCATGGGCGTTATAGTGTCTTAAAATCAGCTTATCACTATAAAAATAGCTGAAAAAATTCATAGCTACAGCGATACAAAATGCTACCATCATCCCACCAACTCCGCCGATCATCCCACCGATAAAGACAAAAAGCAACATAAGCGCCACCATAAAAAACGCCGTCTTAAATAGCTCCATCTTATCCCCTTATCGCACTTTTATAAATAACTGCGTCGATTCTCTTTTTGGCTGCTTTTTGTAGCTCTTCATCGCTATTTATGATTAAAGCAATTTTGCTATCAAATAGATAATCATCAGCTAATTTTTGTAGTTTTTTGGCGAATTTAAAGCTATCGCAGACTATGAATTTAACCCCATTTGCATTAGCTATCAAGGCTTGTTTGATATCTGAAACTAAGATAAAATTTGATTTTAAACTCAAGCTTTTTGGCTCAAATTTAGCTAAAAATACAGGCTCATAACTTATCAACTCACTACCGATTATAATCATTTTAAACACTCCTTACAGATATATTTTCCATCTTTTAATACACTATCTTTAAGCTCTATAAATGTATTACACTTACTACACTCGACAAAGCTTTCGCCGCTATCACTAGGCTTTTTACTCCTAAATTTAGGAATTATAAAATAGTAAATTACCCCTATAATCAAAACAAATATTATGATTTTAGCTATCATTTTAACCCCTTTAATACTACATAATTTCGCTCATTTTGGCAATAAATTTGCTTATCACATTTTAACTCTTCAATCTCAAATTTCGCATTTGAGCCTTTATATAGTAAAAATGTCGTATTCTCATCATAAAATCCTTGGCAAATTTCGATCAAATCAGCCGTTTTCATCAACGCCCTAGATGTGATTAAATCAGCTTTAATCTTTTTGGAATTTTCTAATTTTTGGCTATGTATAGTGATATTTTGAAGTTTCAAATTCGCACTCGCATAGGATAAAAAGCTTGATTTTTTCGCAATTGGCTCATATAGATGAAACTCGCACTCTCTTAAAATCATAGCCAAAAATATCGCCGGAAATCCAGCCCCACTGCCTACATCCACACAAACCTTAGGCTCAAAGCCTAGAAATTTAATCGGTTCTATGCTATCAAGGGCTACTGGCTTGATATCTTTATAATTTGTTAGATTATGAATTTTATTAAATTTCTTTAAAATTTCATCAAATTTGGCTACGATTTGCCAAAATTCATCACTCATAGCATATGTCCCATCTGCTCTTTTTTGATATTTAGATAATCTTTATTATACTCATTTGGCGCTATTTGGATTGGAATTCGGCTTATGATTTTGGTTTTTATGCTTGTGAGCTTTAATGGATTATTTGTTAGCAAATTTACCCCCTTAATCCCAAAATCATTTAAGATAAAATCAACCATCTCATATGTCCTCTCATCAGCCTTAAATCCTAGCTGATGATTTGCCTCTATAGTATCAAGGCCAGTATCTTGTAAGGCGTAGGCATTGACTTTGTTTAATAATCCGATATTTCGCCCTTCTTGACGCAAGTAAATAACCATCCCGCCATTATCTGCGATATATTTCAAAGCCGCTTCTAACTGCTCGCCACAATCGCACTTTTTACTCCCTAAAGTATCACCCGTTAGGCACTCGGAGTGAATTCTAAGGTTTATTATCTCGCCTAAATTTGGGCTAAATATTGCTAAGTGTTCTTTGTGATTTTCTTTATATGCTTTGATTTTGAAATTGCCAAATTTAGTTGGTAAATTTGCTATTTTAGATATCTCTATATTCACTTTTTTCCTTCTGTTTTTGCTTTATTGTATCATTTACAATTAAATTTAAACAAAATCAATTATCTTTAATTAACTTAAATTCTGCTATAATCACTAAATTTTCGGGAGAATTAACAATGTTTAAAAGATATAGAAGATTAAGATTAAATGAGCCTTTGCGTGATATGCTAACAGAAAATAGACTATCTATTAGTGATTTTATATATCCGCTTTTTGTAGTTGAGGGCAAGGGGATTAAAAATGAGATAAGCTCGATGCCTGGCGTATTTCAGATGAGTTTAGATGAGATTTTAAAAGAGTGCGATGAGATCATAAATTTAGGGATAAAATCTATAATTTTATTTGGGATTCCAAGCTTAAAAGATAGCATAGGTAGTGATGCTTTGGATGAAAATGGGATAATTGCTAGATCTGTTAGGGCTATTAAAGAGAAATTTAAAGATCTTATAGTTATTACTGATTTATGCTTTTGCGAATACACAGATCATGGGCATTGCGGAATTTTAGATCATAAATGCGGCAGCGTAGATAATGACGCTACCCTTGAAATATCAGCCAAACAAGCCCTCATCCACGCCAAAGCTGGCGCTGATATGATAGCGCCTAGTGGAATGATGGATGGGATAATTTATACTTTGCGTAAGGCATTGGATGAAAATGGATATATGAATTTACCTATTATGTCCTACTCTACCAAATTCGCTTCAGCATATTATGGGCCATTTCGTGATGTAGCGCAAAGCACCCCAAGCTTTGGCGATAGAAAAAGCTATCAAATGAATCCTGCTAATAGACTTGAAGCGATTAATGAGAGCTTAGAAGATGAGGCTCAAGGCGCTGATATTTTGATGGTTAAACCGGCTTTAGCATATTTAGATATCATAAGAGATATAAAAGAGCGAACGAATTTACCACTTTGTGTATATAATGTGAGTGGAGAATACGCACTTTTAAAAGCTGGCGCTAAGGCGGGTGTTATAGATTATGATCGTGTGATGATGGAGACTATGATAGCATTCAAAAGAGCTGGAGCTAATCTAATCATCAGCTATCACGCCAAAGAAGTTGCTAAGATATTAAATTCAAACAAGGGATAGATATGAGACACTTTTTGACTCTAAATGATATAAGCAAGGATGAGATTTTAGATATCTTAAACATTGCCAAAGATATCAAAAAAGAGGCCTTAAATAAAGAGTATAAACCATATTTAAAAGATCAATTTTTAGCTATGATTTTTGAAAAAAGCTCGACAAGGACTAGGGTGAGCTTTGAAGTTGGGATACAACAACTCGGCGGAAAAGCGCTGTTTTTAAGTAGTCGTGATATACAACTTGGCCGTGGCGAGCCTATCAAAGATACCGCTAGAGTGCTTGGGGGAATGGTGGATATGATTATGGCTAGGGTTTATAAACAAAGCGATTTGGTTGAGCTTGCTAAATTTAGCGGTGTGCCTGTGATAAATGGGCTTAGCGATGATTTTCACCCTGTTCAATTAATGGCTGATTTGCTAACCTTAGATGAGCTTGGCTTAAATATCCAAAATATGAAAGTCGCATATATAGGCGATGGCAATAACATGACAAATTCATGGCTTATGGCTGCTTCTAAGCTTGGTTTTGAGCTTAGAATCGCTACACCAAAAGGCTATGAAGTCCCACAATGGGTAAAAAGCATAGCCTTAGAAAATACCAAATCAAGTGGCGCTATAATCCAAATAAGCAATGACCCAAAAGAGGCTATAAGTGGCGTAGATGTCGTTACTACTGATACTTGGGTCTCTATGGGTCAAGAGGATGAAAAAGCGAAAAAAATCGCCGATTTCGCTGGATTTTGTGTAGATAAAAGTATGATGAACCTAGCCAAAGATGGGGCTGTGTTTTTACACTGCTTGCCTGCTTATAGAGGATATGAGGTCAGTGAAGAAGTATTTGAGGCTCACGCTGATGAGATATTTAGAGAAGCTCACAATAGACTTCACGCACAAAAAGGCGTAATGGTCTGGTGCGATAGGATGAGATATGAATAATCATTTAGAAAATATTAGCCAAACTCTAGGCATTAGCAAAAGACGTCGCACAACCTTTGAGCTAGAAGATATGGATAATAATCAAATGAAGCTTAGCTACAAAGGCAAAGCGAATTTGAATACTCCGTGGTTTGGTATGTATGGCGATAAGCCTTGCGCCCTAGTGCCTGCTGAGCTATTTGAAGCGGTGATAAACGCACTAAAAAACGCACAAAAAGAGAATTTCGAGCTAAAGCTTGAGAGATCTATTTTACAAAATTTACCAATTGATTTTGGCGATGTCTGGACTGTGGCGATAGAAGAGATCAAAAAGGCAAACTATAAAAAAGAGCCGAATTTAGATAGAGTTATAGCTAAAATCAAAAAAGAGCATCCAAATTTATTTTTGGATATGCGCTCACTTGTTAATAAGGAGTGATTATGGTAGATTTTGAAGCATTTGTGAAGTATTCTAAGCCAGGGCCAAGATATACTAGCTATCCTACGGCTTTGGAATTTAGCGATGAGTTTAGCTATGATGAGTATATCAAGAGATTAAAAGAGTGCGATAAGCCACTTTCATTATATTTTCATCTACCATTTTGTCGCTCGGCCTGCTATTTTTGTGGCTGTAATGTGATATATACTAGCAAAAGTGATAAGATGAGTCGCTACTTGGATTATTTGGAGCGTGAGCTTGAAATTTTAGCTAGTATAGTAGATGCCAATAGAGCAGTGATACAGATGCACTTTGGTGGTGGGACGCCTACATTTTATAGCGCTAGTGAGCTTGATAGGATTATAAAAGCTATTAAAAAACATTTTAAAAATTTCACAAATGATGCTGAAATAAGCTGTGAAATAGACCCAAGATTTATCAATGAAGATCAGCTAGAAGTCCTTAGAAAGCATGGGTTTAATAGAGTTAGCTTTGGGGTGCAAGATTTTGATGAAAAGGTTCAAAAAGAGATCCATAGAATTCAGCCATTTAGCATAACTCAAAATGCTGTAAATTTGGCTAGAAAATATGGAATGTTAAGTGTAAATACCGATCTTATATATGGTTTGCCTTATCAGAGCTTAGAGAGTTTTAAACGCACTTTAGAGCTAGGAGTTAGTCTAAATCCTGATAGATTTGCTATCTTTAATTACGCTCATGTCCCATGGATCAAAAAAAGTATGAGAAAATTCGACGAAGCCACGCTACCAAGCCCAAAAACTAAGCTTGAAATTTTAAAATACACTATGGAATTTCTCACATCCAATGGATACAAAATGATAGGTATGGATCACTACGCTAAGCCTAGTGATGAGCTATTTGGTGCTTTAAAAAATGGCACACTTCATAGGAATTTTCAAGGATACACTACAAAAGGTGGGGCGCAACTCATTGGTATAGGGCTAACTAGTATCGGCGAGGGCGATGACTATTACGCTCAAAACTACAAAGATATGAGTGGCTATGAAGCTGCTATTGATGCTGGTAAATTGCCAAATTTCAAAGGCATAATGCTAAATGAAGAAGATAAGCTTAGAAAATTTGTGATTATGGAGTTGATGGCGAATTTCGCTCTTGATATTAGGTCTGTGGAGAGTAAATTTGGGATTGATTTCTTTAGCCATTTTAAAGATGAATTAGATGAGCTAGGCGAATTAAAGCAATTTATGAGTATCGATAGCCAAAAAATTGAGATAAACCAAACCGGAATGCTATTAATCCGTAATATCGCTATGTGCTTTGATGAGTATATGGCGAAATTTAAAGGCGTTAATAATAGCTTTTCAAAGACAGTTTAAAGGAGATTTTGTGAGTGAGATTTTAGGATTTGGGATAGCTGGAAATTTCGCCTTACACTTAGAGCAAGCTGGCGAGGCTGATGATTTCGCCTTGGTTAAAACCGATGATGAATACGCCCCAAAAGGGATATTTCCATTTTATATCAAAGGTAGCGATAGTTTTTTGGGTAGGAATTGTATAGATAATGGCTATTTATATCTACCTAATGATAAAAATTTAAATATCCAAATGGAGCCAGAGATCGCATTAAGATGCGAATTAGAATATGAAAATAATAAGGTTAAAAGCATTAAGCCACTTAAATTTGCTGCTTTTAATGACGCTTCAGTTAGAAATGATAAAACCGCTACAAAAATATCACAAAAGAAAAACTTCAGCAACGGCTCAAAAGGAATCGGAAATGAAATTGATATAGACAAATTTAGCCTTGGTGGGATCTGTGATAATTATAGCTTAGTATCATTTTTACAAAGCCAAAATGAGCTAATTAGATATGGCGAGTGCGCTAAATTAAGCGGATACTCATATTTTTATGAAAAGTTATTAGAGTGGATCAAAGATAGATTAAACACACAAGAAAATTATGCTGTATTAGAGAATTTATCAGATATCTTAAAAAATGCAAACTACCCAAACGAGATGATAATCACAATCGGCGCTACAAGATATGAAGAGGCGGGCAAAAATAGATATCTAAAACCTGGCGATATCTGCTATGTGGTCGCCTTTGATCATACTAAATTTGATCTATCAAGCATAACAAACGCTATCAAAAATGGCTCTAAATTACCAAGTAGCGTATCTATTTTAAGACAGGAAGTAAGATGAAAATTACTATAATTGGCGCTGGAAATATGGGATTAGCTATGGCTAATGGGCTGAAATTATCTGGTTTTGAAGTGAGCTTTGCGGGGAGATTGAGTGATAGATTAGAGGCTTTAAAAGGTGAATTTGAAGTAGAGATAATAGATCAAAACTACGATATAAGTGATAAAAACATTATATTAGCTATCAAGCCAAATGCCCTTGAGTGGTTTGTAAATCTCGCAAAAGGTAGAGCAAATTTGATAATTAGCGTGCTAGCTCGCACAAGCTTAGAGCAAATTCAAGCTATAAACGCCATAAATCACGCTATTTGTTTGCCAAATATCGCCGCAAAATACCAAAAAAGCATAAATCCATATATAGCAATTGGTGATACCAATCTAGTAGAAAAGATCCTAAATGGCTTTGGAAAAGCGGTTAAATTTGATTCTAAATCAACTTTTGATGCTGCTAGCATAATCAGCGGATGCGCTCCAGCATATCTAGCATTAGTAGCTGAAGCTATCAATACTGCTGCTGTAAGATCGGGGCTTAGATTGGACGAGGCTCAAGCTATGACAAGTGGGCTATTTGATAGCTTTGCTGGGTTGATTAAAGATACTTATCCCGCATTAATAAAAGATAGCATTTGCTCTCCTGCTGGAACGACTATCGAGGGTGTATGCGAGCTAGAGAAAGCCGGTGTTAGAACTGCCTTTATAGAGGCTATTAGAGCAAGTTTGATGAAACAAAGAGGATAAATGAGTAACTATAATTTTAGTGAGATTAGCGATGCGTGTGTGAAGTGTGGAAAATGTAAGCCAAATTGCACAATATATAAAATCAGCCACGATGAGGTCAAGAGCCCAAGGGGATTTTTGGATCTTTTGGGGGCTTATAATAGAGGTGAAATCGAGCTTGATAAGAATTTAAAAGATATTTTTGAGAGCTGTTTTTTATGTACAAATTGCGTCCAAGACTGCCCAGTATCCTTGCCAACTGATACTATGATAGAAAATGCTAGAGCCGATATAGCGGCCAAATTTGGAATTTCGTGGTATAAAAGGCTATTTTTTTATCTACTTAGAAATAGAAAGATTATGGATATTGCTGCGAAATTTGGATATGTCTTTCAAAGCTGTGGATTTAAGATCAAAGATGGCAATATGAGCCCAAGATTTAGTCTGCCAATGTTAAAAAAAGAGCGTCTTTTACCGACAGCATCTAAAAAGAGCTTTTTGAACTCTCACACTGAATTTATAGATAATGGCTCTGATAAAACCATTGGGATATTTATCGGCTGTATGGGAAATTATGCTTATACCGCTATTGGCGAGGGGTTACTTAAGATATTAAAAGAGCTTAAAATCAACGCTCATTTGATGAAATCTCAAGGCTGCTGCTCGGCTCCAGCGTATTTCACTGGGGATTTTAACACCGTAGATTATCTAGCTAAAAAGAATATTGAGTATTTTGAATCCTTATTAAATAGCGGTAAAATCGAAGCTATTATAATACCAGAAGCGACTTGTTCGGCGATGATAAAGGTAGATTATGAGCACTATTTTCACAATGATTTGCAGTGGAAGCAAAGAGCTATAAATATCAGCAAAAAAATATATTTAGCTACTGAATATTTGGCTAAATTTACAAATTTAGCTCAAATTTTAAAAGAGCGAAATAGAGATAAAAAACTATCTAAAATCACATATCACGATCCTTGCCACGCTAGAAAGATGCAAGGAGTTTGGAAAGAGCCAAGAGAGCTTTTAAAACACGCTTATATCTTAAATGATATGAGCGATAATCATAGTTGTTGTGGATTTGGTGGGGTAACAATGCAAAGTGAAAAATACCACCTAAGCCGCCAGGCCGGTCAAAGCAGAGCCGCACAGATAGACGCCATGGACGCTAAATGCGTAGGAAGTGAGTGTAGCGCTTGTAAAATGCAGCTAAACAACGCCTTACATATCTATGGTAGCGATACTAAATGCTCTAATCCAATTGAGCTGATCGCTAATGCTTTGTAGAAGAGTTTAATACTCTTCTAACATTAGGGTATTGATAAGTGAGAGCTTGATAGTTTCAACTGCGTTTTTGAAATATTCGTTTTGCTCTTTTGGGCTTTTTAGCGGGATATTTTCGCCATCTTTTTGGATTGCTGGGGTTAATTTATCTTTTTCGAATTTGGCTTTTATATGGTTTTGGATATCTTTTATACTGTGATTACCATCAAACATTAATGCAAGTTCAAGTGTATGCTTATCAGCATTTAGCCTATCATTTGATGGAGTTGCTACACCAATTGGCGAACCTTCATTTTCTAAGAAATATCTTAGATATGGTATATATTCTCTTTTTAGTCTAGTCTTACCTGGGATATATAATAGCTTTTGAAGCGGTTTACAAGTAATGGTAATAGCATTGTTTGTAAGCGTTCTAATATCATAGTATCTAAATACTATATCATCTTTTGGATAAACTGCACGAACTTCATCAAAGCTTAAAGTTGATGGAAATGCATCATTTAATGCCTTTGCAAGTGGTTCTATATATGTATCTTTGGCTGAGCTTAGAAGCTGCGGTGTCGGCTTTATTAGCTTAAAGTGTAGATTATGTAAGAATTTAGCCTTATCTTCATCTTTTGTAGCTAGCTTGTTTTGATTTTGTGATTTGGTTAAAATAGAGCTTCTAAATCTAATAGAGTATAAAAAATCATAAGCTTGATTAGCTGAGATATAATCATCAAATGATAGCTTAAAATACTCACTTATCGCACCATCAGGCAAAAATGATGGATCAAAATGATATGTGGCATCAGCAACATAACAAAGCCCATTATCACCAGCATCAGCTACAAAATCTAAAAAATAAAATGGCTGATTACAAATCTCCATATATTCATGTGCCACATAACTTTTTGGGTAGTTTTGAATATGTTTAATATACTCAGAATTTAAATTTTTAATATGTGTAGCACTTGATTCATTTGGGCTGTATTTGGCGTAAAAAGCCTTTTGAAATTTAATAGCATTTAATCCAGACTCCAAATCAGCGACATTGCCACTACTCTTAACCGCACTAAATCGCATAAAATCACGCAAAGGCTCTACATATTTCCACCCAGGATAGCAGTTATAGCTGATAAATGCCACGCCATTTTGGCTTAATAGCTTTTGACAACTTTGTAAAATCGCACTTCTTACAAAATCAGGCACCCAGCTATAAATACCATGGCAAATAATATAATCAAACTCTATTTTACCACCAAATTCACTTATGAGATTGCAAATATCCATCTCAATAAGCTTTATATTTTTACACCCGATTCCCTCGATTGCTCTCTTGCCTATAGATATCTGCTCACTACTTAGATCAATTCCTATGAAAGTTGAATTTGGGTGGTTTATAGCTTGGCCTATGATATTGCCACCCATCGCACATCCTATCTCTAAGACCTTAGAATTATGCGGATTGGTGGCGGCCAAACCATGAAATCTAGCCACCGCACAAAGATAATCTATACTAGTTTGAGCGTATGAGTATGAGTTATAAGTATGCTCATCATAGGTGGATTTAATATCGTTATTTATCATTGTTCTAAGAGCTTATGGCTATCCATAAATCCACTAGCCGCATCAGCTAATTTACCTAAAGTCGCATCTATACTACCAGCTAAGCTAAATATCCAATAACTTTGGCATGAAACCCACTCAAATAACTTATCATTTTTTTCTTCATCACTATCAGCTCTACGAGCGGAAATAACAGCAAGTTCGAGCTCTTGGCTATTTAGCATCGCTCCGCAAATCCCATAAAATGAAGACATAAATACCCTATCTTTAAAGACATACTCTTTTAACTTATCAATCTCAAATGATAACTTTTGAAGCTTATCATAATTGATTTTATCTTGTTTATTTTGCTCTTTTAATTTTTTAGCTCTCTCTATCTCTTTGGCGATTTTAAGATATAGCTTTTCGCATTTTTTTTGGATTCTATTACCAGTTTTGAAAATTCCAGTTATATTTTTGATCGCTTTTTTTAGGTGTTGTTCTTGCTTTTCTTTGCTAATTGGTGAAATTGGCTTGAAGCTCTTTTTTTTGCCCTTAGCGATAATCTTATCGGCCATCTCTTTAAATGGAATTTCAGTTGTTCCTTCTATTCTTGCTCCACCTTCGGTGCAGTTATAGAGCTTATAGTTTGGATCACTTCTTTGAAGCATTGCGATATTATGCTCGAAATATTGTCTAAATAAATTCCATATAAATGTAGTTTGAATTTCGCCTTTACCGCCGTATTTTTGCGTCATTATAGGTATCTCTTCTACGGGAATTTCAGTCTCTTTAAATATATGCCCTTTAGAGTGGCTAGTGCCATCTTCGCCATAAGCTAAGTCTTGGCCTATTAGCATTACATCTTTACAATTTAACGCTTGAGCGACATTCCACGCCATATGAGCAGCGCTCTGTCCGCCACCGATATAGCCAAATTTAAAATCTTTAAAGCTCATCTCATAATTTAGCGGTCTTAAAGCATAACAAACATCTTTATCATGTAAATTCTCAACTGATTCATGATGCGTAAGAGAAGCCACAACAAATATAATTCCATCATCAAATTTAGTTCTAGCAGGTTTGAAAAAGTCCGGAGTCGGTGGAATTCTCTCTATAGATGTTACATAATCAGGCTTAATCCCATGCTCTTTTAAAATAGGATAACTCGCATCAACAGCTACAACTACTGTGTATGGAGCGAGTTTTTTGAGTATTGGCAACTGCTTATTGAGCGATGGGCCAGTTGATACTATTACGGCTGAATCTATCTTGCCTTTTCGTTTATTGATAATATCTCTAAGTGGTATAGCGCCAAATACATCTGGAAGGTGCTGAGTGGTTTGGATCATACCCAAAAGACAATCTCTAGAGTCATTGCCTCGTTCATATAGGGTTTGGACGATTGCTTTTTGCATTGTTTTGTTTAATTCTAAGATATTTTCTTGATACTTTTCATCATTGTAATAGTCATCGATAATATGCATATTATATAGTCTAAAACTATGAAATACATCTGGCATTTTACAAATAATATAAAATTGTAAAAATGTAACCTTATGAGAATCTAAGATAACAAGCCTATCATTAAAAATATCCCTAGAAAAGTCAATCAAACTAAGCGCAGCATATAAAATTTCAATCTCAGGCTCAAAGACAAATATCTTTTTATGCGTTGGGTTTGCTAAGATTGATTTTAAAAACACCCCATTGCCAATTCCATAGATAAAAAGCGCCCTATGTCTGGCGTGCTCTTCTTCGAATTCTATAATCTTTTTCTCAACATCTTTAGCTGGGCTTTCGTATAAATACTCTTTGGTTTCAAGATTTATGATATTTAGATCTAGCGGGTCTTTGCCCATATAAACGCCAAATTTTTTATTCTCCTCTAAACCAAATAGCGTAAGCGAAGTATCGATAGCATAAGGCATCATAGCAGTTATGTTCTTATCAAGAGTGGTTATCTCTTCATCATTTTTGATCTTATCAGCGATTTTAGAATCTAACTCTTTAAATTTTCTCTCATCTTCTGTTAGATCTCGCTCATCTTTTTTTGAAATATCGTTTTTTATCTCATGAATATCTTTTTTGTTACCATTTTGCATATTTTTCCTTTTAAATTTAGCTTTATATCGGCATTTTTGGATTTTATTATAGTAAAATTTGGCTTAATTTAAAGAATTAAAATAACATAAATTTATGACAAAAATTAATAGAGATAAATAAATTAAAGAATAATAAACAAAGTGGATAAAATGATAGAAGGTGGTGACCCCTACGAGACTCGAACTCGTGTTACCGCCGTGAAAGGGCGATGTCCTAACCGCTAGACGAAGGGGCCACTGCGGTTGCGTGAGTGGAATTATATAAAAACATTACTTAAATACCACTTAAATATATCAAAAATTTACAAAATCTATATATAATTTCTCAAATTTAAAAAGGTTTGCATTTGAATAAAACTAAATTTAACTTTATAATTTTAGCCATGTTTATCACTATTTTTACTGGATGTACTCATCAACCAAAATACTCAAATAGCGTTTTATTTAGCTTTATTACTCCTAATTTGCGTATTAGCGATGCTGGATTTATACATAAATATACCAATCAAACTCAAATTCAAATCTACAATAGCGGGGTGTTAGTTTTAAATTTAAAACTAGCTGAAAATATCTGTATTAATGGGGTTTGTAGTGATTATCAAAGCTTTAATATAAAATATCTAAGATCAGCTCACTATGATGAGATCTTAGATAATATCATATCTAAAATTCCAATCTATGATGGGGCAAATTTTCAAAAAACTAATTGCGGATTTGAGCAAAATATAGCTAATAAAATGATAAAATATGAAGTTTGTGATGATTTAGTTAAATTTATCGATAATCAAAATAGAGTTAAAATCATAATAAGAGAGTTAAAATGAAAAGAATCGGAGCCCATGTAAGTGCTAGTGGAGGTGTGGCAAATGCCCCACTAAATGCCCAAAATATCGCAGCGGACGCCTTCGCTTTATTTGTTAAAAATCAAAGACAATGGAGCGCAAAACCCCTAAGCCAAAAAGATATTGATGAGTTTAAATTAAATTTAAATAAAGCCAACATAAAGCCAGAGCATATCCTAGCTCATAATAGCTATTTGGTAAATTTAGGTCATCCAGATCCACAAGCTAGGGCTAAGAGTTTTGACTCATTTTTAGATGAGATTAAAAGGTGCGAAGCCTTAGGGATTGAGCTTATTAACTTTCATCCAGGCTCACATCTAAAGCAAATAAGCGAAGATGAGTGCTTGGAGCTAATAGCACAACAGATGAATGCTCTACTTCAAAACTCATCAAATATCAAGCTAGTTATCGAAAATACCGCCGGTCAAGGTAGCAATCTAGGATATAAATTTGAGCATCTAGCAGCATTGATCGCTATGAGCAAAGATAGCAGTCGTGTAGGCGTGTGTATCGATACTTGCCATCTATTTGCTAGTGGTTATGATATTAGAGATGATGAGAGCTATGCTAAAACTATGAGCGAATTTGATAAGATAGTTGGGTATAAATACCTTAGCGGAATGCATATCAATGATAGCAAAGGTGCCCTTGGCTCACGCAAAGATCGCCACGATAGCTTGGGAGTGGGGATGATTGGCAAGCAGGCTTTTAAATCTATCATGAATGATCCTAAAATCGATGAAATTCCATTGATTTTAGAAACTATTGATGAAAGTATTTGGGCTGATGAGATTAAAATGCTTAGAGATTTTATAGATTAATTTTTGGAGGTATATAATGAATTTAGGGGGGGGTACAAGCCTTAATACAAGCTTAAAAATTGGCTATTTTGCTGATGGAATTTGGTCACATAATGCGTTTAAAATAATCACTAAAGATCCAAATATGAAAATCGCTTTCATCTGTGTTAGAAATAACTCAAATGATGAAATTCTAGCCAAATTCGCAAAAGATTATGGGATTGAGATTTTCTCTCATAGTGATATAAATTCGGCTGAATTTATCGCTAAGATTGTTAAATTTAAATGCGATATCTTAGTTTCTATGTCATTTGATCAAATTTTTAAACGCCAAATCATTGATTTAGCTCCGCTTGGTGCGATCAACTGTCACGCTGGTGCCTTGCCATTTTATCGTGGGCGAAATATCCTTAACTGGGCTTTGATAAATGATGAAAAGAGCTTTGGGATTACAGCTCATTATATTGATGAGGGGATTGATACTGGCGATATAATCTTACAAAAGCACTATGAAATTAGCGATAGTGATGATTACTCTACGCTATTACAAAAGGCTTATAGTGAGTGTGGGTATGTTTTGTATGATGCTTTAAAGATGATTTTAGAGCGAAATTTTGAGCCTATTAAACAATCAAATATTGATAAATACGGCTTTTATTGTACTCAAAGAAAAATTGGAGATGAGATGATTGATTGGAACCAAAATAGTCGTGATATATTTAATTTCATCCGTGCCATCACTCATCCAGGGCCATTAGCTAGAGCTATATTAAATGGTAAAGAGATGAAAATAATCAAAGCAATTTATCACCTAAATGCACCGAGTTATAAGTGTATAAATGGCGCTGTAGTGGGAGTTAATAAAGATGGATTTTGGGTTAAATGTGCTGATAAAGCGCTAGAAATTCGGGAATTTGAGTATGATGGCAAGATTAGAATTGGAGATAGATTTAAGTTATAAATTTAAAAATTAAATTTTAGATTATTAGCTATGAGAGTAAATTCTAACTTCGTTTAAAAAAAACTCATAAACTTGCTGTTGGAAGATAGCATCCATCTCATCGCTATTAATCATCAATCTTCTAAGATGCTCAAAATCAATCTTTTTGACATATCTTTTTATCATTTTTAATTCATAATCTATATCTTTTAGTAATAAATCTAAATTCAATTTAGAAGCTTGAGTAGCCTTTTCTACATACTCTTTAACCGTTTGGACTAGGATGTGAATTCGCTTTTTATCATCTTTGTATATATCTTTTGCTATCTCTTCAACCTCTTGATAATCACTATCTAAAATACTATTTTTAGCAATTAACATAGCGGTAAAAATCTTGGCTCTAAACTCTAGTGATCGATAATGCGGAACAAAAAGCTCACGAAAAATAGATAAAAAATGTAATTTATAACTCATCATAATCCTATTTTAAGTAAAATATAGATATAATTTCATCCGCCTTTCCTTAGACCTGTGCAATGCTTTTAAAAAGCACCGCTTCAGGATGGGAACATAGCAGAGCACTTTTTATAGGTGTGTGCCGCAGTCATCTGGGGAGAGGTTTTCTATATCTAAATCTTTCATAAAATCTCTACAAATTTTATCAAAATCCACACCTTCAATTTTTGGGCTTTTTTTGAATTTAGCTCTTATATTTTGAAATCCTCTTACTAAATCCTTGCTTTTAACACCATAGCTTATAGAGAGTCCAGCCTCGACAAAAGCAGCTAATCTATCGCAATATTTCAAAGCCTTGCCATCAATGCTATTATACTCATCATCATTAACATTACTCATACTTCCGTGATATGGTTGTGGAGTTGTGCGACAAATTCTATTTTCAAATTCATCTTTTTTAAAGACCCCATCATCACTTCTAACGCCTAAAATATAGCTAAATTCATCTCTAAAACTTTGTGGGATATATGGCAAAATTTTATCTTCGATTAATCTCATCTCATAATCGCTAATTATCTCATTTAGCCCATCAATACCATATTTAACAGGGCTTATAATATCACGAGTTAGGCTCTCAGGTAGATCATGAAACAAAGCGCAATAAAAGTTATTTTCTAATCGTTTTGAATTTGCTCCAACTTTGATTGAATAAAAATAGCCAAATATAGCTACAACTAGCATATGACCTAAAACTGCTGTTTCTGGAATGCGGTTCGTCTGAGCCCAACGCTTTTGAAATCTTAATCTTCCGCTTAAATCAACTATGCGAGCTAATTTTTGATTCATAGCGATCTTTCTAACGCCGATTAATTCATAATAATCTTCTAGCTCTTCATCTACTTTTTGCTTTAATTCATCGATATCATTTAAAAATTTACTAGTTTGATATACAATGCTAAATTCCCACTTAGTAGCTAGATAACTAGCGGCTTTTAAAATTAATCTCTCTTTTTTGTGGCCTTTGTCTTCTAAATAACTCTTAAATCTATCTAAAAATTTACCATCTTCGATATCTTCTATTAATGGTTCTAAATTTGTCAAAACCCAGTTATTTATCTCATTAGCTTTGGTCTTTTGGATATGGTGAAAGACATCTGGGCGAATATCAGTTACCACAACTCTACTTAAAAACTCAAAAACCCCACCTTCTATTATATAACGCATATCTACATCATTTTCAAGCTTTGCGATGAAATATGCTATTATAAATTTATGAGCTTGTTTGTCTAGCTCTGATAGCTCAACCATCTTAGGATAGTCATTCCACCTTGATATATTGGCCGCTTTGAAAATATGTTCAATAAGTTTTGGATTTATCATTAGTTAAATTTCCTAGTATTTTCAAATACTATAGAGCTTGTATCGTATTTTTGCTCTTTTATCATATTGCTATCAACTTCTATAATCGTATGGACATTGCCCCTTGGATTAAAATCACCAACAACTCTTAGATATTTTGGTTTTAGCTTATTATCTAGAGTATCGTAAATTTCATTTATACTAGATTCATGACTTATATGGCGATTTAAAAAGCTATTTATATATAATTTTAGAGCCTTTAACTCTACTACAAATTTATCAGGGACATATGTTAGATAAATTGTAGCAAAATCGGGATAGCCACTCCTTGGACAAAAGCAAGCAAACTCTGGTAGAGTGATTTTGATCGCATAATCTTTATTAGCACTATTTGGCCATATTTCAAAATCTTTATCTATATCAAATTCAGCTATAATCTTTTCACCATATTTTAAATTTTCCATATCTATCCTTAAACATCTAAGTGCTTAACATCTTTAGCGTGAGCTTGGATATACTCTCTTCTTGGCTCAACCTCATCACCCATAAATAGCTCAAATACATCACTAGCGCTTTGCATATCTTTGACATCTATCTTTAACAAACGGCGATTTTCTGGATTCATGGTAGTTTCCCATAATTGATCTGGATTCATCTCACCTAGACCTTTATAACGCTGGATATAAGCACCTTTTTTAGCATTTTTTTCTATATTTTCTAATACTTCCAATGGATCGCCATTAAGGTCAATATCACGCTCTCTCATCTTAGAATATATATGGACAGCCTCAATATATAAAGGATTAACAAATAAAGTATCATTGATAATCAACTCTTCAAGGCCATTTGGAGTTTGGACATAAATTCTAATCTCATCTTCATTGACATATGAATTTAAGATATTATAATTTTGAGTTTCAAGCTCTGTTTTTATAATCTCAAATAACTCTTTAAAATCTTTGCCGATGATATCTGGATTTTCTATCATATATCTAATTGCACTTAATAGATTAAAACGCTTTTTAAGCTCATTTAAAACACTTCTATAAGCGCTAATTAACTTTAAATAATCGATCAAATCATTATTGCCGATACCTTCAAAATCTTCATTTTCAATTCCTGTTTCTATTAAGAATTCATTTAAGGCTTTTTCATCTTTTAGATAAATTTCTTTTTTGCCTTTTTTGTATCTATAAAGTGGTGGCTGGGCTAAATAGACATTTCCATTTTCTATAATTGGCGTAAGAAATCTAAAGAAAAATGTAAGAAGTAGAGTCTGAATATGGCTCCCATCGACATCAGCATCTGTCATAATAATGATTTTATGATATCTTAATTTACTAGCATCAAACTCATCCCCAATACCACAACCAAATGCGGTTATCATATTTTTTATCTCTTCAGATTTTAAAATTTTATCAAGTCTGCTCTTTTCTACATTTAAAATTTTACCACGAAGTGGCAAAATAGCTTGAAATACCCTATCTCTGCCTTGCTTTGCTGAACCACCAGCAGAATCACCCTCAACAAGATAAATTTCACTCTCACTTGGGTCTTTGCTTTGACAATCGGCTAATTTACCAGGCAGTGTCCCAACGCTATTTAAATTATCTTTTTTGCGTGTTAAATCTCTAGCTTTTTTGGCCGCTTCTCTACCACGAGCTGCTAAAAGAGCTTTATTCATGATAGCTTTTGCTTCGTTTGGATTTTCTTCAAAATATTTACAAAGCACTTCAAAAGTTATCTTTTGGACTATTGGTTTGACATAGCTTGAGCCGAGTTTGCCTTTGGTTTGGCCCTCAAATTGTGGTTCTGGGACTTTGACACTTACAACAGCTATAAGGCCCTCTCTTATATCATCTCCAGTGATTTTGGTATCTTTTTCACGAGCATTAGCGTTTGCTGTTATATAATTTGTAATAGCTCTAGTAAGCCCCGCTCTAAATCCAGCTTCGTGAGTCCCACCATCAGGGGTTTTGATATTATTTACAAAGCTTAGTAAATTCTCACTATATGTCTCATTATAAAGTAGAGCAAAATCGACTATAACATCTTCTTCGCCACCGCTAAAACTCACAGCTTTGCTTACTGGGTTGCTTTTATTCATATCAGTTACAAAGCTCTCAAGCCCACCTTCAAAGTGATAACTCTCTTTAAATCCATCTCTTTGATCTTTGAAATTTATAGTTATTTTAGGATTTAAATAGGCTAACTCTTTAAATCTTTTAGTTAAAATTTCTCTATCAAATTTAGTTATTTCAAAGATAGTATCATCAGGCCAAAACTCTATGCTAGTTCCAGTTTTGTTAGTAGTTTTGATAACTTCTAAATCACTTTGTGGTATGCCTTCGGCAAATTCTTGGCGATGAAGTTTTCCATCTCTTTTTATATTTAAAACCAATTTTTTAGATAATGCATTAACAACAGAAACCCCAACCCCATGAAGTCCGCCTGATACTTTATATGTATCTTTATCAAATTTACCACCCGCATGAAGCACGGTTAAAACCACAGTAGCAGCTGAAATATTCTCAGTTGGATGGATATCTACTGGAATTCCCCTACCATTATCTGTGATTATAGCTGAACCTTCATTTGTAAGCTCAATATCGATAGTATCACAATATCCTGCCATTGACTCATCTATGGAGTTATCTACTACTTCATAGATCATATGGTGAAGGCCATTTATATTTGTATCACCTATATACATTCCAGGGCGTGTTCTTACAGCTTCAAGACCTTTTAAAACCTTGATACTTCCAGCGGCGTATTTTTTTTGTTCTAAATTTTCCATTTTAATCCTTAAATATTTATAGGCATTATAACTGTTTTTAACTCTTCACAACTAAGCACAAATGGAAGTCCTACATCATTATATGATAAGGTAAATTCACTATCTTCAATGCTTGATAAGAAATCAAGAATAAATCTATTTTTCACACCTAATATAATGTTGTCTTCTATATCAAAATTTTGCTCAATTACTGTTTTTGCTTCGCTATTATCGTTATTTATACTCTCAAATGTTATGTTTTCTTTATTTATTGTGATTTTTATAATTTCAGATAGCATTGAGATTGTTTTGATACCTTCTATCATCTTTTCACGATTTAAATTTATATTGATTTTACTCTCTTTTGGGATTACTCTTTCATAGTCTGGATAGCGACCATTTATCAGTTTTGTGAAAAATTCAAAATTTTGACTAATTGCTATAAATATATTTTCATCATAGTAAATTTCTATATTTTCATAGAATATTTTTTGGATTTCTACTATAGCTTTTTTAGGGATTATTATGCTAAATGGTTCGCTCTGTGAGTCTATTTCAAGTGTATAAACGCTAAGTCTTTTAGTGTCAGTACCAACTAAATTTATACTATTATTTTTTATATCGATTAAAGCACCTGTTAATTCTATTTTTGAATTTGTATTTTCTATTGAATTTGTGATTTTTTTAAGGCTTTTGCTTAGGTTAGCTGCGTTTATATTAAATCTTTTTTTATTTTCTATTGTTGGGAAATCTGGGAAATCATCGGCTTTTTGCATAGGTAGGCGATATTTTGAGTTATTTTGTTTTATATATAGGTGATTTTGGATTGTTTCTAAGATAACTTCACCATCTTTAAGGCTTTTTATGATATCAAGAAGTTTTTTACCATTTGCTGTAGCTATACCTTCATCTACTATATTTACATTTTGTGATTTATAGCTTAAGCCAATTTCATTATCTGTGGCTTTGATTGTTAGAGTTGAATCCTTGGCATTTATAAATATATGTGATGTTATGGAGCTTAGATCTTTTTTATCAAGATATGAGCTTGTGTTGATTATTATTGTTTCTAAGATATTTTTTTTGATTAGAACTTTCATTTTTTGCCTTTATTTTTAAATTTAATTTTTTATTTTTAGTTAGTTTGTTGATTTTGTGAATAACTACACAAAACGCCGTAAATTCGCCTAAATTTTGTTGAATAACTCAGAAGATAATTTTCACACATATTCACTATTCCTTTGATAATATTTTGTTTTTTAACTCTTCTAATCTAGCTTTAAAGTAGCTATCACTTTCTATTAAATTATTGATTTTTTTGATATTATGGCTTACTGCGCTATGGTCTTTTAACCCAAAATGCGATGCTAGTTGTGGCATTGAATTTGGGGTTAAAGTTTTTGCTAGATAGATACAAATTCTCCTAGCTTCTACAATATTTTTTGTGCGGTTTTTGCTTTTTATATCACTTGGTTTTATATTCATCTCATGAGATACATATTTGATTATATCTTCTAAATTTATGGCTTCTTTTTTCTCTTTTATCTGATCTTTTATTACATTTTTGGCAAATTCAAGTGTGATATTTTGACGCATTATGTTGGCAAAGGCGTTTATATTGATTATCGCACTCTCTATCTCTCTAATGTTATCACCCATATTTGAAGCGATATACTCTATTATATCATCGCTTAATTCTATTTTGTCAAATTCGCATTTTGTTTTGATAATTCTAATTTTGGTATCAAGCTCTGGTGGTGTGATATCAGCCATAAGCCCCCACTCAAAACGGCTTTTTAATCTCTCTTCAAAGCCTTTTAGCATTTTTGGCGGTTTGTCAGAGGTCATTACGATTTGACCTTTTTTGGCGTGAATTTCATTGAAAGTATGGAAAAACTCCTCTTGAGTTTTTTCTGATTTATGAAAAAACTGAACATCATCGATTAATAAAACATCGCAACTTCGATATTTTTCTTTAAATTTATTCATTGTGCGATTTTCTAAATTTCTAATAAAATCGCTAGTGAATTGCTCGCTTGTGATACAAATAACCGTTTTGCCATGTTCTAAGCACTCATTACCAATTGATTGTAAAAGATGGGTTTTGCCAAGACCGGTTGGACCATAGATAAATAGCGGATTGTAGGCTTTACCAGGATTGGCAGCTACTTGCTTGGAGCTGATGAAAGCAAATTGATTAGAATCCCCAACAACAAAGTTATCAAATGTATAACTAGGATTGAGTAGTGAGCTTTGGCTCTTTATCTCTTTGACATTTACCTCTTTTAATTTGAGATTTAGATCTGCTTTTTGTGTGGTGATTAAAATTTGAGGCTTTAAGCCGGTATGTACTTCATAGATATTTGCTAATTTAGTTGCGTATTTTGTCTGTATAAATTTGGCTATAAGTTCATTAGGAGCGATGAAAACTACCCTTTGAGAATTTGAGCCTTTTTCGCTAAATTTAATCTGTGAAATGTAGTTATCCATCTCACTTTTTGATATCTCTTGGCTCAAAATTTCAAGCGCCTTTATACCTAGCAA